>NZ_JBYPSB010000021.1:0-71628 GCF_057815095.1 Cupriavidus sp. 86D6 | reverse complement strand
ATCTTCGAGGCCTACCGCGACAAGGTGGTGGACGCCCGTACGCTGGTCGACAGCAACAACTGACCGTAGCCGGCCCCAACTGCCGACCCCCCCGGGGGCGGCGCTGTCGGAATCCGGCCGACGGCGGCGGCATGTCCACTGAGGGTAGACTAGGCGTCACGCGCGATTCGCGCGTGCGAGGTGTCTATCTTCGGGACGCGCCCCCATGCACGCTGCCGGCAGGACCCAGACTTCCGCCCGTTCCATTCTTCCGCGCCCCCGCGCAGCCGTCTGGCTCGTGGTGCCATGGGCCTTGGCGGCTGGTGCGCCGGCTGCCGCGGAAGAGGCCACCTTGCCCGACGTGGTGGTCAGCGCCAGCCGCAACGAGCAACGGCGCTTCGACGCCCCCGCGGCCATCGACAGCATCCCGGTCGATCCCTTCACGGCCACCTCGCCGCTGGTCAACCTGTCCGAACTGACCCTGACCAGCCCCGGCATCGCCGTGCGCGACCGCCAGAACTATTCCCAGGATTTGCAGATTGCCGTGCGCGGTTTTGGCAGCCGCTCGACCTTCGGCGTGCGCGGCGTGCGGCTGTTTATCGACGGCATTCCGGCGACCATGCCCGACGGCCAGGGCCAGGCATCGACCTTCGACCTGGCCAATGCCAGCCGCATCGAGGTACTGCGTGGGCCGTTCGCCCAGATGTACGGCAACGCGTCGGGCGGGGTGGTGCAGGTGTTCACGCCCGACCCGCCGAAGTCCGGCTTCACCGGACGGGCCTCGACCGGCTTTGGCTCGGACGGGCAGTGGCAGGCAGGCGTTTCGCTGGCCGGCGGCAACGACCGGCTGGGCGGCACGCTCGATGCCTGGACCTACCAGACCGACGGCTACCGCGACCACAGCGCGGCCAAACGCTACCAGCTCAACGCCAAGGTCGTGGCGCAGCCCAGCACGAGCACCAGGATCACGGGCCAGTTCAACTATTTCAACCAGCCGCTGGCCGAGGACCCGCTCGGCCTGACGCGCGCCCAGGCCGACGCCAACCCCCGCCAGGCGATTGCGGCGGCCACCCAGTTCAACACCGGCAAGGACGTGGAACAGACCCAGGCCGGCGTTGTGGTCGAACATCAGCTGACCGATCACGACAGCCTGAACTTCCGCCTGTACGGCGGTGGCCGGCAACTGACCCAGCGGCTGGGCTTCAGCGGGGCGGCGCCGGGTTCGGCGGGCGGCATTGTCGATCTGGATCGCACCTATGGCGGCGGCGCGCTATCCTGGACGCGCAAGACCACGGCCAACGGCCTGCCGCTGCAGTGGACGGCCGGGCTTGAAGTCAACGGCATGCGCGACGCGCGGCACGGCTATGTCAACGACAACGGGCAGCAGGGCGCGCTGCGGCGCGACGAAACCGACGAGGCGGCCGACTACGGCGCGTACGCGCAGTTCAACTGGACCGTGCATCCGGCCTGGGAAATCGTGGGCGGCCTGCGCGCCAGCATGGTGCGGCTGCGGATCGACGACCACTATGTGACGGCGGCCAGCCCCGACGACAGCGGCACGTCCACCTATCGCAACCTGAGCCCGGTGCTGGGCGTGGTCTGGCATGCGACGGAGACCCTCAACGTCTATGCCAACCTGGGCCGCGGCTTCGAGACGCCCACACTGACCGAGGTGGCCTACGGCCCGAACGGCGTCGGCGCCAACCTGGGGTTGCAGGCCTCGACCAGCCGGCAGGGCGAGATCGGCGTGAAATGGGAATCGGACGGCCAGCGGATCGATGCGGCACTGTTCGATGCGGACAGCCACAGCGAGATCGTGCCGCAGTCGAACAACAACGGCCGCACGGTCTACCAGAACGTGGACGGCGTACGCCGGCGCGGGCTGGAACTGGGCTGGCGCGGCGCATTCGGCCCGGCTCGCCGGCTGGCCGCCGGGCTCGCGTACACCTACCTCGATGCCTATTTCGGGGACGCCTTCGTCAACGCGCAGGGCGCCACCGTGTCGGCCGGCAACCGGCTGCCGGGCACGGCGCGCCACAGCTTCGGGGCAGAGCTGACCTACAAGCCGTGGGGCCAGTGGATGGTGGGCGTGGAGGCCAAGGCCGACAGCAAGGTCTACGCGGACGATCTGAATACGCAGGCCGCGCCGGGATATTTCGTCTTCAACCTGAAGACCGGCTACACGTTCAAGACCGGCGCCACGCAGTGGTACGTGTTCGGGCGCATCGACAACGTGGCCGACCGGCACTACATCGGATCGGTCATCGTCAATGAAGCGAACGGCAGGTACTACGAGCCAGCGCCGGGGCGACGGTTCTTCGTGGGCCTGCGCGCGTCGATGTGATGCCCCCGGATTGCGCGATCTGCGCCTGCCTGACTTGCCAACGCCGCGTCACACGCCTAAGGTGGCGGTTTTAGCCACGATCAGCGTGCCGCTGCCATGTCTCTCGCCACGCCTCCCGCCGAATCCGCCGCCATGCCCCAGGACCCCAAGCTGCGCATCATGCTTTGGGTGGTGGCGGTGGGATTCTTCATGCAGACGCTCGACTCCACGATCGTCAACACCGCCTTGCCGTCGATGGCGCGCAGCCTGGGCGAGAGCCCGCTGCGCATGCAGTCGGTGGTCATCGCCTATTCGCTGACGATGGCCGTGATCATTCCGGCGTCGGGCTGGCTGGCCGACCGCTTCGGCACGCGCACGATCTTCCAGACGGCCATCGGACTGTTCGTGCTGGGGTCGCTGCTGTGCGCCTGGGCCCCCACGCTGCCGATGCTGTCCGCCGCCCGCGTGGTGCAGGGGGCGGGCGGCGCGATGCTGCTGCCGGTGGGCCGGCTGTCGGTGCTGCGGACGTTTCCGCGCGAGCAGTATCTGCAGGCGCTGAGTTTCGTGGCGATCCCCGGCATGATCGGGCCGCTGATCGGCCCGACGCTGGGCGGCTGGATCACGCAGACGTTTTCCTGGCACTGGATCTTCCTGATCAACGTGCCGGTGGGTGTGATGGGCGCGATTGCCACGGTGAAGTACATGCCCAACGCGCGTCTGCCGGGCATGGGACGTTTCGATATCGCGGGCTATGCGTTCCTGGCCATCGCGATGGTGACGCTGTCCTTTTCGCTGGACGGGCTGGCCGGCATGGGGTTCCAGCACGCCACGGTGCTGATGCTGCTGATCGCCAGCATGGCGGCGCTGTCGGCCTACGTGCTGCATGCGCGGCGCAGCAAGATGCCGTTGTTTCCGCTCAAGCTGTTTGACATCCATAGCTTCAGCGTGGGCCTGCTGGGCAACCTGTTCGCGCGGATCGGCAACGGCGCCATGCCGTTCCTGATTCCGCTGACGCTGCAGGTCAGCCTGGGGTATTCGCCGTTCAATGCCGGCCTGATGATGGTGCCGGTGACGGTGGCCGGCATGGCGTCCAAGCGGCTGGCGACGCGGCTGATCGAGCAGTTCGGCTACCGCAAGGTGCTGGTCACCAATACGTTCCTGGTGGGGCTGGTGATGGCGTCGTTCGCGCTGATCTCGCCGGACCGGCCGCTGCCGATGGTGATCGTCCAGATGGCGATCTTCGGCGCGGTCAATTCCGTCCAGTTCACGGCCATGAACACCGTCACGCTCAAGGACCTGAGCGGGGTCAACGCCAGCAGCGGCAACAGCATGCTGTCGATGGTGCAGATGCTGTCGATGAGCCTGGCCGTGACTTCGGCCGGCGCGCTGCTGGCCACGTTCCAGGCCGGCATCGGCTCCCACCACTTCGACGTGCTGCCGGCCTTCCACGCCACCTTCATCTGCGTGGGGCTGATCACCTCGGCCTCGGCCTGGATCTTCATGCAGCTCGATCCCGAGAAGGTCGTGGTGGCCAGGGCGCAGCCATCGGAAGAGGTGTAGGAGGCAATGCCCCCGGTTTTCTCCCCTCTCCCACTTGTGGGAGAGGGGCGGGGGAGAGGGTCAGCCGTTCAAATGGCAACAAGTCGGCGCCATCGGTACGTCAACGCCCCATCAGCTCGCAGAACCATGAGATATCGACGTTGCCGCCGCTGATGAGGATGCCCACGCGCTTGCCCTTGAGCTGATCCTTGATCTGCAAGGCGGCCGCCAGGCCCAGGGCGCCCGTCGGCTCGACGATCATCTTCATGCGCTCGGCGAAGAAGCGCATGGCTTCCACCAGTTGCGCGTCCGACGCGGTCAGGATGTCGTTGACGTCGCGCCGGATGATCGGGAACGTGTAGTTGCCCAGGTGCTGCGTCTGCGCGCCGTCGGCAATGGTCTTGGGCGTGTCGATATGCACGATCGCACCGCTGTGGAACGACTGCTGGCCGTCGTTGCCGGCCTCGGGCTCCACGCCGTACAGCCGGCACTGCGGCGCCAGCGCGCGCGTGGCCAGTGCCGTGCCGGACAGCAGTCCGCCACCGCCCAGCGGGGCCAGCAGCACGTCGAGCGGACCCACTTCGTCGAACAGTTCCCGGGCGGCGGTGCCCTGGCCGGCCATCACATCGGGATGGTCGTACGGCGGAATCAGCGTCATGCCGTGCTTCTCGGCCAGGTCGCGGCCGATGGCCTCGCGGTCTTCCTTGTAGCGGTCGTACATCACCACCGTGGCGCCGTAGCCCTTGGTGGCGGCCACCTTCAACGCCGGCGCGTCCTGCGGCATCACGATGGTGGCCGGCATGCCCAGCAGCTTTGCCGACAGCGCGATGCCCTGCGCGTGGTTGCCCGACGAGAAGGCGACCACGCCGCCCTTGCGTTGCTCCGGCGTGAACTTCGACAGCGCGTTGAACGCGCCACGGAACTTGAAGGCGCCCATGCGCTGGAAGTTCTCGCACTTGAAGAACACTTTGGCGCCAAGCCGCTCGTCGAGCGTGCGCGAGGTGTTGACCGGGGTGCGGTTGGCGTAGCCTTCCAGCCGCTTGGCAGCGGCCTCGACGTCGGCGTAGGTGGGCAGTTGCAGGGTCGTCATGGTGGTATCGGGTGCGGGATGCAGGGTCTGGGAAGGAAGGGAAGGGGCTTACCAGGGCCAGGCCAGGCGCGTGCCGGTGCCATCGGCCACGGCCCGTTCATGCAGAAAGCGGGCGACGGTCAGGTCTTGCAGCGCCAGGCCGGTCATGTCGAATACGGTGATGTCTTCGGCCTGCCGCTGGAACGTGGCGGCGCCGGTCAGCACGTCGCCGATCTCGATGCAGTGCAGGTCGGGCGACCACTGGCACTCGCCGATGCTGCGCGCCTGTTGCAGGTCGTCGGCCACGATGCGGGCGCGTTCCAGCACGCCTTCGGGCAGTTCGCGCTTGCCGGTGGTGTCGGCGCCCACGCAGGTCAGGTGGGTGCCGGGTTGCACGGCGGCGGCGTCGAACAGGGCGCCGCCACCGGTCGTGGCCGTGATCACGACATCGCTCTGGGCCACGGCGGCATTGCGGTCGGTGGCCAGCGCGATCTGGCAGCGCCCGGCGAATTCGGCTTCGAAGCTGGCGCTGGGCGCGCCGCTGGCGCTGACATAGCGCACGTCGGTCAGCGATGGCAGCAGCGCCAGCGCATACGACAGCTGCACGCGCGCCTGTACGCCGGTGCCGAACACGCATACGCGGCGGCTGTCCGGGCGTGCCAGGGCCTTTAGCCCGATGCCGCCGGCGGCGCCGGTGCGCGCCGTGGTGATCGCGTTGCCATCGAGCATGCACAAGGGCCGTCCGGTCGCCGGATCGATCAGCACGATGGTAGCCTGGTGCGGCTCGCCGCCGCGTTCGCGGTTGCCAGGCCAGAATCCCGCAGCCTTGAAGCCGAGCAGATTCTGCCGACCGACGTCGCCGGCCTTGATGCCAAACACGCCGCCGGTCGCCAGCTTTTCGCGGATCAGCGGAAAGACGCGCCCCTCGCGATGGCTGTGCAGGATAAAGGCCTCGCGCACGGCGGCCAGGACATCGTCGGGGACCAGCGCCGCTTCCACGGCGTGCTTGTCGAGCAGTAGCAACTGCGCGGCGGAATTAGCGTGCATAGCTGTAGACGGTTGCGCGCGACACGCCTAGGTGTGCCGCGATGGTTTCCATGGCCCGGCGCACTTCCAGCAGGCCGGACGCCTTGAGTTCGGCCAGCAGCGCGCGCCGCTCGTCGGTCTTCAGCGCGCGGGGCGTGGTGGCCAGCCGCGCCGCGAAGGCGTCGATGCGCGAGCGCAGCACTTCGGTGCTGGCGGGGTCGAGCGTTTCCTCGGGTCCGTCGGCGGCGGTCTGCACGAACTGCCCCATGGCCATCTGCAGGCTGCGGAACAGCGTCAGGTCCACGTTCATGCACAGCGCGGCGATGTAGCGGCCGCTGCTGTCCTTGATGCCGATGGACGTGCTCTTGGCCAGGCGGCCATCGGCAAACTGGTTCGCGTAGTTGGCCAGCACCTGCGGATAGTCGGGGTCCGTGATGCGGGCTTCGCCCAGTTCCGTGGTGGGATCGCCCACGGCGCGACCCGACAGATTGTTGTGGATGGCCAGGATCGACTGGCCAGGCTCCAGCAGGTCATGCACCACGACCTCGCAGAACGGCGCCAGCGTCTGGCCCAGGCCATCGGCAATCTGCTTGAGCTGGTCCAGCAGCAGACGCTGCTCGGGCGTACGTTGCATCATCTCGGACGATGGAATTAGAGGAAATTCGATGCTGGACAGTTTGTATAGTGCTGGACTAAATGTCAAGAACCGGGCGTGAAAATGGCGCGGGAGCCGCATGGGCTGCCGCGCCATTTGCCGATTTCGCTGGTATCGCCGATTCGTGAACGCGCTCAGGCCGCTTCGGTGATCCGAATCTCCGCCAGCAGCTTGCGCAGTTCCGGCACGCACGACCCGCAGTTGCCGCCGGCCTTCACGCAGGCGGTGATGTCGGCCGGCGTCTTGAGATCGTGCCTGCGCACCGCGTCGCAGATCGTATTGCGGCCCACGCCGAAGCAGGCGCACACCGTGGGGCCGGCATCGGCGGTTTTCTCCATCGGCTGGCCCAGCAGCAGGCCGATACGGTCGGGGTCTTCCAGCCGATCCTGCCCGAACAGTTGCGAAAGCCAGGCGCGCGACGGCAGATCGGCCCGCGTGGACACGTAGACGCACGCTTCCAGCCGGTCGTTGACCACGAATCCCGCGTGATAGACCCCGGCCGAGCGGTCTTCGTATTCAAGCCAGTCCGCGTCGGGGTCGTGCACGCCCAGCAGCGCCCGCGCCCAGGCGGCGCGGTCAGCGACGGTTTCCCGGCCGGCGAATTCGTAACGCTGAAACTGCTTGCCCTGGATGCGCGTCCAGTAGGTCAGCGAATCGGCCGGCAGCGCGTTGCGGCTCAGCACGAAGCCGTGCCACGAGACTCGGAATTCCTCCACGCGCACCGGCGTGTGCTTGAACTCGGGCTCGCCCGAGACCGGATCGACCACCGGATTGACCACGGCACCCACGCGCGCATCGGAACTGAACTGATCGTTCCAGTGAATCGGCACGAACACGCTGCCCCGCGCAATGCCGCCGCCAAAGCGCACCCGGGCCACCATGGCGCCCCAGCGGCTGGTCACGCGGGCGAGCTTGCCTTCGCCCACGCCGCACAGCAGGGCGTCCTGCGGGTGCATGTCGACAAACGGCTCGGGCAGGTGGTCGGACAGCCGCGCCGCCTTGCCGGTGCGCGTCATGGTGTGCCACTGGTCGCGCACGCGGCCCGTGTTCAGGATCAGCGGGAATTCGTCGTCGGCCGCGTGGGCCGGCGCGCGGGCCGCGGTCGGCACGAAGCGGGCGCGGCCATCGGCAAAGGCATAGCGGCCGTCCTCGAACAGGCGCTCGGTACCACCCGGCGTGGCGGCGCGGTACGGCCATTGCACCGGCGCGAAGGCGTCGTATTCGTCCTGGGTCAGCCCGACCAGACCGCCAATATCGAACATGCGCGGCGCGTCGCGGTCGCTGGCATCGCCGTTTCGCCAGGCCGAGAGCCGTGCATGTTCGTCGAAGATCTCGTGCGGGGTCTGGTAGTCGAAGCCGGCGAAACCCATGCGGCGGGCCACGTCGCACAGGATGTCCCAGTCGGCGCGGGCCTCGCCGGGGGGCGGCAGGAAGGCGCGCTGGCGCGAAATGCGGCGCTCGGAGTTGGTGACCGTGCCGTCCTTCTCTCCCCAGCCCAGCGCGGGCAGCAGCACGTGCGCGGCGTCATTGGTATCGGTATGCGTGATGATGTCTGACGACACCACCAGTTCGCACCTGGCCAGCGCACGGCGTGCCTGGTCGGCGTCGGGCAGGCTGACCACCGGGTTGGTGGCGATGACCCACACGGCCTTGACCTGGCCGGCCTCGATGGCGTTGAACAGGTCCACGGCCTTGAGGCCGGGCTTGTCGGCCATGTGCGGCGACTGCCAGAAGTCCTGCACGATGTCGCGATGCACCGGGTTGGCCAGTTCCATGTGCGCGGCCAGCATATTGGCCAGCCCGCCCACTTCGCGCCCGCCCATGGCGTTGGGCTGACCGGTCAGCGAGAACGGACCCATGCCCGGACGGCCGATGCGGCCGGTCAGCAGATGGCAGTTGATGATGCTGTTGACCTTGTCGGTGCCCGCCGACGACTGGTTCACGCCCATCGAGAACGCCGTGATGACCTTTTGCGTACCGGCGAACAGTGCGAAGAACGCTTGCAGGTCCTGCGGATCGAGCTTGCAGGCACGGGCGAGGGCGGTCAGATCCCCGGCATCGGAACCGTCGGCATCGGCCACGGCCAGTGCGTCTTCCAGGCCGGCCGTGTGGGCATCGACAAAGGCCGCGTCGGTGTGGCCGTGGCGCGCCAGGTAGCCGAGCAGGCCGTTGAACAGCCGTACGTCGGTGCCGGGGCGCAGCGGCAGGTGCAGGTCGGCCAGTTCGCAGGTGGCGGTGCGGCGCGGATCGATGGCCACGATCTTCATGTCGGGCCGCGCTTCCTTGGCGCGCGTCAGGCGCTGGAACAGGATCGGGTGGCACCAGGCCGTGTTCGAGCCCACCAGCACCACCAGATCGGCCTGTTCCAGGTCTTCGTAGCTGCACGGCACCAGGTCTTCGCCAAACGCGCGCTTGTGGCCGGCCACGGCCGACGACATGCACAGCCGCGAATTGGTGTCGATGTTGGCCGAGCCGATAAAGCCCTTCATCAGCTTGTTGGCGATGTAGTAGTCCTCGGTCAGGATCTGGCCCGACACGTACAGGGCCACGGCGTCGGGGCCGTGCCTGGCGATGACGTCGGCAAAGCCGCTGGCCACCTTGTCGAGCGCCTGGTCCCAGCTCACGCGATGCAGTGATCCGTCGGCATCGCGCAGTTGGGGATGGAGCAGGCGGCCGTCCAGGCTGACCGTGTCGCCCAGCGCCGAGCCCTTGACGCACAGGCGGCCATGGTTCGACGCGTGGTCGGCATCGCCTTGCACTTCCACCTGGCCGTCGGCGCGCGCGGTGGCGCGTACGCCGCAGCCCACGCCGCAGTAGGGGCAGGTGGTGGAGACCGTCTTGGTCGAGGTGGTGGCAACCACGGCAATATCGGACAGGTTCACGGCAGAATCTCTTCGGTCGGGGGCGGCGCGGGCCGGGGAGCTTGTGTCAGGCCGCCAGGGCCTCGCATTGCGCCTGGCCAAACAGCAGGCGCTGACGCAGCGCGGCCACGGGCTTGCCGGACTGGATCAGGTCGAAATACCACGGGCCATCCTTCACGTCGCCATACAGCACGGCGCCGACCAGCCGGCCGTCCTGCAGGACCAGGCGCTTGTAGACACCGCGGCGCGGATCGCGCAGGACGAGGTCCTCGCTGCCTTCGGCACCGATGAAATCGCCGGCCGAGTACAGGTCCACACCCGTCACCTTGAGCTTGGTGGCCGTGGCCTGCTGCACGTAGCGCCGATGCCCGGCGCCGGCCAGATGCGCGGCGCAGACGCGGGCCTGGTCCCAGATCGGGGCCACCAGGCCAAACGTGGCGTTGCGGTGCTGCACGCATTCGCCCACGGCGTAGATGCGTGGATCGAATGTCTGCAGCGTGTCGTCCACCACGATGGCGCGCTCGCAACGCAGGCCGGCGCCGGCGGCCAGCTCGATATTGGGGCGCACGCCGGCGGTCATCACCACCAGGTCGGCCGGAATCCGCGTGCCGTCCTTGAACAGGACGCCGGCCACGCGGTCCTGGCCAAGAATGCCGGCCGTCTGGGCGCTCAGCAGAAAGCGCAGGCCCTTGCGTTCGAGCGCCAGCTTGAGCAGGTCGGCGGCGGGTTTGTCCAGCTGGCGCTCCATCAGGCTGTCGGCCAGATGCACCACGGTGACATCCATGCCTTGCCGCATGAGGCCATTGGCGGCCTCCAGACCCAGCAGGCCGCCGCCGATCACCACCGCGTGGCGATGATTGCGGGCGGCGTGCAGCATGGTTTCCACGTCCTGGATGTCGCGGAAGGCGATCACGCCGTCCAGCGTATGACCCGGTACCGGAATGATGAACGGCCTGGAGCCCGTGGCCAGCAGCAGGCGGTCGTAGTGGACGGCCTTGCCGGAAGCCGAGCGCACGGTGCGGCGCGGCCGGTCGATGGCCACCACGGGGTCGCCGGCCAGCAGTTCGATGCCGTTCTCCGCGTACCAGTCGCGCGTGTTGAGCATGATGTCGTCGACGGTCTTCTCGCCGGCGAGCACCGGGCTCAGCAGGATGCGGTTGTAGTTGCCGTGCGGCTCGGCGCCGAACACCGTGATGTCGTACAGGTCCGGCGCGAGCTTCAGCAGTTCCTCGACCGTGCGCATGGCGGCCATGCCATTGCCAACCACCACCAGCCGTGGCTTGGCCAGGGTGGCGGGAGACGAGGCGGGGGGCGTCGTGGACATCATCTTCTGGGGGCCTGTTTGCGTAATGGCGTGTTGGCGTGTTGGCGTAATGGCGTGTTGGCTACGGGCGTGCTCGAAGACAGGGCTGCGGGTCAGGCGGCCATTTCTTCCTCTACCTTGCCCGCCTGGGCCTCGCGCTGGACGACCGAGGCCGCCACCCAGACCTTGCCGTCATAGACGCGCGCGGCGTAGGCGTTGACAGAGTGCTCGGGCGCCTCCAGGCACTCGCCGGTGCGCAGGTCGAAGTGGTGCTTGTAGATTGGCGACGCCACCACCACGCGCTCGCCGAGGCTGCCGACCAGCCCGCGCGACAGCACGTTGGCCTGCGAATTGGGGTCGAAATTGGCGATGGCATAGACCTCTTCGCCGCGGCCGACGCGGAAGACCGCCACCTGCTGCCCGTCGACCAGTGCGCAGACACCAGTATTGGGCACGATATCGCGCAAGGTGCAAATCGCGGTCCAGGTTTCGGGATGGTGGGTTTGGCTCATCACGTTCTCCTTGTGTCAGGCTGCTTTTGCGGGCACGGCGACCACGGGAATGTGGCTCAGGCGGGAACGCTGCAAGTTCCGTTCCTCCGGCGTGGCGGGGCGGATCTGGCCCCGTTCCTCCAGGAAGACCAGGTTGTCGTCGCGCAGGTCGCTGTTGACGAAGTGGCGGAATCGCTTGCGGGTTTCCGGATCGGTGATGGCCTTCTTCCACTCGTCCTCGTAGGTGTCCACCACGTGCTGCATGTCGGCTTCCAGTTCGGCGCTGATGCCCAGCTTGTCGTCGATGACCACGGCCTTCAGGTAGTCCAGGCCGCCTTCGAGGTTGTCGCGCCAGGTGCTGGTGCGTTGCAGGCGGTCGGCGGTGCGCACGTAGAACATCAGGAAGCGGTCGACGTAGCGGATCAGCGTGTCGCGGTCCAGGTCGCCGGCCAGCAGTTCGGCGTGGCGCGGCTTCATGCCGCCGTTGCCGCAGACGTAGAGGTTCCAGCCCTTTTCGGTGGCGATGATGCCCACGTCCTTGCCCTGGGCTTCGGCGCACTCGCGGGTGCAGCCCGACACGCCAAACTTGATCTTGTGCGGCGCGCGCAGGCCCTTGTAGCGGTTTTCGATGTCGATGGCCAGGCCAACCGAGTCGTCCACGCCGTAGCGGCACCACGTGGAGCCCACGCACGACTTGACGGTGCGCAGCGACTTGCCGTAGGCGTGGCCGGATTCGAACCCGGCCGCCACCAGTTCTTCCCAGATCAGCGGCAGTTCTTCCAGGCGGGCGCCGAACATGTCCACCCGCGCGCCGCCGGTGATCTTGGTGTACAGGCCGTATTTCTTGGCCACCTGGCCCACGGCGATCAGGCCGTCGGGCGTGACTTCGCCGCCGGGCATGCGCGGCACCACGGAGTACGTGCCGTCCTTCTGGATATTGGCCAGGAAGTAGTCGTTCGAATCCTGCAGGCTGGCATGTTCTTCCTTGAGCACGAATTCGTTCCAGCACGATGCCAGGATGCTGCCCACGGTGGGCTTGCAGATGTCGCAGCCCAGCCCCTTGCCATGCGTGGCCAGCAGGTCATCGAAGGTCTTGATCTTGCCCACGCGCACCAGGTGGTACAGCTCCTGGCGCGAGTACGGGAAGTGCTCGCAGACATGGTTGTTCACGGCCATGCCCTGCTTCTTCATTTCCGCCTTCATGATCTGCGTGACCAGTGGCACGCAGCCGCCGCAGGCCGTGCCGGCCTTGGTGCACGACTTCAGCGCGCCGATGCTGGTGGCGCCATCGGTCACGGCCGCGCAGATCTGGCCCTTGCTGACGTTGTTGCACGAGCAGATCTGGGCCGTGTCGGGTAGCGCGTCGGCACCCAGTGCCGGCCGGGCCTGTCCGTCCGACGACGGCAGGATCAGGAATTCCGGCGATTCGGGCAGTTCGATGCGGTTCAGCATCATCTGCAGCAGCGTGCCGTACTCGGCGGCATCGCCCACCAGCACGCCACCGAGCAGGTACTTGCCGCAGTCGGACACCACCAGCTTCTTGTAGACCTGCTTGCGCTCGTCGGTGAACTGGTACGAGCGGCTGCCCGGCGCATTGCCGTGCGGGTCGCCGATGCTGGCTACGTCCACGCCCATCAGCTTGAGCTTGGTGCTCATGTCGGCGCCGGTGAACCGGGCGGCCTCGCCCCGCAGATGGCGGGCGGCCACGCGGGCCATATCGTAGCCCGGGGCCACCAGGCCGTAGATCTTGCCCTCCCACAGCGCGCATTCGCCGATGGCGTAGATGTCCGGGTGCGAGGTCAGGCAGTTGTCGTCGATCACGATGCCGCCGCGCGGGCCGATGGCCAGGCCGCTGTCGCGGGCCAGTTCGTCGCGCGGACGAATCCCGGCCGAGAACACGATCATGTCGGTGTCCAGATGCGTGCCATCGGTAAAGTTCATGCGGTGCGTGCCGTCCACGCCATCGACGATCTCCACGGTGTTCTTGCCCGTGTGCGCCTTCACGCCGAGGTCTTCAATCTTCTGGCGCAGCATGCGGCCGCCGCCGTCGTCGACCTGTACGGCCATCAGGCGCGGGGCGAACTCCACCACGTGGGTGTCCAGGTTCATGTCGCGCAGCGCCTTGGCGCACTCCAGGCCCAGCAGGCCGCCGCCGATGACCACGCCCGACCTGGCGCGGCGGCCGCATTCCAGCATCGCCTTCAGGTCTTCGATGGTGCGGTAGACGAAGGTGTCCTTGCGGTCCTTGCCCGGCAGCGGCGGCACGAACGGGTACGAGCCGGTGGCCAGCACCAGCTTGTCGTAGGCCAGCGTCTCCCCGGTAGACGTGGTGACCGTCTTGGCGGCCGTATCGATGGCCGTGGCCCTGGCATTCAGGCGCAGCAGCATGTTGTTGTGCTGGTCGAAGAAGCCCGCCGGCACCAGCGACAGGTCATCGGCCGACTTGCCGGCGAAGAATTCCGACAGGTGGACGCGATCGTAGGCGGGGCGCGGCTCCTCGCAGAGCACCGTCACTTCCAGGTCTTGTGCGCCGGCCTCTGCCAGGCATTCCAGGAACTTGTGGCCGACCATGCCGTGCCCGACGATGATGATCTTCATGATGCTTTCCTTGTCCGGAGAGTCGTAACGTGGTTTGTTGGCGTCGATCAGTTGGCCAGCGCGCTGTCGTACAGGGCTTGTTCCTGCGCCTTGTGCTCGGCGCTGAAGCGCACGGCGATGGCGCACAGCGCGGCCAGCGTGGCGGCCACGCCCAGGTACGTCAGCGTCTGCTGCAGGTCGCCCAGGCCTTTCATCAGGAAGCCCGCGGCCACCGCGCCGACGTTGCCGCCAGCGCCGATGATCCCGGCCACGCCGCCCAGCGCCTTGCGGTCGATGAACGGCACCAGCGCGTAGGTGGCGCCGCAGGCCATGTGCGTGAACAGGCCGAACGTCAGCATGGCGGCGACGGCGGTGACCACGCCCGCGGCATGCGCAAACGCCAGCAGGCCCAGGCCTTCGCCCAGAATGAAGACGAACAGCACGATCGACCGCGCGTCGAGGCCACGGCGGCGGGCCACGCGATCCGACACGTAGCCGCCCAACGCCCGGGCGAACAGCGCCAGCAGGCCGAAGCTGGCGGCGGCCATGCCGGCGGCGGACAGCGACAGGCCGAAGTGGTCGACGTAGTAGGTGGCGGCCACGTTGTGGATGAAAATTTCCACGCCGAAGCATGCGCCGTACGTGATGAACAGCAGCCAGACGCGGTAGTTGGCGCTGGCCGCACGGAAGCTTGCCCAGCCGCCACCGCCCTTGCCGCCGCTCACGGCGATGCCGCGGGCGCGCAGGTCCGAGAAGTTGCCTTCGGGGCAGTCCTGCGTGAAGCGCCAGTAGACAACGGCCATGATCAGCATCAGCACGCCCGGCACGATCAGCGCCACGCGCCAGCCCATGGCGTGGTCCACGCCCAGGAACAGCACGGCGGCCAGCAGCAGCGGCATCGCGCCCTGCGCGGCGCCGCCGCCAGCGTTACCCCAACCGGCCGACGCCGCATTGGCGGTACCCACCACGTTCGGCGCGAACATCACCGACGTGTGGTACTGCGTGATGACGAAGCTTGCGCCCACCGCCCCGATCAGCAGGCGAAAAAACAGGAAGGTCTCGTAGTTCTGGGCAAACGCCACGCCGATCACCGGCATCGCACCGATGGCCAGCAGGCCGGTGTACGTCTTGCGCGGACCGAAGCGGTCGCACATCGGGCCGATCACCAGACGTACCAGGATGGTCACGGCCACGGCGGCGATATTGATATTGGCAATCTGGCCGGGGGTCAGGCCAAACTCGCCCTTGAGCACCGGCATCAGCGGCGCGCAGGCAAACCACGCGAAGAAACAGACGAAGAACGCCATCCAGGTCAGGTGGAAGGCGCGCATCTGCGGGGTCTTCAGACTTAGCAGATCGATCCGGGTGGCTTTGCCGTTCATTCTTGGGCTCCAAAAACAAAAGGCGTCCCGAGAGGCTGGCGCTGATGAGCCAGTTCTGGGGACGCCGTTGTCCTGACGGCTGCTACCTACGGATAGCAGTCGTGCTGTGTGGGGTGGGCAGATCGCCGTTGACCGGCCCACGCTTCCTATCGCAAGCGGTGTGCCAGCCCCACCAAGTGGTGGATTGGAGACTTCGAGAAGGGGGGAATGTCCTAAATAGTGCCGTATGGAGCACTAATCCACATCATGGTGCGGCGCCAGAGTTGGGCGGGCGCACCGCTATGGTGCGGTGCAATGTGCGGCGCCGGTGCGTGCGCAGGCCGCAGGCCCCTGCGGTCAGTCGTCCTTTTCGGCCTGCGGCAGCAGGGAAATCAGCTGCATGTCGGAGGGGGAGACCGGCTGATCGGCTTCGTCGATCAGTGCCGCGCGCACCTTGAGCCCGTTGACCCGTGAGCGGATCTCCGCCGGCCCCTGGCCATCGGCCTTCATATGGGCATCGCCCCACTGCATCAGGCCGACGATCACCGGCAGCAGCTCCACGGCGGCACGGGTAGGGCGGTAGGCAAAGCGTTCGCGCTCGCCTGGCGCCTTGTAGCTGACCTTGCGCAGCAGCCCCGCTTCCGTGAGCGTCTTCAGCCGCGCCGACAGCACGGCGGGCGAGCACTGGAGCCGCTCCAGAAAGTCATCGAAACGTTGGACGCCCGAAAACACGTCGCGCAAGATAAGAATTGTCCACTTTTCGCCAATCAGCGATAGCGTGGCCGCGATCGAGCATTGCGCGAAGGCTTCGGGCGACACAGGAGGCGGCAGTGACGTATTCATGATTTGAGGATAGCACTCTAACTTCATTTGAAAAAGTCAGGGTTTCGACTATAGTCCTGCCTACAGAAGATGAAGTCAGGGGTGGGCCATGAACGATGGCGACGACGCAGGCGACGGCAGTACGGGTTCGCGGATTGCGGAAGAACGGTGGACAGCACGCGGTGGCCAACAGGTGACGGTGCGTGCGGTTCGGGCGGCGGATCAGGCGGGGCTGCGCGCGTTTGTCGATGGCCTGTCGCGTGAGAGCCGTTACTACCGGTTTCTGACCGGAGGCCGGGTGACGGATGACATCATCCAGGGCTTTGTCGCCCACCATCCCCAGCGGGACGCCGCCATGGTGGTGACCGTGCGCGGCGAGGATGGTGGCGAATCGATCGTCGCCAACGCCGAATACGTGGTGAACGCCGACAACGTGGCGGAACTGGCCGTGGTGGTGGCGGACGACTGGCAAGGGCAGGGGTTGGGCCGGCGGTTGATCCAACGGCTGCAACAGATGGCGAGGACCAGCCGGCTGCAGGGTATGCGTGGCGACGTGCTGAGCGAGAACCGGCGCATGCTTGCCATCATGCGCGATTGCGGATTTGCCGCACGTCGCAATCCGGAGGACACCTTTCTGCATGAGGTCAGCCTGTCGCTGGTCGAGGCGCAGGACCGCGCGCCCCGGCCACAACGCGCGCATTGGCTGCCGCGCGACTGGTTCGCGGACAACTAACCCGCGTTCGCGCCCACGATGGGCGGTTTGACAGGTCAGTGCTTGCCGCGCGATGTCGCCGTACAGCCAATCGACGCGGTGATGATGGCGGCAATGGCCACCCACTGGATGGCCGTGAGCTGTTCGTGCAGGAATGCCAGGCCCGCCAGGGCACCCATGGCCGGTTCCAGACTCAGCAGAATGCCAAACGTCCTGCGCGGCAGCCGCTTCAGTGCGACCATCTCCAGCGAATAGGGAATCGCGCTCGACATCAGGCCGACCGCCAGACCGGAAAGCAGCAGCCCGGGGCTGAAGATCTGCGTACCGGCATGGCCAAGGCCGAAAGGCAGCGCCACCAGCGCCGCCATGGTCATGCCCAGCGAAGTCGCCTGCCCGCCATGCGCGTTGCCTGCCATCTGGCCGAACACAATATAGAGCGCCCAGCCCACGCCGGCCGCCAACGCATAGCCAATACCCACCGGATCGAGATGGGTGGAGGTCTCGCCCAGCGGCAGCAGCAGGACAAGGCCAGCCACAGCGCAGGCAATCCAGAGAAAATCGATGGCCTTGCGGGACGACAACACCGCAACGGCCAGTGGACCGGTGAATTCGATGGCGATCGCCAACCCCAGCGGGATGGTGCGCAGCGACATATAGAACAGCAGGTTCGTGGCTCCCAGCGCCGCCCCATATAGCGCAATGGCGCGGGCATGCTTGCCCGACAACGGGAAGCGCCACGGCCGCCAGACCGCGATCAGGATCAACGCCGCAAAGCCGACGCGCAGCGCAACCGTGCCCTGGGCGCCAATGGCGCCGAACAGGCTCTTGGCAAACGATGTCCCGACGCATAGCGACGCCATGGAGGCGATCAGGGCCAGCACGGCCAGCAGGGTTTCGCTCTGCTTGATGCGGGTGAGGGGCACTTCCTTGTCCTGGTACGGTAGGCCCGGCTAGGGGCGGTGCGGCATCTTGCCCGAACATCAGCGGGGCGGCCATACACAGATGCCGGTGCCGCTTGCTGTACAGTTGGGCGCGCCGGGCCGGGATGCGAGCCAGCGCCCGGACCGGCGCTGGCGGAGTCCCGGTCAAGGCACTATGGTGGAAGGACCGTTTTTGCCGGAGTTCACCATGGAAGCCAAGGCACCCCGTCGTCATGTCGTCATTACCGGCGCCGCCGGCGCGCTGGGTCGCGCCGTAGCCAGCCGGTTCGCCGGAGAGGGCGCACGGCTGGCGCTGATCGACCACAACCTGCAGCACCTGCAGAGCGTGTTTGCGCACCCCGAGCCCGACCACGGCGGCACGCTGCTGCATGCGGCCGACGTGACGTCCGACACGGCGATGGCCCCCGTGGCTGCCGCCATCCTCGACGCGTTCGGCACGGTCGACGTGCTAGTGCACGTGGCCGGCGGCTTCGAGATGGGCGAGCCCACCCACGCCTTGAGCCGCGAATCCTGGCAGCGCATGATGGACCTGAACGCCTGGTCGTTCGTCGCCGTCACGGGCCACTTCATTCCGGCCATGATGTTTCAGCGCAGCGGCAAGGTCGTGGCCGTTTCCGCGCGCGGCGCCGCCAGTGGCGCGGCCGCGATGGGCGCCTATACCGCTTCCAAGAGCGCGCTGCAGCGGCTCGTGGAAAGCCTGTCGCACGAGGTCAGAAGCTCGGGCATCAACGTCAACAGCATTGCCCCCAGCATTCTCGATACGCCCGCCAACCGCCACGCCATGCCGTCGGCCGATCCGGCGCAGTGGGTATCCACCGGCGCCGCCGCGCGGGCGGTGGCATTCCTGGCATCGGACGGGGCGGAGGCCATACACGGACAGCATCTGGTGCTGGACGGCCTGAGTTGAGCGTCCGCGATGCCTCATAGCGCCAGCCTCATGCCGATGACACGGGCGGCCTTGCGGTCGAAGGTGGCCGTGTGATGGCAGCCGGCGCTCTGGCAGGTCCGCTGGATCAGGCAGTCGGGGAAATCTGCGGACGTCTCCCTGAATAGGAGAAACGCCGACTCCACGATGGCATGGGACTCGATGACCAACTCCCGGCTTTTCAACAGCCATTCGAGAACGCGGGCCACTTCTGATCGCGTTGCTCCACGGATTCTCCTCATGACACGGATCAGTTCCACCAGTACAGCAATGGCAACGTAACCCGGAGCGTTTCGTGAAAGCGACGCCATCAACATGTCTGCTTTGGCAGTCAGGATGGGATCGTCCCGGGTAAAGAACCGGACGAGAATGTTGGTATCCAGCCCGATCATGCAAAGCTCCGGAGATACCTTGCACAGACTTCGGCATCAATGGCCGCTTCGATTTCGTCGTCCGTCAGGGGCGAGCCCTGCCTGCGGCCCGCCAGGCATCCTTTCAAGTCCATGATGGAGCAGGTTTGCCCCGGAGCGAGAGGGGGCAGGCCAAGTGTCGTTGTTGGGTCGGCATCGTGCATGTCAGGTGACTCGGCGTCGTCCACGGCTTGCGCGATGTCTTGCCGGCTTGGCGGGGGCCTGCGGCCAGCAAGGCACCCCTTCAAATCCATGATCGAGCAGGTTTCGCCGGGTGCCAGTTTCCGTAGTCCCAATGTGGTTGCCGGATCGGCGTCCTTCTCTATTTCACGCGACTGCGCGTCGTGCGGGTAGTCCGTCGTCACAGCCCCCACGTCCTTCAACGCAACATGCTGCTCTGCTTGATATTGCATGAGATTGACCCCTCTATTGTCTGGTTAAGCCGGCGCGATTCGCGCCCGACGAAACCATTCTGGGCCGCCGTCAAGCAGAAAAAAATGGGACGTGTCTCAAAATGCGTCCCGCATTGTGGTACCCGGTTATCGCCGGCGCAGCAATGCCAGCGGCAGGGTGCGCAGTCGTTCGAGCACCACGGATTTCATCGCCACTGGCGCCGGCAGCGAATCGAGCAGCGCGGGCCACCGTTCCTGGGCCATGGTCACGGCGTCCTTCACGGCTGCGACGGCGATGCGCTCGGCAATCCGGGCTTCGCGCGCGAAGTCCCGGTAGGTTTCGAGTGTCTGGCTGCGTTGCAGAAGATCGATGGCGACGTTCTGTCCGAAAGCCGCGAAGCCCGGCAGGGCGGCCACGCTGACGATGTCATAGGCCGGCGACAGCTCGGGCATCGTGCCATTGCGATAGAGGAACGAGAAGTTCTTCAGGTGAGCGTCGCTGTTGCCCAGCAGCGTATGGACGGCTTGCCGCATGAAAAATTGCCGGACGTCCTCGATGCCGCGTACGCTCAGCCGGTCCAGCAGCCGGACGATGGCCACGTAGGCGTCGTTGCCGGCGTACTTGCGTGCCGGCATGCGCGTCAGGATCTGGCAGCCGTCCTCGGCATGGACCCGGCCGCCGGGCTCGCGATCGAAGCGGTCCACTGCCAGGAAGTGCAGGTCCGCGCCCAACGCATCGGCCAGGCCCGGCACATCGATGGCCGCCAGCGGCTGCGGCCGGCACACGGCCACCGCCACGCCGGCTGCCTGGGCCAGTTGCATCGACACGTATTCGTTATAGATCTGGCTGTCGTCGTTGCGTGCCGGCAGCTTGGCGATCAGGTCGGACAGCCGCCCGTGGGTGGGCATGGTGTAGCGCCGGCCTGCGTGCGCGGTAGACAGCGCCAGCTTGTTCTGCACGCCGGACACCGAGGCGGCACCTTCGGTCGCGCCTTCCACGACGGCGATCTCGAGGTTGTCCGCGCCGCCCGTCACGCCGATGGTGCGGACATGATCGGGCAGGGTGTCCAGATTGGCCGGGCGCACGGTCAAGGCACCGGGCAGATCTTCGCCGGCCGCCGCCAGCACGCCGAAGTCGTCGCGATCATCGGGATGGTGACGCGTGGCCTCCAGCCGCTTGCGCAGTTCGCCCTCGGGCAGCAGCCCGGCAAAGTAGGGGGGAAGTTCGCCGCCGACGTTGTAGACCGCAGGGTGGAACGGATTCGACAGGATGGTGCCAGTCAACGGTTCGTTGCCGGGGATGGTCAGCGAGAGGCTAAGCGTCGGCCGGCCGGGATCGCCGCGAAATTGCTCGCCAGGCACGAAGCGCGTGGTTCGCCCGGCTTCGCAGAGGTAGCCGCAGAGTACGCCGTGCAAGTGCACGGACAGATAGCGCGGCCGGAGTTCGTCGCTCATGCCTCATCCCCGAGCAGCAAATCGACGGAAGTCGGGGCGCCCCTGTCAGGTCCGGCAGCCTTGCCGGCCAGCGTCTGCCGAACCTCCGCCAGATGCTCCTTGGGCACCAGCACCCACTCGGCGTCCAGCGCAGAGGCAATCGCATCGAGTGTCGAAGCGCGCACATCCTGCTTGCCGCTCAGGGCGACGGAGAGGTTGGAACTGGCCATGCCGATCAATCGGCCCACCTCCATTAGAGAGAGTTTCCGGAGCTTCCGAAGCGCGCGCAGTTGGTGGTCGAAATCGGACATGAGGCGAGTCGCAGGCCTGTTCTATTTATTAACATAGCATACGAGAGAGATTTATGTGTAAACATAAATATTTACACGATCTTATGTATTAAGATAAGGACGCAGCAGGCGGAAGCCGGCACTGGCCGATCCTTTCCTTGGCCGGCTGGGTCGGCTCGGTGGACTCGGTACTGAGGGCGGCCTGGCCCGGATGCGGGGTCTGCATGGCGATCTCCTGTGTCTGGCCGCACGGGATTGCGCGGTCAAGGGACAGTCTGCAGTCCGGATACCGTCATGGAAATGGGACGGTTCTCAAAAATTCCGGGGCGTCGTCAATCGCGTTCCGCCCCCAACGGCGGCGCGATATCCTCCAGCGCACGCCTCTCGGCATCGACGCCGAAGCGCAGCGCCAGCAGGCCGGCCACGATCACGAGCGCGGCGCCGATGCCGTAGCCAATGGCCACCGCGCCCCGGCTGCCGGTTTCGATCAGCATGCCGAACAGCACGGGTGCGACGAAGCCGCCCGTGCCCGTGCCCACGGCGTAGAACACCGAAATCGCCAGGGCGCGCATTTCCAGCGGGAAGACTTCGCTGGCGGTCAGATAGGCGGAGCTTGCCGCGGCCGACGCCAGGAAGAACACGGCGGACCAGCACAGGGCCTGGGCGCGTGCATCGAGCCAGCCCTGCATGAACGCCCAGCCGGTGGCGGCCAGGCCGACGCCCGACAGCACATAGGTGACGGCGATCATCCTGCGCCGTCCGATCCGGTCGAACAGGGGGCCGAGCACCAGCGGGCCCAGCGCGTTGCCCAGCGCGAACGGGAAGATATAGAGCGCCACGCGTTCCTCGGGCACGCCCTGGAACCGGGTCAGTACCAGCGAGTAGGTGAAAAAAATCGCGTTGTAGAAGAACGCCTGCGCCACCATCAGCGCGAACGTGACGACGCTTCGCGTGCGGTAGCGGCGCAGCAGCAGGCGCATGATCTCGCCCAGCGTCGGAATGGGTTTGCCGGCGTAGGCCACCGTGGCGGCTGTGTCCACGGCCGGCAACCCGCCATGCCGCCGCGCCACTTCCGATTCGATGCTGTCAATCACGCGCGCGGCTTCGTCGTGACGGCCATGCGTCGTCAGCCAGCGCGGGCTTTCCGGCACATGCCGCCGGATCAGGACGATCGCCACGGCCAGTACCGCGCCCAGCGCAAAGCAGACGCGCCAGCCCCATACCGGGCCGAATACGCGCGGGTCCAGCAGCACCAGGCTCAGGCCGGCGCCCAGTGCCGCGCCAATCCAGAAGCTGCCGTTGATGGCCAGGTTCACACGCCCGCGCACGCGGGCCGGTATCAGTTCGTCGATGGCCGAGTTGATGGCCGCGTATTCGCCGCCGATGCCCAGTCCGGTCAGGAACCGGCAGACGGCGAAGAACGCGAAATTGGGAGAGAAGGCCGTGGCCAGGGTGGCCGCCATATAGACCGCCAGTGTGGCCAGGAACAGTTTCTTGCGGCCCAGCCGGTCGGCCAGGCGGCCAAACAGCAGCGCGCCGATGACCGCCCCGGATATATAGATGGAGCCGGACCAGCCTACCTGCGTCGCATCGAGCCCGAGGGTGTCGGGCCGCGACAGGACAGCGCCGACGGCGCCCACCAGGGTCACCTCCAGGCCGTCGAGCACCCAGGCGATGCCCAGGGCGATGGCGACGCGCCAGTGCCAGGCGGACCACGGCAGGCGGTCCAGGCGGGCGGGGATATCGGAATGCCAGGCGGCGATGACGGGCTCCTTGGCGCTGGGATGGCACTCACAAGACTATAGCCACTCCGGAATCGGCTGCCTGTCAGCGATCCGCCGACGCCGCCCCGCCAGCGTCCGCCACGAAAAAAGGGGCGACCCCTTGCGCGGGCCGCCCCCAAGCCGTCGGCGGATGCCTGTCTTACTGCGCCGGGAACGACAGCGCGTTGGTCAGGTCGCCCATGGCCGGCTTGCCGTTGGCCACCAGCGCGTCGTCACGCAGCTTCAGGCCCGGCAGCGTCGGCAGGGCGAAGCGGCGCGTGATAAAGCGCAGGATCGATGCCGTGTCGTACTGCGTATGGTCCACGAAGCCTTTCCTGGCGAACGGCGACACGATAATCGCCGGGATACGCGTGCCCGGACCCCAGCGGTCGGCGCTCGGCACCGGTGCGTGGTCGTAAAAGCCGCCGTTTTCGTCGTAGGTCACCACGATCAGCATGTTCTTGTACTGCGGGCTCTTCTGCAGCTGCTGGATCACGTCGACGATGTGGGCGTCGCCGTCGGCCACGTTGGCGTAACCGGCGTGCTGGTTCAGGTTGCCCTGCGGCTTGTAGAACGTCACGGCCGGCAGCTTGCCTGCGGCGGCATCGGCCAGGAACTGGCTGTCGAAATCCTTCAGGTGGGCCGTGCGGTAGTCGGCATGGTCAACCGGGCTGAACGCAGCAAAGAAGTTGAACGGCTGGTGGTGGGCCTGGAAGTTCGGCGTCGTGTTGTTGTAGATCTTGGTGCGATCGGCCGATACGGTCTTCCATGCGCCCGCGTACCAGGCCCAGTCCACGCCGCGCTTGTCGAGGTAGGTGGCGATGGTGTCCTGGGTTTGCGGCGGCAGGGTGCTGGCGGCGTTCGGGTCGGCCAGGAGCTTGGTGGCATCGGTCGAGGCCGGCGCGTTGCCGCTTGGCTGGAAGGCCGGCTGCATCGTGTTCACGGCGTAGAACAGGCCGGTGGCCGGGTCCTTCGGCGTAATGGCGCCGTCGTTCACGTACGAAGCACGGGCGGACAGGATGCTCGGGGAGCTGGTACCGGTCAGCTGCAGGCTCTTGCCGTCAGCGGCCACGGCCGCGATCGATTTCGCTGCCACTGACGTATCGGCGTTCGGGTAGGTCGGCACGCAGGCGCAGACCAGGTACTGGTGGTTCAGGAACGAACCACCGAACGCGCCCATGAAGAAGTTGTCGGCCAGCACGAAATCCTTGGCTACCTTCCACATCGCCATGCTGCTGCCGTCGTAGTAGCCCATGGTGAGGCCGCCGGCGTCGGAGAAGGCCGCGAACTTGTCGTTCTTGCCGCCATTGATCTGCATCTGGTTCTGGTAGAACTTGTGGACCAGGTCGCGGGTGACCACGTTCTGGTTCACCACCACGCCCGTAGCATTGACGCCCAGCGGATCGTCGATGCGGAACGGCTTGTTGGCCCAGCCCACCGTATTGACTTCAGGCAGCGTCACGGACTGGCCCGCAGCAGTGAAACCACCCCAGGTCGGCGGCAGCGACGCCAGCGTCGAATTGTCGAAATCCTTCTGCGGGGTCACAGTGCCGACGGCGCTCGGGTTCACACCCGGAATGCCATTGGCGCCGGGAAACAGGCCGTAGAGGTTGTCGAAGCCGCGGTTTTCGGCGTAGATCACCACCACGGTCTTGATGTTGTTCATGGCCACGCGCTGGGCCACGCCGTTCTTGACGGCTGTGGCGATGTTGCCGCCGGCGGCCACCGCGTTGGCGATCAGGTCGATGGCCTGCTCGATCTCGCCCTGCAGCGCGGCCTTGATCTTGCCGTCCGTTTCCTTGTTGTGGTCTTCCAGCAGCTTGTCCGCGGCCACACCAAGGCGATCCGCCAGCTGGCTGCGCGCGGCGTCGAGGTTGCCGCCGTTGCCGTCCATCAGCGCGGCCAGTTCGGTGGAGATGGCGCTGACCACGCCATTGGCGCTGGCCGGCGCGCGGAACACCAGCTTGCGCGTCACGGCGGCATGGCCACCGGCGTCGTCGTTACGGAACGCATCCGTGCCGATTTCGGCCACAACGGGGCCCTGGCCATTCACGGTAAAGGCGCCCTTGGCGTCGGTGAAGGCCGAGGCCTCGCTGCTGTCGCACGCGCCGTTGTTGTTGGCGTCGATACAGACCTTGGCGTGCTCGAAGTAGCTGCCAGTGACGACGCCCGACGTGGTGGCGGCGGGGGTGGCGGTGCTGCTGCCGGAATCGTTGCCGCCACAGGCGGACAGGCATGCGGCGGCCAATGCGGCCAGCGGCCACAGACGGGTATTACAGCTCATGGCTTTCCTCTTTCTTATATGTGGGATGACTGCGGTGCTGCGATGAAGCTTGTGGGTACTGCCTGGGTGCGCCGCGAGTGTGGGCCTGCCATGTGTCAGATTGATGATGAGGCGTAGGGAAATCCGATACACCTGTACCGCGCCGCGTTGTCAGGGGCCGGCGTGTCGTTTTCGTGAAGTGTCACGTGGATGTCATGCATCCGGCATAGCCTCTTGCGCCATCCATCGTCATCCCGCCGCCATCATTCCGTCATGAGCTTGCCGCCGCTGTTGTGGAACGCCGCGTTCCCGTCGCTCTTCACCTGGTTGCGCGTGGCGGGCAGCCTGCTGATCGTGCTGCTGGCCGGCCTGATGACGGGGTGTGGGCAACAGGATGCCGCGCCGGCAACGGCCATCGGAAAGACCCCGCCCCCGCCGCCGGCAATGGCCAGCGTGCCTGGGGCCGCAGGCCCGAAGCCGTTCTACGCGATGATGGCCGAGCGGCATCCCGACATCGCGCGGCTCAATGCGCTGGGCAAGGCGTTGTTCTTCGATCCGGCGCTGTCGGCATCGGGCAAGCAGTCGTGTGCCACTTGCCACAGCCCCGCGCATGCCTATGGGCCGCCGAACAACCTGTCGGTGCAGCTGGGCGGTGCGGACATGGCGCGCACCGGCGTGCGGGCGGCGCCGTCGCTGCGCTATGTGCAGAACGTCCCGGCCTATACCGACCACTATCACGAGAACGACGGCAACGACGCCGAGGACCAGGGCCCGACCGGCGGCCACAACTGGGACGGCCGCGCCGGATCGACGCACGATCAGGCCCGCATCCCGCTGCTGTCCGCGCACGAGATGGCCAACGGCGAGCCACGGGTGGTGGTCGAGCGCATCCGCAACGGACCGCACGCCGAAACCTTCCGCAAGGTGCTGGGCCAGGACGTGCTGGACGACGAGGACACCGCGTTCAGCGCGGTGCTGATGGCGCTGGAGGCCTTCCAGCAGACGCCCTCGGAGTTCTATCCCTATACCAGCAAGTACGATGCGGTGCTGCGCGGCCAGGCAAAGCTCGATGCGGCGGAACTGCGCGGCCTGCGCGTGTTCAACGATCCGAACAAGGGCAACTGCGCCGCCTGCCACCCGGGCGATGTCCGGGAAGGCGCATTCCCCGCGTTCTCGGATTTCGGCTTTATCGCCGTGGGCGTGCCGCGCAATCGCAAGCTGGCGGGCAATGCCGACCCGGCATTCTTCGACATGGGGCTGTGCGGCCCGGACCGGACCGACCTCAAGGACCGTGCCGACTACTGCGGCCTGTTCCGTACCCCGTCATTGCGCAACGTGGCATTGCGCCACGCCTTTTTCCACAACGGCATCTTCCACTCGCTGGACGAGGTGCTGCACTTCTACGCCGAGCGTGATGTAAAGCCCCAGAAGTGGTATCCGCGCGGCGCGGACGGCAGGGTGCGGAAGTTCGACGACCTGCCGGCGCAGTATCACGCGAACATCAACATGGAAGCGCCGTTTGGCGGCAAGCCGGGCGACAAGCCGCTGATGACCGAGGGGGAAATGCGCGACGTGATCGCGTTCCTGAAGACGCTGACCGATGGCTATCAGCCCCCGGCGCAACCCTGAAGATGGCGGCCTCACGCGATACATCACACCGCATCGGCGGCGGGCAGCAATGGAAGGGAGGGGGCCGCTAGTTCAGGCGGCCCACCGCGGCCAGCATCGAGCGGCCATGCGCGGTGATTTGCGGGCAGGGACGTTTGCCCTGTTCGGATTCCAGGATCACCAGTTGCCGGGTGATCAGTGCATCGAGATCGACGGGGTCGATTTCGCGTGCGGCGATGCTTGACGTATCGTCGCGGGTATGTGGACCATTGCCGATCAACATCAGCGTGGCAAGTTCATGTGGGCTCAGCACGGTGTTCTCCTTGGCGAGAGGGGAGCGGTTGCTGGGGGACATGGGGAACGCGGGGCCGCTGGGACCGGTGCGTTCCTCCGACGGGATTGTGGACCATCGCGCCGGCGCTTGCACGCTGCATCGCATCGTGACGGCCAGTCGACAGTTAAGGCATTGGACGGGCATGCGCGGCAGGGGTTCCTGCCCGATACAAAACCGCTACAGAACGCAGGGCCTTCATGTGCGCGTCACGCGGGGCGTTGCCGTTTTCTCCCGGATGCCCAGATGATGCCTGACGTTTCCGATCCCGTGTCTATGCCCCTTGCAGCCCCATGGCGATGCCGTCGCTGCGCGGATCGTGCGCGCCTGCGCAACTTCCGTCGTCGTACAACGCGATGGCGCCCGGATGGCCCGCCAACGGGCTCTGCGCGTCGATCACGCTGACTTCGTGACCGCGGGTTGACAGCGTGGCGATCACATCGTCGCCCGCATCGGCCTCGATTTTGAGGCTGTCACGCGTGTCGGAGAACGTGCGTCCGAGCAGAAACCGGGGCCGGGACAGCGCCTGCATCGGATCCATCCCATAGTCGATCAGCCGTGTCAGCACGGCCGCCAGCGTCTGGGGCTGGCCGTCGGCACCTTGTGTGCCATACGTCAGCCGCGGCTTGCCGTCGCGCAGATACATGCCCGGATTCAGCGTATGGAAAGGGCGCTTGCCCGGTTGAATCGCGTTGTGATGGGTGGGATCGGTGCTGAATGCGGCGCCCCGGTTGTGCCACAGGATGCCGGTGTCGCCCGCCACCACGCCGCTGCCCCAATCGAAATACACGGTCTGCAGCACGCTCACGCAGCGGCCCTGACGATCGACAGCCGAAAGAAAGACCGTATCGCCATGCTGATAGACATGCGGCCAGGGCATCGCGTGACGCATATCGATATGCGCGGCCAACGCCGACAGCCGCGCCGGCGACAGCATCGCATCGGCGAGCACGGCGGCGAACTCGGGGTCCGCCACGTGCCGGTTGCGCTCGATAAACGCCTGTTTCACGGCTTCCACCAGCAGGTGGTAGTAGTCCGCGCTGCCTTCGGGGATGCCGGCCACGTCGAAGCGTTCCAGGATGCCCATGATCTGCAGCGTGGTCACGCCCTGCGTCGGTGGTGCCAGGCTCAGCAGTTCGCCGCCGCGATATGGCACGCGCAGTGGCGCTTCGTCGCGCGCCGCGGTGCGGGCCAGGTCCTGCAGCCTGAGTGGCGACCCGGCGGCACGCAGCCCGGCGACGATGCGCTCGGCCAGTTCGCCTTCGTAGAATTCGCGCGAACCGAAGTTCGCGATGCGATCAAGGCTGCGGGCCAGGGCGGGCTGCCGCAGGCGGTTGCCCTGCCGGGGCAGGCGTCCGTCGGGCATGAAGATGTCGGCAAAGCCGGGCCAGTCCGATAGTTCCGCGCGCCGGAAGGCCTGCCAGAATCGCTGCGACGGCGTGACGTCGAAGCCTTCCTGCGCCAGCGCGATGGCGCGCTGGAACAGCTGCTTCCACGATTGCTGGCCGCCCCACTGGTCGCGGCTGATGGCGAACGCACGGTCCCAGGTGTCGACCGTGGCCGCCGACGTGATGGCCGACGCGGCGCCGCGCGTGGGGATCGCGTCGCCGTAGTCGGGCAGTGTGGCCGCGGCCTGTCCGATGCCGGAGAGCGCGCGCACGTTGCCAGCCTGATCGCTGACGATCCAGAAGGCGTCGCCGCCCAGGCCCGTGAAGTGCGGATAGGTGACGGACAGCGTGGCGCCGATGGCGATGGCGGCCTCGATGGCATTGCCGCCGGCGCGCAGGATCTCCAGGCCGGCTTCGCTTGCCAATGCATGCGGGCTGGTGACCATGCCCGCGCTGGAAGTGGCCAGATGCTTCATGCGTGCTGCCCGCCCAGGTAGGCCTGTACCAGCGCCGGGTCCTGGGCCAGCGCCTCGGCATCGCCGCTGGCCACCACGCGGCCTTCTTCGAGCACGTAGGCGCGGTCGGCCAGCGACAGGGCCAGCGCCGCCATCTGGTCCACCAGCAGGATGGTGATCGATGCCTCGCGCAGCGCGTCCAGCGATGCGAACAGTTCCTCGATCACCTTCGGCGCCAGGCCCAGCGACGGCTCGTCGAGCAGCAGCACCGACGGATTCGACATCAGTCCGCGCGCCACGGCCAGCATCTGCTGCTCGCCGCCGGACAGCAGGCCCGCACGCTGGTGCTGGCGCTCGCGCAGGCGGGGCCAGCGCGCGAACATGGTCTCGATGCGGCGCATGGTTTCGGCACGCGAGATGCGGCCCGAAGGGAAGGCGCCCAGCCGCAGGTTGTCGAGCACCGACAGCTCGGGGAATACCTGCCGGCCTTCCGGCACCAGTACCACGCCCATTTCGGCAATTTTCGCCGCGTCGAGCCGGGCCAGATCGGTGCCGTCGAACGTCATGCCGCCCTGTACGGGACGATGCAGCCCCGACAGCGCACGCATCAGGGTGGATTTGCCCGCGCCATTGGCGCCCAGCAGCGCCACCATCTCGCCTTCGCGGACTTGCAGGTCCACATCGTGCAGCACCGGCGCCGCGCCGTAGCCGGCACGCAGGGCGCTGACGCCCAGCACTTCCGCTGGCACGGCGTTGTCCACCGACCGGCCGCGCCGCCGTACCGGGGCGCCCGACGCCTCGCCCAGATAGGCGCGGCGCACGGCCGGATCGGCACGCACTGCGTCGGGCGTACCGGCGCACAGGTGCTGACCCGCGTCGATCACGACGATGCTGTCGGACACATCCATCACCAGCGACATGTCATGCTCGACCAGGCCGACCGCGATGCCACTGTCGGCAATCCGCCGCAACAGCCGGCCCAGCGTGGCCTTGTCCTCGCGGGACAGTCCCGCTGCGGGTTCGTCCAGCAGCAGCACGGCCGGCCGCGTGGCCAGCGCCCGGGCAATTTCCACCAGGCGGCGATCCACGTGGGCCAGGTCGGCCGCGCTGGCATCGGGGTCGCCGGTATAGCCGCAGGCGGCCAGCAAGGCGCGCGCTTCGTTGCGCACGGCCGGGGCCGTGAAGCCCGCGATGCCGAGCAGCGTGCCGAGCCTGCCGCGCGTGAGCGCGATGGCCACGTTGTCGGCCGCGCTCATGCCGGTGAACAGCTGCGTGGTCTGGTAGGTGCGCGAGATGCCATGGCGCGCGCTGTGGCACGCGCCGCGCGCGGGCAGCGCGTCCGCGCCCAGTCGGCGGCCGCCGGAGCGCGGGCGGTAGTAGCCGGACAGCATGTTGAGCACGGTCGATTTGCCGGCGCCGTTCGGCCCGATCAGGCTGGTCACCTGGCCCGGCGGCAAGTCGAACGACAGATCGTCAACGGCGCGCACGCCGCCGAACACCATCGACAGGCCCAGCGCCGACAGCCCCCGGCGCTGCGCGGCCTCGCGCTGCGGCAGCATGGCGCCAGCCACGGCGTCGTGGCCGGCCGGCCTGGCAGGATGCAGGCGGCGGAACGCCGACGTCACCACCCCCACCATGCCGCTTGGCGCGACCCAGAGCACCACCAGCAGCAGCACGCCAAAACAGAGCAGGCGCAGGTTTTCCAGGCTGGACAGGATTTCAGGCAGCAGGCCCACCACGACCGCGCCCGCGACGGGCCCGGCCACCGTGCCGGCACCGCCGATCATCACCACGAGCACGAACAGGATCGACTGCAGGAACGAGAACATGCCCGGCGTGACCATGCCCTGCAGCGGCGCGAACAGGCCGCCCGCCAGGCCGGCCAGCGCCGCCGAGAACGCAAAGCCGACCGTCTTCACGACCAGCGGGTTGACGCCGATCGACGCGGCCGCGGTCTCGCTGTCGCGCACCGCGCGCATGGCGGCGCCCCAGCTGCCGCGCGCAATGCGCGCATAGGCGGCCAGCGCGAGCCCGAGTACCGCGATGGCGATCAGCGCCAGCGCACGCTCGCCGCCGTCCACACCGGGCAGCGACGGTTGCGCGATGCCCATCAGGCCGTTCTGGCCGCCCGTCAGGCCACGCCACTCCACGGCGCCGTGCTCGACGATGAAGCCGAAGGCGATCGTTACCATCGCCAGCCCGGGGCCCTTGACGCGTAGCGCGGGCAGCGCCAGCAGGCCGCCCAGCGCGGCGGCCACCAGAGCGCCCACCGGCCATGCGGACCAGAAGCTCCAGCCCGCCTGGCCGGTCAGGATGGCTACCGCGTAGGCCCCGATCGCATAGAAGCCAACGTGGCCGAACGACACCTGGCCGGTCAGCCCGAGCAGCAGGTTCAGGCCTACGCCGCAGATGGCCAGCATTGCCACGCCGGCGATCACGAATACGAAATAGCCGTTCAGCGTCAGGGTCAGGCCTGCGGCCGCGGCCAGCACCGCGCACATGGCGGCAATCTGCAGCGGCGTACCCAGGCCCAGCCATGGCGCGGCGGGGCGTGCCGGGTTGGCCGGCGGTGCGGTGGATACCGTGGATGGCATGGTCTTGCTCATGCCCTGGCTTGTTCCTTCGCTCATACCTTGCGTACCTCCGCGCGTCCGAACAGCCCATCGGGGCGCAGCGCCAGCAGCGCGATGACCAGGGCAAAGGTGATGATCTGCGTGTAGCTGGAACCGAGCGATGCGGTCACCAGTGCCTCGGCCACGCCGAAGATCAGGCCGGCCACCATCACGCCCCAGGCGCTGGACAGCCCGCCAAGAATGGCCACGGCGAACGCCTTGAGACCGAAGACGGTGCCCATGTCGGCCTGCACATTGAACAGCGGGGCAATCAGCACGCCGGCGATACCGGCCAGCAGCGTCGACAGCGCGAACGCGCCGGCTATGGTGCGACGGATCGGAATGCCCATCAGGCGTGCCGCATCGCGGTTCTGTACCACGGCGAGCATGGCCACGCCCCAGCGCGACTTGCGCAGGACCACGTGCAGCACGGCGGCCAGCACCAGCCCGACCACCGGAATCACCAGCTGCAGCGGATATACGCCAACGCCCGAGCTGCCCAGCTGTACCGACTGCGCGGCCAGTGGCGACGGCAGGCTGCGCGGCTCGGTGCCGAACCACAGCATCACCACGTTATCGAGCACGATGCCCAGTGCCACGGTGGCCATCAGCCAGGCGTTCGAGCCCCGGCTGGCAAACGGCCGCACGGCCAGGAATTCCACGGCCAGGCCGTACAGCGCGCACAGCGCCAGTGCCAGCACGATGGCCAGCGGCATCGGCCAGCCCAGCGTCTGCGCAAACGTGTACGTGAGCACGGCGCCCAGCATCATCGAGCTGCCCTGCGCGAAGTTGACCGTGGCAGAGACTGCGTAGGTGATGTGAAACCCCAGCGCCATCAGCCCGTACATGCTGCCCAGGCCCAGCCCGCTGATGAGGGCGGATATCCATAACATGGTGATGTCCTTCTATTTACGTTCTGGCCCCGCTGCCGCATGGCGGAAGCGGGGCGCAACCATCGCCCGGCAACGCGCGTTTACGGCTTCACGGGCACGATCCGGTTGTCGATGAACTGGGCCCAGACGTAGTCGTTCTCGGTCAGCGCGTCATGCTGCTGGGGCGAGAACGGCTTCACGTAGGTCTTGATCAGGCCCTCGTAGCGGTCGATCTTGTAGAAGCCCTCGCGCACCGCGTCGCCCTTGGTGCTGCCGGCCTTGGCAATGGCCAGCGCGGCCAGCTGCGTGGCGTCGTAGGCGTTGGCCACGCCCACGGCCGGCGTGATGTCGTCCGGGCCCTTCACGTCGCTGTACCTGGCCTTCAGGTCGTTGACCACGCGCGTGCTGACCGGCGACGGCGTGCCGAAGAAGCTGTAGGTCTGCACGAAGTGGACGTTCTTCGCGTTCGGTCCCGCCAGTTCCGTGAAGCGGCCGCCGGCCGGGCCCCAATGCGACACCACCGGCACCTTCCAGCCCATGCGGTCGAGCGACTTGACCACCTGTGCCGACGGGCCGACGTTGCCCACCATCAGCAGCACGTCGGCGCCGGCAGCCTTCAGGCGGCCGAGCTGGGGCACCACATCCACGTCGTTGGCCTCGAATTTCTCGACGCCCACCGGCTTGCCGCCCTTGGCGGCCATCGCGGCCACGATGCCTTTCTCGTTCGATTCGCCCCACGGGTTATTCACCAGGATCAGGCCCGGCTTGCTGGCGTTGAACGCCTTCTGTGCGTACTGCAGCATCGCCTTGTCCACCACCTCGTCCACGGCCGAGACGCGGAACGCAAAGTTCGGATTCGCGCCGTTGTGGGTGATCGGCGTACCGGCGGCCCACGGGCCCATGAACGGCACCTTCTCCTGATTGGCGATCGGCACGATGGCCATCGAGACCGGCGTGTCCAGCCCGCCGAACAGCACGGCCACCTTCTCCTTGTAGATCAGTTCGCGCGCGGCCAGCACGCCCTTGGCCGGGTTGCCTTCGTCGTCGCGGCGCACCAGCTCGAGCTTGCGGCCGCCCAGCAGGCCGCCCCTGGCATTGATTTCGTCGATGGCGATGGTCATGCCGCGCGTCAGCGATTCGCCGGCCCGGGCAGACTGGCCCGACAGCGCCGTGATCAGGCCGATCTTGATGGTGTCGGCGGCATGCGCGGGCAGGGCGGTCATGGCGCAGGCGGCCGCAGCGGCAGCGATCAGTGCACGGCGTTGGGGACGAAACATGGCAGATCTCCGGATGGGTGGGTGTCGGCGGGCTGTCTCGCAAGAGCCGTGCCACCGCGTTGACGAATCACCCGGAAAGTCCCGGACAACCGGCATTTCCATACGTAGACGATCTGGCCCGCAATTTGCGAACGATTACGTGACATCCATGCATACGATCGGAATCGGGCATCGCGCACGAAGGCGGTGCCGGTTCCGGGGGCGGATGCACCAACCAGAAGAAAGGCACGCGTTCATGACCTTCAATCCGAGTCCGCTGGCGGCGGCGCAGGCGGCGGCGCCGTCGTTCGGTCCGTTGCGCCATCACGGCCGTTTTCCGTACCGCCCGATCACCGACGCCGATGGGTTCCGCTGGCCCAATGGCGCGCGCCTGGCCGTCTATCTCGGCTTCAATATCGAGCACTTCGCGTTTGGCGAGGGGCTGGGCGCAAACCTGGGCCCGGTATCGCCGCAGCCCGACGTGCTGAACTACAGCTGGCGCGAGTACGGCAACCGGGTGGGGGTATGGCGCTGCCTGGAACTGTTCGATCAGCTCGATATGCCCACCGGCGTGATCCTGAACACGGCCATCTACGATCATTGCCCGGCGGTGCTCGATGCGTGCCTGGCGCGTGGCGACGAACTGATCGGCCATGGCCATACGAATGCCCACCGCCAGAGCGAATTCGACGAGGCTGGCGAGCGTGCGCTGCTGGTGCACTGCCGCGACCGCATCCGCGAACACAGCGGTCGTGCACCGGGTGGCTGGCTGTCGCCCTGGATTTCCGAAACGCTGGTCACGCCGGACCTGCTCGCCGAAGCCGGCTACCGGTACACGCTGAACTGGGCCCACGACGACCGGCCGGTGCGCATGCAGACGCGCAACGGCGGGGCGCTCTGGTCGATCCCGTACCCGCAGGAGCTCAACGACATTCCGATGATCATCGCCCGCCAGCTTGACGGCGCGGCATTCGCCGACATGATCATCGACCAGTTCGATGAAATGCTGCTGCAGGCCAACCATCCGCAGCACCCGCAACCGCTGGTGATGGGCATCGCGCTGCATCCGTATCTGGTGGGGCAGCCGTACCGGCTCAGGCACCTGCGCCGGGCGCTGGCACACATTGCCGCGCGGCGGTCGCACGGCGAGGTCTGGCTGACGACACCAGGCGCGATCTGCGACGCCATGGACGCCCAGGTACCCCTGGCGCTGGATAGCGCCAGTGCCGCCGCGCGCTAACATCATGGGCATTGTTTCCCTGACCGACGCCATGTCATCCAAAGCTGCAAGGAAAGCCGCCCCGAGGGCGGAGGAACCGCGTCCACCGGCGACTTCGGCCGCCCCGGACGCACCGGACGAGCGGCAGGACGCCGACACCCGCATCTACCAGGCGATCTTCGACGGCGTGCTGAACCACCGGCTGACCCCGGGCACCAAGCTGCCCGAACCAGAGCTATGCACGCTGTTTGGCGTGGGCCGGGCCGTGGTGCGGCGTGTGCTGGAAAAGCTCGCGCACGACGGCATCGTGGCGCTGCGGCCCAACAAGGGCGCGGTGATCGCCGAGCCGACGCCCGAGGAAACCAGCCAGATTTTCGAGGCGCGGCGGGCGATGGAGCGGGTGCTGGTGGAACTGGCCGTCGAGCGCGTGACGCCGGACGATCTGCGTGAACTGCGCCGGCAGCTGGCCGACGAGCACGACGCGATGCACCGCTTTGACCAGCCTTCGTGGGCGCGGCTGGCCAGTGGCTTCCATCTGCGGATTGCCGCGCTGGCACGCAACCCGGTGCTGCAACGCTACCTGACCGAACTGGTTTCGCGCTGCTCCCTGATCGTGGGGCTTTACGAGCCACCGGGCCACGCACCCTGCGAGCACGACGAGCACGCCGCCATCGTCGCCTGCATCGAGGCGCGTGACGCCGTGGGTGCGGTGACGCTGATGGAGGCGCACCTGCGCGAACTGGAACAGCGCATCGAAACGTCGCGCATGCAGGGCGAAAAGAGCCTGGCGCAAATGCTGGGCCTGGCCCGGCGTTAGGCCGGAATACCAAGGAACACGATGGAAATTGACTTCACCGCGATCACCGAATATCAGCGTTACAAGCTCATGGCCAGCCTGATCGTGCCGCGACCGATCGCGCTGGTCACCACGCTGGGCCCCGACGGCACGGCCAATGCGGCGCCGTTCTCGATGTTCAACATGCTGGGCGAGGAGCCGCCGATCGTGATGATCAGCGTGAACCGCCTGGGCGACGGCTCGCTGAAGGATACGGCGGCCAATATCGTGCGGACGCAGGAATTCGTCGTGCACCTGAGCGACGAGGCGATGGCCGAGAAAATGCATCGCTGTGGCGAACGCCTGCCGCCGGACATGAGCGAACTGGCCCACGTGGGGCTGACGGCCGCTGCCTGCACCGACGTGGCCCCCCCGCGCATCGCCGAGGCGCCGGTGGCGTTCGAATGCCGGCTCTGGGAAACGCTGGAGACGGAAAGCCGCCAGATCTTTATCGGCCGCGTGCTGCGCCTGCATGCGCGCGACGGGCTGATCGATACCGACCGCTGGCGCGTGCGGCTGCAGGAATATTTCCCCGTGGGCCGCTTCGGCGCCAGCTTCTATGTGACCACGCGCGATCGCTTCTCGCTGGAGAAGGACGCCGGCGTGGTGACTGCGTCAACCGCGATCGACGAGATGTGATCCCGGCGGCACCACCTGATCGACGACTTCTACCCCCCGCCGCTTAGCCCGGATGCACGACGACCAGCAGTGCCGTCGCCACGCTCTTGCCCGGGTTGGCAATGGCATGGGTCACATCGGCGCCGTAGCGCGCGGTTTCGCCATGCTTCAGTTTCTTTTCATCGCCGGCTGACCGCACGGTCATGGCCCCGCCCAGCACCGACAAGTGCTCTTGCGTGCCTGTCTCGTGCGGTTCGGACGCCAGCACGCCCCCGGGCTGGATCGTCAGTTCATACCATTCAAAGCGTCCGGCCAGGTCGATCGGACCCAGGATGCGCAGTTCGCAACGCCCGTCGGGGCTCTTCAGCGCCGGCACCGCGTGCGCCTGAACCACCGTCACGGCGGGCGCCGGGGCCGATTCCGACCCCTGGGCGAGAAACTCCGTCAGGCTCACACCAAGCGCATTGGCCAGCCGCCACAGCACCGCCACCGTGGGATTGGCCAGGTTCCGTTCGATCTGCGACAGCATAGACTTGGAGACACCGGCGCGGCGCGACAGGTCGTCCAGCGAGAGTTGCTGGCTTTGCCGCAGCGCCTGCAGGGCGCTGCCTACCGCCGGCGGGCCATCGACGGCGGCGGGCGGCTTGGCGGGTGAGGGTTGCGTCATCGACATCTGTTCGTTATAGTACACAGTACGTTCGATATATAGAACACGTTCGATTTATCGATCGAACGATCCGAGACACTACCACCGGGAGTCTGGCCATGTCGAGTGCCGAGGCTTTTTATGCATCGATCCGCGCCGAAGTCGATGCCATCCGCGCCGCGGGCCTGTACAAGCGCGAGCGCGTCATTGCCACGCCGCAGGGCGCCACCATCCGCACGGCGGACGGGCGCGAAGTCATCAACCTGTGCGCCAACAACTATCTTGGGTTGTCGTCACACCCGAAGGTGATGGAGGCCGCCCACGCCGCGTTGCGCACGCATGGCTACGGGCTGTCGTCGGTGCGCTTCATCTGCGGCACGCAGGACCTGCACAAGGAATTGGAACGCCGCCTGGCCAGTTTTCTGGGCACCGAGGACACGATCCTCTACGGTTCGGCCTTCGATGCCAACGGCGGCTTGTTCGAAACGCTGCTGGGCCCCGAAGACGCCGTGATCAGCGACGAACTGAACCATGCGTCGATCATCGACGGCATCCGCCTGTCGAAGGCGCGCCGTTACCGCTACAGGCACAACGACCTGGACGACCTGCGCGCGCAACTGAAGCAGGCCGACGCCGAGGGCGCGCGCTTCAAGCTCGTGTTCAGCGACGGCGTCTTTTCGATGGACGGCACGGTGGCGCGCCTGGACGAGATCCGCAAGATCTGCGACGAGCACGGCGCGCTGCTGGGCATCGACGAATGCCACGCCACCGGCTTCATGGGCCAGCGCGGCCGCGGCACGCACGAGGCGCGCGGCGTGTTCGGCAAGATCGACATCATCACCGGCACGCTGGGCAAGGCGCTGGGCGGGGCATCGGGCGGCTTTACGTCCGGCCGCAAGGAAGTGATCGAGCTGCTGCGCCAGCGTTCCCGGCCGTACCTGTTCTCGAATACCGTCGCGCCAGCCATCGTGGGCGGCAGCATCGCCGTGCTGGACCTGCTCGAAGCCAGCACCGAACTGCGCGACAGGCTGGAGCAGAACACGAAGTTCTTCCGCGAAGGCATCGTCAAGCTTGGCTACGACATCAAGCCCGGCGACCATCCGATCGTGCCGATCATGGTGTACGACGCCGAAAAGGCCCAGAAGCTGGCCGACCGCCTGCTGGAACTGGGCGTCTACGTGGTGGGCTTCTTCTACCCCGTGGTGCCGAAGGGGCAGGCGCGCATCCGCGTGCAGATGAGCGCCATCCACGATGAAAGCACCTTGCGTCCGGCACTGGACGCATTTGCCCAGGCCGGGCGCGAGCTGGGACTGATTCCATGACCGATGCCGCAAACAACGCGGTGCCGAAGATCCTGATCATCGGCGCCAACGGGCAACTGGGTTCGGAACTGGCGCTGGCCCTGGCCGAGCGTTACGGCCGCGAGCAGGTGGTGACGTCCGATGTGGTGCCCACGGGGCGCCACGTGCACATCGCCCACGAAATGCTCAATGTCACCGACCGGGGCGAGCTGACCACGGTGATCGAGCGACACGGCATCACGCAGATCTACCTGCTGGCGGCGGCGCTGTCCGCCACGGGCGAAAAGGCGCCGCAATGGGCCTGGAACCTGAACATGACGGGCCTGCTGAACGTGCTGGAGGCCGCGCGCCATCATGGTATCCAGCGCGTGTTCTGGCCCAGTTCGATTGCCGCGTTCGGGCCCACCACGCCGCGGGTGAATACCCCGCAGAAGACCGTGATGGAGCCCACCACGGTCTACGGGATCTCGAAGCAGGCCGGCGAGGGCTGGTGCCGCTGGTACTTCGAAAATCACGGCGTGGACGTGCGCAGCGTGCGCTATCCGGGCCTGATCTCGCACAAGACGCCGCCCGGCGGCGGCACCACCGACTATGCGGTGGACATCTTCCACTACGCCGCGCGCGGCGAGCCCTACACGTGCTTTCTCAATGCCGACGAACGCCTGCCGATGATGTACATGCCCGACGCCATCCGCGCCACGCTGGAGCTGATGGAAGCCCCGCGCGAAGCGGTACGCGAGCGCGGCAGCTACAACCTTGCCGGCATGAGCTTCACGCCGGCCGAGATTGCCGAAGCCATCCGCAAGCGCGAACCGGGCTTCGAGATCCGCTACGAAGCCGATTACCGGCAGGCCATCGCGCAGGGCTGGCCCGATTCGATCGATGACAGCGCCGCCCGGCAGGATTGGGGCTGGCAGCCGCATTACGGCCTGCAGGAGATGGTCGACGACATGCTTCGGAACCTGCGGGCAACGGCCGGGGCGGGGGCCGTGGCGGCGGCTGCGGCGGCTGCAGGATAAGGGGCGGGCGGGTTCAGTCGCTGCCCGACTGTCCCGGCCACCAGGCGAAACGCCAGTCCGCATAGCTGCCGGCCTGGGCAAAGGCGGCTTCCTCGGCCACATGGCTGTACTGCCTGAGCGGGCGAAGCGGCGACGTGCTGTGGACACCCAGGAAGCCGTCGCCGGGCGCGGGGAGATATTGCCAGTCGCCGCCGGTCATGGGGTCGCGCCAGGCGCGACGCAGCCATCGGCGTGGCTCGCTGCCGCGCTGATCGTCCACGAGGTCGTCGAGCGTACGCGGATAGCTGCCGTCGCCGTTCTCGACATATCGCCGGATGGCCACCTGGATCTCCCGCCCAACGTGGCGCAGCTCGAACTCCCGCTCGCGCTGGGCGCGGGTCTGCCAGACATCGCCGATTTTCATCAGGTAGATGCCGGTCACTGCCACGGCCGCCAGGCACAACACCAATGCAAAACCGGCCGGGCGGCCGATGCTAGAGTTCCTCGAACGGCGTGCCATCGCGGGTCTGGCCGGGCGCGGTGCTGCGAACATCGAAAACGCCTTCGGGTGCCGGGCGGCCGTAGGCCGTGCTGTCCGACATCGGCGGCGGAACCACCCGCCAGGCCGTGGTACTGCGCAGGATGGGATCTACCGGAATCTGGCGCAGATATGACTGCGCCACCAATGCCTCCAGCGACGGCGGGTAATCGCCGTGATCGGCGTGGAACCGATCGATCGCCTCGCGCATCGCCAGCAGGTTGTGCCGCAGCACCACCTCTTCGGCGCGGTCGGTCTGGGTGGCATAGCGCGGCACGACCAGCGTCATCAACGCGGCCATGATGGCCAGCACTACCAGCAGTTCGATCAGCGTAAAGCCGGCCCGGCGTTGGTTGGCGAAAATACGACGTCCCATCTACCAGTCCTTGTAACGCACGCCGTTGGTGCCGACATCCATCGATGTCGAATAGACGTCGAAGACGTCGTCACCGGCTTCGGGAGCATCGGGCGGGCTTGCGTAGGCGCGCAGGCCCCAGGTATCTGCGTCGGGGGTGCCGGGGCAGGCGCACATCGGATCGCGCGGAATGCGGCGCAGGAAATAGAGTTTGGCGCCGGCCGGGTTGCGGATGTCAGTCACGCCTTCGACCAGCGCGGCCAGCGTGGGTGGATAACCGCTGGCCCCGACCATGCGCGTCAGGCGGCCGCCGTCCATGGCAGCCTTGTGGGCGTCGATTGCCTCACGGATCTGCCACAACGCCCGGCGCAGTTCGGCCTCCCGATTCTGCTGCGCGGCAATGCGGGCGAGCGGCCACGCGATCATGGCCAGCGTGGCCAGCAGGGTCAGCGTCACCAGCACTTCGATCAGCGTGAAGCCTGCGCTCCCGCGCGCCGCTGCGCCCAGGCGTGTTGTGGCGCATCTCATTGACTGAAGTCCAAGGATGGCCCCGGCTTGGCGGGCACGCGCGCGGGCTGCGCGGCGGCGGGCGCAGGCTGCAGCACCAGCGGGGCGGTGGTGATTGCGCCCTGGGGCCCGCTATTGAACTCGGTGACGTGCGCGGCCGGCACGGGAAGATTGCGCACGATGCGCGGTGTGATCAGCAGCACCAGTTCGGTGGTGGTCGTCTTGGTCTCGCGGGTGCCAAAGACACGATCGAGAATCGGAATATCGCCAAGTCCCGGGATGGCGTGACCGCGCGACTGCGCATTGCGGTTGAGCAGTCCGGCCAGCACCTGGGTTTCGCCGTCCCGGGCGGTCATGTTGGTCTCGGCCTTGCGCGTGCCGATCTGGTAGGCCATCAGCCCGGTCTGGGTCTTGATCGTGCTGACGACATTCGACACTTCCAGCGCCACCTTGACACTGATCTCGCCGTCCTGCGACAGCGTCGGCGTGACATCGAGCTGCAGGCCCACGTCCTGGTAGCTGACCGATTCGGTGACCACGCCATTGCCGTTGACCGTCGTTACCACGGGCAGCCGGTCGCCAATCATGATCTTGGCTTTTTCCCGATTCTTGACGCGAATGCGAGGATTGGCCAGCAATTGCCCCTGGCCTGTCTCGCGCGCCAGGTTGGCCGTGACCACCGGATCGCCGAGATTGACACCGACCTTGTCGCCGTTCAGATGCCGCAGTTCGTTCCAGGTCAGCGTGCCGGCCTTGCCGGCGGCGCCCGCAACCGATGCGGAGATGCTCGACGGATAGCGAATGCCAAGGTTCAGGGCATCGGCGTTGTTGACCTCCAGAATCTGCACATCGAACATCACCTCGGATTGCGGCAGGTCATGGGCGATCACCAGCCGCTCGGCCACTTCCACGGCTTCAGGCGTGTCCCGGACCACCAGCATGCCTAGCCGTTCGTCCACATAGACGTCTTTCGTCTTCACGATCTGCTTGATCATGCTCATTACCTGCTTGGGATCGGCGTTGCTCAGGTAGAACGTGCGCGTGGTCAGATCGCGGTATTGCTGCTGCTTGTCGGCCACCTTGGGGTAGATCAGCAGCGTTGTGTCGTTGAGAATCTTTTTGTCGAGGTGGTTGGTGGACAGCACCAGGTCAACGATGGCCTCCACCGAGGTGTCGTTGGCGGACACCGTGGCACGCAGGTCCTGCGGCACGTCCTTGTCCAGCACAAAGTTGAGCTTCGACAGCGTGGAGATGGTGGTCAGCACCGTGGCCAGTGGCTGGTCGCGGAACTGTACGGAAATGGGCTGGCGCAGCGACGCGGCCAGTGTGCGCGCCGGGCGGCCCCGCTGGCGTTCCTGCGTCACCACCAGTGCGTCGCGCAAGGCGCGTGCCTGGGCGTGCCGGCCGTCGGTGGCCAGCGCGTCGTCCAGCGTGTCGATGGCGCCGGCCGGGTTGGCGTCTGCCTGTGCCCGTGCCGCTGCGACCGCTGCAGCCATGGGCCGTGCGCTGGCGGCACGCCGGGCGCCCTCCAGCGCACGCGCGTTGGCAGGATCGATGGACAGCGCTTCGGCAAACGATGCGGCCGCGGCATCCACGTTCCCGAGATCGAGCTGCACGGCGCCTTGCTGCACGAGCGTCCAGATGCGCTGTTCGCGCTCCACGCGAAAGCGAAGCTGGCTCGCGACATCGTCTGGCGCCGCGGCGGCGTCGGCGGCGGCCTTTTCGAGCGACGCGCCGGGGTTCGGTGCGGCACCTGGCGCCCGGCCGGGCAAGGCCGCGCAGCCGCTGAGCAAGAGCGCGCTGACGGCTATGGCGCTCAACTGCATGGGGACATTCAAGGTAAGACTCTCCTGGTGTCTGGGGCGTCAGGTGGGTACGCCCAGATGCAAGCGGTTTCCTGTCGACAAATCGGTCACGGTGGCACCCGACGCGTCGATGGCGTCGAGCCGGTATCCCTTCCATCGTTCGCCGGGACGTAGCCGGCCGGGTGTCGCGCACTGCTCGCAGGCGATGCGGGTGTCCTGGCCAAGCGTGAGCACGACCATCACCCCCCTGGTGTCGCGCCAGATTGCGCTGGCTTCGAGGGCGGCACGCGCCGTGACGCGCGCCGATTCCGCCGCCCGCGCCGGGTCGGCTTCGGCATATGGCTCCAGCGAAGGGGTCATCGCGCCAAGTCGCCACGCTGGCGGCGCGAACAGGTCCACCGAGCGGCGCTGTTCTGGCGTTTCGGCTATGTGTTTGGACGGCGTTGCCGGGGCGCTTGCCGGTAGTGGCTGGCGTATTCCGGCATCCGTCGTGCTCGCAGCGTCGTCGGACCGGCCGATCCAGGCGGCGTAGAGCGATGCGCAGACCGTGGCCACCAGCAGGTACTGCAGGGATCGGGAAATCTTCATGGTCCGGTCTCCACTAGGTAGCTGATCTGCACCAGCGCGTTGACCGTCCGGCTGGCGTCGGACTGGCGCAGGAACGATATCGATTCGATCCGCACGCCAGCGATCTCCTCCAACGTTGCGAGGTAGTCGCGCAGTTCGGGGTAGCGGCCTTCGATGGTGTAGCGCATCGTATGGCGCAGCAGCCGCTGGCCGGCTTCGGCGCGGGAGGTGTAGTCGATCTCCGTCAGGGCGATCGAGCGGGCCGTGGCCAATGCCGCGTGGGCGCGCAGGAATTCGGTGTACGTGGAGGCGTCGGGCAGGGTGTGCTGGCGAGCCGGCATCGCCCTGACCGCCAGTTCGCGCTTCAACGCGGCCACTTGCCCGGTCTGCTGCTGCAATGCAGCCGTTTGCGCCAGGCGCTCCGGCCGGATATGCGTGACGACAGCCACGACACTCCCCAGGGCAAGTGCGATGCCGGCCGCGCCCAGCCATCCCAAGGTGTGCCGCCAGCGGCGGAGCATCCAGATGATGCGGTTCATCGCGCGGTCTCCTGCCTATCCTGCCAACGCAGCCGAAGCTCGGCCTCGACGGCGTGGTCGCCTTGCCGCTGGCGGGTCAGCGATACGGGGCCGACGGCAGGCGTGGCCGACAGGCGGTCGACCAGCGTCAGCAGTGCATCGGCATGCTCGGCTTCCAGTTCGATCCGCTGCGTGCGCGCCGCGCCGTCCACGTCAAGGCGGGCGATCGCCACGTCTTCGGCCCAGCTCTGCTCCAGCCAGGCCAACGTCGGCACCAGCTTTTCCGCCTGTCTGGCGGCGACGTCAGTCTGCTGGGCGGCTTTGGCAGGGGGCCGGCCAGCCAGCTTGCGGCGCAGCGTGGCGCTTTCGGCCTCGATGGCAACCCGTTCGGCGCGCAGCGACGCGAGGGCGCGGTGTTCGTACGTCGCCCAGATAGCAACGCCGATGCCGATTGCGAGCAGGCCGGCGCCGAGCGACGCCCGGTGTAACCCGCCGCACCGCGTTGCAGCCAGAAGATTCGGCGGTCGCGCCATCATGCCGAGCCGCCTTCGCCGATGGCGCACAGATGGTCGCCCAGCCAGTGGATGCGGTCGTCCGGCGCCGCTGCGTCGCCAATCAGGGCGACCGTGTCGGGCGCCGGCGCCGACGCCGACAGCGCCAGGCAGCGCAGCACGGCATGGATCTGTGGCGATACATCGGCCTGCGCGGCCACCGTGGTCATTGCCGTGATCGAAGGTCCGTCTCGCAACGCGCATGTCAGCGTGCCGCGTTCATGCATCGCCAGCGCGCAGCCGGTGCCCGGCAGCTCGCGTCGATAACGGTGCAGCGCATAGGCGAAGGTTGACGTTGCGGCGGCTAGGTGCACGCGATGCGATTGGCACTGCGCCATCAGGGCGTCCATTAGTGGCGTACTGCCAATGATGGCCAGGCGCGGCGCGCCATGGCGGGCTGGCGTCAAGGCGATATGCGCCGGTTTGTCGCGGCCGTCGCCAGGATGCGTGCCCGCCTCGCCACCCGGTTCTTCGCTGGCCGCGCCTGCCCATGCCATCCATTCGGCTTCGGAAACCAGGCGCGGATGCCAGGGCACGACGACATGCCGGGTCCACGGAAAGCCCAGCCGTACCGTGACACGGTGGCCCGACAGCGGCGCAAGCAGCGCGTCGGTGGCCTGCAGAGCGTCTTCGATGCCGGCCGTTTCGCGGTAGAGGGCCGGTGCTTGATGCATGGCGTTGCCACCTTCGGCGCGCAGGAAGACGGCGTCACGCAGAATCCAGAGCCCGTGCTTATTCGACGAACGTGACACGGTTTGCCTCCTGTAGGGTGGTGACCCCCTGAGCCACCAGGGCCAGCGTGGACTGTCGCAGCGAGGCAAAGCCGCCCGCTCGCGCCAGGGCACGTTGTTCGCCCGAGGGCGCCTGCCCGAGGATTGCGTCGCGCAGGGCATCGTCGATGCGCAAGACTTCGGCCACCGCGCGGCGCCCGCGATATCCGGTGCCGTGGCAGGCGTCACAGCCCCGGCCGGCGCGCAGGCGCCAACTGGCCACCGATGCAGCCACCAGACCCGAGCGCGCCAGCAGTTCGGCGCCCGGGCGGAAGGATTCCCCGCAATCGGGGCAGATCGTCCGGATTAGTTGCTGGGCCACGATGCCGATCAGCGATTCCACCAGGCTGTGTGGCGGGATGCCCATGTGCAGGAATCGGTCGACCACCGAGAACGCGCCATTGGCGTGGACGCTGGTCAGTACCAGGTGGCCGGTCAGCGCGGCCTGGACGGCGATGCTGGCGGTTTCCCCATCGCGGATCTCGCCCACGAGGATCTTGTCGGGGTCGTGCCGCAGGATCGAGCGCAGCCCGCGCGCGAAGGTCAGGCCCTTGCGGTCGTTGACCGGAATCTGCAGCACGCCCGGCAGTTCATACTCGACGGGGTCCTCGATCGTGATGATCTTTTCCGCGCCCGTGTCCAATTCGGACAGCGTGGCGTAGAGCGTGGTGGACTTGCCCGAACCCGTGGGGCCCGTCACCAGCAGCAGGCCGTGCGGCATGGCGGCCAGCGCACGGATGGCAGCCACGGCCTGGGCGTCATGGCCGAGCCGGTCCAGGCTCAGGCGGCCGCCTGCCGTGTTGCCGCCCCGCTTGTCGAGCACACGCAGCACGGCATCCTCGCCGTGGATCGACGGCATGATTGACACGCGGAAATCGATCTCGCGGCCGTCCACGGTTGCCTTGAAGCGGCCATCCTGCGGAACGCGGCGCTCGGCGATGTCCAGCTCTGCCATGACCTTGAGGCGGGATATGGCCTGTTCTGCGACTTCGATGCCGGCCGCGGTGGCGGCATCGAGCAGCACCCCGTCGATGCGATATCTGACGGCCAGCGCGTCTTGCCGGGTTTCGAGGTGAATGTCCGACGCGGCCATGCGCAATGCATCGTAAAGCGTGGAGTTGACCAGCCGGACCACCGGGCTGGTGTCCTGCGCCAGGCTGGTCAGCGAGATGCCGGCGTCGGGCAACGCGTCCGCATGCGGCCCGGGCGCCGTGGCGACATGATCCAGCGCCCGCTGGCGTTCGCCATGGCTGTCGAGCATCGCGCGCACGAGATCTGTGGCGCCCAGGCATTCGGCGCAGGACAGGCCGGCGAGCGCCAGTCGCCGGGCGACATGCTGACGCACGGCCAGGCGCGTGGGGTCGGTCAGGACCAATGTCAGGGCGGGCGACGCCGGTTCGAGTTGTGCCAGCACGCAGCCGCCCGCGACGGCATCGGCATAGGGAAACAGGTCGAAGCGTGGCACGGCGGCGGCCAGGGCCACGGCATCGACCAGCGGCAAGCCGAGCAGGGCGGCGACGTGCGCGGCGCAGGCGTCCGGCGGCAGGCCGCTGGCTTGAGCCACCACGTCCTGCAGGTCGCGTCCGGGCTCGGCATCGCGCAGCGCCTGTAGCGCCTGCAGCGTTGGCACGGGTGGGGAGGCTGGCGCGTGCGCTGTCATTGCATGCTCCCGGCAAGCTCGAAGATCGGCATGTAAAGCAGGAAGACGATGCCGCCGACCAGGGCGCCAACCGCAAGCATCAGCACCGGTTCCACCAGTTTGGTGGCGGTGTCGATGGCCCGGTCGATGGCCTCGTCGCAGAATTGCGCCGCGCGTTCGCACATCTCGGGCAGTTCGCCGCTGCGTTCGCCTACGCGCAGCAGCCGTTCGGCCACGGGTGTGGTCAACCCGTGCCGGGCCAGGGTGTCGGCCATCGGCTTGCCGGCCTCGATCTCGGCAATGGCCTGCGACATGGCGCCGTGCAAGTGCCGCGGCAGAAGCGGGGCGGCCAGCCGCAGCGCGGGGATGGCCGCCATGCCGCCCCCCAGCAGCAGGCCGGTGGTCCGGTACAGCCGGGTCAGCGCCAGCAGGTGCTGGAACGCGTGGAGGCGGGGGACGTGCCAGCTCAGTGCGGCAATGCGGCGCACCAGTCGTACTTGCCGGGCGCCGGCAACCAGCAGCAGGGCCGACACCACCATCCCCAGCGCCATCGTGCCGCCGTGCGCATCGACGGTCTGGCCCCACCACAGGAGCCAGCGTGCGGTCGCGGGCAGTTCACGCATCGATGCGTAGACCTGGCTGAAGCGCGGAATCACGAAGAACAGCAGAAACGCCATGATGCCCGCACCGATCGCTATGACCACGGCGGGGTAGATCAAGGCGCTGGCGACCTTCCGGCGGACAGCGCCCAGGCGTGCCTGGTAGTGGTGATAGCGCGCCAGCGCGTCGGCAAGATGGCCGGTGCGCTCGGCCGACGCGACCGTGGCCACGTACAGCGTCGGGAAGTGGCCGGGCATGCCTGCCAGCACGCCGGAAAGCGGCAAGCCCCGATAGAGGCCGGCGACGATCTGATCGAGCACGGTGCGGGTGGCGGTCTCCGACGCGCCGCCGGTCTTGTCCCGCAAGGCCTCCACGGACTCGACCAGCGACAGCCCAGCACGCAGCAGGGCGATCAGTTCCTGCGTGAACAGGGCGATGCCGAAGGGCGCTTGGCGGCGCAGCATCACGATGCGGCGGCATGCCAGCACGTGGCCGCCATCCGTCTGCGCTTGCCGCCGGGCATCGGCGGCGGAGGGCGCGAATATCCGGAGGTCGTGGATCTGGCCGCTACGGGCGACGGTAAGACGGTACTGCATCGGACACCCTCACCAGACAATGTCGCTGGCGTAGCCGGTGCCGCCGGGCTTGCCATCGGCGCCATGGGAAAACAGGTCGTAGTCCTTGCCATCGGTGCCGGGCTGCCGGTATTGGTAGGGCTGTCCCCACGGATCGGCGGGGATGTCGCGGGTCAGGTAGGGCCCGTGCCAGCGGTTGCCGGCATCCGCCGGCGGTTCGATGAGCGCGGTCAGGCCGGCTTCCGTCGAGGGGAAATGTCCGGTGTCGAGCCGGTAGCGATCGAGCGCGTCGCCCAGCGCCTTCAGTTGCCCGGACGCGGTCTTGACCTTGGCCTTGTCGAGTTCGCGGAACAGCCTGGGGCCGACGAAGCCCGCCAGCATGGCGATGATCAGCAGGACCACCAGCAGTTCCAGGAGCGTGAAGCCACCCTGTGGGCGGCGGCGGGATGCGATATGCGAAAGCGAGGACATGGACAACTCGGAAGAATCGGGGCGCCGCCGAGGCCATGTATTGGGACGTCCACGGCGGCGGGTGAGGCGAACCGCTTGTGGCGATTCGCCTCGGGCAATACGCCGGATCAGCGTTTGATGGGTTCCATGGCGTTGATCAGCTCGGCCTTGTCGTCCGCGCCAAGGTCGCTGGCATACATGCCGGCAGCCCTGGTCTTGCGAACGGCTTCGACCTTGGCCTTGACGATGGCCGGCGTGTCGTAGGACCAGAAGGTCCAGCCGTCATAGCGCCAGGCGGCCTGGGACGCGGCATCCGAGAACAGCTTGCCGTTCGGCATGCGCTTGATGTCGCGATAGTCGCGCTGGCCCTGTCCGTTGCGGACCGGCGCACCGGCCATCCACAGGCCGTTGCGGCGTCCCGGCTTGACCGACGTCCAGCCGTGGCCATGGAATGGCACGCCGAAGACCTGTTTTTCCTGCGGGATGTCGAACTCGTATGCGTCCCAGATGGTGCCCATCAGGCTGCGCTGCTTCATGCCCTGGACCCGGGTCCAGGGCGAGTCGCGACCGACCTGCAGCGCGGCGGCGTGGCCTGTGCTGGCATCCCATCCGCCGGTGAAGTCATAGGCCTGAATGTTGACCCAGTTCAACTCGGCAGCGATGGCGACGGCCGTCCTGGCGTCCGGCGCGCCTTCGGCCAGGTTCATGGTGGACGTCAGCAAATGCCTGCTGTCCTCGCGTTCGAGCGCGTCGCGGAACGCCCTGACCAGCGCCAGGTAGTTGCCCCAGTCCATGGCACTGGCCTGGCCGTCACGCACTTGCGCCGCGCGCGGGGCCAGCCATTCCAGGTTGATGCCGTCGAAGACGCCCTTGGCCAGCCCCTTGCCGCCCGCGCTGGACCGGCTGGCGGCGAGGTTGCCCTTGATATAGACGTCCACGCAACTTTCGGCGAGCGCGTTGCGGCCTGCCTCGGTCCGGGCAGCCTGGGCGAAGCGGTCGCCCAGGCCTGGGCCGCCAATCGAGATCAGCGTCTTGACCGGATAGGTCTGCTTCAGCTTGAGGATCTGGTTGAAGTTGCCGCGCAGCACGTGCTTGCCCGCCGGGTCGGCCTTGCCGTCCACCGATTCCGTGGCGCTGAATCGCTTGCCATAGTCGGCAAACGGGTCGCTCGGGCCGCGTGTGTCGCCGCTCTGGCAGCGGTAGAGGCCATCCTCGCCGCGATGCAGGTTGGCGCTGCCGTAGTTCAGGTACGTCAGCTTGCGGGCCGCGCCGGACCGCGCCACATCGCGGATCAGGTAGTTGCGCTGGTAGATGCTGGCTTGCGTGTAGGTGCCGCCAAGTTGGCCGACCTTGGGTGCCGGCACTGCCGGGCGCGGCGTGACGTCGGGTCCGTCCGCGGGATCGGCTGGCTTGGCGGGGTCACCTGGCTCGCCGGGATCGGTGGGGTCTGCGGGATCGGTCGGATCAGGGTCGGCAGGGTCGGTGGGGCCTATCGGGTCGGTGGGGTCGGTGGGGTCGGTGGGGTCGGTCGGATCGGTCGGGTCCTTCGGGTCCACCGGGGTCTTCGGTTCGACCGGGTCCTTCGGGTCCTTCGGTTCCTTCGGGTCGACAGTGGGCGGGACGGCCTCCACCTTTTCGACGGTCATGTCGAGCTTGATGTCGAGCGTCTGGTAGGACTGGTCGGCGTCCTGTCCCGCGGCGTTGCGCACGGCAATCCGGTACGGGAACGCGTTGCGGATCCGGTTGCCCACCGACGTCGAGAAGAGCGTCGGGTTGTCTTCGGGGCGAAGCTCGAACACCAGCGATTCGGTGCCCGTGGTGCTGGGCAGGCGGCAGGCGACCGTCGTGCCCGTGCCGGTGCCGTCCGCGTTGGCGGCCTTGTGGGCGCGCAACATCACCGGGAACGGTACGTTGTTCTCGTCAACCGCCGCCACGCGGAAGATATCGCTGGCGTTCTCGGGACAATGGCCCGTGCCGTGCTCGCGCCCCGTGGTCTGCTCATGCGTCGTGGCATACCAGGCGCTGCGGCCCTGGTCGGTCCGCAGAGGCAGGACAAAACGTGCCTGCTTGCCGTCGAACTGCACGGTGGTTGCCTTCGGCGCGCGATGCACGATATCGATGCCGAGGCTGAAGGTCTTCAGCACCGGCCGATTCGGCAGGTCGTTGCCCACGGCCTGCACGTTCACGCGATGCATCGCCGGCGTGCGGTAGCGCGTGCCCGGTGTCAGGCGCGGATTGTCTGCGGGTTCGTACCAGACCACCAGCGTGCCGGGGCCGGCAGGGCCGCCGTTGCCGTCGATCTGTACGCGCTTTCCGTCATAGCCCGTGCCGGTCATATTGCGCTGGGCGCGCAGCCGGACGGGCGCCAGCCGGCCCGGCATCGACACGTCTTCGGCCATGACGTCGATGATAGAAAACTCGCCTTCGAGGGCCGGCCGGTTGCTGTGGCGCGTATTGCCGTGCAGCGGCGTCACGAAATGCACGCTGGTCTTTTCCTTGTTCGGCACGACGTAGACCACGGGCTTGCCCGGCTCGGCGCCCTGGATCGACACGAGCAGGTCCGGCGTGGCGGACGGCGGCACGTATTCACCGATATCGAACCACAGCTGTGCGGTGGGACTGCGGTGCGCGCCGAAGTAGATCGCATGATCCACGCCGGGGCGTTGGCCGGGGTGCGCGAAGCGGTCGTTCGCCCAGACGCGTTTTCCGTACGTCACGCAGCTTTCGGGCGGATAGCGATCGAAGCCGGTCCATTCCGAAATCGTGCGACAGGCATCCGGGGTCGTTGGCCGGGCGGCGTCGGCGCCGCCTGCGGTGGTTAGCAGCAAGGCGAAGGCGGCAGACGGAATGGCTGCGCGCCGCAGGGATGTGCTTTTCATGTCCATGGTCCTTGAAAAGTTGTTTTCGGGTCGCCGGAACCGGTTCGGCGACCAGACTGTGGGCCATGGACGAGAGGCCGGAAATCGTCGTTTGCTGAAATTGAGTGCCGATTGCGCGCAATAGGCTGCAATGAGACGTTTCTGGGAACAATGCAGGAAGGGGTGGCCACCTCGACTTCGCGTTATGCGCCTGACGCAGCACGTGTGGCGAACTAATTCGCAAAGAAATCATTTGCATCCTAATTAATTCACGCTATCATTCGGCCCATGCCACATATCGATGCGCTCCGATTCGCCTTCACCGGCCAGGTCATGCTCTCCGGTCGTCAATGGCGACAGATCAGCCAGGCCGCTGTGACCGCCCACGGCATTTCCGCCGCGGCCGCCGCGCCTTTGCTGTTTATCCGTCGCCTGGGCGGCGGTGTACGCCAGGTCACGCTGGCCGACTACGTGGGCGTGGAAGGTGCCACGCTGGTGCGGCTGGTGGATCAGCTTTGCGCGGCCGATCTGGTACGCCGCGAGGTGGACCCCAGCGACCGCCGCGCCAATGTGCTGTCGCTGACCGATGCCGGCGAGCGCATGGCCGAGCGCATCGAGGCAGAACTCAAGCAACTGCGCGCCAAGGTGTTCGCAGACGTCAGCGAAGCCGACATGGCCGCCGCGCTGCGGGTGCTGGACGCGCTGTCGCGCGCCGCCGCGGCCGCTTCGGCATCGGGCAAGCAGGAGTCCTGAGCGCCATGATGAGTTGGCCGTCCGCCAGGGACTGGGTGTTCTCCTTCAAGGCGTTCATCGCCGCGATGCTGGCGCTTTACATTGCGATGTACCTGGGGCTGCCCCGGCCGTACTGGGCGATGGGCTCCGTCTATATCGTGGCGCACCCGCTCACGGGCGCCACACGCTCCAAGGCGCTGTACCGCGTGCTTGGCACGCTACTTGGCGCCGCTGCCGCCATCGCCATGGTGCCGCCGCTGGTGAATTCGCCACCGTTGCTGATGGGCGCCGTGGCCATCTGGGTGGCCTGCCTGCTCTACGTGGCGTTGATGCACCGCACGCCGCGCAGCTACGTGTTCATGCTGGCCGCCTATACGCTGCCGCTGGTGGCACTGCCGTCGGTCGATAATCCGACGGGGATCTTCGACCTGGCCGTGGCCCGTTCCGAGGAAATCTGCCTGGGCATCCTGTGCGCGGCCGTGGTGGGTGCCGTCATCATGCCGGCCAGCGTGGCCAACGTGCTGCGCGACAAATCCCGCCAGTGGATGGCCGACGCCACGCTGTGGGCCACGGACATGTTGTCGCCGGCGCCCGGTGCATCGGTGTCGCGTCATCACAGCCGCCATCGCCTGGCCGCCGACATCCTGGCGCTGGACCAGCTGATCAGCCAGTTGAGCTACGACGCCGAAAGCGCCGCCCGGGTGCGTGCCGCGCGCGAACTGCGTGGCCGCATGACCATGCTGCTGCCGGTGATGGCGTCGTTCGCGACCATCGTCGAATCGCTGCAGGCCGCTGGCGGCCTGCCCGCGCCGCTGGCCGCCCAGATGCAGGCCGTGAAGGGCTGGATCCAGGCGGGCGCCGCCGCCGACGCGCGGCCGGTGCTTTCGGCATCGCCCGTGCAGGCGGGCTGGGACGCCGCGCTGGTGACGGCGGCGGAAGACCGGCTCCAGCAGATGCTGGCGCTGTGGCACGACTGTGTGGCGCTGTGCCGGCGCCTGGGCGAAAAGCACATCGAAGGGCAATGGGTGCCCGAATTCCTGCGCTGGGAAGTGGGCCGTGCGCGCCACTACGACCACGGCATGCTGCTGTTTTCGGTCGTGACCGTCGCCATGGCGATCTACGCGATGGGCATGGTGTGGATCCACACCGGCTGGGCCGATGGGGCGGGCGCGGTGGCACTGGGTGCGATTTCCTGCTGCTTCTTCGCCGCGCTGGACGAACCTGCGCCGATGATCCGGTCGTTCTTCAACTGGAACGTGGTCTGCCTGCTGATCTCGCTGGTGATGCTGTTTGCGGTGCTGCCCGTCGCGCATGACTTCGAGATGCTGGTGCTGATGTTCGCCGTGCCCTACCTGATCATCGGCCTGCTGGTGGCGCAGCCGCGCCTGGCGATGATCGGCATGCCGCTGGCGGTGGTCACGGCCAACGACATCGGCATCCAGGGCGCGTACAGCGCCAATTTCCAGTCGTTCTTCAACAGCAACGTGGCCGGCATCGCGGGTATCGCATTCGCGCTGGTGTGGACGCTGGTGATGCGTCCGTTCGGTACCCGGGCCGCCACGCGCCGTCTGGTGCGGGCCGGCTGGAGCGATATCGCCGAGAACGCGCTGGGCAAGCACCCCGATTCGCACACCGTGCTGCGCGCCCGCATGCTGGACCGCCTGGCACAGCTGGTGCCGCGGCTGGCCGCCAGCGACAGCGAAGTCTCGACCGACGGCTTCAGCGAAGTGCGCGTGGAACTGACCGCGCTGGCCCTGCAGCGCGAGATGGCCGATATGCCGGCTGACGAACAGCATGCCGTGCGCCGCGTGCTTCGTAGCATTTCCACGTACTACAAGGCGCGGCTCGATGGCTCGGCCGATGCGCCGCCCGCCGCGCTGCGCACGCGCCTGGCCAACGCGCAGGACAAGGTGCGTTCGCGCGTGGCGCTGGCCGCGCTGGTCGACATGCAGGTGGCCCTGTTTCCGCCGGCGCTGCCGGCAACCGTTTCCGGAAAAGCATGATGCCCGGTGAAATCAGTATCTATGGCGTGTTCATCCCCAGCCTGCTGGTGTGGATGCTCGCGGCCTTTCTCATCACGAGTGCCGCACGCGCGGTGTTGTCGCGCGTGGGCTTCTACCGGCTCGTGTGGCACCGATCCCTCTTCAATCTGGCGCTGTACGCGATCATCCTCGGTGGGGTGGTTGCCATGGTGCCGTGGCTGCAATCATGAAACTCAGACTCTCTTCGCTCGGGCCGGTCGTGTTGACGCTGGCCGTCACTGCCGCTGGCGCGGTCGTTGTCAAACACCTGTGGGACTACTACACGGTGGCCCCGTGGACCCGCGACGGGCACATCCGTGCCGACGTGGTGCAGGTGGCGCCTGACGTTTCGGGGCTGGTCACGCGCATTGCCGTCAAGGACAACCAGCACGTGAAGGCCGGCGACGTCCTGTTCGAAATCGACCACGAACGCTATGCGCTGGCGCTGCGCCAGGCCGAAGCCACCGCCGCGGCGGTGCGCGCCACCCTGTCCCAGGCGCGCCGCGAGGCGTCGCGCAGCCAGAAGCTGTCGGACGTGGTGTCGAAGGAAATCATCGAAGAGGGCCTGGCCAAGGTGCAGCAGGGCGAAGCTCAATTGGCCCAGGCTGACGCGGCCATCGGCGTGGCCAGGCTGAACCTTGAGCGCACGAAGGTCCTGAGCCCGGTGGAGGGCTACGTCAACGACCGCCTGCCGCGTCTGGGCGATTACGTGGTGACCGGCAAGCCGGTGCTGTCGATGGTGGACGCGAACTCGTTCCACGTGGAAGGCTATTTCGAGGAAACCAAGCTGCAGGGCATCCATATCGGCAGCACGGTCGACATCCGCATCATGGGCGAGAAGCGCGTGCTGCAGGGTCATGTGCAAAGCATCGCGGCCGGTATCGAGGATCGCGACCGTACCAACGGATCGAACCTGCTGCCGAACGTGAACCCGACGTTCAACTGGGTGCGCCTGGCCCAGCGCGTGCCGGTGCGCATCCAGTTCGACCAGATGCCCGAGGACGTGCGCCTGGTGGCGGGCCGTACCGCCACGGTGTCCGTGAAGGCGGATGGCCAGTCGAACGACAAGCCTGCCACGCCGGCGGCGGCTGACAAGAGTGCCTCGCATGACAAGGTCGCGCTGGCCGGCAAGGGCGCGTCCACAACCGGAGTGCTGCAGTGAAACGCTTTGCCCGTGCCACGCTGGCGGCGATGTTGCCGCTGGCGCTGGCCGCCTGCATGACGGTCGGCCCCGACCACAAGGTGCCCGACGACGCGGCCGTGAAGTCTGCGGCGGCCAACGGCCCGTTCGCTCACAGCGACAGCGACGCCGTGTCCATTGCCGACGTGCCGAACGACTGGTGGCGCCTGTACGACGATCCGCATATCGACGACCTCGTGCAGCAGGCGCTGGTTGCCAACACCGATCTGCGCGTGGCGGCGGCCAATCTCAAGCGGTCGATCGCGGTCTACCACGAGGTGGAAGCCGAGAACCTGCCCGAGGCCAAGTTCAAGGCCAGCGCCGAGCGCGGCCAGATTGCCGGCGAGCCGCTGCTGCACGAAGAAAAGATCCCGGCGATGAACTTTGGCGACATCGGTTTCCAGGTGTCGTACCTGATTGATTTCTGGGGCAAGCTCAAGCGCGCCGACGAGGCCGCGCTGGCGGCCGCCCAGGCCAGCCACGCCGCACTGGACCAGGCCCGCGTGGGCGTGGTGGCCGAGACCGTGCGTGCCTATGTGCAAGGCTGCACAGCCACGCACGAACTGCATGTGGCCCAGCATCAGCTGGAGCTGCAGGAACGCGGGGCGCAGCTGGCGCAGAAGCTGGTCGATGCCGGCCGTGGCCAGCCAACCGATGTGCTGCGTGCCCAGGCTCAGGCCGACACGCTGCGGGCCGTGCTGCCGAAGTATCGTGCCGAGCAGGAAGGCGCAGCATACCGACTGGCCGTGATGCTGGGCAAGCCGCCGATGGCACTCGATGTGAAGAGCGTGGCCTGCGAACACGTGCCCGCGCTGAAGCAGCCGCTGCCCGTGGGCGACGGCACGGCGCTGCTCAAGCGTCGCCCGGACGTGCGGCAGGCCGAGCGCGAACTGGCGTCCGCCACGGCCAAGATCGGCGTGGCCACGGCCGACCTGTTTCCGCAGATCCGCATTGGCGCATCAGCCGGCTTCACCGGTATTCTCGACCACCTGGGCCAGGCGCCGACCGCGCACTGGGGCTGGGGTCCCGCGCTGTCGTGGACGATTCCGACCAGCGGCACGCGGGCGCGTATCCACAACACCGAATACGGTGCCGAAGGCGCGCTGGCGCATTTCGATGGCGTGGTGCTGAAGGCGCTGCGCGAGACGCAGACGGCGTTGTCGGCGTATACGCATGAACTGGAGCGCAACCAGTCGCTGCGCGCGGCGCGCGACAAGGCCGACGAGGCCGCGCGCCAGAACCGCCTGCTGTGGCAGGCCGGCCGGTCGCCCTATCTGCAGAGCCTGGATGCCGACCGCACGCTGGCCAATACCGACGCCGCCCTGGCCGCGTCGGACGCGCAGGTTGCCATGGATCAGGTGAACCTGTTCCTGGCGCTCGGCGGCGGCTGGCAGAATGCGCCGGCCATCGCCAGCCATCCGGTGGGCAAGGAAGCGGGCGCTGCGGCCGGGCATCAACCGGAAGCGCATTGAGGTAAGCTTGCGCCTCGGCCGCGCCTACCCGGTGCGGCCGTTCCTCGATTCCCAGGATAACCATACCTATGAAGATGCTCTCGATCACGAAGACCCTGGCTGCCGCTACCGTGGCACTGGGCATGGCAGCTGCCGGCAGCGCGGCGGCGCAGGAACAGACGGTCCGCGTGGGCACCGTCAGCGGCCCGGACGCCGAAGTCTGGCAAGTCGTGCAGAAGGTGGCCAAGAAGAATGGCCTGAACGTGAAGGTCGTGGAATTCAACGACTACGTGCAGCCGAATGCCGCACTCGATGCCGGCGACCTGGACGCCAACAGCTTCCAGCACCAGCCGTATCTGGACAGCCAGATCAAGCAGCGCGGCTACAAGATGGTCAGCGTCGGCTACACGTACATTTCGCCGCTGGGCATCTATTCGAAGAACCTGAAGTCGCCGAAGGACCTGCCGCAAGGCGCCAAGGTGGCCGTGCCCAACGATCCGTCGAACGAGAACCGTGCGCTGCTGCTGCTGGCCGCCCAGGGTGCGATCAAGCTGAAGCCGGGCGTCGGCACGAATGGCGTGAACGCCACGCCGCTGGATATCGCCGAGAACCCGAAGAAGCTCAAGATCGTAGAACTGGACGCCGCCCAGCTGGCCCGCGCGCTGCCTGACGTGGCGGCCGCCGTGATCAACACCAACTACGCGCTGGCCGCCGGCCTGCAGCCGACCACGAACGCCATCGCGCTGGAAGACATCCACAGCCCGTATGCGAACATCATCGTGGTGCGTACGCAGGACAAGGACAAGCCGTGGGTGAAGAAGCTGGTAGCCGCCTATCAGTCCGATGAAGTGCGCCAGTTCATGAAGGCCCAGTTCAAGGGCGCCATGGTGCCGTCGTTCTAAGCCGGTTCGTGCCATTTGCCCCGTTTGCGCAGTTTGCGCAACAGCGAACGGCATGGCTGCGGCAAGCGAAACGGCAGCCCGGCTTCACGCCCGGGCTGCCGTTTTCGCATCTATGCATATTTGAATTGGTTCGTTCGCATCGTCGGACGACGGCGCTAAGGTACGAGGAATGCCTTTTCGCCCCCGGAGATAGATTGTGTCCACGCCGCTGAAAGTTGTCGCCGTCAATGGCAGCGCCCATCAACCGTCACGCACGCTGGTGCTGATCCAGGCGCTGCTGGCCGAACTGGAGCAGCGGCTCGTGCTCGATTCCCGGATCGTTGACCTGAGCGAGATCGCCCGCCCGCTCGGTGCCGCGCTGACGCGCCAGGAGCTGCCGGCGGACATCGAGGCGCAGGTCGCGGCCATCGAGTCGGCCGATCTGGTAATTGCCGCGGCGCCCGTGTATCGCGGCTCGTTCCCGGGCCATTTCAAGCATCTGTTCGACCTGGTGGGTATGGATGCCCTGGTCGACAAGCCGGTCCTGCTGGCGGCCACCGGCGGCAGTGACCGTCACGCGCTGGTGCTGGAGCACCAGCTCCGGCCGCTGTTCAGCTTCCTGCAGGCGCTGACGCTGCCGATCGGCGTGTACGCGTCGACAGGCGATTTCGACGGCTACCAGGTGGGCAGCGGCGCGCTGGCCGATCGCATCAAGCTGGCCGCCGATCGTGCCGCGCCATTGTTTGGCGCGTCGGCACGGCAACTGCGGCGCGTGGCCTGACGCGTTCCCGTCTTACCCGTCGATGGCCGGCGGCAGCCGGTCGTTGACCCAGTCGCGCGTGCGCTCGTAGGCCGCTGCCAGGCGCAGCACGCTCAGGTCATCGCGCGGACGGCCGATCAGTTGCATGCCCATCGGCAGGCCTTCCGCGCTGAATCCCACAGGCACGCTGATCACCGGACAGCCCGACAGCGTCCACGCCACCACCACTTCCATCCAGCGGTGATAGGTGTCCATCTGGCGCCCGGCGATGGCCTTCGGCCAATGCTGGTCGACATCGAACGGAAACACCTGCGCGGTCGGTACGGCGATGTAGTCGAACGTCTCGAAGGTGCGCAGCAGCGCCTGATACCAGGCACTGCGCTGCGTGCTGGCTGCGTAGAGGTCGCTGGCCTTGAGGTCGAGCGAACCCTCGATTTCCCAGATCGCCTCGGGCTTCAGCTGCGCGCGCGTTGACGGGTTGTTGTAGAGCGCCAGCCGCGCGTTGCCCGTCAGGAAGTGACGATGCACAAGCCAGGTCTGCCAGATTTTCTCGGGCGGGTAGGGCGGTTGGATCGCGTCTACCGTCACGCCGAAATCGGGGAAGAAGCGCAGCGCCTGTTCGCACAGCGACAGGATGCCGTCTTCCATCGGCAGGTATCCGCCCCAATCGCCGAGCCACGCCACGCGCTTGCCCGACATGTCTGCATCGAGCACGTTGACCACGTTTTGCGGCGTCAGCGTGGCCAGCGTGGGGTCTTGGGGCAGCGCCTGCGGCGTGCGGGCGTCCGGGCCGGACTGGGTGGCCAGCAGCAGCGCCAGGTCTGCCACATTGCGGGCCATCGGCCCCTCGCAGCCCAGTTGCGGCAGGAACAGCTCCGGCGCCGGGCCATAGGGCACGCGGCCCGCCGAGGGCCGGAATCCGAAGACGTTGCAGTACGCGGCCGGATTGCGCAGCGAGCCACCAAAGTCGCTGCCATCGGCAACGGGCAGCATGCGCAGCGCCAGCGCGGCTGCTGCGCCGCCACTGCTGCCGCCCGCCGACCGTGCGGGATCGTACGGGTTGCGCGTGGCACCGTAGACCGGGTTGAACGTGTGCGACCCGAGCCCGAACTCCGGCGTGTTGGTCTTGCCGATCAGGATCGCCCCGGCCTGGCGCATGCGTTCCACGATCACCGAATCGCTGGCCGGCACGTTGTCCTTGAAGATCGGCGAACCGTACGTCGTGCGGATGCCGCGCGTCATCGCTAGATCCTTCGGCGCCTGCGGCATGCCGTGCATCCAGCCCTTTGATTCCCCACGTGCCAGCGCATCGTCGGCTGCCTGCGCGGCCTGCATCAGCGCGGCCTCGTCCTGCTGCGCCACGATGGCGTTGCATGCCGGATTCACGGTAGCGATATGCGCCAGATAAGCCGCCATGACTTCACGGCTCGATACCTGCTTCGCGTGGATCGCCTCGGAAAGCTGCCGGGCGGTCAGCATGACGATGGGGTGGGGGCGGTAGTTGGTCATGGCGAAGGGATTGTGTTTTCCCCTCTCCCGCATGCGGGAGAGGGGCAGGGGAGAGGGTCGGATGGTTCTGTTTGCGACAGGCCGCAATTTGAACCTCGGCGCCCTCTCCCCCGACCCCTCTCCCATTTCATGGGAGAGTGGAGCCGATTGGAGCCGTGTCCGTGCTCAAAGCCGCTCCGCGTGATGCCGGATATGGTCGGCGATAAACGTCGAGATGAAGTAGTAGCCGTGGTCGTAGCCCGCGTGCCGGCGTAGCGTCAGCGGCTGGCCGGCTTTCTCGCAGGCCGCCTCGAACGCTTCGGGGTGGAGCTGTTCGGCCATGAATTTGTCGGCCAGGCCCTGGTCCACGAGGATGCCGGCCGGGAACGGCGCCGATGCCTGTCCGGCCATCAGTGCGCTGGCGTCGTGCTGCGCCCAGCGGCTGCGGTCCTCACCCAGGTAGCCCGTGAATGCCTTGATGCCCCACGGACACTGCGAAGGCGCGGCGATTGGCGCGAACGCCGAGACCGAACGGAACCGCTGCGGGTAGCGTTGCGCCAGCACCAGCGCGCCATGCCCGCCCATCGAATGGCCGAAGATGCCGACGCGTGCAGCGTCGGCGGGCAGTTCGCTGGTGACCAGGTGGAACAGTTCGTCCGCCACGTAGCTTTCCATGCGCCAGTGCATGCGCCACGGCGCCTCGATGGCATCGACATAGAAGCCGGCGCCAACCCCGAAGTCCCAGGCATCGGCCTCGCCGGGCACGTGTGCCCCGCGCGGGCTGGTATCGGGCGCCACCAGGATCAGGCCGTGCTGCGCCGCGTACTGCTGCGCGCCAGCCTTGATCATGAACGTTTCCTCGGTGCTGGTCAGGCCAGCGAGGTAGAACAGGGTCGGCAGCGGCTTCGCGTTGGCGGCAAGCGCCTGCGGCGGCAGGAAGACCGAGAACCGCATCGGCAGCCCGATGGCCGCCGACTGGTGCTGGTAGAAACGCTGGACGCCGCCGTGGCAGCCGTGTTCAGACAGCAGTTCCATGGGCCGTTGCCTCAGTAAAGGACGACCGAGCGGATCGACTCGCCGCGCTTCATCAGGTCGAAACCCTCGTTGATGCGGTCGAGCGGCAGCGTGTGCGTGATCAGGTCGTCGATGTTGAGCTTGCCTTCCATGTACCAGTCGACGATTTTCGGCACGTCGGTGCGGCCGCGCGCGCCGCCGAAGGCCGAACCCTTCCACTCGCGGCCCGTCACCAGCTGGAACGGGCGCGTCGAGATCTCCGCGCCGGCCTCGGCCACGCCGATGATGATCGACTTGCCCCAGCCCTTGTGGCAGCACTCCAGCGCCTGGCGCATGACCTGCGTATTGCCGATGCACTCGAACGAGTAGTCGGCGCCGCCATCGGTCAGTTGCACGATGTGGTCCACCACGTTTTCGACGTCCTTCGGATTGATGAAATGGGTCATGCCGAACTTGCGGGCCATGGCTTCGCGGCCCGGGTTCAGGTCGACGCCGATGATCTTGTCGGCGCCCACCATCCTTGCCGCCTGGATCACGTTGAGGCCGATGCCGCCGAGCCCGAACACCACCACGTTGGCGCCCGCTTCGACCTTGGCCGTGAACAGCACCGCGCCCACACCCGTGGTCACGCCGCAGCCGATGTAGCAGACCTTGTCGAACGGTGAATCCGGACGGATCCTGGCCAGCGCGATTTCCGGCACCACGATGTGGTTGGCGAACGTCGACGTGCCCATGTAGTGGAAGATCGGCTTGCCGTCGATCGAGAAGCGCGAGGTGCCGTCGGGCATCAGGCCCTTGCCCTGGGTCGAGCGGATGGCCTGGCACAGGTTGGTCTTGCGCGACAGGCAGAACTTGCACTGGCGGCATTCCGGCGTGTACAGGGGGATCACATGGTCGCCGGGCTTCAGCGACGTCACGCCCGGGCCCACGTCGGTGACGATGCCCGCGCCTTCGTGGCCCAGGATGGCCGGGAAGATGCCCTCGGGGTCGGCGCCGGACAGCGTGTAGTAGTCGGTATGGCAGATGCCCGTGGCCTTGATTTCGACAAGGACCTCACCGGCGCGCGGACCGTCGAGATCCACCTCTTCGACGGTGAGCGGGGCGCCGGCTTTCCAGGCGATGGCGGCTTTGGTCTTCATGAGGCAACTCCTGTACGAATGGGGTAGGGCGGCATGTGCCGCCAGCACGGCAAGCACTATACGGGCATCGGTGCAATGCGGCCAGACCGGCGCGCGATTATCGGCTGGCCTTGTGGGGTGGCGGTCATTGACCTTCCTTTGCCGGCCGGGCCAGTACCGTTGGCGCGGTGCCGGCTTGCGCCGCGGTCAACTGGCCTTCATGCCGCCGCCCCAGCCACAGCCCGAGCCATGCCCAGCCGATGGCCAGTGCGGCGCCGGCCAGCGCCACAGTGGCCGGATGGCCGGACAAGGCATCGATGGCGGTGCGCACCCACGCGCTGACCGCGTCGCCGGCGCGATAGATCGCGGTGTCGATCACGTTTTTGGCCTTGTACTTGGTCTCGGGGTCGACCACCGTAAACAGCATTTCGCGGCCCGGCCGCAGCATCGCGTATTCGCCCACGCGCCGCACGATCATCGCCGCGGCCAGCACGCCGAATGTGGGCCACAACGCCAGCAGCAGAAAGCCGCCGGTCACGGCCAGCGGCACGGCCGTCAGCAGCGCCGTCACGCCGTAGCGCCGCGCCAGACGGCCCGAGAAGAAGATCTGCACGAGGATGGTCAGCGCCTGCACCGTGGCATCGAGCGCGCTGAACACCTGCGTCTGCTGCGCCCGGGTGGGAAAGGCCGCCGCCACCAGGCGGGCCTGCTCGAAATACAGGAACGTGCTCGACGTGGCCAGCAGGATCACGAACAGGCTGATGCCGAGCAGATAGCGCGAGCCCAGCACCATCGACAACCCGGCCCATAGTCCCCCGCCGACCGGCTGTGCGGGGTCCTGCGCGGCCGGTCCACCGTGCGCCATGCCGTCGGCCACACCCGCCCCCAGCCTGCGCCGCCATGCGAACAGATAGCCCACCATGGGCAGCGTCGCGGCCAGCAGCGCCGCCGACAGCAGCATCAGGCCGGTCAGGCCGATGCGGCCCACCAGCCAGCCGCCCATGACCGGCCCGGCCAGTCCGCCGGCACTGGCGCCTGCCGCGATCAGCGCGAACAGCCGCCGCGCCTGCTCGGGACGGAACACGTCGGCCATCAGGCTCCAGGCCACCGACACCACGAACAGGTTGAACACCGACAGCCACACGTAGAACACGCGCGCCAGCCAGACGCTGTCCGGCAGTGCGCGCGTGACCGCAGCAAACGCCAGCAGGTTGGCGATGAAGAACGCGTAGACCCACGGCACAAAGCGCCGGCGTGGCAGCCACTTGCAGCAGGCGCCGTAGAACGGGATGGCTACCAGCATCACCACGAACGTGGCCGTGAACAGCCATTGCAGGTTTTGCACGCCGCCTGCGATGCCCATCGTCTCGCGCACGGGCCGCAGCATGAAGTAGCTGGCGAACAGGCAGAAGAAGAATACGAAGCCGGCCACGACGGCGGCGCGTTCGCCGGCGCGCAGCCCCAGCACGGTGCCCTCTGGCGGTTCGCCGGGTCCGGTGTCGGGGGACGGGGCCGGTGTATGCATGCGCCGATCGGGGCCGGGCGTCCGCAGTCAGGCCAGCGCCGCGGCGATGCGCGCGCGTTCGCGGGTGTCGGGCATGCGCCCGAACGCCGCGCCCAGGTTGTCGGCCATGTTCTTCGGCTTGGATGTGGCAGGAATGGCGGCCGTCACGGCGGGATGGCTGACAATGAATTTCAGGAACAGCTGGGCCCAGGACGTGCAGTCCACCTCGCCGGCCCACTTGGGCACCGGCTTGCCGCGCACTGCCGAAAACAACCGGCCGTCCTGAAACGGGCGATTGACCAGCACGGCCACGCCGCGTTCCTCGCACAGCGGCAGCAGCGTCTTTTCGGCGTTGCGCTCGCCCAGCGAATAGTTCACCTGCAGGAAGTCGAGCTTTTCGCTGCGCAGAATCTGCGCCAGTTCGGCGTGCGCATCGTCGCGGTAGTGGGTGATGCCGATATAGCGCGTCTTGCCCTGTTCCTTCCACTGCCGCAGCAGCTTCAGGTTGTCGCGCCAGTCGATCAGGTTGTGCACCTGCAGCAGATCGACGCTGTCCGAATGCAGTTCTGCGCGGGATCGCGTGAACTGCGCCATGGCGTTGGCGGCACTGGTGGATATCTTGGTGGCGACGAACACCTTGCCGCGCGCGCCGGCGTCCTGCAGCAGGTCGCCGGTCACGGCCTCCGCGCTGCCGTAGCTGGGCGCGGTGTCGATCACGGGCTTGGGAATGCGCTGCAGCAGCTCGGCCAGGACTTCGGTCAGCGCCGCGCGGTCGTCGCTGTCCCGACCTACGTTGAACGTGTCGGCCGTGCCCATGCCGATTACCGGCAGCGCCTCGCCCGAGGCCGGCACCTTGCGGCGCATCGGCGCTTCCACGGTGGCGGCTCGCGCGGCGGCGGCCAGCGCGGGCCCGGCCGGCAGCGCGGCCAGCCCGGCGGACATCCCCAGAAAGGTGCGGCGGTCGATTGGCATGACGGTTCGTCCCTTGGCGGCGGTCCGAATGACCTTAGCGCGTGCGGCAGTCGATGTAAACCCGACAACGCTCCGGGCACCGGGGGCGCAACCGTCGGCCCAACCCTTGTTGCGCCCGGTGCGGGGCTGGCGCCGCCCGGGTCCGGCCCGATTGCAAAAAAGCGGCGCCCACTGAACAATCGGCGCGGTATTTCCACCAGCCACAGCAGCGGCCATCCAACCCCATCCACCCTTACCGAGGACCGGATCGTGATTTCGAGTTTGCCCGGCGTGCTGTTCGACGGCGTGACATATGGCAGCCTGCTGTTCCTGATCAGCATCGGCCTGTCCGTGACGATGGGGCTGATGAACTTCGTCAACCTGGCGCACGGCGCGTTTGCCATGCTGGGCGGCTACGTGGCAGTCGTGCTGATGAACCGGCTCGGCGTGCCGTTCCTGGCGGCGCTGCCCGCAGCGTTCCTGGGCGCCGCGATGGCCGGCTGGGTGCTGGAGCGCACGCTCTATCGGCGGCTGTATCGGGCCAGTCATCTCGACCAGGTGCTGTTCTCGATCGGCCTGACCTTCATGGTGATGGCTGGCGCCACCTGGGGCTTCGGCCCCGGCCAGCAGCCGGTGGCGCTGCCGGCCTTCCTGATCGGGCAGGTCAGGGTGGCCGGCCTGGACCTGGGCGCCTATCGCCTGTTCCTGCTGGCGGTGGTGATCGTGATCACGCTGGCGCTGGGCTGGCTGGTGGCCCGCACCCGTTTTGGCGCGCAGGTGCGCGCGGCGGTGGATAACCAGCAGGCCGCCAGCGGCCTGGGCATCGACGTGGGGCGCGTGTTCAGCCTGACCTTTGCGTTGGGTTCCGGTCTGGCGGGCCTGGGTGGCGGCCTGGGCATCGATGTGCTGGGGCTCGACCCGTCGTTTCCGCTCAAGTACATGGTCTACTTCCTGCTGGTGGTTGCCGTGGGCGGCGCGGGCAGCATTCGCGGGTCGCTGGTGGCGGCGATGGTGCTGGGCGTGGCCGACGTGGCCGGCAAGTACTACGTGCCCGCGGTGGGCGCCTTCGTGATCTACGCGATGATGGTGCTGCTGCTGGTGGCGTTTCCGGCCGGCCTGTACGGGAGGCGCGCCGCATGATCCGTCATCGCCTGGCAGACGGCCGCTGGCACCCGGCCGAAATCGTCTTCTGGCTGATGCCGGTGGCCGTGTTCTTCCTGCTGCCCGACTACCTGATTCTGGGTAGTCAGATTCTGATTACCGGGCTTTTCGCGCTGTCGCTCGACTTGATCCTGGGCTATGCGGGCATCGTGTCGCTGGGCCATGCCGCGTTCTTTGGGCTGGGCGCCTACACGGCCGGGCTGCTGGGTGCACATGGCTGGGGCGAGCCGGTCTCCGGCCTGCTGGCTGCCGCGACGGTGGCGGCGTTCGCCGGCTGGCTCTGCAGCTTCCTGGTGGTGCGCGGCGGTGATCTGACGCGGCTGATGGTCACGCTCGGCATCGGTCTGATGCTGTTCGAGGCGGCCAACAAGGCGGCCTTCCTGACCGGCGGTGTCGATGGGCTGTCTGGCGTGAGCATGCGTCCGCTGCTGGGGATGTTCGCGTTCGATCTGTACGGCAAGACGGCCTACGTCTATAGCCTGGCGGTGCTGTTCGGGGTATTTGTGCTGGTGCGGCGCATCGTGGCGTCGCCGTTCGGCTTGTCGCTGCGCGGCGTGCGCGAAGGCGCGCGGCGCATGCCCGCGCTGGGCACCAATGTGCCCCGGCGCCTGCGTGCGGCCTTCACCGTGTCGGCGGCCATTGCCGGCGTGGCCGGCGGCCTGCTGGCCCAGACCACGCAGTTCGTGGGCATGGACGTGCTGGGCTTTCCGCGCTCGGCGGAGTTGCTGGTCATGCTGGTGCTGGGCGGCGCGGGGCGTCTCTACGGTGCGCTGATCGGCGCGGCGCTGTTCATGATCGCGCAGGACGTGCTGGCCGGGATCAACCCCGTGTACTGGCAGTTCTGGATCGGCCTGCTGCTGGTGCTGATGGTGCTGTATGCGCGGGGCGGAGTGATGGGGGCCATAGGCGCCTGGACGGCGCGTCGCCGGGCAACTGCCGCGCACGAACGGGGAGCCGACGCATGACCGCCACGCTGCGCACGGACGGGCTCTGCAAGTCCTGGGGCGCGTTTGCCGCCAATACCGATATCTCGCTGACCTTCGCGCCCGGCGCGCGGCATGCCTTGATCGGGCCCAATGGCGCGGGCAAGACCACGTTCATCAACCTGCTGACGGGGGCCTTGCCGCCGTCGGCCGGACGCATCTGGCTGGGCGAGCGCGATATCACGTCGCTGCCGCAGCACGCTCGCGTGAAGCTGGGCATGACGCGCACGTTCCAGATCAATACGCTGTTTCCGGGGCTGACGGTGCTGGAGTCGGTGGTGCTGGCGGTGGCGGAGCGCACCGGCGCATCGCGGATGTGGGCCCGCACGGTGGCGTCGCAGGCGGCGCTGGCGGACGAGGCCATGTCGGTGCTGGCGCTGCTGCGGCTGGAGCGCGACGCCGATACCGAGACGCGCCAGCTGCCGTACGGCAAGCAGCGGCTGCTGGAAATGGCACTGGCGCTGGCCACGCGGCCGTCGATCCTGCTGCTGGACGAACCGGCGGCGGGCATCCCCGCAGGCGAGAGCGCCGAACTGTTTGCGGTGATTGCGGCCCTGCCGCGCGACATCACGATTGTCTTTATCGAGCACGACATGGACCTGGTGTTCCGCTTTGCCGAACGCATTTCGGTGCTGGTGGGCGGGCGGGTGCTGACGGAGGGCACGCCGGCCGAGATTGCCGCCGACGCACGCGTGAAGGAGGTGTATCTGGGAGAGGCCGCCCATGCGTGAACTGCTGCGGGTTGCGGGACTGAGCGCCGGTTACGGCGATGCCATCGTGCTCGAACAGATCGACCTGACGCTGGCCGCCGGCGACAGCCTGGCGCTGCTGGGCCGCAACGGCGTGGGCAAGACCACGCTGCTGGCCACACTGATGGGCATGACGCGCGTGCGCGGCGGCCAGCTAAGCTGGCGGGGCGGCGATCTGGCGAAAATGCCATCGCATCGGCGCGCGCAGGCGGGCATCGGCTGGGTGCCGCAAGAACGCTGGATCTTTCCGTCGCTGACCGTGGAAGAGCACCTGACCGCGGTGGCGCGGCCCGGGCCTTGGGATATCGCCGGTATCTATCGGGAATTTCCGAGGCTGGAAGAGCGGCGGCGCAACCTGGGCAACCAGCTCTCGGGCGGCGAGCAGCAGATGCTGGCGATGGCCCGCGCGCTGATGGTGAATCCGGCCCTGCTGTTGCTGGACGAGCCGATGGAAGGCCTGGCGCCCATCATCGTGCAGGAGTTGCAGCGCGTGATCGCGCGGCTGATTGCCGATAGCGGGATGGCCGTGATCGTGGTGGAGCAGCATGCCAGGATGGCGCTGGCGATGACCGGCCAGGCGATGGTGCTGGATCGCGGCAGGGTCGTGCATCGATCGGACAGTGCCAGCCTGCTGGCCAACGGGGCGCTGCTCGACCGTCTGGTGACAGTGCGCCACGGCGATGGATCACGCTAGAAATCGCCCAATTTCTTTCAGATTCGTCTTATTTCGATGGAAGGTGGTGCCAGGCACAATGTCTGCCCCGGCGTGATATCCGAACTTCCCCCCGAACCATCAACAGATCACTGACATGGAAATACGCGCGATCGAGCCCGACGACCTGGAACTGATTTGCCACCATCGCGAGTCCATGTTCCTGGAGGCGGGCTTTGCCCCAGACACCCTGCGCACGATGACGCGGCATTTTCGCGACTGGCTGCGTCCCCGGTTGGCCAATGACACGTATTTTGGCCTGCTGGCGCTGGACGGCGGCAGGCCGGTGGCCGGCGTCGGGCTGATGCTGATCGACTGGCCACCCCATCCCGCGCATCCGGATCAGGACAAGCGCGGCTATGTCTTGAATGTCTATGTGGAGCCGACCCACCGCAAGCGCGGACTGGCCCGGCAACTGATGTCGCTGGGCGAGGACGAACTGGCGCGGCGCGGTGCCACCTTCACGATCCTGCATGCCACGGAGGCGGGCCGGCCGCTGTACCAGCAGGAGGGCTGGCGCCAGACGTCCGAAATGTCGAAGGTCATCGCCGGCACCGTGCCGCCGCCAGCGGGCGGGCGCGCGCCTTCCGGCACCTGATCGTGCCCGAAGGCCGCCGGAATACGACAGGGCGAAGGCCGCTACGGCTTGAGACCGCTGTAGAAGGCTGCCAGGTTGGCGATGTCCGCGTCGCTGAGCGGCTTGGCCATCATTGTCATCATCTCGTCCTTGCGGGCGCCGGTCTTGTAGTCCTTGAGCGCCTTGACCAGGTACTGCTCGACCTGGCCGGCCAGGTGGGGTGCCTCGGGCAGTTTCGACTTGCCGTCGAGCCCGTGGCAGGCCTGGCACTGCATGGCCTTGGTCCGGCCGGCCTGGGCGTCGGCGGCCAGCGCGGGGATGCTGGCCGACACCAGAAGCCAGCCCGACAGCAGCACCAGCGTGCCAATACGGAGTCTGCCGGTCATTTCGTGCCCGAGTACGAGATCCGGTAGATCGCGCCGGCGAAGTCGTCCGAGACCAGCAGCGAGCCGTCCTGCAGTTGCTGCACGTCTACCGGGCGGCCCATGTACTCGCCATTCGGCGTGAGCCAGCCTTCGGCAAAGATCTCGGTCTCGCCAACGGTGCCGTCCGACTTCACCGAGGTGTAGACGATCCGCGCGCCGATGGGCTTGGTGCGATTCCAGGAGCCATGCTCGGCCGCGAAGACGCCGCCGTGGTACTTGGCCGGGAACATCTTGCCGGTGTAGAACGACATGCCCAGGTCGGCCGCATGGGGCGCGTATTCCACCACCGGGAAGACCACGTCCTTGGGTGGCTGCTGGTCCTTGTACTCCACGGTGCGCACCTTGCCGCCGCCATACCACGGAAAGCCAAAGTTCTGGCCCGCCTTGGTGGCGCGGTTCAGCTCGCCGGGCGGCTGGTCGTCGCCCATGCCGTCCACCTGGTTGTCGGTGAACCAGAGCGTCTTGTCGGCCGGATTGAAGTCGAGCCCGACCGAGTTGCGCACGCCGTGGGCATAGACCTCGCGGTTCTTGCCGTCCTGGCCGATGCGGATGATGCCGGCCAGGCCGTTCTTGTCCATCGCGGCCAGCTTGTCCTTGGGCGGTACGTTCCACGGCTGGCCCAGCGCAATATAGACCTTGCCGTCGGGGCCCACCCGGCACGCCCGCGCGCCGTGGTTGAAGCTCTCGAATTCGGTCGGGATCAGCTTGCCCTGGGGCACCACCACGGCAGCGGCCACGTCGGGCCCGCCTTCGCCAAAGAACTGGGCGGCCGGGAAGGCCAGCACGCGGTTCTGCTCGGCCACATAGAGTACGCCGTCCGGCGAGAAGCACACGCCATTGGGCACCTTGAAGCTGATGGCGCTGGCGAACTGGACCACGTCGTCGGCCACGCGGCGCTTGGTGCGGTCGGTCACCTGCCAGACGCGGTTCTTGCGCGTGCCGACGAACACCACGCCCGTGGACGGCTCGATGGCCATGTGGCGCGCCTCGGGCACGACGGCATATAACTCGATCTTGAAGCCCGGCGGCAGCTTGATGGCCTTCAGGTTCTCGCGCAGCGCGTCGGCATGCTTGCCGTCCTGGGCGATTTTCTCGGCGGGCGCGGCCCCGGTCTGCTTGAAATCCTGAAGCTTCTGCAGGTTGTCGGCGGGCGCTGCGAGCAAGGGTGAAGCGGCCACGACCAGCGACGCGGCCAGGGCAACGGCTGAGCTCTTCATCGGGATGTCTCCAGAGTCCTTGTTATGTGACGGCATGGGCAGGCGCCGCCAGACAAGGTTAGGTCAGCTTTTCCCGCAAGGGAATTGCACAATCCTGTCTTCGCGATGAAAGATTTCGACAGGGGCGGGCGTCCCCGGCCTGCGCTGCCTGCCTATTTGCCCGAGTCCTTGACGCCCTCGAACTTGTCGAATTCGACGTTGTAAAGCTCGCCGCCGACTTTTTCCACCTTGCGGATATAGACGGTCTGGATCACATCGCGCGTGGCCGGGTCGATCATGATCGCGCCGCGCGGGCTCTGGATCTTCATGCCCTTCAGGGCCGCCAGGAACTTGTCGCCGTGGGTGGCGCCGCCGGTCTTCCTGAGTGCGTCGTAGATGGCGGCCATGCCGTCGTACGCGGCCACGGCCATGAAATTCGGACGGCCGGCGCCTGGGTTGGCATCGGCGAAGGCCTTCAGGAAGGCCTTGTTTTCCTTCGAATCGTGCGCCGCCGAGTAATGGAACGACGTGATCACGCCCAGCGTGGCGTCGCCCATGGCCGGCAGCACGTGGTCGTCGGTCAGGTCGCCGGTGGCGATCACGCGGATGCCGGCATCGGCCAGCCCCCGCTCGCGGAAGCCCTTCATGAACGCCACGCCCTGTTCGCCGGCCGGCAGAAACAGAAACACCGCTTCTGGGCGGGCGTCTTTGATGCGCTGGATGAATGGCGCGAACTCGGGGTTGCGCAGCGGCACGCGGATCGATTCGACGATCTGGCCGCCACCGCCCAGGAAATTGGTCTTGAACGCGGTCTCGGCGTCGATGCCGGGCGCGTAGTCGGCCACCAGCGTCACCACCTTCCTGACGTTGTTGCGCACCGCCCAGGTGGCCATGGGGGCGGAAATCTGCGGCAGCGTCATCGACACGCGCGCGATGTAGTTCGACTTGGTGGTGATGACTGACGAGGCCGCGTTGAAGATCACCATCGGCTTTTTGGCCTGCTCGGCGATCGGCGCCACGGCCAGCGCCTCCGGCGTCAGGCCGAAGCCGGCCAGGATGTCCACCTTGTCGCGTACCACCAGTTCCTGAGCCAGCCGCTTGGCCACCTCGGGGACCGGGCCGGAGGTGTCCTTCACGATGATCTGGACCTTGCGGCCCGCCACGGTGTCGCCGTTCAGCTTCTGCCAGGCCTTGATGCCGCCTTCCATCTGCTTGCCATAGTCGGCAAAGCTGCCCGAGAACGGCGCAATCAGCCCGATCTTTACCGGCTCGGCGGCGTGGGACAGCGGGGAATGCATAAGGACGGCAACGGCGCCGCACGCCATCATGGCGCGGCGCAGCAGACTGAACGTCATGGAGGTCTCCCGAAAGTGCAGCATCGGACGGCTGCATCGATCAGGGAGTGTAGGAGGGGCGCGGGGATTGTGCTACCCGGGTTTTTTCTCCCCCCTCCCTCCGCTTCCGCGCATTCAACGTGATCTCCCCTTCCGATTTGTCCGAGAGCCGTGGCAAGTAGTCTTGTCCGGGGTCGATCGCCTCAGTTTCATCAATCGTATTTCGACGAAAAGCGTCGGCCATTGCGTCGAGTTAATTCCTGGCTTTGTCAGCAACTTCCCGAGGCGTAGTCGGTGTAGGGTGCCTCGCGTCCCAGCCTCTCACCGACAAGGAGCCGCCAGCATGAGTCGGAATCCCATCACGACCCCGATTGCGCTGTCGC
>NZ_JBYPSB010000020.1:0-75517 GCF_057815095.1 Cupriavidus sp. 86D6 | reverse complement strand
GGCTTCCTTTCGTTTCCAGAAGTCAGCGCCAGCGATATTGCGTAGTGGAATCTTGAAGCGGCCTGGGCTTTCGTCGGGTTCTCGGTAGCCCCAATAAAAGCGGATGACGGGGGAGTAGCCGGGGTTGTCGGGGTCCACTCTACGCATATGCCTCTTTTGAGACGGCGCCGGCTCCTGATCGACGTAAGCATTTGCCTTCAACTGGGATCCGGTTCCATTCAGCCCAAGGCGTTCGCTTAACCCCTCACACAGCGCCTGCTCGGCGTCGTCATACCACTCCCCCTCCGAATTCACCCCATGCACAAAAATGATGATCCCCGGCAAGTGCGGCGGCACACGGGCCTCGGCCCTCACCTGGTAGCTGGCAGGGGTCAGAAAGGATTCCCAGTACGGCCTGCCGAATGCGTCGCGTTGCATCGGCACGACGCGCGTGGATGTACTTGGTCTGGGCTCTCCGGGGGTTTCATCGTTCGGGCCGGCGTCGTCCGGCGTGGTTGCTTGCGTCATTTCAGCCATTGCGGTCAGCGAATCCCGGCTTCCATGTCACCGTGCCCGATGCACGACGCCATGAAGCTGCGGCTCGCAAACTAGCGGCTTTTCAGGCGGAAGAAGTCGCTGTTTCGCCGTTTCCTAACGCATCACAATCAACATGCTTTTACTTATGCAGATTCGGAGAACGATGATTTACGCAACACACCTTCATCGCTCCGCACAGGCAAAACAAAAAGGGCGACAGCCGAAGCCATCGCCCTTTCCACCCCAAGCGCGCCTGAAGCGTTTTACTTCTTCGCGTTCGTCAACGCCTGGAACTGCTGTGTCAGGTAGTTCTTGGTGTTGTTCATCTGCGCCACCGCCAGGTCCAGCGCGGTGAACTGCTTGCGGTAGCGTTCGATCTTGGCGTCGATGCGCACGCTCAGGTCCTCGTAACGCTTTTCGAGGTCCTTCATGCTGCGTTCGATGCCGGTGGTGACCGCGCCGATCGGGCCGCTTTCCCCGGTCATCTTGTCTACCGCATCGGACAGCCGGCGGGCGAAGCCGCCCGTGGTGCCGTCGCCCGCGAACAGCTGCGTCACGGTGGGCAGGTTGTCCTTCAGCGCGGCGTCCAGCTTCTTGCTGTCGATCGCCATCGTGCCGTCCTTCTGCATCGACACGCCGATGGCGGCCAGCATGGTCGGGGCCTTGTCCGGCATGCCTGCCTCGGGCGTGTTCAGCACGGCGCGGATGGTCGTCTGGATGCCGCGGATCGATGTGTCGCCGTTCAGCGCGCCCTTGGTCATCGCCTTGGTGTCGAACGCGGTCAGCGACTTGATCGAGGACTGGATGTTGTTGTAGGCGGTGACCATCGCCTGGATGGAATTCTTGATGCTGTCGGTGTCCTGCGTCAGCGACAGCGACGTCGTGCCGGTCTTCTTGAGCGTCATGGTCACGCCCTGCGCGGCGTCCACCACGGTGTTGCTGGTGCTGGTGATGGCGATGCCATTGACCGTCAGCGCCGCGTTGGTGGCGCGCAGCGTTTCCTTCATCGCGTTCGACCCCGGCGTGGTCGGGTCGTAGCCCGCCACCCCCTGCAGTTCGGGTGACGAGCCCGTGATGCGCATGCTCATTGTCTCGCCGGTCTTGTCCGACGTCAGGATCAGCCGGTACGGCGTGGCGCTGCCATCGTTGATGATGCTGGCCTTGACGCCGATGCCGGCCTTGTTGATGGCATCGCGGATGTCCTGCAGCGACCCCTTGCCCGGGTCGATCGTGATCGTGCGGGGGTTGGGTACGGCAGCAGTGGCCGCATTGGGAGTGAACCCGGGGTTCACGTAGGTGCCGCTGGCTTCGTCCCAGCCCGTGGTGGTGCCGAACTCGAACGTCAGCGTGCCGGAACCGATCTGCACGTCCTGCTTGGCGTACCCGGTGCCGGCCAGCGACTGGGCCTGCGCCAGCCGCGTCACGTTGACGCTGAGGTCGCTGGGTACGGCGTTGGCGGCGGTCGTCACCGTCATGATGTCGGCATTGCCCACCGACGACTTGACCGCGCCGAAGGTGTCCCGGTTCATCAGCGCCTTGGCCGTGGCCTGGAAGCTGGTGAGCATGCTCTTGACCGTGCCATAGGCGGTCAGGCGGGTCTGGTAGGCCGTGTGCTGGTTGTCCAGGGCCGTCAGCGGCGCGCGCTCGGCGGTGGACAACTTGTCCAGCAATGTGGACAGCTCGAGGTTGGCCCCAACCCCGAGGGAGGAAATCGATGCCATGGTTGTGCCCTTCTTCTTGTTCGTTTCTTTGTCACTCAGGCTCTGCGTCACCTGAATGTCCTGACATCCACGTTTACGTCGAACGAAAGTGGATCTTTAGCCTTTTTGATACAGAAACGATACAAAGACGATACGAAGTGGGGCTAAACCTGATGAATGAGCCTTATGCAGCACAAACAAGGCATTACGTCAGACGTTGGCCCAGGGCGGACAAGGCCGCATCGCATTGACGCAGCTGGGCTGTCATTGGTTTGTCATCGATGCGGCGCCGGGCCAGCGCGGCATCGATCGATGCGGCGATCAGCCGGCGCTGGGCCGCGATGTAGTCGAGGCAGCGGGCCCGGGCCTCCGGGCCGCCATCGGCGAGCACGGCCAGTACGGGCACCAGCGGCAGCGTGCGGTAGCCGGCAAACGGAATCGATGCGATGCCACGCGCCGCGCCCAGCAGTTCAGGCATCAGCAGGCGGCATACGGCATCACCCCAGACAGCCTTGTCCCGTGCCTCGTCGTCGCGACGCCGGGCCAGTGCTGCGGCGTAGCCAGGCTCGGCAACCCCGCCCGCCCGCACGAGCGGGATGACATCCGCCGGCAACGATCCCGACGACAGGACGGATATACAGTCGGCGCCGATATCGTGTTCGCCGCCGCGTCGCTTGGCCGCCAGCGACACGGCCTGCAGCCGGTCTGGCACCCAGGCGTCGAGCGGCACCATCGCGCAGGTGGAGGGGCGGGACGCGTGGATCGTGCAGCGCCCGTCGTCGGCCAGTGCGGGACAGCGTCCGCGCGACGGATAGTCGATGGCCTGCGTGGCGATCATCAGCACGTCGCCATTCGGCAGCGGATGGCCCTGCCGGCGCGCCAGCGCGGCAAACGCCGCCACGTCGTCGGCAGTGACTTCCACGAGGTGCCCGTCCACCCTGTGCCGCGTGCCGGCCAGGGGCGGCCGCACGCGCCGCAACGACAAGGCGCCGACAAAGCGGTCGGCGTGGCGGAACAACTCGTCCATGCTCATCAGCGGCGGCGAATTGCAGCACTTGCCGCACGCCGTGCAATGAAAGCCAATCGCGACCGGATCACCGCCGCGCTCGCCGTCTACCATGGCCGACGCACCGAATCGTTGAAGCGCGTCAGGATGAAAGACTTCACCGCCGGGGAATGCAGCGCGCCGACCGTCTGCGCCACCCAGTCCGCCCGGCAGTCCGCCGCCCGTACCGCCAGCGCGTTCGCCCACGGCACACGGGCATCCTCGATACCGAGCGCGTCGCGCGCCGGCGCCAGTCCCGCGGCATCGGCGGCCGCGTAAGGCAGCGCCACCAGCGCGTAGCGGCGCAAGGCGGCAGCCAGCCGTTGCGACGGCAAACGCTCGAAGCGCAGCTTGCGCGGATTGTCGATGATGTCGGCAAGCTGGGGCCGCAGACCGGCCTCGCCATCGATACGGATCAGCCCGTGGTTCTGCAGCAGCAGTAGCGCGCGCCCCTGCCCGGCCCGGTCGGCCGGGATGGCAATGACGGCGCCCACGGGCACCTCCCGCAGCGCCGCGATCTTCTCCGCGTACAACCCCATCGGATAGGTCACCGTGTAAGCCACCGTGCAGACCGATGCATCGCCAGCCAGTGCCTGGGCATCCTCCGCAATCGAGGCGTCGATGCGGCGCGCGCGCAGCGCCCGGCGTACTTCGGCGGCGTCGGCGAAGGACACCGCCTGCAATGGCACCGCGCCACCCGCGTTCGCGGCCGCCGCCACAAGCTCGCGGTCGGCCTGGCTGGCCACCCCGATGCGCACGACAGGCCGCGCGTTGACGGACACGTCAGCCCGCGTCGCGGCCCACACCGGCGATTGCAGCGCCCAGGTACAGCCCAATCCCAGCAACAGCGCCTTAACCATCGCGAAGCACCGTCCGGAAGCCAATATGCGAAGTCGGCAGGTCGCGCTCGGCCGGTTCGCGCGCCGACGCCCGGTAGCGCACGCAGAAGTCCGGCGCGCACAGGAACGAGCCGCCCTTGATGACCGCCATGCGCGTGTCACGCGGGTTGCCGGACCGGCCCGACAACGCCGCCACGAACGCGGTATCGCCGTTGGCGTGCGACTGGCGCGGCCCGGTGTACGGGTCGGCGGTCCATTCCCACGCGTTGGCGATCATGTCGTACAGGCCGAACGCATTCGCCGTGAAGCAGCCCACCGGCGCCAGGCCGTCGAAGCCGTCGCGGGCACTGTTCAGCACAGGGAACACGCCTTGCCAGTAGTTGGCCGTGGGCGTCCCATCCGCATTGGCCGGGGCGGTTTCCAGCGCCGCGCCACGCTGGCCGGCCTTGGCCGCGTACTCCCATTCGTCCTCGGTCGGCAGGTCGTGGCCAAGCCACTGCGCGTAAGCGCGCGCATCGGCCTGCGTCACCAGCGTGACCGGCTGGTTGTCCTTGCCGTCGATGGCCGATGCCGGGCCCGACGGATGCCGCCAGTCGGCGCCGCGCACCATCGACCACCAGGCATAGGGCCGTTGCTGCAGTTCCTCGCCGGTGGGCTTGTGGAACACCACGGCCTCGCCGGCGCGCTCGGCGTCGGTGCGATACCCGGTGGCCTGCACGAAGGCGGCGAACTGCGCATTGGTAACTTCGGTACGGTCAATCCAGAAGCTGCCCACGCGCGTCTTGCCGGCAGGCCGTTCATCGGGATAGCCGAGCGTGGTGCCCGGCACGAATTCGCCGCCACGCACGTGCGCCATGCCTGCCTTGCCCTGCTTGCGCCAGTCATCGGGCAAGCCTGTATAGGCAGCGCACTGGCGCGGCGTGCCGAGCGCCGCCGCGCCATGCAGCGGCACGGCGCGTACCGCCAGCGTTGCGGCCAGCCCCACCCCGAAGGCGGCGCCGGCGATCTTCCCCAGTTTGCGGATTCCAGGCAGTGCCACGGCCGCCTCAGTAGATCATGCCGGGAACCTTCGGCAGCACCGCGCCGACGGCCTTGGCATAGTCGTTCCACTTCGCCTTGAGGTCCGCCACCACGTCCGGACGCTGCACGGCGAGGTCGTTGGTCTCGCCACGGTCCGCCCGGATGTCGAACAGCTGCCATTCGCCATGGGCCGGCCCGAACGGCGGCTCGATCCACGTGGCCTTCCAGTTGTCGGCGTAGACGTAGGTGCGGCCGTAGAGCTCTTCCGCAAACGTGGTGCGTGCCGGGCCGCTGGCCTTGCCCTGCAGCGTCGGCAGCAGCGACAGTCCGGTGATCGGATACACGTTGCGGCCGTCGTAGACCACCTTGCCGGCATTGCGGTTGACGCCCTTGCTGTCATAGAGCGGCGCCGCCGGCGTGCTGGGTGCGGCCACGCCGGCAATGTCCAGGAACGTGGGCGCCAGGTCCACCACATGCGTGAAGGCGTTCAGTTGCGCGGCCTGCTGGGCGGGCGCCGCGCCGGGCAGCTTGACGATGGTCGGCACCGAGTGGCCGCCTTCCGCCGGGAACGCCTTCCAGAGCCGGAACGGCGTGGCGCTGACCTCGGCCCAGCGTTGGCCGTAGTCCAGATTGCTGGAGCCCTTGTACGCCGTGGTGCCCAGCGTCGGATAGACGGCCGGGTCCGCGTTCTTCGCGTCGTAGCTCTGGTCGTAGTTGCCGCTGAACTCGTAATAGCTGGCTTCCGGGCCGTTGTCGCTCTGGAACACGATCAGCGTGTTGTCGTACTCGCCAATGTCCTTCAGGTGCTGCACCAGACGGCCGACGTTGTCGTCCAGGTTCTCGACCATCGCCGCGAAGATTTCCATGTAGCGGGCCTGTGCGCGCTTTTCGTCGGCAGTCAGGCTGTCCCACTTCTTGTTGGCATTCGCCACGCGGGTATCGACGCCGCCCTGCGCCGCGCTGTGGGTCGACGTGATGTAGTTGGCCGACGCCGTGCCCCAGTTCGCGGACTTCGGCGTCACTGTCAGCGTCTCGTCGCGCCCGGCGTTCGGCGTGAAATCGGCGGGAATCAGCCCCAGCGCCTTCTGTCGCGCCAGCCGCGCCGCCCGGATGGGCTCGTAGCCAGCATCGTAGACGCCCTTGTAGCGATCGATGTACGCCGCCGGCGCCTGCAGCGGCGAGTGGGGCGCCTGGTAGGTCAGGTAGGCGAAGAACGGCTTGCCGTCAGCATTCTTGCCGGTGCTCGAATCGATGTACTTGAGAATCGTCGATGTGTAGAAGTCCGACGAGAAGAAGTTCGTCGTGTTCGGCGTCACGTAGTGGTCGTCTTCCACATACGCGGTGCTGCCGTTGCGGCCGAAGTGATCGCCACCGCCGCCCAGCAGGGCGTAGCTCTTCTCGAAGCCCCACGACACCGGCGTCTGGCCCGGCGATGTCGTGCCGACATTCGCCCCCTGGTTGGTGGCGTTGGGCAGCCCGCTGCCCAGGTGCCACTTGCCGGCCATGTACGTGTGGTAGCCGCCATCCTTGAGCAGTTGGGCGATCGACAGCGCGCGGTCGTTCAGATAGCCCTCGTAGCCGGGCTTCGGCGCGTTGTTCTCGTCGACGTAGTTCACGTCGGTGGTGGCCATGGTGCCCTGGCCCACGAGGTGGTGATCGGTGCCGGAGATGATCATCGAGCGCGTCACCGCGCAGACCGCCGCCGTATGATGGTTGGCCAGGATGCGGCCCTGCTTTACCAGCGCATCCAGATTGGGCGTGCGGATTTCGCTGCCGAAGGCGCCCAGGTCCGAATAGCCGAGGTCGTCGGCCATGATGAAGACGATGTTGGGCTTCTTTGTCGCCACCGTTGTCGGGGCGGGATTGCCGGAGGAAGTTGTCGGCGCATCGTCGCTGCCGCAGCCGCTCATCAACGCCACCGCCGTGGCGCACAGGCCCGCCAGCACGCGGCGGGCGGGGGTGCTTCGCTGACTACGGGACGCTGCTGTCGTTCTTGTCATACGCCTCTCTCCTGAACCGGATTTTTTTGGAAAGGGGTCATGCTAAGAACACGGCACGCGGCGCCGAACGAATGTTTTTGCCTATCGATATTCGTGCCCCGCGCGCGGGCACCCCCGGTAGGAAAGGCGCGCCGACCGCCGCCGATGCCTCGCGCTTGTAGATTTTGCAAGCCGGCGCATGCGCTGCGCTCCCGTGTTGCCGGTCCGGGCGCGGAGCGCGGGCGCTGCAGGCGTGGCCCGGACCTTGCACTGTTCTCCGTTATCCCTCTCTTAATTTCCGATTAAGACGCGATAAAGGAGCGCACCATGGCAGCCCGAGAAGATGCATCAATACGTAACAACCGGATCGAGCAGGACGAGCCCGACCATTTCGTCGAGACGATCGAAGTGAAGGTCTCCGGCGAGGGCAATGGGCTCGTGGACGACGAGACTTCGGGTCATGCCCTGCGGCCGGAACACCCGTCGCCGGGCAAGACCCCGAACGAGCGCCGCGCCGGCGAAGGCGACGCGGACGCGACCAGCCAGTAAACGCGGCACACTGGGCGGGCAGACAATCGATACAACAGCTTACAAAGACACCTGGGACAGGGTCAACGGACCGCGCCGCGCGCCGTTAGTATCGGCATCCACGCAGCAACGAGCAAAGGTGCTCTCCATGTCCAGGTTCCTCATCGCCAGTCTGATCGGTCTTTCCGCCCTCACGGCCTCGGCCGCCGCCGAGGCGCATGTCAATTTCGACATCGGTATCGGCGTGCCGGCCTACGTGGCCGCGCCGCCGCCGGCGCCGGTGTACTACGAGCCCGCCCCCGTCTACATGGCACCCCGCCCCGTGGTGGTCGCGCCCCGCCCTGTGGTGGTGGCGCCTGGCTACTACGACGGCTGGCGCGAACAGCGTTGGCGCGAGCGCGAGTGGCGCCGCGAGCAACGCTGGCGCGAACACGAATGGCGGCGCGACCGGCGCTGGCGTGACGACGACTGACGCACCAGAGGGCGTCGGGCGCCCCCGCCGCATTCCCTGAGCGCGGGCGCCCCGTCCCCGGCGCCACATCCCGGCGCCACGTCGCACTACCGCGTCACGTCCAGTACCCACCCCGGCTCGAGATGGTCGGGGTCTTCCGACAGCCGGTACTGCGGGTTCAGGTTCACCAGTTCCCGCAGCGCGAAGTTCCCGACCTGCTCGTCTGGCGTCATCGGAACGGCATCTGCTGCGTGCTTCTGTTCGTCGGACAGCAGCGTCTCCAGATGCGTGCGCGCAATGCCCCATAGCGTGGCGTCGTTCACGGTGGCGGCCGAGTAGGGCTTGACCGTGACCGTCTCGTCCCGTGGGCGCGGCCTTGGCCGGGAGGTGGACGGATGTCCGGGCCCGGTCGGCCTCGGCCCGGTCTCCGGCGGCTGCGTGGCCGAAGGGGACCCGGGCGCCGTCGTAGGCGATGGCGTTGGCGATGGCGATGGTGCGGGCGTCGGCGACGATGTCGGATCGGGCGTGGACGTCGGCGCGGGCCTGCCCGTGCCATCCTTCTCGTCTTTGGTCAGTTCCATCACGATCTTCGTGACGAAGTTCGCGATCACGCCCCCGCCCAGCAGCACCAGCCCGTACGGCATGGCCTTGCCGTAGAACTTCCACTTGCTTTCCGCGCCCGCATAATCCACCGGCGCTTCATTGCGTGCCAGGCGCAGCGCGTTCTTGTCATTGCGCGAGTTCAGATGGGCGCCGGCGCCGAACACCAGCAGGCTGGCCGCCTCGAACGCGCCCACCACGCCGCCCTGGTGCATCACATCGCCCAGTGCCAGCGGCACCGATCCGAGCGCGTAGCTGTTCATCACGAACTTGCGCATCTGCGCGCCCACCACCGCCGACGGCTTGCCGCCCACGTGATGCCCCAGCCGGTTGGCCACGTTGAACGTACTCAGCACCGGGTTGGCGGCCGCGAACGCCAGCGTGCTGTACAGCAGCGGATCGCCGAAGGCCAGCCCGTTATGGGCAAACCAGAGCACGCTGTTGCCGTTGTTGACGGCCAGGGTGCCGATCTGCAGCGCATCGTTGATCCGGCCCGGCACGGTGTCAGGATGCAGGATGGCGCCGATCACGCCCTTCAGCGCCTGCGTCGCGTCGGCGACCTGCTGGCCCGCATCGGGCGCGTCCCTGCCTTCGCCATGCAGGTGGTGATCGAGTTTCGCCAGTGCGTCCCGGGCTTGTTGCTGATCCGCCGGACGAATGCCCCAGGCATCGGCGCGCCTGCCGCTCAGCCGCGTCGTCAGCCACGCCACGTCGGCGGGCGACGGGTCTTTCAGCCGCGCCTGCAGGCGCACGGTGTGCATGGTGCGCGCCGCCGCCACGCTGCCCCGATAGATAAAGCAGGCCGCGCCGGTCAGCACCGGGTTGACACCCGTGCCCGACGTGACGGCGTACGTGGCACCGGCCATCGCCGCGCTGCTGGCCGCCGCCACCGTCATCGTCGTGGCCATCTTCCACGGCCGGGGGCCGTTGCTGCCGGCCGGCGTCGGCGCGGCCGGCGCATCGTGCGCGATGGTTCGGCGCTGCATGCCGGCGTCCGGGGCGGCCCCGGCGTTGCGCGCGGCGATCTCGCGCATCCGCTGCAGCGTATGCGCGAACGCCTCGCCCTGGTACTCGGTGCTGTGCCACTCCACATGCGTCAGGTCGGCCACCTTGACCGATCCGTCAGCAAACACCGCGAACTCGCCATCGCCAAGATAGGCGCCCGTATCGCGCAGCACGGCTTGCAGCGCGTCCAGATCCCGCACCGACCTGTCGTTGAGCAGCGCCAGCCTTGGGTCGTCAGCCCGGGCGTGGGCGCCGAACAGATCCTTGCTGCTGACGGCATATCGCTCATACCCGATCGCCGGGATGCCCCATAGCGACATATCCGCCGGGCCGAACGTGCGGATCGTGGGCACGCCGCCCGCCGTGGCCGCATCCAGCGCCTCCCGTTCGCTCCGCACCATGATCCCGCTGATCTCGGCATCGTTGGCGATGCCGATGGCCTTGTCCGCGCCCAGCGCAAACACCGTCTTGGCCCCCCCGCTGCCCAGGCGCGGTCCGAGGTAGTCGGCCAGTTCCACCTTCTCGCGCGCCCCGTTCGGCAGCCGCAGGTAGACGCCGCCGTCGGCTTCGATGTCGAAGCGGGCCGATGCATAGGGGTCCCGCGCGGGCTGCAGCCGCCGCCAGTTGCCCGGCTGCGCCAGGTCCACCGCCGGCGTACGGCCGTCCGGCAAGGTGCCGCGTTGCAACGGAAATTCCGGCACCACGACCTCGGTCTGCATGACGTCAGCCACCCGCTGGGCCGCCGCGCGGCCTTGCGGCGACTGCGCGCCATCGAGCGCCAGTACCACAGGCTGCCCCGGCTCCCAGAAATCCGCCAGCGCCAAAGCCAGTTCGTGCGCCGTGACCGGCGCGCCGTCCTGTCCGCGCAGGCCGCCGTCCGGATGCACCGATGCCACGACCACCGTCTGATCGCGCGGCGCGTTCACGCTGTGCGGCCGGTCACCCAGCGTCAGATCGGCGCGGCGCGGCGCGGCGCTGGTCCGTGCAGCCGGCACGGCATGCCCGGCAGCCGGCCTGCCGCCGTGGGTCACACCCACCACGGGCAGCCCGGGTCGCGAACCGAAGAAGCGGCCGCCATTGGTGACGTGGATATCGGCACCCGAGCGCGCCATCGCGTCTGCATCGCTGTTCACCCGCAGGCCGGCACCGTGCGCGATATCGGCGCCGTCAGGCAGCATCGCATCGATCTCCAGCCGGCCATCGCCGCCATAGACGGGGGCGTTCAGCCCGTCGGCCACCTGCTGGGCCAGCGACACCACGCCGTCCTGTCCGAAGCAGTCGTAGAGCAGCACGGGCATGCCTTCCACATAGTCGGGGTGGGCCTGGATACGGGCGATCAGGGCGGCGGCGCCGTGCTTGACGCCGTGCATCACGATGCCATCGGCCACCCCGGTGGCCCGCACCGTGAAATAGCCCGGCACCTGCGGCACCGTCACCCCCACCGCCTCGCCGTCGAAAGTGAGCTGCCCGCCTTCCTGCGCAAGGTCCAGGTGCGCCGGACCGCGCGGAAACTGCGCGAGCTGATCCAGGTGGTCGATACGCCGGCCGTTTTCCCGGCGCGTCAGGGCCACACCGGGCCGGAAGCCCTCGGGCAATGCCACGCGGATGTCGCCGCCATACGCGCGATTCAACACAAACGGCGCGGCGGTCACGCGCCGCCCGTGCAGCGTCAGCGGCACGTGGCCCACGCGGTTGCCATCGTCGATGCGGCCCCGGTAGCCCTGCGTCAGCACCTGCACCGTCACGTCCTGCCCGCCCTGCACGGCGGCATCGGCCGACGCCATGGCCTGCGCCAGCGTATCGTGCGACGTCACCGGCGTATCGTCGCCGCCATGGGTCACCACGTAACGCACACCATCGAGCCGGCCACCGCTGGCATGGACCGCATCGATCGTTGCCGCCACGGCGGCAGGATGCCGCGTCGCCTCCAGCAGCGACCAGCCGCCATCACGCACCGCTGGCGTGCGCGCGCGCGCCACGCCGGCGGCGCCACGGTTGGTGCGCGCCTGCGGCATCGCGTCGCCATGCACCACGGCCCGCGCGGCGGCGCCAATCAGGCTGCGCGCGGAATCGGGGCCGGTCGGCCAGGACTTCGGCGCCGCCCCCGGGCCCGAGGGCCCCTCGCCCATCGCCGCATAACGGTAGAACTCCAGGACGGCAGCATGCACATCGGTGGACATGCCATCCACGGTAGGCTGGTATTCGCGCGAGACGCCGTCCACCGCGCCGGCCTCGGCGGCCGCCTTCAACACGCGGCGCAGTTCGGCAGGCGTCTGGAAGCGGTCGATCATGCCGGCATGGCGCAGCAGCAACGCGGAGATCCCGTAGGCGCCCCAGTTCGACACGCTGGCCGTGACCACATGGTCCGCCGTGACCACGGCGGCAATGTCCTTGCCCCGGCCCGTGCCATCCGCCTCGCCCTTGCCCTTCGGAATCAGCCCGCGCAGCCCGCCCATGCCGGCCTCGTTGCCGCCGTCGCCAATGCCCAGCGTCAACATGCCATCGCGGCCATTGGCCTGCAGCAGAATCTCGTCGATGGCCGGATTGAACCCGTCGATCTCGATGCCGCGCATGTTGTTCTTCGAGCCGTCCTGCGCGCGCGACGGCACTTCGATGGCCATTACGCGGTCAGGGCGCACACGGTCCAGCAGCGCGTTGGCGGCATCGGTGGCCTCGCCCATCGGCGCATCGAACACTTCGATGTTGTCCACCGGCTCGCCCATCTCGCGCAGCACGGCTTCGAGGATGGGCTTGTTGGCCGAATCCACCACGTACGTCACCTGCTTGCCCCGCAGCCGCAGCGCGCGGCCGAGTTCGGCGGTACCCGGCGGGCCATCCGTTTCGGGCTTGCCCGGCGCCACGGAGAACCCGGTCAGCAGCATCACGTTCTTGCCGGACTCCAGCACGTTCGCCGCACGCCCGGCACCGCCTGGCATGTAGAAATCGCGCAGGCCACGGCCGATATAGTTGAAGCTGACGCGGTCCACTGCGCTCAGGTAGCGCCCGCCGTGCAGCAGGGCCATGGCCGGCGACACGTCGGCGGCGTCGCCAAACGGCGTATGGAAAACGCGGATGTCGGTGCGGCTGCCCATCGCATGCGCCAGTGGCGACACACGCCCCGGCCGCCCCGATGTGAACACCATGGTCGGCAACGTCTGGCTGTCGGGCACCTGTGCGATATCGACGGGGTTCGCCAGTACATCTTCGGGCCGCAGCAACCCCTTCTCCACCAGCACCTCCACGCCTTTCCGGGCCTGGTACTGCATCGGGTCCACCAGCTTCACGTTGGGCCGGCCGATTTCCACCAGCCGTGCCTGGACCAGATCGGCCAGCGCCGGGTAGTGCGTGCAGCAGAACCACAGCGACGTGGTCTCGGGCGGGATGCTCTCGGCCGTGATGTCGTTGGCGATCCAGCGTTTCAGTTCGGCCAGCGGCGCGCCCTCGGCCAGGTGCCGCAACTCGTTGACGCCACGCGCCCAGTTCGGCGCCGCGATCTCGCCAACGGTCCGGCTGCCGCCGCTCAGTGCCGACACGGCCTTGGCGTACGCCTGAAGCTCTACCGTGCGCGGCGTGGCCACGATCACCGGATGCGCGCCGCCCTCGCTCAGGATCCACGGCGCCGTCTGCTGGATCAGATCGACCACCCGCGCGGCGTCCACCGTGCCGTCCAGCGCCTCGGGGAACGCCGTGCACGCCGTGTTGCACGCGATCAGGTCCACCGTGCCGTCGGCCTTCTGCACCGCCACCATGCCGTCATGCACCTTGGCGATCAGGTCCGGCCGCGAGCGGTTGCCGTAGGTGCCGGCCGCGTGGTCCGTGAACGCGATGACCTGGACCGCCCGGCCCGTCATCGCGTGGATATGGCGTGCGATGTTCTGCGCGGCCAGCAGGCCGCCGTTGCTGGAATCGAACGCCGTGACGACGATGACATCGTCCGCTACCTGGATGCCGACGTCGCCCACCCTGACGCCCTCGGGCAGGTTGCGCCGCTGAATGCCCTCGAACAGGGCGGACAGTTCCAGACCCTCGGGCAATTGCTCGGCCGCGGCGGCCAGCAGTTCGTACGCGCCCTTCTGGGCGGTCTTGCTCATGCCATGCACGGTGTTCGCGCCGACTTCGTGGGTGACGCCATCGCGCGCGCCTGCGTGCGCCAGGGTTTCGAGCATGTCGCCCACCTTCGCAGCCTCGGGCATATGGCCGGCGCCGCGCATGTAGCGTTGCAGCGCAAAGCCAATGGCCTGCGCGGCCAGGTTCGAGTTCATGCCGGTCACCACCCGGTCGGCCCCAACGTCCGACCACATCTCGAACATCGCCTCGCGCTCGGGCATCTGCGGGGTCACCCGGTCGCGGATGGCGCGCAGGCCGGCCTCGTTGCCGTGATCACCCACCGCCACGGTCAGCACGCCGTCGCGGTGGTTGGCATCCACCAGCAACTGGTCCAGCCGCACGTTGTTGCGCACGCGCTGCCCGTTTTGCAGATGGTATTCGCCATGGGCATTGCGCCCACCGACCTCGATCGAGATCACGGCGTCGGGCTGGTGCTGGCCCAGCAACTGCGCCGACCGCCGGGCCGCATCCCCGGCATGGCGCGCGCCAAACGTTTCGACGCGGAAGTTCTCCTGCTGCAGGTCCTGCCGCAGCATGCGGCGCAATACCCTGGCGTGGGCCGGATCGGTGACGTAGATCACCTCCTTGCCCAGCGACGCCAGGTAGGTGCCCAGCGTGGCGGCGCCCACAATGCCGTTGGTCTCGGCGCCGCCATGGTCGGTCAGCGCACCCGTCACGATCATCACGGTATCGCGGTCCGCCAGCGCGTGCGCGGCCATTTCGGCGCCGTACGGCGTGCCGATCACTTCCATGCTGCCCGGGATCCAGAGCACCTGGTCGATCGGCGACAGGGCGTTCTGGCGCAGCGCCATGGGCCGCGCGCCGGCGGCTTCGGCCTGCTTGACCGGCGCGTCGTGGCCGATGGTACGGCGCTGCAATGGCGTGCCCTCGGCGTCCACGCGTCCGCGACGTGCATGCACCGGCGCGGCATGGATGCGGCGCCGGTGGGCGGCCGCCGATTCCGCGCGATCGTCCGCCGACTGGCGCGACGAACGGCGGCCTTCGGCGGCTCCCGCAAGAAAACGCTCCTGCGCACGGGCCAGCGCGCGATCCATCATGTTGGCGATGACACGGTTCTCCACCATCGCGCCGCGCACCCGCATGCTGAAGAACGTGGACAGCTTGACCGCCGACGGACGACTGGCCGACGCATCCGCGCCGTCGCGCACCGTGGACGGCGTGCGTGTCGCGGCGCGCGGCGCGGCGGCAGGCGCGGTGGGGGGTGTATCGCCCGCCCTGCGCCCCGCGGCAGTTGCCGGCGTACGTGGCTGCGGCGCGCCATCGGCTTCGCCACCCGCGCGGGACCGCGCCGTGCCGGCCTGCCCGTCGCCATCGTGTGCGCCACCGCGCCGGCCCGTGGGCGCCGCATCGCCCGAACGCATGGCGCGTTCGGGACCATCGACCCGCTGGCGCGATGGGCCCGGCGCGGCGGCGTCCGCGCCGGCAGCCATCGTCCGTGCCGCGTCCGGCCCTTCGCCGGCGCGACTGGCCGCCTGGCCCAGCGGATCGGCGCCGGGGCCGCGCGTGCGCTGGTACGTATCGCGAACCGATTCGCCGATGCGCTTCTGGATCGCCATCGGCATCATCTGCGTCGCGCCCATCAGCAGCGATGCCGCGTTCTGCACGATCTCGCTGGTGCTCATGTCCTTTCCATAGCGCGCGAACGCCACGGCCTGCTGGCCGGACTGGTAGCCGCCGATACCGAACCCGACACCGTTCATCACCTTGCTGGTCACGCCCGCCCGCGCAGCCTGCTGCATCATCAGTTCGCCCGCCGCGGTGTTGCCGCTGGCGGCCAGCCGTGCGCCGCCGCGTGCCGCCATGGTGGCGAATTTGGTCAGGCCCATGCCGCCCATGCCGGCCACCGACCCCGCCACGTTCAGCCATTGCGACATGGCTTCCTGGCTGCTGAACGGATTCACCGACCGGCCGTGGTCCGCCATGTTGTGCAGTTCGTACGCCGACGTGCCGATGCCGTAGCCCATGCTCGTGATCATGCCGCCCCAGGCCACCGCCACCAGAGGCGTCAGTGTGCCCCCCGAGCCCACGGCCAGCACCACGCCGGCGGCCGCGCCCAATGCAGCCGCGCCCAGGTTGACCCAGCCCATGGCCCGGTCCCAGCCGGTGGTGATATGGGCGTCCATCGTCTCGTACCCCACGTGCCCGTCCTGGTTCCGGTCGAGATTGCGGTCGGCGATGTAGATCGTGCCCTTGTCGGACAGCTGGTTGTTCTCCTGGAAGTCGCGTTTGGGGTCCTTGCCGTCCTTGCCGTAGACCGCGCCCGCGTCGTCCACCCACATCGTGTTGCCTTCGCGGCCCTTGAACTCGAACACCGCCGACTGGTAGGGCGCGCCGCCCGGCTGCGTGACGTAGATCGGTACCACCGACACCTGGCTCTTGCCGCCCGCGTTGTCACGGATCTCCTGCTTGATGGCATCGATGCCCGCAGGGTCCGCATTCGGCAGCGCCGTGCGAATCGCCTTGTCCAGCGCGGCATCGTCGCCGACATCGGCGGTCAGGTCCTGCTTCTTCATGGCCAGGCCGTCGAAGGCCTGGTTCAGGATCTCGTCCTTGTCCAGCTCGAACAGCTTGTTCTGCTCGGCCACTTCCTTGTCGTCGGGCGCCGCTTCGCTGAAGCCCTTCTTGTACGCACGCTCCAGGTCGCTCGCCGCCATCAACGGGGCGTCATCGCTGTTCCGGAGCGCCTTCGCCAAAGCCACCGACAGGCCGATATGGCCGTGACTGCCTGCGTCGCGTGCGCCACCGTACACGGCGCCCTGCTTCACGCCGGCCTGGTTCTGCATCACCAGGACGTGCACGTCGTTGTCCCGGTCGGCCAGCCAGCGCGCCGTATCCTGCGCGGCAGGGCCGCTGCCGGGGGCAGCCTTGGGGTTGGCCTGGTAGTACGGCTGATCGGCCTTGTCCACCACGGCCGACAGCCCGCTGTAGAACGCATCCCAGTCGTTGTAGCCCGCGCCGCCGGACACATTGCGGCCGGTCCAGTCGTTGCCATACTCGGCCTTCACCGAAGACGCCAGCGTCTGGGCGTCCTCGGGTATCAGGTTCGGCGCCACATCCTGCAGGTACTTTCCGACCTTGTCGGCGTACATGGTCTGCTGGCCCTGGATGTACTTGTTGTCGTCGTCGTAGGTCTTGTTCTTCAGATCCTTGCGCATCGATGCGTCGATCTGCGACTTGAACAGGTCACTATTGAAACGGTCCGCGCGCACGCCCACGTACTGGCTGCGTTCGTCGTCGGTCAGCGCGGCATCCACGCCGGCCTTGCGCGTCGCCAGCGCACCCGCCACGTCGCCGCGGCCAAGCTGCTGGTCGATCATCGTGCCCATCTTGCCGACGCGCACCTCCGTCGCCACATCGGCGAATGTGAACAGGCGCTGCAGGCTCTGCCTGGCCACCTGTGTGTCCGACGCCTTCGGGTCGCCCCCCGCCTTCGTGCTCAACTGCTGCACCGGCGTTGACAGCAGCGCGGACATGTCGTGGACCTGCGTGCCGTCCTTCACCTGCGCGGACGGGTCCTGCTGCAGGTACTTGTACAGCACGTAGCTACCGGGCTGCTCCTTCATCAGCATCCGTTCCGAATTCGGCATGTCGCGCGTCACCGCCGAGTTTGGATCGTTCTTCGCCTCGGGATCGAGCGTCAGGTCCAGCGTCCGCGCCATCGCCAGCGTGGTGGGATCTGTGGCGGCGAGCTTCTTCTCGAAGTCAGTGCGTGGCACCAGGTGGTCGAGCTCGCCCTGCAACCGGCCCTTCAGGTTCAGCCGATCCACCAGCGCGCCCAGCTGCGGGTCGTTGTCGTACCGATGTTTGACCTGGTCGGCGGCCTCGCTCCGGTACCGCTCCGGCACCTTGACGCCCTTGCCGGCCTGCAGGTCGTTCAGCTGCGTCTGCGCGTCGGCCGCGGCCTGACGCGCGCTGCCGAGGCTCTCCTCGCGCAGATAACGGTTATGCAGCGTCGTGTCGTTGCGGGCGGCGTCGAGCGACGCATCGGCATCGCTCTTGTACTGCTTGACCGCCAGCGTGTCGATTTCCTTCTGCAGCGCGTCACCAAAGTCCTGGCCGGCGCGTTCCAGCTCGGCCTGCGCCTGGGTGTCGGCGGTACGTGCCGCCTGCAGGTCGTCATCGAGCCCGGGCTCGGCCCGGCGGATGCCGCCCGGGATCTTCACGTAGTCCGCCTGTTCCTGGGCAAGCTTCGCGGCGGTCTTGTCGGCCTTCTCCTGCGCGACGATGACCTTGAAGCGGGCGCCTTCGGTATTGCGCGCGTCCTGCGTGGTTTCCTTCGCCAAGTAGTCCTTTTTCGTCTCGTCCAGGTTGCCCTGCACGATCGGATCGTCCTTGTAGCGGCCCTTGATCTCCGAAGCCTTGTCGTTGACGGCCTTCGTCACGTCGCCGCCGGTCTTCGCCGCATGGTTGGCGGCCACGCGCAGTTCGTTCTGGACGCCACCCATGACGTTGCCGTACTGCTGGCTGAGCGGCTTCCATTCGGCATCGGTCAGCTCTCGGCCGCCGGCCTTCTTCGCCGCCTTGTCGAGCGCGTCCTGCGCATCCTTCTGCCAGCTGTCGGTCAGCGCCTTCGCGTCCTTCTCGTCCTTTTCCCGCTGGGCTTTTTCGGGATCGGGCGGGGGAGCGTCTTGCTGCGGCTTCGCCTCGGTCGTCGCGTTGGTCTGCTGCAGCGCCAGCGTGGTGTTGCCGGTGTAGACGGCGTTCTGGACCGTTGGGGTATCCGCCCTGGGTTCGGTCTTCGCTGGCGTGGCCTGCTGCGCCTTGGGCGGTTCCGGCGGGGGCGGCTTGGGCTTGTTGGCCTGCGCCTGGGCCTGAGCCTGCGCGGCCTGGCGGGCCTGCTCCTGCGCGCGGCGCTGGGCCTCCTCGGCGGCCTGACGGGCACGTTCGGCCGCCTCCGCCGCCGCGCGGGCTGCTGCAGCAGCGGCGGCGCGGATCGCATCCATGAAATCCAGCATGTCGCTTGTCTCCACGTGGACGCCGGCGTCGCTGCCGGCAGGCCGGCCGCTACCGACCGACTGGCGGATTGTCGCGCGCCGGTGGGCGTGGCGACACTAAGGAAACTCGTAGGGCCGGCCTGCTGCGCGCCCGATCAGAGCCGGTTGTTGTCCAGGTCGGTGACCAGCATGCAGCCCGGCGCGTGCGTGATGCAGATCTCCGGCCTGGCTTCGCGGATCACCGCCTGCGGCGTGACACCGCAGGCCCAGAACACCGGAATCTCGTGCGCGTCGAGCGGCACGGCATCGCCATAGTCGGGCGCCTCGATATCGTCGATGCCGATCAGCGACGGATCGCCGATATGCACAGGCGCCCCATGCACATCGGGATAGCGCGCCGTGATCTCGGTGGCCAGGATCGCATCGGCGGCCGACAGCGGCCGCATCGACACCACGAGCTTGCCGGACAGGCGCCCAGCCGGCCGCGTCTCGATGCCCGTGCGGAACATCGCCACGTTACGGCCCAGGTTGATGTGCTTGAGCGGCACATTGGCCGCCAGCAGCGCGTGTTCGAACGAGAACGAGCAACCGATGGCAAACGCCACGAAGTCGTCGCGCCACAGTTCGGCAATGGAGGTGGTCTCGTGGTACTCGGTGCCGTGGCGGTAGACGCGATACATCGGCACATCGGTGCGGATATCGACATCGGCGCCCAGGTTGCGGAAGACCGGGTCGCCGGGATCGGTCACGTCGATCAGCGGGCAGGCCTTGCGGTTCAGCGCGCAGAACTGGAGGAAGTCGTAGGCCCAGTCGCGCGTCAGGATCACGATATTGGCCTGCACATGGCCGCGCGCCAGGCCGCTGGTATGGCCGCGATAGCGGCCCTCGCGGATCAGGCGGCGCAGGGCGGCGGGGTCGTCGGGCAGGATCGATGCGGCGTGCTGGAGCGGGTGGTTCATGGTGCGGCGTGTGTCTCACGGGAATCTGGTTGTGCAACCGATTCTGGTGGCCGCGCACGCATGCCGTCCAACAAATCTTTCGCGCCTCGCGCGATAGACAATTCCGATGACTACGAAGGTCCGTGGGCCGGTGTGGCCATCTCCTCACCCACGTCGGCGCAGAAGTCCGCCACCACCTGGGTCGCCAACTCCACCACCGATTCGTGCACTTCCAGTCCGGCGCCGATGCGCCATGACGCCACGATTTCCAGCGGCGGCGGGTGGTTGTCGATCTCCACCACCGACAGCGTGCCTTCGGCCAGTTCCTTGCGCACCAGGGCTGGCGGCACGGCACCGATGCCGAAGCCGTCGCCGATCAGTCGCGTCATCGCGGCCACGGAATTCACGCAGTTGATGCGCGGCGACGCCACGCCGTTCAGATGGAACAGGCTCAGGATGTCCTGGTGCGGCCGCGAATTCTTGACGAAGGTGATCACGCGCTCGGCGCCCAGTTCCTCCAGCGACGCGTAGGGCCGGTCGAAGGCGCTGCCGGTGGCCACGATCCAGCGGATCGGGTAGCGCGCCAGCTCGATATTGCGCACCGTCTCCAGCCGCATCAGGTCGGTCTGGAAGATCACGTCGAGATACCCCTTCTGCAGCTGGTCGCAGAGATTCATCGCCGCGTCGGCGGTCAGTTCGATCTCCAGCTCGGGATACGTCGCCATGGCGCGCTTGACCACGGTGGACAGCCAGGTATGGATGACGGAATCCATCGCCCCGATGCGCACCCGCCCGCCAATAATGCGCGACCGGTCCAGCGACTGCCGCATCTGGTGCATCGTGTGCACCATCTTCTCGGCGTAGTCGAGCACGCGCTGCCCCTCGGGCGTGAGCGTGACGCCGCGCGAATCGCGCAGGAACAGCCTGACCCCGAGGTCTTCTTCCAGCACCGCAATGCGGCTGGAAATCGAGGCCTGCGTGCTGAACAGCTTTTCGGCTGTCAGCCGGAAGCTGCGCAGCCGCGCCACCCAGACGAAGGTTTCAAGAAAGCGCAGGTTCATGGCGATGAAAGGACCGGCACGACGCCGAAGCAGACCAGACCTTGCGGCCCGCGCGCGCCGCTGTCAACTCCCCTCCATCGAAAACGCCGGCGTGGTGCGTAGCGCCGCTTCCCGCGCCTCGGCAGCAGCCTCGCGCTCGTCGGCCTCGGCGCGCTGCCGCAACCGTTCCATCGCGCCCAGCATCTCGTCACCGAGCGCCAGCGGGTATTCCGATCCCGCGCCGTTGGGCAGCGCGAAGGGGTCCAGCCATACCTGCCACGTGACGACCGTGGTGCCGGCATCCGGCCCGGCCGCCACCTGCCAGCGGCCGCGCGTGTGGCCCGACAGCTTGCGGTAGCTGTACGACCATGGGCCGCGATCGGTCAGCACGTCCACCGCCGGCAGCCCGCCCGCACGATAGACCATGCGCCGCACCGTTCCCGGCGCGCCGTTGCCCAGTACGACATCGCACCGTCGCAGTGCCGCATCCCATCGGGCGATGGCGCAATAGTCGCCGCCGAGCAGCCACACCCGATCGGGTGATGCCTGCACCAGGATCGACCGTTCCACCGGCGTCATCTGCGCATGCGCGGCGGCACACGCAAGGGCAAGAAGCATGGCGGCGGACACCGCTTTCAATGGACGCATGATGGGGCAGCTGGCGGCATGAAATGGGGAACGGGCACAAGCGTAGCGGCTACCTGCGCGCAAGGCCATTACCGAGCACTCGTAGTGCCACGGCTGCTACGGATTTCCGTAGCGAATGCGCCGGCTGGCGCGCCGTATGCTTACCGCCTTGTCCCGGGTACGGCCCAGGCCCGACGCTCAGGGATTACCCGAAAGCCCCGCGCCGGTGCATCACCCGGCATCCCGCTTTCGTACTGGCTTGCAGCACAGGATTCAATTTTCTTTATCGGACCTTGCCCGAAAAAGTAGTTGGACGTGCAGCGGTCCCGGTTTCAAGAATGCAGGCACCAACGACGCTGCCAGCCTGGGTTCCACGGCCAGCCAGCGCGCTCACCACGAAGAGGATTGCATGGACACGCAGATAGGCAGCATCCCGGGACCGGACCGGCCATCGTCGCACCCGGCCGGCGCACACCCCGACGCGCAGGCCGAGCCGCAGCGCGGCTTCTTCTCCTGGTATCGCGACATCACCCCCAACGAGCGGCGCACGTTCTGGAGCTGCAAGGTCGGGTACGCGCTCGACGCCATGGACACGCAGTTCCTGAGCTTCGTGATCCCGACGCTGATCGCCACCTGGGGCATCTCGCGCGCAGACGCGGGCTTCATCGGTACTGCCACGCTGCTGACATCGGCGGCCGGCGGCTGGGTGGCCGGCATCCTGTCGGACCGCATCGGCCGCGTGCGCACCCTGCAACTGACCATCCTCTGGTTCGCGTTCTTCACGTTCCTGTGCGGCCTGGCGCAGAACTACGAACAGTTACTGATCGCGCGTGCGCTGATGGGCTTCGGCTTTGGCGGCGAATGGACTGCCGGCGCCGTGCTGATCGGCGAAGCCATCCGCGCAAAGGACCGCGGCAAGGCCGTGGGCATGGTGCAGGCCGGCTGGGCCATCGGCTGGGGCCTGTCCGCGCTGCTGTACGCGCTGGTGTTCTCGCTGCTGCCACCCGAAACCGCCTGGCGTGCGCTGTTCCTGATCGGGCTGCTGCCAGCGGTGTTCGTGATCCTGCTGCGTCGGATGGTCAAGGAGCCGGAGGTCTACGTCGAGCACAAGGCCAAGGCCGGCCAGGGCGCCGCCGACCGCAAGTCGTTCGCCGCCATCTTCTCGCCGGGCCTGCTGTCCATCACGGTGCGTGCGGCGCTGCTGACCACCGGCGCGCAGGGCGGCTACTACGCCATCACCACCTGGTTGCCGACGTTCCTGAAGACCGAGCGCAACCTGACGGTGCTGGGCACGGGCGGGTATCTGGCCATGGTGATCGTGGGCTCCTATATCGGCTACGTGATCAGTGCCTACCTGACCGACCGCATCGGCCGCAAGCGCAACTTCATCCTGTTCGCGATCGGGTCGATGACGATCGCGCTGGCGTACACGCATATTCCCGTCAGCAACACGCTGATGCTGCTGCTGGGCTTTCCGCTGGGCTTCTTTGCCTCGGGCATTTTCTCGGGCATGGGGGCGTTGCTGACCGAGCTGTTCCCCACCAGCGTGCGCGGATCGGGCCAGGGCTTCTGTTACAACGTGGGCCGGGCCATCGGTGCGTTCTTCCCGTTCCTGATCGGCCAGGTGAGCCAGCAGATGTCGCTGGGCCACGCGATCGGTATCTTCGCGGCGGCGGCCTACGGCGTGCTGATCCTGGCCGCCCTGACGCTGCCGGAAACACGCGGCAAGCCGCTGGACGCATAGGTGTCCCCGGCGACATATCACGAAGCGATGCAACATGGCCATGTGTAACCGGCCAGTAACCGAAAGTGGCAACGGCGCCACGGCGCTTGCGGCGACGACGCAGACTGGCGTACGCTTCTGACGCGCAGTCGCCCGGCACCTTGCCGCCCAGAAACACAATGACACGGCAGCGTCCGCGCGGCACCCGGCCCTATCCCTCTGACGGGGGCGCGCGAGAGGCCCAGCACGCCTGCGGTCGGGCAATACGCCAGCCAGCACACCGGCCGGCGTCGCGGTGGAAAACAGCGTCAACACAAGAAACGACAGCACGGCCACGGTTGGCCGGGTCAATCGGCAATCCAGACGGGATTCCGGGTCAGCAGCAGTATGTGAGCCAGCCGGCTCGACGTCATGATGGCGCCCCTCGACAAGGCGTGGCGATGCCTGCACCAGTGTTCCGGTGCAGCGATTCGACCATGCCGCCGTGGCGCGAATCCTGGCGCGCTGACGGCAGCTCGAACGGGAGGCGCGGCAGCAGGCTCACAAGGCTGGCATACCGCGCAGCAGGCATACGCACGGAGGCCTTATGACCAGAGTAGAGGCAGGCATGCCCGGCCAGGACGCGGGGGCGTCAGGCATGGATATCGCAAACACGCTGCGCAACACGCGGCCGGCACACACGCCACCATCGATGGCGGTCACGCATCATGGTGTGCGGTTCTATGGCGAACGGCATATCGTTCCCACGCGCGGCAGGCCGCGCCAGGGCGGCACGCCCGGGCTGGTTTCGGCGCTGGCCGCCGAAGGCACGCACGAGGGGCGCTGCGGCGTGATGCAGGCCGCCATTCACGCCATCGGCTTCGACTATCTCGGCTATGGCACCGCCGCCAACGTCGGGGGCCAGATCCAGCCGCGCACGTTCTTCGACACGTACACGGCGCCCGGCTGGCGCGACCGCTATTTCCGCGAGCGGTATTTCGAGATCGATCCGCGCAACCCCCAGCCCGGCATGTTTGGCCTGCCGATGGTGTGGGATGCGGACGACCTCGAACAGGGCATCGACGGCAAGGCCACGCCGCTGCGACTGCGGCGCTTTCTGGACGACCTGCGCGATGCCGGCATCCGCAGCGGGGTGTTCCTGAACCTGCCGATGCCGAGCACCAGCGATATCGTCATCATCAGCTTCATGTCGGGCATCGAGAGCCGGCGCTGGATTGGCGACACCGTGCTGGGCCAGGCGCTGACGCTGGGGCTGGGGCTGCATGAATTCCTGACCTGCCACGCGGAGATTCCGGCCACGGCCGAAAAGCCGCGCGAGGGCCTGTCGGATGTGCAGCGCGAAATCCTCGCCTGCCTGGCGCAGGGGCTGTCCGACAAGCAGATCGCGCGCCAGATGGCGATGTCGGTCTTCAACGTCGACTATCACATGCGCCGCCTGCGCAGCCACTTTGGCGTTCGCAACCGCGTGCAGCTGGCCGCGGCGGCAACGCTGCTGCGCCCAGCGGGCGTACGCATCGGCGGCCCGCGCGAAGTGCTGGCGGAGGTCTGAGCCGTTCGCCTGACCGGCCCGCCCGGATCACGTCTCGCCCGTCGCCCAGCGCATCAGTTCGGCCACCCGCTCGAACAGGTCGCGGTCGATCGGGCGATCCAGCGGCACCTTCAGATAGAGCTGCATCGCCAGGTCCGAATCGAACGCCGACGGAATCAGGTAGTCGGCGGCGGCCTGGCGGATGCGCGCCGCCACCTGCGCGCCACCCTTGGCCAGCACGCGCGGCAATGTGCCGGGCCCGTCGTAGCGCAGCGCCACCGCGTACTGCGTGGAATAGACCACCGCCGTCGATACGCGCACGCGCTCACCCACCCCGAAGAACGCCGCCTCGAAGAACGCGGCTCGCCGCCGGCCGGCCACGATCGGATCGCCTTGCGTCTCGCGGTGCTCGCGGCGGTACTCCTCCACGCTCATGCGTTGCTGCTTCATGAACTCGTGGCGCTCGTGCACATAGTCGATGACCGCCATGACCAGGAAGATCAGCGCCGCCCAGCAGCACATGCGCAGCAGGATCCAGGCAATCAGCACCAGGATCTCGGCAGGCCGGGCATGGCCGGTGCGCACGCCGTCCTCGATCGCGCCGCGCGCGAGCACGTAGACCAGCCCGGCCAGCAAGGCGATCTTCAGCAGAATCTTGGCCAGGTTCAGCAGGTTGCGTACGGCGAACATCCGTTTCAAACCTTCGGCGGGATTGAGCCGGCTCAGGTTCGGCTTGATCTGCTCGAACGCCACCAGCGGCCCCACCTGCACGAACGCGCCCACGATGCCGCATAGCAGCGCCACCACCGCCACGGGCAGCACGCCCATCAGCAGCAGCCGCGCGCTGGCTTCGCCCAGCACCAGCATCTGCTGGTCCTGCAGATGCTGCGGCACCGCGCCCATGGCGTTGTGCCACAGTGCCTGGAACAGGCGCACGAAATAGCGGCCCAGCACCCACAGCACCGCCAGCACGCCCAGGAACACCACCGCCGACGTGACGTCGCTGCTGCGCGGCACCTCGCCGCGCTTGCGGGCATCCTCCAGCTTGCGGTGGGTGGCTTCCAGGTTCTTTTCGCTACTGTCGCTCATGGCGAGACCCCTGCCGCGCCGCGCCGCAGCAGTTCGATCAGCACGTTGTCAGGCCGCAGAAAACCCTGCAGCGTGTCGACCATCACGGCCAGCATCAGGGCCAGCATCAGCAGGGCGACGGTGATCTTCACCGGCTGGGCGAACTGGAACACGTCGAACTGCGGCACGAACCGCGCAATCAGCGCGAAGCCGAGTTCCACGATCACCAGCAACAGCAGGATCGGCGCGGCAAGCTTGACCACCCACGAGAACATCGTGCCGGCATAGGCGGTGGCGTAGCCCAGCGACGCCAGCGACATCTCCGGCCCGAACGACATCACCGGCCAGAACGCGAACGACTCGACGATCACGCCGGTCATCGCAAAGAAGCCGCCAAACGCGGCGAACAGCGCAATGCCCAGGTGCGACAGCAGGTTTTCCATCGGCCCGTCCTCCTGTTGCGTCACCGGGTCGAAGAACGTCGCGTTGCCCGAGCCGGTCTGGAAGTCGATCAGTTCGCCCACCATCTGCAGCGCCACGAAGAACAGCCCGAACGCCATGCCCAGCAGCAGGCCGATGAACGCCTCCTTGAAGATCAGCGCCAGCCAGAGCCCGCCCGCCATGTGGTCGAGGTCGATACGCGCGCCCGGCGACACGAACAGCGCGATGGCCAGTACCACGCCGTTGCGCGCCACGCCAGGAACGGCCTGCTGCGACAGGAACGGCAGCACCGTGAACGCCGTCAGCAGCCGCGGCATCACCATGACGATGGGCATGATGACCTCGCGTCCCCAGTGGAACAGCCATGCCGGATCAATCATCGCGCCCTGCATGCCTAGCCCTCCGACTGGCGATGCCAGCCCCGCACGGCCGCTTCCTCGACCGCGTCTTCCTCGTGCCGGTCCCCCGCGTGACGCGCCTCGTCACGCAGGCGCGACACCAGCTCGCGCACGCCGTGCAGCCGCGCATGCGCGCGCAGCAGTTCCCGGCGGCTGTCGTCGAACGCCGCGCGACGCCGCTCCACTTCGTCCAGTGCCTCGCCCAGTTGCGCGTTGGCGCGGGCGATGCGCGTATCGAACGCCGCCTGCCAACCCTGGGCATCGAGCAGGCCGGCGACCGATACGCCGCCCTGCGCCGCGCCTTCGGGCAGCCGCGTCAGGAATGCGGCACGGTCCGCCAGCGCGCCACTGACCACCCGCTGCGCCGCCTCGGCAGCCTGCAGGCCTTGCATCACATGGGCGCGCTGCTGCTGCATGGCGCGCATGGCATCGTCGTGACGGCGCTCGCGCACCGCTTCCAGATCGTCCAGCCGGTGATCGCTCATGCCTGGGATCCCATGATTTTCGGCGGCTGCACAGCGGCCGCGAGCTTGTCCAGCGCGGCCGCGAAGGTGTCCAGCCGTTCGGCCGGCTGCGACACGTACGCACGGATGGCGCCAATCGCTGCCACGGCCGCATCGGCTTCGCCGTCGGCGCCCGGGCGGTATTCGCCGATCTGCAGCAACAGCTCCATGTCGTGGAACTTCGCCAGCAGCTGACGCAGCCGCGCGGCATCGTGCCGGTGCGCGCCGCCTGTGACCTGCGGCATGACCCGGCTGACCGACTTCAGCACGTCGATGGGCGGATACTGGCCGGCGCTGGCCAGCTTGCGCGACAGCACGATATGGCCGTCCAGGATCGAGCGCACTTCCTCGGCAATGGGGTCGCCGTCGTCCTCGCCTTCGGTCAGCACGGTGTAGGCCGCTGTGATCGATCCCTGCGCGCTGGTGCCCGCGCGTTCCAGCAGTTGCGGCAGCATCGAGAACACCGAGGGCGGATAGCTGCGACGCGTCGGCGGCTCGCCCCCGGCCAGCCCGATCTCGCGTTGCGCGCGCGCCAGGCGCGTCAGCGAATCCACCAGCAGCAGCACGCGCCGGCCCTGATCGCGAAAGTGCTCGGCAATCGCCGTGGCCGTGTAGGCGCAGCGCACGCGTTCCATTGGCGAACGGTCGGACGTCGACACCACCAGCACGGTACGCGCCATGCCCTCCGGGCCAAGGTTGTATTCGATGAACTCGCGCACCTCGCGCCCGCGCTCGCCCACCAGCGCCACCACGTTCACGTCGGCGCTGGCGCCGCGTGCCAGCATCCCCAGCAGCGTGCTCTTTCCCACGCCGGGCGGCGCGAAGATGCCCACGCGCTGCCCTTCGCCCAGTGTCAGCAGGCCGTCGATGGCGCGCACGCCGGTGGCCAGCGGTTCGCGGATCAGCCGGCGCGTCAGCGGATCGGGCGGCTCGTTGTCGACCGGCACGCGCGTGACGCCCACCAGTTCGCCCTTGCCGTCGATGGGCTCGCCCAGCGCATCGAGCACGCGCCCCAGCAGCGCCGCGCCCGCCGGGCACTGCGGCCCGTGCAAGGCGGGCAGCACTTCGGTCAGCGTGGAAATGCCGGTGGTGCGACCCAGCGGCGTCAACACCGCCGTCTGCTGCATGAAGCCAACCACCTCGGCCAGCAGCGGCGCCTCGCCCGGCGTGACCAGCTGGCAGATCTCGCCGATATGCGCCTGCACACCGGTGGCATGGATCAGCATGCCCACCGCCTTGCTGACGCGGCCGCGCATCGACACCGGGGTGAAGTGCTCGAATGCACGGCCCAGGTCGGCCGCCGCATGGGCCAGCGCAGATTCGATATCGGCGGGTTGCAGTTCGGTGGCCATGGCAGGTCTCCCTCAGCCCGTGCGCAGGCGCCGGGCAAACGCTTCAAGCTGCGCCTGGAGCCCCACGTCGATCGAGCCCGATGGCGTCAGGATGCGGCACGCATCGGGGTCGAGGGCCGGCTCCACCACCACGTTGGCGCGGCGCGGCCAGTCCAGCGTCTCTGCCAGTTGATCCAGCAGCGACCGCACGGCCTGCTCGCGGCCCAGCGGAATCTGGATCGTGATGAACGGCTCGGCGCGCACCAGGGCTTCGATGCGCTGCAGCGCCACTTCGAGAATCAGATCCGGGTCGAGCTCGCCGGCAATCTGCTGCACGGCCTTCATGACGATGTCCGCCATGGTGCGCCGCATGCCAGCCAGCTGGCGCTCGGCCTCGGCGGCGGCGCTGACCTGCGCGGCGGCGTGGTCGGCCTGCGCACGCGCCCAGCCATCGCGGTAGCCGTTCTGGCGGCGCAGTTCGGCTTCGCGCTGCGCCTCGGTGCCGATGTGCAGCGCCTCGCGCCGGGCGGCCTCGATGACCTCCGAGGCATCCATCAGCGCCGCATACTCGGCTTCCTTGAGTACCTTGCGTTCCGACAGCAACTGCAGGTTCTCGCTCGTGATCAGAAAAGCCAGTGCCATGCGGAAAACCGTTCGGGAATCAGGTTAAGCAGCATCAGCTCGCGCAACTGCGCCACCTGGCTGCGCGAAAGCGGGGCCGGCGGCAACATGGCCAGACGGCGCGGCGACTTCTGCATCCACACGCGCCGCAGCGGCGCGTCATAGACGTCCAGCAGGCCGCCCAGCAACCGATAGCCGCGCTCTGCCATCAGTCGCGCGGCGCACGCGGGCCGCGCGCGCATTGGCGCGAGATTCATCGGCACGTCGGCCAGATCGGGCACGCGCTTCAGCAGAAAGGCCACCGCCTGGGGATCGATGCGTCGCGCGGCGCGCCGCATCGCGCGTGGCGTGGCACCCACCAGCCGGCTGGCCAGCGGCTCGATGCTCTCGGCCAGTTGCGCCGGCACCATGCGGCGTTCGATGGCAAAGCCGGCCTTGTGGACCGCCAGTCCCATCCAGATCGCCAGCAGGCGCAGCGCGCTGCGTTCGATCAACACCACGCGTGGCAGAGGGTCGGCGCCGGTCAGCAGGGCCAGCAGGCGCTCCTGCGCCGCCGCGTCGCCGGCCAGGTTCAGCGGCGCCCCCAGCAGGCCGGCGGCGGCATCGCCGAAACAGTCGGCGCGGCGCAGGCGCAACGGCCAGTCTGCCGGCAGCCAACTCGGATGCAAGTGCATGAGCGGGCGTTGCAACAGGTCGGCGATGGCGTGCGCCAGCGCCGCGTCCGGCAACACCGGCGCAGCCGGCGCCAGCGCGGCGAGCAGGACGCCTGCCGGCACGCTCATGACGCACTCCGCGCGGCACGCCGCGGCGGCCAGCGCAGGTTGCCGCGCCGCCAGGCCAGCACGCCCGCGCCCATCAGCGCCAGCGCCAGCGCCAGCACCGCCATCAACGCCATGGCGGCAAAGCGCGCCACCGGAAACGCGGCTGCGCCGGGATGGTTCGCCACGGGCACCGGCGTGTACGGGCGTGCTTCCACCAGCGACAGCGACACGCTGTCATGCGTCACGCCTTCAATGCTGTGCGCCACCATGTCCTTGACCGTCGGCACCAGCAGGCGCAGATCCACGTCGGGTCGATGCTTGATGAATACCGCAGCCGACGACGGCCGGATCTTGTCTGACAGCGGATCGGTGGCCGGCACCACCACATGCACGCGCGCCGTGACTACACCATCTATATTGCGCAGCGTCTCCGACAGCTCCTGCGACAGTGCGTAGATGTAGCGCATGCGCTCTTCGGTCGGCGTGGCCACCAGCCCCTGCTTCTGGAACACCTGGCCCAGCGAAGCGAACCGCTCGCCGGGCAGGCCTTCGCTGCGCAGGATTTCCAGCGCCTGAGGCAGTTGCGATTCCTCCACGCGCACGCTCCAGCCGCCATTGCCGCTGCCGGCCGAATCGCCGTCCGACGCGCGCACTTTTTCCGCGTCGATGCCGTCCGCCGTCAACGCAGCCAGTATCTGATTGGCCTCTGGTTCGTTGAGCGACGCATAGAGATCCACCTTGCAGCCCGACAGCGCCAGCAGCAGCAGGACAGGCAGGACGCGGAGGCAACGGTTGGCGGTGGCGATCATTGCTGGTTCTTGAGCAGGTTGTTGAACAGGTTGGTGCCGGCGCTGCCGATGCTGGACGTGACGTTGATCGACGAGAACAGCTCCAGCGACTGCGTCTGCAGCAGCATGGCCTGGTACACGACGTCACTGGTGTTGCCGGTGTGGATGGCGGCAAACATGTCCTGGCGCAGCGATTCCAGCCGCGCGGCCTGGCGTGCCGATTCCTCGCCAGCCGATACATAGCCCTGGCGAATGGCGTTGCCCAGCGTCGTCGACGACGGATCGCTGGCGGCCTGCACGGCACTGGCCTGGCGCGAGCCATCGGCGGCCTGTGCGCCGCGGACCATGCTGGCGAAGGACTGGGCATCGGCGGCATCGGCCGTCGCGGCATGCCGCGCGGGTGGCGCCTGGTGCGCGGCCAGCGCGGCACTGTCGGCCGCCTGGACGGCGGCTTGCGAGCCGGTGCCAGTGGCGCCAGCGCCGGCCACCGGCGCCACGGCGGCAATCGTGTTGGGATCCATCATGGTGCTCCCTGGTTCGGCCACGGAAGGCGGGGCGGCGCCCCGCCCGCCTGTGCTCAGTTGGTACGGGATGTCTGCTTCACGTCCTGCATGGCGCCCTGGATCAGGTTCGCCTTCTGCGTGTTGTGGGCCATCTCGCTGCTGACCACCGCGTTCTGGCGCGTCAGCGTGTCCTGCAGATTGAGGATGTTCACCGAGAATTCCTGCGCCTTCTGCTGGATCTCGTTCATCTTGGCGTTGAGGTCGACTTCGTTTGCCATGTCAGCTCCTTGGTAGGTTGGCGATATCTGCATCGAACGATGCAAATTCCTGCTGCCCGGCCGCGCTAGCGGCGCGCCTGGGCCGGCACGGGGGTGTCTTTCAGCACCACGCCGTCCGCTTCGATCCTTTCGATTTCGGCGCCGTTCTTGAGCACGGCGCCCTCGAAGTACCGGCTGCCGTTGGCCAGCTGGACCGAACGGTTACCGTCGGCATCCTCGGTAATGCTGACCACACGCGCCGGAAACACGCCCTGCCAGTTGTCGAGGTTGCCGTTGCGCAGGGGCCGGCGGCGGTTGTCAGCCGTCTCCCGATAGTCGATGCGATCCGTCACCAGCACGCCGGGGTGCAGGTCCTCTGTCAGCCTGCGCACCTTGTCCCGGCCGCCCTGCGGGTCGGCGGTGCCCGACAGCAGTACGCGGCCCTGGCCCTGGTAGGCGATACCGACGCCCGGTTCGTCCAGGTAACGCTGGATGTGCTCGATCAGGTCGTCGGCCGAGCGCAGCTGCTGCTGCACGCCGCGGCCATAGGGTGCCAGTGCCTGCGCCACGCGCTGGCGGTCCACCCGCGAATTGACGAAGCCGCGCACGGCCACCGTGCCATTGGGCTGGGTCACCACCTCCAGTTCGGGATAGTTCGCCACGGTCTTGCGTACAGCCGCCGGATCGATCTCGGCGTTGCGCAGCGGCGTGCCGCGCTGTGTCAGCGTGGCTGCCGCCCAGCCTGCGCCCACCAGCAGCACCGTGGCGGCCAGCCCGACAGCCGCCACCATCGCCCGGCCATGGCGCCGCGCGGCTTCTCCCTCGCCATCGGCGTGGCGCTCGGCACGGCGCCCAGACTCCGCCCATGCGAATAACGTGTCGGTTGCCTCGGTGGCGGCAGGCTGCGCGCGCAACAGTTCGACGTCCAGGGAGCCAATGCTCAGGATGTCACCGCCCGCCAGCGCAAACACCCGCTGCGTGGTGGGCCGGCCGTTCAGGGCCACGGCGCCATCGCCCACGCGCTCGGCCGAGACCGCCACCTCGCCAACGTTCAGCACAAGATGGCGCGGCAGCACATCGCTGCCCGGCACGCTGATATCGACGTCGCCCGACGCGCCGATCACATTTTCGCCGCGCCGCAGCGTGACCTGCCGGCCGTAGACATCGCCGCCCAGAAAGCGCAGCGACCAGGCCGATGTCCGTTCCTGCGCGAGGTCGCTCATCCGCTCATCCCCGGTACCACCAGCCGTGGCGTCAGCAGGTAAAAGCGTTCCATGTTGTTCTGGCGCTTTTCCTGGTACTTGAACAGGTTGCCGATGATCGGCACGTCTTGCAGCAGGGGCACGCCCGACGTGGCGTTGATGCGCTCCTCGGTCGTATAGCCGGCGATCAGCAGGCTCTTGCCCTCTTCCACCATGGCTTGCGTGGTGATGGAACGTCTGCGCACCACGGGAATGCGGTCCACCGTCTCGCCGGACAGGTTGCCGTCGGCAATATCGATGCTGAGCATCACGGCGCGGCTCTGCTTCTCGTCCACCACCAGCGGCGTGACCCGCACGGCGGTGCCGGCCGTCACGTTGAACAGGCCCGCGTCCTGGAAGCCGTCCACGCGCACGTAGAACTCCTGCAGGTTCTCCAGCGCCGCCTCGGTGTTGTCCAGTGTCAGCACCTTGGGGCGCGCCACGAAGTTGGCCTGCCCGCGATCGGCCAGTGCCTTCACGCGCGTCAGCAGGAAGCGGGTGATGTCATTGCCGATGGCACCCGTGAACTGCAGGCCGCTGGACGCGGCCGCGGCCGTGGTGCCGGCTTCGGACGTGAGATTGCCGAACGTCAGCGCGGGATTGTTGTTGCCGCCCCCGATCTGCAGGTCCACATGGCGCGTATGCAGGCGCCAGTCCACGCCAAGGCTGTCCAGGTCCTCCTGGCTGATGTCCATGATCGTCACCTCGATTTCCACCAGGCGCGGCTTGATGTCGAGCGATTCGATCAGGCGTCGGTACTGCGCCATGCGATCCGGCGTGTCCCGCACCAGCACGGCGTTGAGCCGCGTGTCGGCCTGGAATTGCGGCAACTGGTTGCTACCCCATGGGTTGGCCTGCACGTCGGTGTTGATCACCCCGTTGCCACCCATGCTGTCGAGCACCTGCCCCGGGTCGGCACTGGGCATGCCCATGCCGCCGCCATCGCCCGTGCGCAGCTTGGCCATGCGCGTGGCGCCCCGGCTGGAACCGGCGTTGGGCGCACCCAGCGGCGGCAAGCGATTGCGGCCATACAGGCTGCGCAGCACGCTGACCACGCCCGGCACGGTAATCTCCTTGCCGGAGCGATTGATGCGGAAATCATTGGCCCACGAGTACTTGAGCGGGAACAGCTGGACTTCGGCACGCTCGTCGGCAATGGAGCGATCGTCTACCGCACGCACGGCGGCGCGTACCGTTTCGACGTAACGCTTGGGCCCCGACACCATCAGCGTGCCCTCGGCATCGTTGATGGTGATCGGATAGCGGGAATCCGGCACCTGCATGCGCTCCAGCGAATCGCGCAGGCGCATGCCGGCGCCGCGCGCGATCGGCAGGACCTCGCTGCGCGCCTCGCTGGCCACGTCGATATAGAGCAGCGAGCCATCGAAGTAATAGGTCAGGCCGAACATGGCGCACACGCTGCGCAGCACATGCTGGGCGGATTCGGTGAACTTGCCGTTGATGGTGCCCTCCACCTTCGGATCGATGACGGCCGTGGTGCCCTGCGACGCCGCCAGCTCGCGCAGGAAGTCGGGCAGCCGCTTGTCGCTGACCGACGCATTGAACGGCTTGCTGGACCAGCGCAGGTCCGCCGCCTGCGCGGCGGTCATCGCCAGCAGGCACAGCAGGCAAGCCACCGGCCACGTCCGCAGCCAGCGCATTCGCGTCGGTTGGTAGTCCTGAAAGTACGGCGTCATGTCGGCTCGTTCATCCTGTCGTTGTTCGGGACACCCTCACAGCAGCGTCAGCATCGTCTGCAGCGCGCGCTGCGCAAAGCGCATCACCTCGCCGCCCAGCCAGCCACCCAGCAGCACCAGCGACACCAGCACGGCGATCAGCCGCGTGGAGGTGCCGATGCTCTGGTCCTGGATCTGCGTCACCGCCTGGAGCACCGCCACCACCAGTGCCACCACCGTGCCGATCAGCACGATCGGCAACGTGACCCACAGCACCACCAGCAGGGCCTGGCGCGTGATATCGAGGATGGTGTCGGCGGTCATCGTGCTATTCCGCCGCCGGGTTCTGGATCCAGCCCACCGGCACCAGCGTGACGTCCTCGTCGATTTCCTGATAGGACAGGACGGCCAGGCGCGGGGCCACCGGCTCGATCAGCCGCTTCACGTAGCGGCGCACATCGGTGCTGACCACCACCACCAGCCGCGTCTGCCCGGCCTTTTCCAGCAGCACGCGCAACTGCTCGCGGATGTCGCGTGTCACGTCGTGGCTCAGCAGCAGCAGGTTGCCACGCGCCGCGCGTTCGATCGCGCCCTGCACCCGCCCTTCCAGCGCGGGTTCGAACAGCACGGCGTCGATCGATCGCGCGGCACCGACATGGCGGCTCGTGATCAGCCGCCCCAGATCCACGCGAACCAGTTCCGTCAGCGCAATGGCGTCGGTTTCCTTGGGCGCCCAGGTCACCAGGCTTTCGAAAATCGTGCGCAGGTTGCGGATCGGCACCCCTTCCTGCAGCAGGCGGCGCAGCACGTCGGTCACACGCTGCAGCGGCACCACGCGCGCCAGCTCCATCACAAGGTCCGGCGCCTCGGCCTGCACCACATGGATCATGGCCTGCACGTCCTGGATACCCAGCAACTGGGCCGCGTGCTGCTTGATGACCGCGCCGATATGCACCGCCAGCACTTCCTCGCAGGACAGCGTGCGGACGCCGTCTGGCAGCGGTGCGTCGCCGGTGGGCGCGGCGACCCAAACCACTTCGGCAAAGGGGCCGAACGGGGCGCCGACCTCGGCCTCGCCCTGGTCGATCCGGGCGCGCGCACCGGGCTCCAGCAAGCGCCTGCCGGGACGCAACGCGCCAGCCGACGCCACTACGTCCTGCACGCGGATCGCGTAGGCATCCGCCTGTCCAAGGCCCGTCCAGACGATGCGCAAACGCGAAAAGACCATCCCGAGATCGGCCTCGACCTCGCCCTTTGCAATCGTCATGCGCTGTTCGAAAAGACGCAGGTCCACGCGGTCGCGCAAGGATTCGTCCAGGTCGAGCGCCAGCGGCGGCGCCACTGCACCATCCATGCGGTCCGCGCCGCCGCCCTCCACTTCGATCCACGTCACCGTGCCGGCACTGCGTTGGGCGCGTCGCATCAGCAGGTAGCCGCCACCGCCCACCACCAGCGCCATGATGGCGAAGGTCCATTTGGGGAATCCCGGCACCACCAGGAATACGGCAATCGCCACGCCCGACACCACCAGCGCCTTCGGCTGGCCCAGCAGCTGGCTGCCGATCACGTTGCCGAGGTTCAGCGAGCGTGTACGGTCTTCGGCGGAAGACACCCGCGTGATGACCACCCCTGCCGCGATCGACACCAGCAGCGACGGGATCTGCGACACCATGCCGTCGCCGATGGTCAGGATGGCGTAACGCTGCAGGGCATCGCCGATGCTCATGTCCTTCATCAGCGTGCCGATGCAGATGCCGGCCAGGATGTTGACCAGCGCGATGACCACCCCGGCGATGGCATCGCCCTTGACGAACTTCATCGCGCCGTCCATCGCGCCGTGCAGCTGGCATTCCTGTTCCAGCGCACGACGCCGCTCCTGCGCCTGGCCGGCGGTAATGGTGCCGGCCCGCACGTCGGCGTCGATGCTCATCTGCTTGCCCGGCATGGCATCCAGGGCAAACCGGGCGCCTACCTCCGCCACGCGCTCGGAACCCTTCGCAATCACGATGAACTGCACGATGGCGATGATCAGGAACACCACGCCGCCCACCACCACGTTGTTGCCGACAATCAGCTTGCCGAAGGTGTCGATGATGTGCCCCGCGTTGGCGTGCAGCAGGATCAGCTTGGTCGATGCGATATTGAGCGACAGGCGAAACAGCGTCGTGAACAGCAGCAGCGACGGGAACGTGGACAGCGACAGCGCAGACGGAATGTACGTGGCCACGATCAGCAGCGTCAGGCTCATGCCCAGGTTGATCGTCAGCAGCATGTCCAGCAGGAACGTGGGCAGCGGCAGCACGAACAGCGCAATCACCGCGAACAGCAGGAGCGTCAGCGCCAGGTCGGACTGGCGCGACGCAGCGGCCGCCATCTGCTGGAGGCCCGGTGTCGCCGGCCCCAGCCCACGCGTGAATACGGGCAGGTTTGCGGGTAGTTTTGCCATGGCCTTGCTGAACGTTTGCGGGACGATTGCTCTACGCCGGATCGTTTGATTGCTGGGAGTTTTGCCAGTGGCCGCAGTGTATGAGGCGCCTCCCCGGGCGACCAGTACCGAGGATTCGTAGCACCGCCCCGGCAAGGCATCGGCGCCCCTACAAGGGCTCGTAGTGGACGCGGCAGCACCCGCCTGCGTATCGTTGGCGGCAGTTTGATTGCCGCGACGATCGCCCGATTTCGTTCCATGCCATTGACCGTTCATGCCGCCGATGCCGCCGGCAGGCCGCCGATCACCGATCTTGACGCGGTCGCCGGCTTTCCCCATGTGGAGCCCGACATGGCGCGGCTCTCCAACCTGCTCGCCTGCGTGGCGCCGCTGCCCGTGCGCCTGGCCGGGCGCGACTGGCACCTGCGCTTTGTCCGCGCCGATACCGGCGATGCCGGCGATGCCGGTTTCGTCGCACCGGGCCCACACGCCTACCGCTTCACGCTGGGGTCTGCGCACGGCCGGCTGTGCCTCGATGCCGCCGCCGAACAGATGCTGCTGGGCCAGCCAGGCACGGCAGCGTCGCTGCCCGAACTGCTGCGCTATGCCTTGCTGGCCGACGCCTGCGCGCCGCTGGCGCATGCGCTGGCCGCCGTGCAGGGCGATCCATTGACCTGGCAGCCGGGCGCAACCGGGTGGCCGTCGAACCTTGCTGCCTTCGGGCTGATGCTGACTGCCGTGGGCGATGACGACGGCGGCAGCGCAACGAAGCGGCTGGCCGCTGTCCTGCAGCTCGACCAGCCCGAATGCCTGTCCCGGCTGACGCGGGCGCTGCCGATGCTGCCGTCCGATGCCGGCCAGCGGTTCGACACGCTGCCGATACCGATTGCCGTGCGCATCGGCACCACCACGGTCGCCATCGGCGACACGCGCGGCATCGTGCCCGGCGACATCATCAGCATCGAGCACTGGCAGTCGCAGGCGGGCGGATTCCTGGTGCGCTGCGGCACCGGGCGTCGTGGTGCGCACTGGACGGCGCTGGCCGAGGGCCGGCGCGTGACCGCATTGCAGGACCTCAACGTACAAAACGGAGCACACATGGAAGCAACCGACACGCTGGGCATGCCGCATCCGGATGCCGCGCCAGCGTCGCTGGCGCAACTGGACGGGCTCGAAGTGGAACTGCGCTTCGAAGTGGGTGGCGTGGCGCTGCCGCTGGCGGAACTGCGCACCGTGCGCACCGGCTTCGTATTCGAACTGCCACAGCCGCTCAGGCAGAGCGAAGTGCGCATCGTCGCCAACGGCGTCCGCATTGGCACCGGGACGCTGATTGCCGTGGGCAACCGGCTGGGCGTGCGCGTCACCACGTTCGCGGCAGGCGATGCATGAGCACCGGTCTCTACAACCCGGTACTGATCCTTACCATCATCCTGACGTTCGGCATCGCGCCGTTCGTTGCGCTGATGGTCACCAGCTACACCAAGCTGGTGATCGTGTTCGGGCTGCTGCGCGCCGCGCTGGGGCTGCAGCAGGTGCCGCCGAACATGGTGCTCAACGGCATCGCGATCATCCTGACCGCCTATATCATGGCGCCGATCGGCTCCGATGCGTTCGATGCGATGAAGCGCCGCGCCGAATCGAACGCGGCATTCAACGTGCAGGACGTGGTGGCGGTCTACGACGCGGTCAGCGGGCCGCTCAAGTCCTTTCTGGTCAAGCACACCGAGGAACGCAACCGCACGTTCTTCGTGCAGTCCGCCAAGCGCATCTGGCCAGAAGGGCGCGCAGACGACCTGAAGTCCGACGACATGATGGTGCTGATTCCAAGCTTCACGCTGTCGGAGCTGACCCGCGCGTTCCAGATCGGCTTCGTGGTCTACCTGGTGTTCGTGGTGGTGGACCTGATCGTCGCGGCCATCCTGCTGGCGCTGGGCATGTCGATGATTGCCCCCACCACCATCTCCGTGCCGTTCAAGCTGCTGCTGTTCGTGATGCTCGAGGGCTGGACGCAGCTGATCCAGGGGCTGGTCCTGTCATACAGGTAGCCGCTCAACCGTACCCCACCATCGGAGGGCACGCAGTCATTCCAGTCATTGCGGCCACGGCGTTGCAGAATTAACAGTCCGTTAAGGATCGATCGGCAAAAACGTAAAAAACGCCGCCGCTGCACTGCCCAACGTTACGTAACGCGTAACGGCGCCGTGCCGGAAGTACACAGCAGCACGCGGTCTCCGGTGCGTTCGCGTGGCTGGAACGGAACTTGCGCCTCAGTCGCTTCCAAATCCAGAAGAAAGGGGAGCGACACCATGAAGGCAGCCGTTGTAGAGTCCCGGCCACTGATCGGCTTTGGTATCCAGCAGGTGCTATACCGCATTCAGGACATCGACGATTCCTGTCTGATGTCGCCCGGCCCCGTGCGAGGCCTCACGCTGGACGGCATTGAACTGCTGATCGTGGGCGATTTGCTGCAGGGGTACGACGCAGCCATGCTCGATTTGCTGCGGACCGCCACCGATGTGCGCGGCGTGCTGTACCTGAGCGCCGGCGGCACGGTGCAATGGATGCCCCCGCGCGAAATCCCGCCGCTGCTGTCATGGCTGCCGGAAAACGCCTCGCTGGAGGCCATCGAGGGAACGCTGCGCAAGATGATCGGCGCCATGCGCAGGGGATGCTGCACCGGCACGCCCTACGCGGCATTGCCTGGCGAAGGCGTGACCCCGCCTGCGGCGACCCGTGACGCTGCCATCGTGCTGCCCATGTCCGTCCAGGCGCGCCTGTCCGATACGCGCCTGCCCGAGTTCGTCACCGAGGCGCAGCTGCTGAGCCTGACGCAGCGTCAGTACGACGTGCTGGTGCTGCTGTCCAAGGGCATGTCGATCAAGCTGATCAGCCGCCGCCTGCATATCTCCGTGCCCACGGTGAAGAGCCACACGCTGCAGATCTACCGCCGGCTCGCCGCCAGCAACAAGACCGAGGCGGTCTTCGTGGCACGCGAGCGGGGCGCGCTGCTGTCGTCGATCTCGGCGGCGGCCGAAGCCGCCTGACGGGGCCCAACACGCGGCAAGGGGCCGCTCAAGGCCGCTGGGAGAACGTGCGTTCGAATACCGATTCGGCGATGCGATTTTTCAGGATCTCGATCGAACCACCGGCGATCATCCAGCCGCGGCAGCGCAGGTGAACTTCCACCGCAGGCCCTGGAACTCGCACAGCAGGCGGCCGAACTACTTGCGCTGCAGCGCCCACTGGCGCGCCATCTCATACGCGTAATCCGCTTCTTGAAACCGCCCTCGCCCAGCAGCCGGACATGCGCAACAAGCTCGCGCAGCAAGGGGCCGAGGCCATGAACCTGGCGCCGGATGCGTTCGGCAAGTTCGTGGTGGCCGAGTACCAGGCCTGGAAGCCTGTCGTGGTCAGGGCCGGGGCACGCATCGACTGACCGCCGCGGCGCTGTGTCATGATGGCGGCCTGCCCTGCAGCACGTCTACCACGGCATCGGCGCGGCTATCGCACAGTGCCTCGCAAAACCGGGGCTGACCCTGACTTCGGCTGCAGATTTCCTCACCGATAATCCGCGAAGCCGGGCCCTGCCCGGCCATAGAGCCCCGGGGCGATGCCACCGGGCGCGGAAGAATATCAGTGAAGGAGATGTAGTGCGTATCAAGCATCAAGCCGCACGCGTGGCGTGCGGGATGGCTGTTGCCATCGCCACCATGTTCACCGCCCATGGCGCCCTGGCCGCCGATGCCTGGCCGACCAAGCCGATCAAGGTCATCGTGCCCTACACGCCGGGCGGTTCCACCGACACCGTGTCGCGCGTGGTCTTCGAGCGCGTCTCGCAGAGCCTGGGCCAGCCCATCATCATCGAGAACAAGCCCGGCGCCAACAGTACGCTGGGCGTGGGCGTGGCCGCGCGTTCGGCACCCGATGGCTACACCTTCGTGTCGGTGCTGGCCGCATACAGCGCCAACATGTCGCTGTATTCCAAGCTCAGCTACAAGCCGTCGGACCTGACCCCGGTGGCGGAAATGGCCGAGCTGCCGCTGTTCCTGTTCGCCAGCAAGAAGGTGCCGGTCAAGACCGTGGCCGAACTGGTGGACTACGGCAGGAAGCACCCCGACACGCTGACGTTCGGCTCCAGCGGCGTCGGCAGCTCGGCGCACCTGACCGGCGAACGGCTGGCGATGGAATCGAAGGTCAAGATGACGCACGTGCCGTACAACGGCAGCGCGCCGATCCTGCCGGCACTGGTGTCCGGCGAGGTGTCGGTGGCCTTCGACCCGCTGCTGGTGCCGATGCCTCACGTCAAGTCAGGCAAGATCAACGTGCTGGCCGTGGCATCGGCCAGGCGCTGGCCCGGCGAGCCGAATATTCCGACGATGGAGGAATCGGGCTTCCCCGGCTTCGTGATGAGTTCGTGGACGGGCCTGCTGGCCCCGGCCGGCACGCCGCAGCCGGTGATCGACCGCATGGCCAGGGAAATCGCCGCCGCCACGCGCAGCGCCGGCGTGGCGAGGAAGCTTACCGAACTGGGCTTTATCCCGGTGGGCGGTACGCCGGAAGAGTTCCGCAAGCTGATCGAGCGCGACACCACGCGCTACGCGCAAATCGTGAAGGCGGGCAAGATCACGCTGGACTGATCGCCGCGGCGCCCGTCGCGACGCCCCTCCCGCCGCGCGGGAGAAGGCCTTGGGGCGGCGGCAACGCGCTTAACCCTGCCGCCGCTTCCACTCCGCATACAGATCCGCCTCACCTTCCAGCCGCACGGGCAGGTACTGGATCTTCATCGACTGTTCGGCGAACGGTTTGGCCAGATCCGCGTAGATGGCCGCCGTTGACAGGCCGAACGGCTCCCCATCGTCGTTCGAATAGGCGTACGCCACCTCGGTCACGCCCGCCAGCCGCATGGCCGCCATGCACATCGGGCACGGATGGCCGCTGGCATACACGGCACAGCCGGCCAGGCTGGGCGTACCCAGCTTGTGGCTGGCGGCGCGAATCGCGTTCAGTTCGGCGTGCGACGTGGGATCGTTGGTCTTGTGGATCTCGTTGACGGCGGTCATCAGGACTTCGCCGTCGCGGACGATCACCGCGCCGAACGGGCGCCCGCCCGCCTGCATGTTGGCTTGCGCCAGGCGGATGGCTTCGCGCAGGTACTGCTGTGCATTCGACATATTCGACATGTCCGGTCTCCGTAAAACGCAGGCGCCGATGATAACCGCTTGCCGGCTGTATCCAGCGCGGCGCGGGTGCGCTTCACCGGCCGGAAGCCGTGTCCGGCGAGCGTGCCGTGCGGGGCGGCTTGCGCGGCAGGGCCGGCCGGCTCCGCTCGCCGATGACACCCTTGGCGGCCGCGCGCAGGATGCGCCGGAACGTCGGGCAATCCATATGGGCCGACGCCGGACAGGCCGCCGCGTGGCGCAGGCCGTCGCGCATCGCCACGAGTTGGCGGATCGTGCGGTCGAGGTCGTCGGCCTTGGCGGCCAGCTTGCGGCGGTCGATGTGTACCTGGCCGTCGCGGGCCAGCATGGCGGCAATCTCGTCCAGCGAAAATCCCGCCGCCCGCCCCAGCGCCACCAGCGCCAGCCGGTCCAGCACATCGGGGGCATACTGGCGGCGCAAGCCACGCCGCCCGGTGGACGCGATCAGGCCTTTTTCCTCGTAGTAGCGCAGCGTGGACGCCGGTACGCCCGATTGCCGCGCCACGTCTGCGATGTCGAGCGGATTCACCCTTGACCTCAAGTGGACTTGAACTGGCACAGTGTAGCTTCCCTTCCTGGAGAACCCGCGAGAACGCACGATGATTGCCAATCCGCAGACCAACAGCGACCAGAGCACCCTCTGGAACGGTACGGGCGGCCGTGCCTGGGTCGTGAACCAGACCCTGCTGGACCATATGTTCCAGCCATTCGAACCGATCCTGCTGGATGCCCTGCCGGCCGGTGAAGGACATCGGCGCGTGCTCGATATCGGCTGCGGCACCGGCGCCACCTCGCTGGCCATCGCGCAGCGCCTGGGCGACCGGGGCGAATGTGTCGGTGTCGACATTTCGGCCCCGATGCTGGACATGGCACGCGAACGCGCCGCGCGCCTTGGCGTGGCGGCACGCTTTGTCCAGGCCGATGTGCAAACCCACCGGTTCGCACCGGCCAGCATCGACCACTTCGCGTCGCGCTTCGGGGTCATGTTCTTCGACGACCCCGTGGCGGCCTTCGCCAACCTGCGCCGTGCCGCGCGGCCGGGCGCCACGATGCGCGCCATCGCCTGGCGCAGCCCGGCCGAGAATGCGTTCATGACCACGGGCGAGCGTGCCGCCGCCCCGCTGCTGCCCGACCTGCCCGTGCGCCAGCCCGGCGCCCCGGGGCAGTTCGCCTTTGCCGACCGGCAACGTGTGGCCGCGATCCTGGCGCAAGCCGGATGGTCCGGCATCGACATTCGCCCCATCGACGTGCCGTGCGAACTGCCCGAGTCGGATCTGACCCGCTACATTGGCTGGCTCGGTTCGGTGGGCCAGCGACTGCTGACGGCAGACGAAGCCACCCGCGCGCGGGTCATCCAGACCGTGCGTGCCGCCTTCGCGCCGTTCGTGCAGGGCGACACGGTGCGCTACACGGCCGCGTGCTGGCAGATCGACGCGCAGGCCGGAGACTGATGTTGCAGCTCCCGGCGGCGCGACTAGACTGGGTACATCATCGCGCGCACGACGGGGGGCAAACCATGGCCGCATCCACGGAACACCCGGTCAGCCATTCGACGCTGGCGTTCGGACGCATCTATGCCGATGACGCCGGCGAATCCCACTTCGGCGCGCTGTCGTTCGACATGGCCGAGCGCAGTTTTGCCCCGCCCGCACCGCCGTTCTGGGTGTCACGCATGGACGAGGCGGTGCGGCAGGGCTTCCTGGTGGTGCCCACCGGCTGGGTGGGCGACCTGCACCCGGCGCCGGTGCGCATGTGGATCTTCCTGCTCGACGGCGAAATGGAGTTCGAGACCTCAGACGGCGAGCGCCGCGCACTGGTGCCCGGCGGTACGCTGCTACTCGACGACACGGGCGGCAAGGGCCATCGCAGCCGGGTGATCGGCGGCAATATCGCCACGCTGGCCATGGTGGAAATGCCGGTGCCCGGCCGCTAGGCGCAGCGAATGCCGTCCGACATCGGCCCCGATCCACGGCAGGACGGTACTGCGCCGCCGGCATCACCGTCCCGGCCGCCGTTGCCGCCACCGGCGCCGCTGCCGCCCACCGTGCCGTCGGGCTTCCGGCAGGGCATCATCACGGCGATCACGGTGCTGCTGGGGTTTTCGCTGGCGTTCTGGCGCTTCTGGGGGTTCGAAAGCCCGGGCTACTGGAGCCGGGGCTCACTCGCGGCGGCGGCATGCCTGATTCTGGCGGTGGCGTTGCAGATCCTTGCGTTATTCCGCGCGCTGCGCGTGGAAGACGACAGCATTCCCGAGTATCGCAGGACCGTCCGCTGGTTCATCGCCTCGGCCCTCGCCCTGCTGGCCGGCCTGACCATCGCGATGATGGACGCGGCGCTGATCGAGCAGGTGGACTGACGGGCGCTGCGGCCCCAGGGCCGCAGCCGGCTATCGATGCATCAGCGCCGGCGCGTAGGTCTTCACGAAAAACGCCAGCGTGATGCACGACGTGGCCAGCAGCGTGCCGGCCCGCACCACGCGCGGCGGCGTCATGCGGCCAAGCAGTGCGCCGCCATATCCGCCCAGCACCGCCCCAATCAGCATGGCAACCGTTTCCGGCCAGCGCACCGCGTTCGCCACGATAAACGCGATCACGGCCACGGCATTGGCCGCGCTGACCATCAGCGTGCGCGGCGCGTTCAGGTTCTTGAGGTCGCGGCTGTCCAGCAGGCCCCACATCGCAATCATCATGATGCCGACCGCCCCACCGAAATAGCCGCCGTAGACTCCCAGCCCGAACTGCACCGCCAGCACCGCGTGCGCATGGATGCGCCAGCGCGCGCGCAGCGCCTCGCCCAATTGCCGCCCGAACGCCAGCGCGACGCAGGCGATCAGCAGCAGCCACGGCAGCACGAACGTGAACGCGGCCGACGACGTACGCAGCAGCAGCATCGCCCCGACAAACCCGCCACACAGCGTGGCCACCAGCAGCGTGCGCAGCGATACCGCGCCCACCGGGCCCAGCCCGTCGCGATAGGCCCAGGCGCTGGCCAGGCCGCCCGGAAACAGCGCGACCGTGCTCGATGTGTTCGCCTGAACCGGTGGCACACCGGCGGCAATCATGGCGGGCAGGCTCACGAACGAGCCGCCACCCGCCAGGGCGTTCATCGCACCGGCAACAAATCCCGCGCCAAAAACCAGAAGAATTGGGTCCATGGAGCGAATCCTAGCCATCGTGCCGGGCACCCGCAATCTGGCTTTTCCGGTGCTAGACTTCGGCAAAACCGAAAGCTGGAGGAGGACGGGGTGCGCTTCGACCTGACCGATTTGCGGCTGTTCCTGAGCGTGGTGGAATGCGGCAGCCTGACCCAGGGTGCCCGGTCGATGCATCTGGCCCTGGCGTCCGTGAGCGAACGGATTGCCGGCATGGAGGCCACGCTGGGGGCGCCATTGCTGGAGCGCGACCGGCGCGGCGTGAGCCCAACGGCTGCCGGCGAGGCACTGGTGCGGCACGCGCGGTCCATCCTTGGCCAGGTCGAGCAGATGCATGGCGAGCTACGCAGCTATGCCACGGGCCTCAAGGGCCGTATCCGCCTGCTGTCGAACACTGCCGCGCTGGCGTCGTTCCTACCGCCGCACCTGCGCCGCTTCCTGGCCGCGCATCCTGACCTGTCGATCGACCTGGGCGAACGCCCGAGCCCCGAGATCGTCCAGGCGTTGGTGGAGGGACGCGCCGAACTCGGTATCGTGGCCGATTTTGCCGATTTCGGGAACCTGCAGACACACCGCATCGCCGAGGACCAGCTCGTGGTGGTGGCCGGCCGCCAGCACCGGATCGCCACGCAGCCGGCCGTGGCATTCGCCGACATCATCGGCGAGCCGATCGTGGGCATGGCGGACACGGCACTGGAAACGCACCTGGCCGAGCGCGCGTCGCGGCTGGGGCACCAGCTGCACTATCGCGTGCAACTGCGCAACGTGGAACATGTGGCGATGCTGGTCGATGCCGGGATCGGCATCTCGATCGTGTCCAGCGCGCTGGCCAGGTCGATGCCGCACGGCCTGGCCATCCTGCCGCTGTCGGAACCGTGGGCCACGCGCAGGCTGTTCCTGTGCGCGCGCGATTTTGGCGCGCTGACACCGCACGCGGGTCTACTGGCGCGCCAACTGATCGGCACAGGCGAGCCCGACGCCTCAAGTCCGACCGCCGGAAAGCCGTAAAATCTTGCGACATCGTTCGGAAGCATTCCCATGAAGACCCTGATCCTGCTGGCCGCCGTCGGGCTGGCATCCGTCGCCCAGGCCCAGCCCACCGCTGGCGGCGTGGCCGCCCCGCTGGGCCTGGAGCTTGGCAAGACCTCGTGTGCACGGCTGACGCCGGGCCCGAATCGCGAAAGGACCGGCGCGGCGCCATGGGCCGGCGGCGACGCATTCGAGTTGAAGCGCCTGGAACGCTTCAACCTGCCGGGCCTGACCCGTGCGGTGGTGAACTGCGACGGCCAGGATCTGGTGACGCTGGTGACGCTGACGTTCGACCGCACCGCCCTCGACGACGTGACCCACAAGCTCGACGCCCGCTACGAATCGAAGCGCAAGACCGAACCCAACGCCCAGAACGGCTACGCGGAATGGGCGGCGTCCAATGGCAGCCTGGAACTGCTCTACGCCCGCGACGGCAAGCAGTTCACGGTGGCGTACTGGGGCAAGGGCGCCAAGGCGCGCTACTTTGCCTACAACAGCAACTCGGACAAGGCCGCGTCAGCGCCGGCACCGGCCCAGCCTGCGGCGCCGGCAAAGGCGCCAGTGCCGGCGCCACTCTGACGACGACCGCCACAGCGCCGTCGGCCGACCACGGGTGACGGCCCGGCGCTTTGGTGGACGCTTCGCCACTTCAACTTTTGGTTGAAAATCCTTTTCCGTACCTGTGCCTACCGGGAACAGGTCGCCCCGACCATACTGGCTTCACCTTCCTCTCATCCGGAGCCAGAAATGACCACCCCCACCCAGGTTGCAATCGTCTACCACAGCGGCTACGGCCATACCGCCAAGCAGGCAGAAGCCATGGCACGCGGTGCGGCGGGCACGGCAGACACCACCGCGCTGCTGATCAGCGTCGACGAAATCGACCAGTACTGGGACAAGCTTGAGCAAGTGGACGCCATCATCTTTGGCGCGCCGACCTACATGGGCAGCGCGTCCGGACAGTTCAAGATGTTCATGGATGCCACGTCGCGCAATGTGTTCGCCAAGGGCTTCCGCTGGGCCAACAAGGTGGCCGCCGGCTTCACCAACGCCGCGTCACGCTCGGGCGACAAGCTCGTCACGCTGCAACAAATGGCGATCTTTGCCGCCCAGCACCAGATGCACTGGGTCAACCTGGGCCTGTCCTCCGGGCACAACAGCTCGACCACGACCGAGGACACTCTGAATCGCCACGGCTTCTTCATCGGTGCCGCCGCGCAGTCCGATGCCGACGTGAGCGCCGAAATGGGCCCGCCGCCTGCCGACCTGCGTACTGCCGAGCACCTGGGCGCACGCGTGGCGCAAGTCGCGCGCGAACTGAAGGCCGGCCGCGCCGCGCTGGCGGCGCTGGACACCGGGCGAGTCGTCGAACTGAAGGCCGCTGCCTGATTCGCCGCCCGGAGAACCCACATGCCCCACATCACCTCGTTCATCGTCCGCCTGCCGGGCAAGCCGGAGCATCGCGAAGCCCTGCAGGCCCAGTTGCATCAAGTGCTGGAGACCATGGCCGGCGAGCCCGATTTCATCAACACGTTCCTGCATCGGTCCAGCGACGACCCGGACACGCTGGTGGTCTATGAAACCTGGGCCTGCTCGGCCGAGGACTTCCGCACCCGCCATCTGGCCAAGCCGTACCGGCAGGCGTACGAAGCCGCGCTGCCCACGCTGCTCAAGGCACCGCGCACCATCGAATGGCTCGACCCGCTCAAGGAATACCTGAAGCGTTGATCGCCAAGGTGTAATCTTCAGCCTGCATTGCGCGCCCCCCCTTTTACGTGCGCACCCGGGATGCCCGCCGGCATCCCGGCCAGACTGGAGCCCCCCCCATGACCTCCAAAGCATCTTCCCGCAGACAGGCCTTCCGGCAGCAGGTGGCAACGCGCAAGGCGCTGCTGATGCCCGGCGCATTCAATGCCATGAGTGCGCGCGTGATCGAAGACCTTGGCTTCCAGGCCCTGTACCTGACCGGCGCCGGCGTTACCAACATGTCGTTCGGCCTGCCCGACCTGGGCTTCATCGGCCTGAGCGACATGGCCGAGCACACCGCCCGCGTGCGCGATGCCGTCGACCTGCCGCTGCTGGTGGATGCCGATACCGGCTTCGGCAACGCGCTGAACGTTCACCACGCCGTGCGGACGCTGGAACGCGCCGGCGCCGATGCCATCCAGCTCGAAGATCAGGTCATGCCGAAGAAGTGCGGCCACTTCGCCGGCAAGCAGGTCGTCAGCACGGGCGAGATGGTCGGCAAGATCCGTGCTGCAACCGATGCGCGCGATGATCCCAACTTCCTGATCGTGGCGCGCACGGACGCCGCCGCCGTGCACGGCCTCGACGACGCCATCGATCGCGGCCACCGCTTTGCCGAAGCCGGCGCCGACATCCTGTTCCTGGAAGCCATCGAGGATATCAAGGACATCGAACGGCTGCCCGGGCTGTTCAGTACGCCGCTGCTGATCAACATCGTGATCGGCGGCAAGACGCCAGTGCAGGGCCGCGACGCGCTGGAGCGTCTGGGCTACGGCCTGGTGCTGTACGCCAATGCCGCGCTGCAAGGTGCCGTACGGGGGATGCAGCAGGCGCTGGACATGCTGCAGACCAACGGCCAGATGACCGAAGACCCGGCCATCGTCGCGCCATTCGGCGAGCGGCAGCGGCTGGTCAGGAAGCCGCTGTACGACGAACTCGACGGCCGCTACAAGAGCGACGACTGACCATGCCTGGGTGTCAGCCGTAGCTGGCCAATGACACCGGTGCGCCGGACGACAACACCTTCCGCTGGCGTTACCGGTTCTCCACCAGCCGCGTCACTACCTGCACTAGCACGCCAACGTCGTCCGCCACCTTGTCGAGTTTGACTTCCATCCTGTCCATCCGCTCGTCCATCTTGTCGAAGCGGTTGTCCATCTTGTCGAAGCGGTCGTCCATCTTATCGAGGCGGATATCGATCTTGTCGAAACGGTCATCCATCTTGTCGAGGCGGATATCGATCTTGTCGAAACGGTCATCCATCTTGTCGAGACGGTCGTCCATCTTGTCCAGACGGATATCGATCTTGTCGAAACGGTCATCCATCTTGTCGAGACGGTCGTCCATCTTGTCCAGACGGATATCGATCTTGTCGAAACGGTCATCCATCTTGTCGAGACGGTCGTCCATCTTGTCCAGACGGATATCGATCTTGTCGAAACGGTCATCCATCTTGTCGAGACGGTCGTCCATCTTGTCCAGACGGATATCGATCTTGTCGAAACGGGTATCCATGACGTCCAGACGGATATCAATCTGCTCAAGATGCTTGTCGACGCCATCCAGCCTTGCCACCAACGGTTTGAACTCCGCATGCACGATATCGCGGTTGTGACCGGCCATGTAGGTCATGACGCCCAGCACGATGCCCACGATCGCCGCGGCCAGGATGCCGGCGACAGTAAGTTGACTGACGGTCAGACCTGCATCCTGCGCCTGCGGCGCAAAAGCCCCCACTGCGGAAATCAGCGAATTCATGTTTTGAGAATATTCGTATAGGCACCGAACCGTGCACTGTCGCTTCTTGTTGTCCTGCTCATCATCGATACAGGGGCTCTCGCGACCTGTCGAACATCACCCCAGCCGCGCGGCTATTGCATCACGGAACAGCCGATATCCGTGATGGAGTGAGATCAAACGACAACGCACTCGGGCGACAAATCAATCCACTGCCAGCAGTGCCAGCGATGCACCGCCCACCAGCACCAGGCTGAGCGCCCACACCGCGTCGAGATTGAACCAGCTGCGCGCGACGAACTGCGGGCCGAGGTAGCGGAACGTGAGCCATGCCAGGCCGCCGCCAGTGGCCAGCATCGCCATGGTGTGCAGGGCCGTCACCAGCACGGCAGTGCCGGCATTGCCGAACGCCAGCGCGCCGGCCGCTGCGTGTCCGGCATCGCCGCGCGCGGCGCAGAGTCCGAGGTAGATCGGCACCAGCATCAGCCCTGCCCCATGGGCGAGGGCGACGGCGAACGACCAGAAGGCCAGCCGTGACGGTGGGATGCGCGCCAGCGCGCGCGGGTGACGGCGCCAGACCAGTAGCGCAATGCCATAGGCCACCACCATCACGCCGGCAGCCAGGCGGATCTGCGTCTCCCACGCCGCCAGCGACACCAGCAGCCCGAACGGCAACGTCAGCGCCAGAATGGCCAGTGCATGCCCGGCACCGAGGTAGCCCAGCGACATCGGCAGCATGTGCGCGCTGCGCGTGATCAGCGCCCCGGACACCGCAAGCGGCCATCCCATCGCCGGATTGAGCCCGTGGTACAGGCCGCTGGCCAGCACGGCGGCCCACAGCCCGGCCTGCTCCCAGTTGGCAGTCAAGCGCCCACCGACGGATAGCAGAACGAATCGGTCGAGCAGTCGCCGCCTTCCAGCCGGATCTGGTGGGCCCGATAACCATCGGGAAACGTGACCCGGAAACGTTCGTCGAGCGTCAGCCCCCCATCGGCCCCGGCATGCGCCATTACCTGCGTGCCGGGCACGCCGTCCGGATAGAACTGGTCGTCCCAGGTGGAATACAGCGAATTGGTCCAGTAGACGCGGCGGCCGTCACGGCTGATCTCCACCATCTGCGGGCCGCCCGCGAACGGCGAGCCGTCGGGGTGCGGCGTGCGCCGGACGATGCCGCCAAGGTGGACCGATCCGGCCAGCCTGGGCTTGCGCGGATCGCTGACGTCGTACTGCCGCATTTCGCCCGTGCCCCAGCACGACACATAGAGAAAGCGGTCGTCCAGCGACAGATCGATGTCCGTCACCAGCGGCGGCACCGCGCCAAAGCCCTTCAGCAACGGGGGCAGATCGTCCGGCGACGCGGGCTCGGGTGCAATCGTGGCCGTCTTCTCGATATGGAACTTGCCGCCTTCGCGCCACCATGTCCAGATCGATCCCTCCAGGTTCGTGGTATCGACCACCACGCCGACAAACCCGTACTCGCGCACCGGATCGTGCGCGGGCCGCACCTCCAGCGCCATCTGGTGCTGCGCGCCCAGGTCAATCGTCTGCACGTTGCGCCGCCCGCGCAGGTCCCAGAAATGAAGCCGGTGCCCGTAGCGGTTGGCCAGCAGATCCTCGGGCACCAGGCCGCGCTCGAACTGCGGCGGCAGCGCCCATTCGCTCGACACCATGTAGTCGCGCGGCAGGTTCCACCAGAAGTCGTAGTGCTTGTCCTGCGTGCCGCGGTCGATCTCCCAGCGGCCCAGCACTTCGAACGTCTGGCAATCCATGATGAAGATGCCGGGTGCGCCGTCGGTGCCATCGGGGCCCGCGCCGCCAAGCGTGCTCACATACACGCCTTCCGGCCCGCAATGCACGGTATGGGGCCGCGAATAGCCGGTCTTGCTGAAGACTTCCTCTGGCTCGATGACCTTGTGAAGCTTGGCCTGGGTGGGGTCCGGCTTCGTATCCACCACATAGATGCGCGAGCTTCGCATGCCGGGAATGATCAGGAAGCGCCGCTCCAGGAACGCATGCCCGGTCAGCGGCGAGAGTGCGGACGAACAGGCGTTCCAGCCGAAGTGATGCAGTTCGTCGCCACGCCCCGTCATCGGCACCGTGTGGACGACGGTGCCGTAGCGCGGCGAATCGGGATTGACGTCGACGACGGCCAGCGCCTCGGGCTGCGACCCATCGGGGCTCAGCAGCAGCGTGTACGCGTAGGCTTCCGCCGGGGCTTGCATCGCGAGCCGTGGCGATGCGTGGAAGGTCGGATCGGGCCGCAGGTTCATGGTGAAACCTCCTTGACGTCGGGGGTCAAAGTGCGTCGGTGCGATCTACCAGCATAGGCGCCTGCCCCCCGCAGCGGTAACGAAGATATCCGCATGCCCATATGCCGTCACATCGGATATGGCGCAACGAATTCATTCCTTCGGCCCCGGCGGCAAGGGCGCTTATCTTGGTCCGTCCGATCACAACCATGCGCCCCGATGTCCCTGTCCCACAATCCCGCGCGCCGCGCCGCCTTGCGCGGCATCGCCCGCCACGGCCTTGGCGCCGCCGCGCTGTTCTCCACGTTCGGCGCAGCGGCCAGCGCCCGCCCCGATGTGATCCGCATCGGCGTGGCGCAGCCGGCCACCGGCACGCCGCCAACGTTTGCCGGCAGTTCGCTGGCGATCGCGCATGCCAGGGGCTGGTTCGAGGAAGCCTTCAAGCCAGCCGGCACCCGCGTGGAGTGGTTTTTCTTCAAGGGCGCCGGCCCGGCGGTCAACGAGGCGTTGACCAACCGCCAGCTCGACTTCGCGCTGCAGGGCGACCTGCCCGCCATCGTGGCCCGGGCGGCGGGGCTCAAGACCAGGCTGGTGCTGGCTACGGGCGTACGCGCCAATATCTATATCGGCGTGCCGCCCGATTCGCCGCTGAAGACCGTGGCCGACTTGCGCGGCAAGCGCGTGTCGCTGTTCAAGGGCACCAACATGCATCTGCCGGCACTACGGCTACTGGAAGCCAACGGTCTGACGGAAAAGGATGTGCGGCTGCTCAACCTGGACACGGCCGGCTATCTGGCTGCGCTGTCCACGCGCGACATCGACGCGGCGATTGGCGCCATGGACATCCTGCGCCTGCGCGACAAGGGTGCCGTACGCATTCTGTACAGCAGCAAGAACCAGTCACCAATCTACACGCGCCAGAGCCATGTGCTGGTGACCGAGGATTTCAGCAACCGCTATCCCGAGGCCACGCAGCAGTTCGTGAAGACCGCCGTCGAGGCGGCCCGCTGGGCGTCCGACGAAAGCCACCGCGAGGAGGTGCTGCGTACCTGGGCCCGCGCCGGCACGCCCTATGACCACTGGAAGGAGGATTTCGACGGTGAACCGCTGCGCGTACGCCTGAACCCGAACTTCGACCCGTTCCTGGTCTCCCGGTACAAGGATGCCAGCGAGCAGGCCTATCGCTTCCGCCTGAGCCGTGCACGGTTCGATGTCGACCAATGGATCGACCAGCGATACCTGAAGACCGCGCTCAACGACCTGCACCTGCAGAGCTACTGGCCCATCTATCAACCTGACGGCAAGATCCTGGGAGCGTGACCATGGCCGCCCAACCGATTGCAATCAACGTGCCTTCTGCGGTGCAATCCGCGTCGGCAGCATCTGCCGCATCTGCATGGCGGCGCGACTGGCTGACCGCCACGCTGCTGGCCTGGCCCGTGCCGCTGGCGCTGCTCGGGCTCTGGTATCTGGCCGCACGCTTCGAATGGATTCCACCGCAGGTGCTGCCCGCGCCCGATGCCGTGCTGGCCACGCTGGAAGACCTGTATCGCAGCGGCGACCTCTGGTCGAACCTGCAGGTCAGCGCCCTGCGCGTGGCCGGTGGCTTTGCCGTCGGGCTGGCTGGTGGCCTGGCACTGGGTGCGGCGATGGGCCTGTCGCCGCGCTTTCGCGACTACGTCTATCCCACGTTCAAGGCCTTCAGCCAGGTGCCGGTGCTGGGCTGGTTGCCGCTGCTGATGCTGCTGGTGGGCATCGACGAGGCGCTGAAGATCATCCTGATCGCCAAGGCTGCGCTGGTGCCCATCGCGATCAACACGTACAAGGGCATTCACAACGTCCCCACCCGCTATCTGGAAGTGGCACGCGTGCTGAAGCTCACGCGCTGGCAGACGCTCTCGCGCGTGGTCTTTCCGGCCGCCGCGGCGCCGATCTGGAACGGCGTGCGATACGGCCTGACCCATGCGTGGCTGGCGCTCGTGGTGGTGGAACTGCTGGCCTCGTCGGAAGGGCTCGGCTACATGATCGTGTACGGGCGCCAGCTGTTCCAGCTCGACATGGTCATCGCCGCGGTGATCGTTGTCGGCGTGGTCGGCTTCACGCTCGACAAGGCACTGGCGCTGGCCGAGCAGGCCGTGCTGCGCTGGCGCAAGCCAGGCTTCTGAGGAGCCGCCCATGACCGGATTGGCTATCCGCAGGAGGCTCCGCATCCCCCGTGCGCTGCGCGGCTGGGTACTGCCATTGACGATGATCCTGCTCTGGTGGGCCGCGGTGCGCTTCGGCTGGTCGACGTCGCCGCTGCTGGTCCCCGTGTCGAAGGTCTGGGCCACCGCCGTGGATCAGGTGACCACCGGCAAGCTGTTCGTCGCGCTGCAGGCCAGCCTGTGGCGCGACCTTGCCGGCTTCGCCATCGGCACCGCCGCGGGCCTCGCGTTCGGCACGGCGCTGGGGCTGTCCCGGCTGTTCGAGAAGCTTGTCGGGCCGACGTTCCACACCGTCAAGCAGATCTCGCTGTTCGCGTGGAGTCCGCTGATTTCTGTCTGGTTCGGCCTGGGCGATGCGGCCAAGGTGGTCTTCCTGTCGCTGGCGGCCTTCTTCCCGGTCGTGCTCAACACGTTCGAAGGCATCCGCGCGGTGCCGGCCGATCTGCTCGAAGTGGCCCGCGTGCTGCGCTTCTCGCGCTGGCAGACGTTCCGGCGCGTGGTGCTGCCCGCCGCCTCCCCGTCGATCTTCGCCGGCATCCATCTGGCCTTGATCTACGCGTGGCTGGCCACGCTCGGCGCCGAGTACCTGCTGGTGGCGGGCAAGGGCATCGGCAACACCATGATCGACGGCCGCGAGAACTTCTGGATGGACCTCGTCCTCTTTGGCGTGATCGTCGTGGGCCTGGTCGGCTTCACGCTGAACTGGATCGCCGCACGCATCGAAGCCCGTCTGCTGCGCTGGCGCGGCCGTTCGGTCGCAGCCGCTTGAACTGACATCCCGGAGAACCTCATGCCACACGCCGGCACACTCGACATCAGCCATCTGCACAAGCACTACGACGTCAAGGGCAAGACCCTGCCCGTTCTCGACGATGTATCGCTATCGATCGCCCCCGGCGAGTTCGTCAGCATCGTCGGCGCCAGCGGCTGCGGCAAGTCCACGCTGCTGCGGCTGGTGGTAGGACTCGAAGACGACTATCGCGGCGACATCCGCCTGGACGGGCAGCGCGTGGCTGGCACCAGCCTGCAGCGCGGCATCGTGTTCCAGGAGCATCGCCTGTTTCCGTGGCTGACCGTGTCGCAGAACATCGGGCTGTCGCTGATCAACAGCAAGCTCAGCGAAGGCGACAGGTTCCGCACGGTGCAGTCGCATATCGAACTGGTCGGGCTGCAAGGCTTCGAGAACGCGTATCCGTACCAGCTGTCGGGCGGCATGTCGCAGCGCGTGGCCATTGCCCGCGCGCTGGTGACGCGGCCCGAAGTGCTGTTGCTGGACGAGCCGTTCGGCGCGCTGGACGCCATCACGCGCGCGCACCTGCAGCACGAGCTGCAGCGCATCTGGCAGGCCGAAGGCATCACGATGATCCTGGTCACGCACGATGTGGAAGAGGCCGTGTTCCTGGGCGACCGCGTCGTCATCATGGAACCCAGGCCCGGCCGCATCCGCAGCGTGCTGCCGATCGGCCTGCCCCATCCGCGCGACCGGGCCTCGCCCGCGTTCGCGCAGGCCCGCGAACAGGTGATGCGCGAATTTGGCGCGCTGCATGCCACGCCCGGCGCCCAGGCCGCGCTGTCCCATTGAACGTTGCCCATTCACTGCCCTACTTGTACCCGGAGCCTTCCATGACGCAAACCCAGCCACAGGTCGAACTCGATATCCACCCCGTAGCGGGACGCATTGGCGCCGAAGTGCGCGGCATCCGCCTCGATGGCGACCTGCCGCCCGCCACGTTCGCCGCCATTCGCGCCGCGCTGCTGCGCCACAAGGTGCTGTTCTTCCGCCAGCAGTCACATCTCGACGACGCCTCGCAACAGGCCTTCGGCAAGCTGTTCGGCACACCGGTGCCGCACCCCACGGTACCGTCGCGCGACGGCACGGTCCTGCTCGAACTCGACTCGCAACACGGCGGCCGCGCCAATTCCTGGCATACGGACGTCACCTTCGACCTGGCCTATCCGCAGGTATCCGTGCTGCGCGCCGTCAAAGTGCCTGCCGCCGGTGGCGATACGGTCTGGGCCAACACGGCTGCGGCCTACAACGACCTGCCCGCGCCGCTGCGCGCGCTGGCAGACCAGCTCTGGGCGCTGCATACCAACGACTACGACTATGCGGCGTCACGCCCGCTGCCCGACGATGCCGGCGCGCGCCGTCATCGCGAACTGTTCACGTCCACGCTTTATGAAACCGAGCATCCGGTGGTGCGCGTCCACCCCGAGACCGGAGAACGCACGCTGGTGCTGGGCCATTTCGTCAAGAAGCTGCTCGGCTATTCGTCGGCCGATTCCGCGCACCTGGTGTCGCTGCTGCAAAGCCACGTGCATCGGCTGGAAAACACGGTGCGCTGGCGCTGGCAGGCTGGCGACGTGGCGATCTGGGACAACCGGGCCACCCAGCACTACGCCCTCAACGACTATGGCGACGCGCACCGCATCGTACGCCGGGTCACGATCGCCGGCGACGTGCCGGTCAGTGTCGATGGCCAGCCCAGCCGTGCGGTCAAGCCCGCACCCGTGGCCGAACAACGCAAGGCAGCCTGACCATGAGCCAGACGCAATCCCCACGGCAGCTCCATCTCGGCGCCTTCGTCATGGCCACCGGCCACCATGTGGCGGGCTGGCGCCATCCCGAGGCCCATGCCGACGCCGGCCGCAGCCTGGCGCACTACGCGGCGCTGGCCCGGCGCGCGGAATCGGCCGGCTTCGACGCATTGTTCCTGGCCGATGGCGTGGCGATTCGCGGCATGGACGATGCCACGTTGCCGCATACGGCGCGCGCGGCATCGTTCGAGCCGCTGACGCTGCTGTCGGCGCTGGCGGCGGTCACACAGCGGATCGGGCTGGTGGCGACGGTTTCCACCACGTACAACGAGCCCTATCACGTGGCCCGCAAGTTCGCCTCGCTGGACCACCTGAGCGGCGGCCGCGCGGGCTGGAACGTGGTGACGTCGTGGTCCGATGCCGAGGCGCGCAACTTCAACCTGGACAAGCATCCCGAGCATGCGGACCGCTATGCGCGCGCCGAGGAATTCGTCGATGTGGTGACCGGCCTGTGGGATACCTGGGAAGACGACGCCCTGGTCCATGACAAGACCCGCGGCGTGCATTTCGTGGCGGAGAAACTGCACCGGCTCGACCACCGGGGCAAGCATTTCCAGGTGCGTGGGCCGCTTAACGTATCGCGGCCACCGCAGGGGCATCCCGTGATCGTGCAGGCCGGATCGTCGGAGGCCGGGCAGGCACTGGCAGCGCGTACCGCCGAGGTGATATTTACGGCGCAGCAGTCGCTGGAAGGCGCGCAGGCGTTCTACCGCGGGCTCAAGGGCCGGCTGGCGCGGTTTGGCCGCTCGCCGGACCAGCTCAAGATTCTGCCGGGCGTCTTCCCGGTGGTGGGGCGCACGGCCGCCGAAGCCGAGGAAAAATTCGAGGCGCTGCAGGACCTGATCCTGCCATCGGTGGGGCTGGCACTGCTGTCGCAGCACCTGGGCGGCATCGACCTGAGCGGCTATCCGCTCGACGGCCCGCTGCCCGACAACCTGCAGGAGCCCAATGGCGCCAAGAGCCGCTTCCAGCTGGTGACCGGTGTCGCCCGCGCGGAAGGGCTGACGATCCGCCAGCTGTGCCGGCGCGTAGCCACCGCACGCGGGCACTGGTCGATCCACGGTACGCCGTCGCAGATCGTCGACCAGCTGCAGGCGTGGTTCGAAGGCGAAGCCGCCGATGGCTTCAACGTGATGCCACCGTGGCTGCCCGGCGGGCTCGACGATTTCATCGAACTGGTGCTGCCGGAACTGCGCCGGCGCGGGCTGTTCCGCGAGCAATACACGGGCACCACGCTGCGCGAGCATCTGGGGCTGGCGCGGCCGGCCGGACGTACCCGGCAAAAGCCGAACGCGCGCGTGGCATAGGTGCCGGGTGGCCCAGGCCGGGCCGCCCGTGCTGGCCATGCGCCTTACTGGCGCGCTGGGAAAACACCCTGCGTGCAGATCACGTAGTAGAGCCCGGTGGGCTCCAGCGGGCGCAGGTCCGGCAGCGCAAACGTACGGACGCCATCGCCGCCGAACTTGGTGCCGATCAGCGAAAACAGCGCCGTGTTGCTAGTGATGGTGAGCAACCGACCGTCGGCACGCATACCACCGGCCGCGAAGCTTGTAGCCGACAGCCAGACCGTGGCCATCGTGCAATTGTTGGCGACACCGTCGCCGACGTAGGAGTCGTCATTCCCCAGCCCCGGCACCGTGCCGGCGGGACCCGTGGCCCCGGTAGCGCCGGTGGCACCGGTCGCGCCCGTGGCACCCGTTGCGCCGGTTGCGCCGCTACTGCCTTGCGGCCCTGTCGGTCCCGTCGCTCCAGTCGGTCCAGCCGCTCCCGTTGCTCCCGTGGCACCGGTCGCACCCGTTGCGCCGGTCGCACCGGTCGCGCCAGTCGGTCCCACCGGACCCACCTTGCCCTGTGCCACATCGTTTGACAATGCGGCCAGCGTCGAATTGCTCAGCTTGAGCTTGGCCGCGATCTCTTCCAGACGATCATCGTAGTTGTCGCCGTTGCGCGGATTGAATTTCTGGTTGAGCAGGTTCAGCGAATCCGCGTTGACGCCCAGCGTGGACAGGCGCTGCTTGACCTGGGTAATGGCCAGCGCCAGCTTTTCGCTGGCCGCGGCGGCCGATACCGTCGAGAAATTGGTGAAGAACGCTTCGGTGTCGGCATTGCCATAGGCGGCCGCCACAACCAGTTCGGTAATCGGCGTAACGTTGGTTGTGCCGGCCGATTCGATGTACGAGTGCAACACTTCGCCGGTGGCCGTGGTCACGCGCACCACGCACGGCAGTGCCAGGTTCGCCGTGGAAGTGTTCCAGCTGCCGTCAGATCCGGTCGTCACGGTGGTCTGGCCGCTCACGCATTTGACCGTCAGCGCGGCATTCGTGATCGGCGCGCCGGTGGCCGCAGTGCCCGAAATCGTCGCTGCCGGCAGGGCTGACGGGGCGCTGGCCGCACTTCCGGCGCCGTCGCCGCCACCGCAGCTTGCAAGAAGTACCGACGTGGCCACCGATAGGGCGGCAGCCCATTGTTGTTGTTTCATTTTCCCGTTCCTTTTTTGATTAATGGTTTTATCGATGCGCCGCCGGGCCGGTATGCCAGGGCCGCCGCGCTTGGCGCGGCTGCATCTTAGCGATGAACAGGAAGGGGGGAACTTCAAATTACCCCCCACCTTGGTGGGGCAGACAGTGTCGCGCGCCCGGCCAGCACCGCGCGGCCAAAAGCGGGTATTCTTCGCCCCGGATTTTTGAGCCAGCGAGGATCGCGGTGACACGCATTTGCCTGAACATGATCGTCAAGGACGAAGCCCCTGTTATCGAGCGCTGCCTGGCTAGCGTGAAGCCCTGGATCGACCATTGGGTCATCGTCGATACGGGGTCCAGCGATGGCACGCAGGACGTGATCCGACGCTTCATGGCCGACGTGCCCGGTGCGTTGCACGAACGCCCGTGGCGCAACTTCGCCCACAACCGCAACGAGGCCATGGCGTTGGCCCGTACGGCTTTGGGCAACGACAGCGGCGAGGGCGACTATCTGCTGTGCATCGACGCCGACGAAACACTGCGCATGGCGCCGAACTTCCGCTGGCCCGACCTGCAGGCCGATGGCTATCAGTTCCGCTGCGAACTCGACGGCTGGCACTATCTGCGCAACGCGCTGGTGCGCGCCAGCCAGCCCTGGCGCTGGGAAGGCGTGCTGCACGAATTTCTGACGCAGGACGCGCCGCACCGCTGGGAGGCCCTGCCGCAGGCGACCATCGTCGTGGCGCGCGATGGGGCCCGCGCGCGCGACCCGCAGACCTACCTGCGCGATATCGCCGTACTGGAGCAGGCCGTGCGCGACGAGCCCGCCAACACGCGCTATCGCTTCTATCTGGCGCAAAGCTATCGCGACGCCGGCAAGCTGGACGATGCCTTGCGTCTCTACGAAGAACGCGCCGCGATGGGTGGCTGGGACGAGGAGGTCTGGTTCGCGCGCTTTCAGATCGCCGTGCTGCGCGAGCGACGCGGCGACGCGCCCGCCGACGTACAGGCGGCCTATCTGGACGCCTACCAGCAACGCCCGACCCGGGCGGAACCGCTGTGCGAACTGGCGCGCTTTCACCGGCTGCGCAGTGAATTCGCGCTGGCGCACCTGTTCGCGCAACAGGCCGCCAGCCTGCCGATGCCGGCCGATGCGCTGTTCGTCGACGAATCGGTCTACGCCTGGCGCGCGCTCGATGAACTGGTGGTCAGCGCGTACTACGTGGGTGCGCTCGACCAAGGCCGCGACGCCCTGCGGCAGTTGCTCGCCGCGGCGCGCTTTCCCGACAGCGAACGGCCCCGCATCGTGGGAAACGGCCAGTATTTCGGGTTGTAGCGGACGGACCTTGCCGTGCTTCAGGCCGGCTTCGCCCCGGTGTACGGGTTCGGGTTGGCGTCCTGACCCGCGTCCTCACCCACGTTCTGGCTCGCGGTCTGGCCGGCGCGGCCAAGCTGGCCGGTGAGCCCCGGCTGGCTCGACTGTTCCGTCCAGCGCGTATCGCCGCTACCGGGCAGCACCCTGATCCGGTTCTCGACGTCCTTGACGCCGTACACCGATGCGGCGATGTCCTCGATGCGGTACTTCTGCGGGCGCGCCGGCACCGTGCCGGACAGCGTGACCCATCCTTCCGACACCGCCACCTCGACTTCGCGCACATCGAGCCGGCCCGCATGGGCCAGGCGTTCACACAGGTCTTCGCGAATCCGCTCGTCCGGGCGGGTATAGCCCTTGGGCCCGGCTGGCTGCTGCCGTCCATGCGGCCGCGCGGAGCCGCCGGGACCATGCCCGTAGGTGCCGGGCAACGCCTGGTCATCGACGCCGCTACCGCGGGCCGTGCCGTAGCCGTCGCGCCAGCGGTGTTCGCCTGGCGTGCCGCCATGGCGGTAGGCGCCACTGCCATCGTCGCGGTCGCGCACTTCGTCGGGATAACCGTGCCCGATGCCCCAGCCCGCCTGGCCTGTATAGCGCATGCGTTCCATGCGTCGCGGATCGCCGCCGTAATCGCGCGGCGGCCCGCGCCAGTCGTCGAGGAATCGATCGTCGCGATGTCCGCCGTCCCTGCTGTCTCGGTTCATGACCTCTCCCGCTGGCTGACTTCCATGGCTGATCGGTGACACGTCAGGCCCCACGGCCCTTTTTCGAGGGTTCGCCCGGCGATGACGACGTGGCCTGATGTTGCGCGCCGGGATCTTCGTTGCGGAATCCGCCATAGCTGCTCTGGCCCGGATCTGCGCTGCGGCTCTTCAACTGGTCGGCGCGCCGGTCGGTGCGCACGCCGGGATTGGCGCCGCCGCGCTTTTCGGCTGGCGTGCCGGTATGTGGCTTGCTGGGCATCACGGTCTCCTGATGGCAATCGCGGCCGGAATGCCGCAAGCATCATGCCAATGGCCGCCCGGCCTGCCGGTCCTTGCGCAACCGGCATGGCGCTTGCCTTTCTTACGTTGTACCGATCCACCACCAAGCGAGGATTGCCATGCCAATATCCACCACGCGACGTACCGGACTTACCGGCTTCCTGATGCTTGCGGCCGCAGCGGCAGTCATGTCCGTGGCAACCCCGGGCACGCACGCCGCACCGCTGTCGGACCAGCCGGGCACCGCCATGGCCGGCGACGGCGATGTCATGTTCCTGCGCAAGGCCGCCATGGCCGGGACGCTGGAAATCGACGCCAGCAACCTGGCGCAAAGCCGCGCCGGCAGTCCCGCCGTCAAGTCGTTTGCAACGCAGATGATCCAGGACCATCGCGCCGCCGAGGCAAAGCTGAAGCAGCAGGCGCAAAGGCTGGGGGTACAGTTGCCAGCCACGCCGCTGCAGAAGGACCAGCAGGTGCTGGCCCGGCTGGGGCAACTGAAGGGCGCCGAGTTCGACCGGGCCTATGCACAGCAGGTTGGCGTGGACGCGCACCAGGATGCCGTGGCGCTATTCCGCAAGGCGGCGGACGATGCCAAGGACGAGGGCGTCAAATCGTTCGCGCGGCAGATGCTGCCCACGCTGGAGCACCATCTGGAGATGGCGCAGAAAATGGCGTCGCAAGTGAAGTAGGGAGCCTTGCCGGTGTTTGCAGATCCAGACGGCGGATCTGCAAACACGGTGCAATATCTTCGCGCCACGGCGCAGACGTCAGCTGGCCCTGGCGAGGAAATACTGCGACACGATGGCCCGCGTGGTGGGGCTGGTCGTCAGTTTGTCCAGCACGTCGCGCGGTGCCCACTTCAGGTACTTGATCTCGTTGCGAGGCTTGGGCGTGGCAGACTTGCCCACGGCCGCCGCGAACACGTGGTGCACCGTGGTGGCGCCAATGAACTGAAAGGCCGTGGTCAGCGACTTGGCCTCGATCGCGGTTTCCTCGCGCAGTTCGCGCCACGCGGCTTCCACCAGCGATTCCTGGTCGTCGGGTCGTCCGCCGGGCAGGGCCCAGCGCACGCCGTCCTTCGAGACAAGTAGAACGTGCCCCTCGCGGACGCAAATGACCGTAGCTCTGATTTTCGGCTTGATGAATGGCATGTCGGCCGTTCCCACCACTGCATGTTGTTTCATGACATCCGGACCACGCTGTGGCAATGATCCCACTATAAAAGCAAGCCGTCACGCCGCCACGCCGGGCGCTCCACGGGCGGCCTGTGCGAAACGAAGGCAAAGCGGACAAGCGCGTAGTGTCCCCGTCCAGCGCGCCGCTGGCAATGGATGGGATCGCCGCTGTTGCGCAACCACCTCACGCATGGGCCGTGCCAGTGCCGTCCCGGTGCGCGGCAGTGGCGAGCGCATGGTAGTGCGCAATCCGTTGTAGCGCCCACAGCGCAGCGGCCCGCCGGATCTGGGTACGATCCCCGCGAAACTGGCGCGTTTCGGTGTACTCGCATATCTGGGTGCCCGGCAGGCGGACCAGCCACGCAAAGCACTGCGTGCCGGGCGGCGTGCCGTCGGGCGCCCCATCGTCGGCCACGCCCGTGTTGGCGACGGCCACATCGGCCTGGCTGATCCGCATCACGCCTTGCGCCATGGCCAGCGATACCGCCTCGCTGGTCAGGCCGTGCCGCGCGATCAATTCGGCGTTGACGCCAAGGATCTGCTCCTTGGCATCCGGCGAATAGGCCACGATGGCGCACTTCAGCGTGCCGCCGCAACCGGGCACGTCGGCTATATGCGATGCAATGAGCCCCGCCGTGCAGGACTCCGCCGTGGCAAGCCGCAAATCGTGGCGCTGCAGGAAGTGTGCGGCGGCCTCAGCCGGGTGCATGGGCGTCCTCCGTTCGGGGTTGCGTGGGCCGTGGCGGTTCGTGGCGCGGCGGGCCGGGGTGTTCGACAAACGATATCTGCCCGTCCCGTTCGAGCACGACATCCCATTGCTTGTCACCGCGCCCGTGCCGCTGGTCGTCCCAGCCGGGGGTGTGCAGCTTCGCCCTGGCGTTGGCGTCGAGATCTTCGTCACTGAGCATGGCACGCCTGCGGGCCTGGCGATCCTCTCGCCCGTCCTTCGCCAGCACGATCGGCCGGCCGCTGACGACACGGTCAATCGCCGGCCATGTCGCGGACAGCATGCAGACCAGCCGATGCATGAAGACCAGCACGGCCGCCGCCGCCAACGTGCCCAGGATCGGGCTGGCGCCCGCCACCGCGCGCGACAGGATCGCGCCCAGTAGCAGCATGATGCAGAGGTCGAACGCGGTTTTCTGGGCGAAGGTCCGTCGGCCAGCCGCGCGCAGCAACAGCCATGTGGCCAGGAAGACCAGCGCCGCACGCGCGGACATCTGATACCACGCGAGCTCCCGGCCCACGCCGAATACGGCCTCGAATGCCGCCTCCATGAAGGACCCCGCCTCGCCCGCAGCGTTCAGCCCCGGATCGACCTGGGATCGTGCCCGAACGAATTGCGCGCCCGGATCTGGCCGTCCCGGCCGTGGATAAACAGTTCGGCCTGGTTCTGCCGGGCCATCTCGGTAGCCACTGCGATGGCATCCTCCTGCGTGGCAAACAGCTTCCGGCCCGCCGGGCTTTTGGCCTCTTCCACGGCCCAGCCATCCGGGGCCGGCACCACGTGTACGTCCTTGCCGCTCATTTCGGTCTCCATGGGTGTCTGTCACATGTCTTACTTATTCACCCAAAACGGCCGGCGCGGTAGTCGGCCGGGGTCTGACAACTGCGTCAGCCAACGTCGATGTACACAACACCGGCGTTTGCAACGCGGCGCCGCGTCCGGAACGGGTGCTTTCCGTACCGACGGACACCTCAATTTCTGACCTAGATTACTTATGCGCCCGGCGGTCCAGACCTGTCGGGCCTCCCTTGATCCATGGCGCCCGCTCTCCCGGAGGGGCGCTTCTTTTTTGCTCGCGCCGCGATTACTCCACCGTGACCGACTTGGCAAGGTTGCGTGGCTTATCGATATCGGTGCCACGCGCCAGCGCGGTGTGATACGCCAGCAACTGCATCGGAATGGTGTGGACAATGGGCGATAGCAGCCCGTAGTGCTCGGTGAGCCGGATGATTTCGAGGCCCTCGCCCGGCTGCAGCGCGCAGTCGATATCCGCGAACACGTAGAGCTTGCCGTTGCGTGCGTGTACCTCGTGCATGTTCGACTTCAGCTTTTCGAGCAGGCTGTCATTGGGCGCCACGGCCACCACGGGCATCTGGTCGCTGATCAGGGCCAGCGGCCCGTGCTTGAGTTCGCCCGCCGCGTAGCCCTCCGCGTGGATGTAGGAGATCTCCTTCATCTTCAGCGCGCCTTCCAGTGCGATCGGATAGTGCATGCCACGTCCCAGGAACAGGATGTTCTCCTTGCGGGTCAGCTGATCGGCCCAGCCGATGAAGTGCGGCTCCAGCGCCAGCACGCGGCTCAGTGCATCCGGCAGGTGCCGCAGCGCGCGCAGGTGTTCCTGCTCTTCGGCGTCGGACAGGCGGCCACGCATCTGCGCCAGCGTCAGCGCCAGCAGGAACAGCGCCACCAGTTGCGTGGTGAATGCCTTAGTGGAAGCCACGCCGATTTCCACGCCTGCCCGTGTGATGAATTGCATCGCGCAGGCCCGCACCAGGGCGCTGGTGGCCACGTTGCAGATGGCCAGCGTGCGATGCATGCCGCGCTCGCGCGCCGCCTGCACGGCGCCGAGCACATCGGCGGTCTCACCGCTTTGCGACACCGCCACCACCAGCATGTTCGGATTGCTGAATCCGTCGCGATAGCGATACTCGCTGGCAATTTCCACCCGCACCGGCAGGTTGGCCAGCCGTTCGATCCAGTAGCTGGCGGTCAGCGCCGCGTGATAGCTGCCGCCACACGCCAGCAGCAGCACGGCGTCCACCGTTTCGAGCTGCCGATACGCGCCATCGCCAAACAGCTCGGGCATGATCGACGTGATGTCCTGCAGCGTGTCGGCCACGGCGCGCGGCTGCTCGAAAATCTCCTTCTGCATGTAGTGCTGGTACAGCCCCAGATCGGCCGCCGCACTATGCGCCGCCACCGTATGCACGGCACGCTCCACACGCTGGCCGGCAACATCGACGATCCAGTGGCGATGCATCTGCACATCAGCCACGTCGCCGTCCTCCAGATAGACGATCCGGTTCGTGACCGCGGCCACCGCGATGGCATCGGACGCCAGGTAGTTCTCGCCTTCGCCGATACCCACCACCAGCGGCATGCCGTGCCGGGCGCCCACCAGCCGGTGAGGCTCGTCGCGGCACAGCACGGCAATCGCATAGCTACCGCGTAGCCGCCGGACGGCCTCGCGCACCGCGTCGAACAGGTCGCCGTTGTAGAGATGGTCCACCAGGTGCGCGATCACCTCGCTGTCGGTCTGGCTGGCGAACACGTAGCCGTGGTCTTCCAGTTCGCCGCGCAGGGCCTCGTGGTTTTCGATGATGCCGTTGTGGGACAGCGCGATACGCGGTGCGCGATCGTTCGGCGAGAAGTGCGGGTGGGCGTTGGCCGTGACCGGCTTGCCATGCGTGGCCCAGCGCGTGTGGGCAATCCCGGTATAGCCGTCGATGCCCTGTTCGACCACGTCACGCTGCAACGCCGCCACACGGTCCACGCTGCGCGACCGCACCAGCCGCCTCCCCTGCAACGCGGCCACGCCGCATGAGTCGTAGCCGCGATACTCGAGTCGCTTCAGGCCATCGACCAGTTCTCCAACGATATCGCGCTGCGCCACCGCGCCCACAATTCCACACATAGCCCCTCCGGTTTCCGGTATCCCACATCGACTTGATGCGATGGATCGGATGGTAGGCTGCACATCATGAAATTTTCTTTCGAAAATTCTCAATCTGTGACGTTTTCGATTGGCGTATGATATCGCTGAAATTTTATTTCATTATCTACGAGCATGACTTCCATCCCCCTCGATGACCTAGACCTGCGCATCCTGCAGGTCATGCAAGCCGATGCCTCGCTGACCAATGTCGAACTGGCGGCGCGCGTCTACGCATCCGCGCCTACCACCATGCGGCGCGTACGTCGCTTGCGCGAGACCGGCGTGATTGCGCGCGAGATCGCCGTGCTGGACGCCGAAAAGGTCGGCCAGGCACTGACGGCCATCATCGAAGTGACGCTTGATCGTCAGACGGCCGAAGACTACGCGGCATTCGAAAAACAGGTCTGCGCGGAGCCGGCGGTGACACAGTGCTACCGCGTCTCGCCGGGACCGGATTTCGTGGTGATGGTGGCATTGCGCGACATGGCCGCCTACGACGCCTTCGCGCGGCGCCTGTTCCGGGGCGCCAGCAACGTCCGCAACGTGCGGACGTTCTTCTCGACGCATTGCGCCCGGTTCGCGGCCAACCCGCCCGTCACCGCAGACCGCGCGGCAAACGCGCCCTGATTCACAACCGCGGCCCAGCCACCGGACGACCTGACTTCGCAACAAACTGTTTGCTGACGGCCGCCAGCGGCCGGGTGCGGTGTTGGCGCGCGACCAACGTTCGATGGCGGTTTTCAGCCTGGGCGCGGCAGCCCCGCCACATTCGGCCCCTCGCATCCACTGGTACGGGAACTGCGTAATAGCAGAGGAACGCCTCGCGGCGTTCCGTTGTGTTTCACCTGCCTTTGGAGTTTTGTCATGTCACGCAGATTCACCATTTCCCTTCTCTCCACCACTGCCCTGGCGCTCGGCCTGGCGGCAGGCGGCGCCCAGGCCTCGGGCCCGCACGACAGCACCCATGCTGGCGACAGGTACGGCTACAGCTTCCGCATGGATGCGCGCGATGTCTTCACCGACGGCGCGCGAGCCGGCCGATTTGACACGTTCAGCGAAGGCGCACGTGTCGTGGCCCCAACCACGCGCGAAATCGACAACGACCGTTCCCTGTCAGGGATGGACATCCGGGGCGTATCGGCCGAGCCCTCACGTACGATCGACGTCTACACGGACGGCGCGCTGGCCGGCCTGGACCGCAGCGGCGTATCCGCCGAGCCTTCGCGGACGATTGACGTCTACACCGACGGCGCGCTGGCCTGAGCAGCGGTAGCGGGGTATCACTGGCGGGGCGCGTCCGACGGCTCACCACCGGCGCGACGCGGCCCGCCAGACCGCCCTTCGCCGACGTGCCTCGCCCGCCGTCAAGCGCCCCGGGGCGACTTACGCTGCCTGCGCCACATTCACCCGCTGCCGTCCTGTGCCATGGCACGCGGTTTGGCCATAGACTGAAACCTGCCGTGCGCAGGAAGGCGCGGCCGTAGCACCATCCAATCCCCAGTCAGCGAGCGAAGCCATGTCGATCCCCCACCTGTCTTCCGGCCAGACCGCCAGCGTGCTACCGCTGGGCGCCAACCTCAAGAACACCCCCACTACCGCGCTATTCAAAGCCCCGCACATGGAAGTAGCCCGCCTGGTGATGCTGGCAGGCAAACAGCTGCCCCCACACGCCGTGGCCGGCCCGCTGACCATCCAGTGCATCGAGGGCGAAGTCGAAATCGCGCTGGACCACGGCTCGCAACGCCTGAAACCGGGCGACCTGATCTACCTGGCCGGCAACGTCCGGCACGACCTAAAGGCCGTGACCGATGCGTCGGTGTTGTTGACGATTGTGTTGATGGAGGGGGGCGAATAAGGCGAATCGCCGAAGCTCGTCTCCGGTTCGAAGCGTCGGGTCTCTAGCGCACGGCAAAGATCCTTTCCGGCAGCACGAACCCACGCAGTGACAGCAGTTCGAGCGGGCCCTGGCCAGCTTCGGTGCGCATCTGGAACCGGATAGGGTGGCGTACGTACTGTGGCGCATAAGCCATCCCCGCGCGCTGATTCAAGCTATTGCCGTCGGCAATAGTCGAATGCTCCGGCGATTGGGCAGACGCCTGCGTGCCAGTGTCGGACTTGCCCTGCCAGGTCAGTTCGACAATAGCGCTGTTGATGGGCTCGACGCTTGCGCGCTCCAGCATCCTGATCAGCCCCCAACGTCCAGCGAATTCGTAGTTCTTGTTCGTACCGGCATACTCCGTCTGCCATTGCAGTCGCGTACCGGGCTGCTGCAGGTCATCTGCTGGCCAGCGCAATGTATGCCATGTCTCGCGTTGATTGAAGTAGTGGACTCGCTGGCCATCTACCGTCAGCACAATGTCGGTGAGTCCCGGCGTGGGGATCGGTTTCAGTTCAAAGCGGTACTCAGGGTCTCCCTGCACCAGCAAGCGCGCTCCCACACGCTGCAACGCATTGATTCCCCTGAGAAAGGCCGGATCAAACGCCAGGTCGTGCCCAGCGGCGGGCACCCATTCGTTACCTCGCAATTCCAGCACGCCGGCAAGCTGGCCGCCGAGAAACGCCTGGATCAGCCCTGTCCGGGCCCGCAGAAAGCGCGCCAGTTCGGGCAGCGATGCGTCATTTCGTGTATCCGCAAACGGATAGCGGCCTGCGAACGATTTGTTCCAATCCGTGACGATGTGCTCCCGCCAGGCTGCATTGAGACTGCGTTGCGCTGGCTCCAGCACGGCCTGCGTGGCCTGAACGATTGGTTTAACGAACAAGGTATCGCCCATCCCGGCCCATTCCTTCCCTAAACTCGCAGCCATCAAATGGGCATAAGCCTGTGCGTCGGCCAATTCCGATCCTCGTCCCTGGAACATTCCCTGGGCCAACTGCTGAGCCTGCGCATGACCATCGCTACCTTGTGTGATTTGTTGCAACCGAAGCCGCAACGCTGTCGCGCGGTCGAGTAGCCGCTGCAGGCTGTGATCGCCACCGCCAGCAGCACTGGTCTGCTCAGCATGGCCACCGAGACGCAAGACCGGCCCGAACGCGGCTGCCAGTGGCCCAGCCGCCACAGATCCGGGCGATTCGGTTCGTCCCCTTTTCTCGCCAACAATGCCTTTGGCCTTGTCCACCAGTGCATCTGCAAACGAAGCCTTTTGCTGACCTGCACCGCCCTGGTAAGCCAGCGACTTCATCAGCGCAATCACCGGCGACTGCCGCGCATCGGCCAGCAACTTCAGTTGATCGACAGCTGCCGGCAAGGTCGGCGCGGGTATCCATTGCAACGTATTCATGAATGCCTGCCAGTGTTCGGCATAATCTGCGAAATACTGTTCGGTCAAGGCTGCCCGCATGGCATCAACGGAATCGTTGGCCTGTGCCGACCCTGCGTCGGCAAGGCTATGTGCTGGCGCTTCGGAAAGCACCCAGTCCGCAGCGACATCCCGCCGCTTGGCTGCGGCTTCGATAGCGTCCGCAACATAGCCTTCGTAAGCCTGGCGTGTGAAAACACCCGGCACCGACGTCGAAGCGCGCAACAGGCCTCGGACGTCGGCGCCCGCTGTCAGCAATGGCAGGGTGAGATCTGGGAATTTGTTGCCGACGCCCTCCACAATGCCCCGGTAGAGGGTCTCGCGCGCGTTGCGCTGGCCAATCAGCGCAAGCAGGGTGTTGCGCGAACCGGCGACAAGATCCGCGCGCTCGGGGATTTTCCACTCTTCATGGCTTTCCAGTTGCCGCGCATGGAAAGTGAACAGGCGCTCAGCAAGATCTTTCTTTTCCCCGGGCGAAAGGCGCGCGCTTGTCGACCAGTGGGCAGCCATCTGCGCGGCGAGGAAGTCTGCCTTCGTCCGGGACGGGCGCGCAAGCATCAGATAAGCCTTGAGGGTGTCGCGGCCGCTCATCGCCCAATTCAGGGTCTGCTCGTCCAGCTCATGGGTAGGCAATTGGGAGAGGTCGGCTAACGTGGCCTCCATGGCTTGCTGCACCGGGGCAACAAGCTGCGGCTGTGCCGCCAGGATGTATGGGGTCCACAACGCAGCCAGGATTTCAGCGTCGCGATTGAGGCCGAAACTCCGGAGCCAGACAGCAGGATGCAGCGCGCGGCGCTCGAAATACGCGATCCTCTGCTGGACGGCAAGAAGCGCGTGCAGACGGCCCTCCGCATGGTTGGCAGTTCGCATGTCCTCAACCGTTCTTCGGGCCTGTTTGAGACTTAGCGATGTCTGCGCGCCGGTAACCATCATGCCGATACTCCAGAAGGCGATCACCGCGATCCCGGCAAATGACATGGCTGTCAGTGGACTGAAGCCGACCCGTCGACCTGGCTGACACCGGGCGAGCGATGCCGCAAGGCGCCAGACCGGATGTTCAGCCGCCCCTGGCATTTGGCTGCTATCGGCGCAGGTGCGAGGCCACGGGACGAACAAGATGCCTGCCACGCGATGCCGTAGATCACGCATCGACAGATTGCCGACCCACTCGGCGATCTCGGCGCCCCGCACGTCCAGGCGCTTTGACAGGGCCGCCAGATAGCCCTGGCCCGCATCGCGCACCAGGTCATCCACGCCCGTCTTGGCCAGCCGATCCCGAATATCCCTCAGCAATTCCGCGGTGCGCTCGGTATTCGTAGGGTCAGTCAGTTGGCAGCCCACCAGCACCGCGTCTTTATCCGTTGCGGCATCCGACCCGCCAGCTTCCAGCACGAAGACAGGCGCAGACCAGTGCAAGGCCTCCGCGATCTGGCCCAGGCGGATTGCTGTCGATGACGCATGCCCGCCCGTTGGTACGATTTCCGTTTCCGCCTGGACGACAACCACGATGCCATCGATCGGCCTGGCCTTGCGCAGGCCACGGACGCGTCGAAGCCACTCGCCGTCGCCCCGACGCTCCCGAGTCATGTCCGATAGCAGCAATGCATGAAATGTCTCGATCCAATCCTGCTCGAGCAACCCTGGCAAAAGCCGGCCGATTGCCACGGTGTCACCGGTCACCAGCAATCGAGGCAGGCGACGGCGTACCTTGTCGCGCATTGCGCCCTCCAGGCTCTCATAACGCAGCGCGGTCTGATGCGCGTCCGAATCCCGAGGTGTTCCGAGACGCGCGGCCGGATCCCGCTGATGACGCCGGCGCCGGTTTCCGTGCTGCGCTGCCGTGCGCCAGCCGCCCATCATGGCGCCACGCAAGAACAACACTGCGGCGCCGATGCCTACGGCGACCCACACCCGCCATAGCGCCGACTCGTCCCCGGAAAAGTACAGCGACACCGCCACTATCGCTGTCATCGCCAGGACTCCAATCACGTATCCCGAACTTCCACGCATAGCCATCAACTTCTCTCCGTATCCGGCTGTCGCCCCATGGGCTGCACCACAGCCAGTTCCATCACGTCCTCGCGGCATACGATCAACTGCGGTGCAGTGGTCTGCCGCGCCTGCTCGACAGCAAGCGACACCGCAAGCCACGGCGAGGCAAAGTCCGCACCGCCTAATGCGGCGTCGATGTCATGCACGCCCGCGAACCCATCGGTCTGCGCGGCACCGAGGCCAACCTGCGCGGCGCCCGTCAGAAGCGAGACCTTCTCGACACTGTTCAGCCCCGCTTGCCACAGGTGATGCAATTGATCAGGCCCGCATCGTCCGAACATCCCGGCATGCGTGATGGCCTCGGTCACTCCACCGGCTCGCACCGCAACGGGCCGGTGCATCGTGGCAATCGGTGTGAGGCCGTGTCGCCCAGCCATCGGTGCCCAGCCAAGCAACAAGGCCACACCGGCTTCGGCGCTGTTCTGCGCCGGGGTCTCCGAAAGCGTGACGGCGACCACCAAGACGAACTTCTCGAGGTCGGCGCCGCCCGGAACATCCAGCCAGCTATCCAACGACATCATGCCCAGCCGTGACATCACAAGGCTTGCGTGGCTGGGCGGCAACCCAAGCGCGGCCCAGCTCTGCTCCCAGAAAAGGCGAGCCAGCGTTACATCCACGTGGTCGGGCAATTGCAGATAGACCTCCAGCGGCACGCCGCGCGGCATTTCGTGCAATGGCCTGTCGATCGCCGCCAGCAGCGCCCTGAACACGCGTCGGTAACGAGCGACACCCTCTTCCCCTTCATCGAGTTCAATGTGCGTATGGCGAACGGCCGCTTGCCCGACACCAGCCGTGCGCGCTGCGAGCGCCGTTTGCTTGGCCGCAATACTCGTGGCGACACCATCCGTGCCCATGGCGCAGAGGTAAGCGTTGCCAAGTACGGCCAGCGGTTCGGCACCGAATGCAATGGCTTCCTCACGATCTGCCTTGTCAACTTCCGCAATTGCCACAAGGCGATGCTTCTCGTCTTCGTAAAAATGGAGCCGACATCCAAACATTGCCGCCCACACGAGCGCGGGATACCCAAGCAGCCGCATCCAGAACCACGCCGTGCCGGTGGGCTTGCCTTCGGGCCACGTCAACAACGTCCAGGCGATGCCGGCTGCCATTACCGCCACCAGCAGTGCAACCCAGACCTTTGGATCAGGCGCCTTCAGACGGCCGACATCATCGGAGACATCTGGAAGATCAATTGGCATGTGCGTTCTCAGACGAGACTGGAAATCAGCCTGCAGCCACACATGGCGCGATAGCCGTGACGCGCTATCGGGACACCCCCGTCCGTCATCGAGGTATCGCCATCGACAATCAGATTGGGCCGCACGTCCGGATGCCGTGGGCAGGACACTTGATCGCCCTTGCGCGCAACGGCTCGCCCGTCATAACGCATCGCCACCGATCCACTGATAACCTTGCCCCCGTGGTCCGTCGAATCGCCAATGCGAACAAGATCGGTCATCGGCTTGACTCCTCGGCAGCACTTTGCGCAAGAGAAAGTCCCGTGGACGGATCGAGATTCTTTGCCTGGCTCAGACGATTGACCAGTTCCTCGGACGGCTTCTCGGGCGGCACTGCAGCGTCATGCTCCCGTACCCACTGGAATGTGCCGTCCCACGGCGGCAGCTTGGCCGGCGGCAACGGGACGATCTGGTCGATGTCGGGGACTTTGGGGTTGAGGTGTTCGTAGTTTCGTAGGAATTTTCCGATCTGCTTGTATCGAAGAGAACGCTCCGGATCCACCTCTAATGCAAGGTAGTTCAGGCGGTCTGTTTCAGGAGGCCCTTCGAATCCATGCTGCAACCAAAGCGCAGACTGCGAGTCCCCCGCCATGACACCTTGCTGGAAGGCCCCTACCGCCGAGTGGTATGCCCGCTTGGTTTGCAGGCGCACCCCAAGCCTCATCGAAGCTTTGGCGAAGCCCTGGTCTGAGGCGCACTGCCACATCTGCGTGGCAACTTCAGGGGCTTTGTCCCAAGGCGCGAGCAGCTCTCCAACATACAACTGGGCGTCAGGGCTGCCTAAATCCGCCGCTTTTCGAAAGAAGCGTAGCGCCATCTCCCTGTCCTGCTTCAACCCATAACCGATTTCCAGATAGTGACCAATATCGTAGTATCCGCCAGGTACTCCGAGTTCAATTAATTGATTGGCAAGATCGATCACCTCCTTGGACCGAAACGGTGAATATGCCTGACCGTAAGCCAGCAAATTCTGCAGATTCCGGTTTGCCTTGTAGTGGCCATGCGCTGCCGCGATACGATAGTAGACCGCCATCTGCTCATAATCTTTCGGCCCCTGCTTCTTTTGCAAGAATCGGGCGTAGTGAAATAGCGCATCAGCACCGCCGTCCAGCGGCGGCAGGACATTGGCCTCGTGTGCGCATGTGAAGGCGAGGTCCGTCCGGACGGCACTGACATCTGGCAACGGCGGATATTCGGTGGTCTGGCTCGAGCAGGCGCCCAGCAAGCCCGCGAGAAGAACCAGACTGACAACGGGTCGCAGACAGGGATTTGATATCGACATGATTCAACCCTTCTCGTCGTACGAAATCAGCTTCCACGACACGTTCCAGTACGTGACCCGCTCCCCCAGCAGGTCGTCCAGCCATGACAGCCGGCGAGGCTTGGGCATCTCGAATTCCGGCAGGACGTCACCCTTGCGGAAATGCCGAGTTGCCCCGGCAAATACAGTTGCAGCCTCCGGCACGCACCAGATACCGCTTTCCGGACAAGGCTGACCGGTTTTGGCGCGGGTCCCCAACGGCAGTTTCGGTGGCGGCGGCAGCGGCAAACCAGTGGCCGGGTCGAGATTCCTTGCCTGGCTCAGACGATTGACCAGTTCCTCGGACGGCTTCTCGGGCGGCACTGCAGCGTCATGCTCCCGTACCCACTGGAATGTGCCGTCCCACGGCGGCAGCTTGGCCGGCGGCAACGGGACGATCTGGTCGATGTCGGGGATTTTGGGGTTGAGGTGTTCGAAGTTTCGTAGGAATTTTCCGATCTGCTTGTATCGAAGGGAACGCTCCGGATCTGCTTTCAATGAAAGGTAATAGAGCCTCTCAGTCGGAGGTGGCCCTTCAAATCCGTGCTCCAATGCGAACGCAGACGACGAGTCCCCAGCCATGACGCCTTGCTGGAAGGCGCCCAACGCCGAGTTGTATGCCCCCTTGGTTTGCAGGCGCACCCCAAGCCTCCGCGAAGCTTTGGCGAAGCCCTGGTCCGAGGCGCACTGCCACATCTGCGTGGCAACTTCTGGGGCCTTGTCCCAGGGTGCAAGCAACTCTCCGACATAGAACTGGGCGTCAGGGCTGCCTAAATCCGCCGCTTTTCGAAAGAAGCGCAGCGCCATCTCCCTGTCCTGCTTCAACCCATAACCGATTTCCAGATAGTGACCGATATCGTAGTATCCGCCAGGTACTCCCTGTTCAATTAATTGATTGGCAAGATCGATCACCTCCTTGGATCGAAACGGTGAATATGCCTGGCCGTAAGCCAGCAAATTCTGTAGGTTCCGGTTTGCCTTGTAGTGGCCATGCGCTGCCGCGATACGATAGTAGACCGCCATCTGCTCATAATCTTTCGGCCCCTGCTTCTTTTGCAAGTATCGCGCGTAGCGAAATAGCTTGTCGGCGTCCGGATCGATATCGGGCAAGACTTTATTTTCATGAGCACAATCAAAGGCCAGATTGACTCTTACACTACTGACATCGGGCAATGATGACATGGCAGGTATCTCTTTCGAACACGAACCCAGCAGAAAAGCGAGGGGGATAGTAAAAATAATGACGATTCTCATGGATCAATCCAGATTGGTGCGTTTCGGTGAATCTCGGTAAAACCGCACGAGTGACGCGTGGGGCGGCTCCTCTCCCAAACTTTTTAATTCCCAGTTCTTGTCAGTAATAGACCTCCACGCCTCAAATGCCTCCTCCACATCCTCCTGCGCCCCCATCCCCTTCGTATGAATCTCCCATAACCGTCTGCGTAATGGCG
>NZ_JBYPSB010000002.1:0-822560 GCF_057815095.1 Cupriavidus sp. 86D6 | reverse complement strand
AGCGCACCCGCACCCCAGGAGAAACAGAATGAGCGAGAAGCTGAAGCCGTGCCCGTTTTGCGGAGGCTCACATATCAAGCTGATTGATATGTCCGGCTGGGAAGCATGGTGCGAGGACTGCGGCGCTTGTGCTGGATGCACGACGAACGGCGACGCAAATACACGAGATCAGATGATCGCCGCATGGAACCGCCGCGCCGCCATGTCCCGCGAGCAGTCGGGAGGCGACCGTGGCTGACATCAACAACACGCCGGCATACCCCGGAGACATCGCCATCGAGTGCTCGAAAGTCCGTAAGTGCGGATGGAAAGGCATGGAGTCAGACATGCATTCCGTCCCTCACGAAAAGATCAAGGGCGCAAAGCTGCGCATCTGCCCGAAATGCGGGTGCGACTCGTACTATCGCCGTGACATTGATGGGGATGCAAATGGCGACCAATGAACCATGTGAGCACTGCGGCGGGAAGGTCAGCACCTACAGCCACGGCTGCCCAATTTGCTCCGCGCCGATCTGCTGTCAACGTTGCTGCGATGAAGAAACGCAGGCGCTCAAAGCATTCAACGAGAACTACCGCGAGCGCGCCCGCGCCACAGAGGGAGAAACAGAATGAGCGAGAAGCTGAAGCCGTGCCCTTGGTGCGGTAGCACGCCTGTACTGCAAGCCAATCTCATGGATATTGGTTGTGGGGACCGTCAGATGGTGTTTCGAGTTGGTTGCATTGCGCCAGCATGTAGTGTCTCCCCGAGTGTTGCCATTCGCGGGGAATCTCACTACGGGGTCAATGAAACGCCCAATGATGATGCACGCGCGCAGACTATTGAGCGATGGAACCGCCGCGAACTGGAGAGCGCCAGCCAGCCTGGGGGCGGGGAGGCTGAAGCCGTGTTGTGCATCAGCGCGAAGGAACTGGCGGATGTTCTGGAACTGGCCGCGCCCGATGCGTTCCCGATGGACTTCGATCGCGACCATGAGCAGATGGATACCGAAATGTGCATCGGCCGGCTGACTGGCTCACTCGATGACGACGGAGCAGACACCGGACCTGGCCTATTCGCCTGGTACACCGAGTACCCCGAGGAAGGAGTTATCCCGCTGCGGCTTGACCGCGACGTTCGGGCCAGCATCGATGCACTGCGCGCCGCCCCGTCTGCGGGGAATGGCGGGGCGGAGGGGGATGGCAATGCAGATTGACCACTGCTACCAAGGCGACTGTCGAGACGTCATGCGGACGCTGATCGCCGACGGCGTGCACGTGCAGTGCATCGTCACCAGCCCGCCGTACTGGGGGCTTCGCGACTATGGCCACCCTGGCCAGCTTGGCCAAGAGCCGACTCTGCGAGAGTTCCTGGCCAACATGGTCGAAGTGTTCGACCTGTGCCGTGAGCTGCTGGCGGATGACGGCACGCTGTGGCTGAACATGGGTGACAGCTATGCCGGTTCGCGTGGCGGTGGCGCACCGTCGGCGGCCTCTACCCTGGCCGGCAATGGCCACCGCGGCGGCGGACCGAAGATCAAAAGCATGACCGCCAGCCGCCGCCGTGACGACGCACTGATCCCACGCAGCGACGTGCGTGTCGAAGGGCTCAAACCGAAGGATCTGGTCGGCCAGCCGTGGCGCCTTGCTTTTGCGCTGCAGGATGCGGGCTGGTGGCTGCGGCAGGACATCATCTGGCACAAGCCGAACCCGATGCCGGAGAGCGTGCGAGACCGCTGCACGAAGGCGCACGAGTACCTGTTTCTGATGACCCGCAGCGAGCGGTACTACTTCGATGCGGACGCTGTCCGAACGCCTTTCAGTCCGGAAACCAAGGCGCAGAGCTTTGAGACGATGGATTACAAAAAGCGGGATCGCTACAAGGCGCCAGATGGATGGAACACTGGTGCGGGCTCGCATGGATCGTTTCACCCGCATGGCCGCGAGAACGGAAAGGCTGCGCCTGCCGGGTACGAGCCGAAAGCTGGTGCCAATCGTCGCAGCGTGTGGACGATCCCGACGCAGGCATACCCCGAAGCCCACTTCGCCACGTTCCCCGAAGCGTTGGTCGAGCCGTGCATTCTGGCTGGATCTCGAGCTGGCGACATCGTCTTCGATCCTTTCATGGGCTCGGGGACGGTGGCCAGCGTAGCGCAGCGCCTCGGCCGCCGGTGGCTGGGCGCCGAACTGAACCCGGAGTACATCGCACTGCAATCGGATCGGACGCGGCAGCCGGGGCTGATTCTGGAAACCGCATAAATGCAAGCCAACATAGCCCGCGTCCTGCGGTTGACGCGCAGACGACCGCCCATGCGGTGAATACGAGCCGTAATCTCCGCAGATTCTGCGGTGAATAGCCGTTTTATTCCAAATTAGTCAAAACCAATAATTCTGTGGGACAGGCAGCAGAACAGATCATTGAGACCTCGCGCCGCGCGTGGTGGCTCGCAGAATCAGGTACGGAGGAAAAATGACACTGGCCTACAACGCCATGCTGTTCGCCCGCGAGGTCCACAGGGAACAGCGGCGCAAGTACACCAACAACCCCTACGTGGACCATCTGGCGGAAGTCGCCGGCATTGTGGCCACATCCGTGAGCCGCGACGTCCCTGCCGAGATACAGATCGCTGTCGCATGGCTACATGACTGCGTCGAGGACCAGTCGGTCGCCGTCGATTATCTAGCGAATCTCTTCGGCTCTCACGTCGCCAGGGGAGTTCAGTGCTTGTCGGATATGGAGACAGGCAATCGCGCCGCACGAAAAGCGCTGTCGCGCGCCCGACTGGCCACCGCTCCCGGCTGGGTCCAGACGATCAAATGCGCCGACCTGATCAGCAACACGTCGAGCATCGTCATGCATGACCCGAAGTTCGCCGCGGTCTATCTGGAGGAGAAACGCCTGCTTCTTGACGTGTTGACGAAGGCTGACCCGCGCCTCGTGGGAATTGCGCGGGCCCAGGCTTCCGCTTAGTGCTCGTCCCGAGTCGAGTCGTCGGCATTGAAGAAGCTGACGACCGGCACCGCTCGCAGCTGGGGCCTCGCCGCCCTCTCCGCCTGCTCGACCTCGAGCTCGTTGCTCAAATTCTGGGTTAGCGCCGCCCCGACCTGGCACAGCCGCTCGACCTCTTGGTCATCGACTCCTAGCGCCTGCAAGGCGCTGAAGATGCCTGCCACACCCTCAGCGATCTTCCTCGCGCCCTCTAAGCCGGCCGGCACCGGCGGCGTGCTTCTCTCGTTCATTGCGTTCACGTACCCCTCACTTTTCTCGTTTGACCATCCTGCCTGACCGCCGGCGGACCCGCGCAAGTCCAACCGAACCCCTTTACAACCACTGTATGTTTATACAGTATATAGCCAGTGTGGGTGCAGTTGCCACAACCTGCCAATTGGGTTTTTCAATGTGATTCTTGACACCCATTGCGCGGCATACATTACAGACATGAGGGATGAGATGGTGAACCAGTTTGCGGAGCCGGTGACGGCCCGCCCAACCGTAAGCGACGCAGCCAAGCGCCTACTGGCTGCCCTGGACAATTTGACCGCCGGCACCGAGGCGCCAGGCTTCCATGGCTGGGAGAATGGCCGCGGTGAGCCGGCCGGAGACGTCGTCGAGGAGGCGAGACGGGAGTTGGAGGTGCTGTTGCATGCCGCGCCTTAAGCCGAAGCCACGCCCGCCTGTTCCGGCAGGAGGCCTGCCGGTCAGCCCGATCAGGCCGGACTACGACCGCTACTACACCCTGGACGAGGCCGGCAACCCTGTCCGTTGCTCTGACTACACCGAGCATGCCATGTGGCAGTCCTGCGAGGGAAAGGCCTGGCAGATCAAAGACATCCTGCCGGAATACGCCGTCGACGTCTGGACCTACTTCTCAGCCTGGGCCAGCCTGAAGGACGACAAGCCTCCGATGTTCGTTACAACCATCACCGGATGCATGTCCAAGACGTTCTACTCCCTGACTTGGGAAGAGGCCGAGGACAAGCATCGGAGGGTGCTGGAAAAGATACGCGCGACGTTGCCGCGGCGGGACGGAGTGTAGGATCGCGACGGATATTCGCGCCCGCGTCGGCGGCGCGACACTGAGGCACCATTCCTGAAAGGAGACCATCATGGCCTCAGATATTCATGTGGTGCCGGCTGGAGAAGGCTGGGCGGTAGAAGCCGCAGGCGGAGGCAAGCGCACGATGTTCGCTACACAGGAGGAAGCGATCGAAGCCGGAACGAAGCGCGCCCAGGCCGAAAAGGTCGAGCTACTGATCCACGGCCGCGACGGCCAGATCCGCGAGCGAAACTCGTTCGGCCATGATCCGCGCAACATTAAGGGCTAAGGCCCATGCCGCTCGCCTCGGCCGCGCTCGACCTAGACTCGCTCAGACCAATGCTCCTGACGGAGCGAAAAACCGTCCCAAAGGGCGCTGGTTGGCTCGCCGAAATCAAGTTCGACGGATATCGGGCGTTGGCATCGACCGGATCGGGCCTGTCTGTGCGAACCAAGAACGGTGCGGATTGCACGGCGTGGTTTCCGGAACTGCGACCGGCGCTGGCAAGCCTGCCCGGCGGCTGCGTCGTCGACGGCGAAATCTGCGTCCTGGATGATCTCGGCCGCCCCGACTTTGAGCGCGTCCACGCCCGGGCGCGCCATCGCCGCTGGTATGACGGCGCAGACCCGGTCGTCTATTGCGTATTTGACCTGCTGGCTCTGCAGCGGCGTGATGTTCGGCAACTGCCTGTCGAGGAGAGAAAGGCCGCGCTGGAGCATTTGCTCAATTGGAGCATAGGTAAAGGCAACTCGACGGGGATGCTATATGTTCAGGCGCTTCTCGATCAGGCCGAGTGGCTATACAGCCAGGCCCTTTCCCTGCAGCTGGAGGGCATCGTGTGCAAACGCGCCGGGACTACTTATCAGGACGGCGTCCGCTCTCCGGACTGGATCAAGGTCAAACGGCCTGGCGCCGTGCCGCCGGAGCGGTTCAAACGCTAGTATCCACCCGTTCGGGCGATTGTTTGGAGGGGGCACACGTGGCATTCTCTGCCCTGCCGGGAAACCGGCGACTACTTCTTTCATTCGCTTCACGCCACGACCAACTCGGCCGTGGCGTTTTTTTTAGTGCGTGCCGGGCGTCAGCGCGTCGTAGCTTCGCTCACAGGCTTGGCCTGCGATGTGGGCGGCGTCAGCGAATTCAGCCAAATCTTGCGCTCGCTGGTCAATTTTGCCGAGCACGTCGGCGAGCAGACCTGCGGCGTCGCCGGCTGCCGGGCCGCTGCCGACAATGCCGGAATCGCCGGGGCGGCGGGAAGCGTTTGCGAGCGCGGTGGCTCGTGCGAGCAACTCGCGACGAGCAGCGTCAGCAATACGAGCATCGGCCTGAGCGGCCTTGGCATCCTGGATTGCCGCATTGGCGATCTCCGTTTGTGCCGCGGTGCGGCGTTGTTCCTCGGCGCGCGCGCGGTCGACGGCCTTAGCCTGATCGACTGCGGCCGACAGCGCCGCCTTCGTGCGCTCGGCCTCGTATTTGGCGCCATCGGCGTGAGACTGCTGCCAGCGGCCGCCACCGTAGGACAGTAGCGAGACCACCACGAGCGCCAGCCAGAATCGGGCGGTCGCGATCATGTCTTCGCCACCGCCTTCTGCGTGACGTTCCCGGCAATGTAGGCAGCGACCACAGTGGCCACCGTCGCGCCCCATACGGCGGCGTCGATCGTGCCAACCAGCAGCATGGCGTCGGCCGACGCGATGACTAGCAGAGCTGTCAGAAACTTCCGGCTTCCGTATCTCATTGGGCCTCCAGGCATTTGCGGTTGCGCTCTAGCTGGCGAGTCCATACGCCGTAGCAACGCTTGTTCGGCTCGCCGTTGATCTTCGTACTGCAGTCGTACTTGGCCGAGAATTTGTAGAGCAGCAGCGCATTGCACGCGCCCACATAGTCGCCAGCGAGCAGCCCCTTCTGCATCGACGATCCGCGCCAGTTCGTCATGCCGAATTGACCGACGAAGTTGCAGTACACGTCGTACTCTTCCTGGTACAGCTTCACGCCAGGCAGCGTGTCGGCCATCCGCTTGCAGTCCTGCTGCATTAGGTTGCGAGCAAGCTCCCGCGCACGAGGCGGGGTAATCGTGTCCCCCATCCGAACCGGCCGACCGTCCTCGTATCGAGTGGATCCGTGTCCGATGGTTGGCACGTCGCCCTTCGTCGGGATGACGGCGCGATCGGTGTAGCCCTCCGACGCCTGCCAAGTGGCAACTCCGGCCGCCGACATGGTCAGCGCGGCCACAGCAATCCGCTGTTTAAGCATCCGGCCCCTCCTTGTCCCGGCCACCACGCAGCCATGGACGAACCGTCTTCCAGATGAAACTCCCGATCAGGAGCAGCACGTAGAAGGCCGTCAGCCAACTGGCCCAGTCCTGGACGCTGTAGCCCATGAAGGTCATCACGGTTACAGGCGCCGCCGGCGCGAGCTTCACTGCTTCGTTTGCCATGTCGGCCTCGATCATTAATTTCCCCGGAGAAATGAAAACGCCCGCACGAGGCGGGCATGTGTGAAATCGCTCTTGTAAACAGTTTGCTAACGCATTAGCATACATGTGTGCAGTCAGCACACTAACAACTGGAGAGGAGCTATGGACATCAGAAAAATCACGGCCTCTGCGGCCATGGCACTGTTGCTCGCAGCATGCGGCGGCGATGGCGATCCGGCACAGCCTTTACAGCCGCAATTGGCACCCGTCGTTCAGGCTGAACCGGCACGTCATGTAACTGAGCCGATCCCCGCAACGCCCGCAGCAACGCCAACTGCATCTGAACCGGCACCCGTTGCCACGCCACCAGCGCCGAAGCCACCAAAAACCGTCGTTATCGAGATCTACGGCGACGACGCCATGATGGGCCTGACGTCAATGACGAGCGTCGCCCAGCAGAGCGAGCCGACCCAGACTCAGGCGCTCCTGCGCGCGCAGTTCGGCGATGGCATCACTGTTGTGAACAAGGCGAGCGGCGGCACTGCCAGCAGCCTGGTCAACATGATGAAGGGCATCGATGGCGGCGGGCCGCCGTTCGCGGATCGCATCAAAGCATCTAAGGCAGACATCGTCCTCATGAACCACGCGATCAACGACAACCTGATGCAGTCCCTTGCGCCATATGCCGACGGCATGATCGCGTGGATTCAGGCAGTGCGAGACGCCGGCAAGATCGCCGTGCTGGAAGAGCCGAACCCTGTATGCGATGGTAACCACCCGTGGCTGGAGAACTATGTCGGCACGATGAGCAGCATCGCGGAAGCCTACAAGGTGCCGCTCGTCAAGCAGTACACCGAAGTTCAAGGGCTGCCGAACTGGGAGTCGCACATGGGTAAGTGCTTCTATCCGGATGAGTGGATCTACGCCAACAAGGCCCAGCGGCAGGCGGATGTGCTCGCGCCGCTTATCAAGAACATCATAGGAGAACAACAATGAAAGCGTATGAAGCAATCATGGCGGCCGTACTCGCGGCGCTTCTTGGCGGTTGCGGTGGTGGCGGAGACAGCGAAACGCAGCAGCTAGCAACGGCCGCACCTCTTCCGCAGCAGCCAAAGACGATCGTCATCAGTGCGCAAGGAGATTCAACGATGTGGGGGGACACCCATATCAACGGTGTTTCCATGCAAGCCAACCCGACCGCTCCACAGGCGCTGCAATCCAACCTTCAATCTATGCTCGGCCCGCGCTATCAGGTGACCGTCATCAATGACGGTGTACGCCGAGCGAATGCCTGCTGGCGAATTGAAGGCCTGGGCGTCTACTCAACGAAGCTGGCCGAGGACATGGCGAAGAGCCCTGCTCAGATCGTGATCGAGAACTTCGGGATCAACGACTCGAACGCGGCAGTCGCGCCCGAGACGACCGACCAATATCGAGCATGCCTAGAGGCATTTGTCGACATCGTGCGCGCGGCCGGCAAGACTCCGGTCCTCGAGGAACCTAACCCGGTAGATGGCGTTTCATACGCCGAGGCCCTGACCGACTACGTGAAAATGATTCATGTCGCGGCCAAGTCCAAAGGCGTCATGGTGATCGAGCAATATGGCTACATCAAGAACATGCCGAACTGGCCCGCGCTGCTTAGTGATGGCGTCCACCCGAGCCAGGCGCTGTATTACTTAAAAGCCCAGCGCGAGGCGGATTACCTGGCGCCGATGCTCCGCTCCATGTTCCCCGAGTAGGATATGGCAAAATTGCCGGAAAGGAGCCACCATGAAGACCATCAATGCACTATTCGGCATACTGCGTGTTACTCACGGGAAACGTGGAGAGTCCGAGGCCGGCAAAGCAGGGCGACGCAGCGCCATCTCTGACGACGCTCACAACCCCTACTCGCCAGGCACGAAAGACTTCTCGGACTGGATGACTGCCCGAGAAGACGAGCAGTCTAAGCTGCTCGAATCCCAGCAGTGGTGACGCGCCAAACGCGCCACCGTTCCGCCTAGGCTGGCTGCTCCGGCCACAAGACCGGCTCAACCGAAAGGTCGAGCCGGTTCAGCGCTACGCGATATTTCTTCCAGGCCGTGAGTTGAGTGCTCTCGGACGTCGTGGCATCTCCGAGGTCAACAGCGTCCTGCAAGGGTGCGATCCTGTCCGACGCCTGCCCCATTAAGAAGTCTCGTTGTGCCGATTTCTCGGCCATCGTCGACGTTACTTGGACCGGCTCCGAGAACCGACCATCGCGATATTCCCACCATTCCGACGGCTGAGGATCTACGTTCGTGATGTCCACAAGGGACTCCACGAATTCCTTTGTGTACCGTAGATTGATCGGAACTTCGTCACCGGCTCGATAAGATGGCCAATCAGACGGCTTTTCTGACCCAAGCGCCTCAGGTACGAACTCAGGCGCATCCGCTTCGTAGGTGAGCGGGCCGACGATTTCCCGAACAATGCCGTCGTGGATATAGGCGAATGTTTTCATTATGCGTATTCGTAGATAATGACCGTGCCAGCTGCGCCGGGCTGCCCTGCTACGCTGTTCCCGTTAATGATGCACACGCCGCCGCCGCCAGCGCCAAAGCCCACACCGGGATTCCCTGCGCCGCCAGAACCAGCGCCGACGCCGCCGCCTCCTCCGAACGCACTATCGCCACCATCGCCACCGACAGACTGCCCTGCGCTGGTAACAATCCCGTATCGACCTTGCTTTCCCTGCCCCCAAGTGATGAAGCCTGAACCAGTGGGGCTCAGTGCTGCCGTCCCGCCGAGCGCAATAGCAGTTGATCCAGAGGAGGTCGTTGCATTCCCAATGCTACCCGATCCACCGGGAACAGTAAGCAGAGCACCGACCGATGAGGACCCACCGCCGGACCCATTGCCGCCCGTTGTGCCGCCCGCACCTCCAGCGCCTACGGTGATGGCCAGCGAAGCGAAACCCGACGAATAGAGTGCTTTGGCATATGCACCCCCGCCCCCCCCTCCGCTAACGGAGATCTGACTAGTCGTTGCCGTCGCCCCTGATCCGCCCCCGCCGCCGACAGATTCCACTACGATGAATTTGGTATCTGAGCGCGCCGTGAATGTACCAGCCCCGGAAGTGGTGGGGGAACCTCCATCAATGGCCACTTGTTGCGCGCCGTTGAAACTGGCGCGCGAATAGACCGAGGTACGCAAAAGCCGGCCCGTAGCCTGACCAAGTTGCATGGCATGCTGGCTGGACAGCGCGGTGGCAACCTGGAGCGGCGCCCCAGTGCATTCAATGAGCACCCACGAACTGATATCGGCTCGCCATACAACTTGAGCGCGGCCACCAACGACGAGTTCGCCACCTTGGAGCGCGCTGTGGGCGGCCCCGACGACGGGTGAAGCCCCAAGCCCGTTCACGTTCAGAGTCGAAGCGCCGGTGTTCGCCGTCTTCACCTTGAACCACAGCACCATCCCATCCGTCAGGGCGGTAATGGCAGGGTTGTAGCTCACGGCGTAAGCGTTCGCGGCGCCGGTATCGACGCCAACGATCGTGCCGGATTGCTGCATGGCGTGCAGCAGGTCCGTTGGGAGAATCGGAGCGTTCGCGGCCTGGGCGATGTTTGCCGACGTGATCGTCGTCTGACCGTTGGCTACCGTCACTACCCAGAGACCGGTGTAGCCGGCGTCCGGCGCTGGGGTCGTCTGGGAGCCGGTCGCAGCCGCCGTACCAGCCTTGGCGGAAATCAGCACCGCACCTTTTCGCGTCGTGGCTTGCTGTGCCCCACTATTCCCCGGACCAGACCACGCTTGCGATGGGTTGCTGGCGTTGTAGTAGGGCAGCGTCACCAGACCGGTGTCTTGGTCCTGATAGGCGGCTTGGATCAGGTAGTTGATGCTCTGGCCGGCCGTAGCCGGTGCCGGGCAGCTCAGCGTCACCGCATCGAGCAGAATGCCCTGCTTCAGAATGTTGTGCGCATCGGCCGACAGCGACGAGTACGACGACGCATCGGTGGCCACCAGGCTGTACATCTCACCCGGGTTCACGACAACCTGCAGCGACGCCGGGCCGGTCGGCACGCAGGTCAGGCCATTGACGACGGTCGCGGTACCGAGCATCGCGGCGGCCAGTTTGGCCAGCCCGACCATCGCGTACTTGTTCGAGTTGAGCAGGTCGGTTTCGAGTGGAATTTGCCCGGGGTAGACGATCTGGCGATCCATCTGCGCTCCAAATGAAAACGGCGCCCGAAGGCGCCATTGAAGTGAATTAGGGTGAAGCTGATCAGCTTGTGATGCGGGTCCAGACGATCGTGCCCACCGGCTTGACGCTATCGATTGCTGCGTAGATATCCGCGTCGGTCACAGATCCTTGAATCATCGACATCGACGCGTATGAGGCGCGCGACGCTTGGCCATAGCCTCCGGTCGAGACGCCATAGCCCTCGATCAGCGGGATACCGCTACCGGTCGGCCGGTATGCCGTCACGAATGCCTGGTACTGCATGACCATCGACCCATAGGCGCCAGCAACGCCATAACCGATGGCGGGCCCACCATACGCTCCGGTGTCCGCCGGCCTAGTGGGCTCGATGACAACTGGAGTGCGTCCGGTCAGGTCTTGGAGAACCTTGATCAGCCCGGCGCGTGTTGCTCGCTCGCGGAACAGGTTAATCAGAATCCGACCCCGATACGACTCGTCCGACTGGTTGGCTCCGCGCGGCAGCGAACTGCCGAAGAAGTCGGCTGCGATCATGTCGAGCCAGCCGTCCGTGGCCGTCTTGATGCGGGTCTGGAGCCTGGTATAGCGCAGCAGCCCGTAGACATAGGCACCAGCATAGGCCAGGCCGTTGATCACGCCATTGATCAGTGGCGCGTCAGCTTCGTCACCAAACCATGGCGGCAGATAGCCGCGAAGGCGGCGGTAGATATCCTTTTGATCGCCCGTCGCCATTTAGAGTACCGTCACAGAGGACCACTTGATTACTTGCTTGGCGGTGGCCGTCAGGTCCGACGTTCCACCATTCAGCGTTACCCCGGTGACGTTCGTCACCCCCGGCGATGCATCGTATGCAATCTGCGCCAACCGCGAGTACCGCAGCGGCTGGCCGAGCGACAGGGAATTGATGTACGCCTTCAGCGCGTTGGAAACGAGCGTCCGCGTCGCGGCAGCGTCGTATCCTGCCGCGATGGAGACGGTCATTGCCACAGCGGCGTTCACAACCACCGGGGCGAACACGCCGAAGCTAACCGTCAGCGGGCGCACGGCGTCCACTGCGTTGTAGACAGTGGAAAGGAACGTGCCTGTCGGCGCACCAGTACCGTCATCCACCACCACGTAGAAATAGCCCATCTGGACAGAGCCAGCGTAGGTCTCGTTCTCGACCAGCGAGTAAGTTACTCCCTGCTGCAGCGACGTGATTGCATAGCCAACCGCATCCTTTGTAGCCTTCGACAGGCTGCGCACATATGCGATGAATCGCGTGCGCAAGGCTGGGTCCGATTCAGCGTCGGCGCCATTCACAAAGCCAGCGGCATTGGTGACAGTGTCGACACCGGCGATCGCGCCTGTGATGGTGGTCACTGAGCCTGCAATGACGTTGCCGGCCGCGCCTGCGACTGTCGCAATTACCGGTACCGTCACACTTGCGACGCCAGCGGCCATGACGTACCCACCAAGGCCAGCGTTATAGGCCGGATTGGTCGCGTCTACGACAACCGAGTACTGCTGGCTGCCGTCCCCGGTCTGGACGGAAGCGCCGATGGGGGCGACAACCTGCTGGGTGGCGGTGAATCGGCTAAACGTCACCTGCCCGCTGGCGTACGTGGCAGCGAGGCGCGTCATCCCGTAATCCGCCACCCACGAATCGAGGTCCGACCCGCTCGATGTCGCTGCGCGCGTGATGGCCAGAACCTGAACGATCAGGCTCTGCAGCCAGATCACGACCGCGGCGTTCGCCTCTAAGATCGCCCGCAAGATCGACCCGACTCGCGTGTCGACCAGCACGCTGGCATAGCCTTGAACGGCCGTGACCTGGTTGCGTACCAGCGTTACAAAGTCTTGAGTCTGAAGTGCCATGTCACTTGTTCACATTGAACTGCAGGGACACCGGCCGGCGCGTTACCGAACTGGTGTAGACGATGCCGACACTGACGCCGTCCTGGATAGGCTTGACGTCAATGCTTGGCTCGGGTGTCTGGGCGACGCCCTCCTCCATTCGGATCTGGGACCGGATATCCCCTGTGATTGCTGGTATGTTGGCCGTTTCGCCGATCATCTGCGGCAGGCCTGCGCCGTAGTCCGGGTGGAAGATATAGGAGCCTTTCGGCGTCACCAGCCGGCGGACGATCCTCTGGTTGGTTCGAAGGTCTGCCGCGGCTGTGGCTAGATCGCCAGTCGCAGACGCAGAAAGGTCGCCTCCGACCCACAGATTGAGGTCGTTGAGTTGTTGTTGCGCCATTAGCCGGCCTTAACGGTTGTAGTCATGTGCGAGGCGCCCAACTGCTGGTTGGGCGCACCGGTGACGCTGCCCGTCTCATTGTGGGTGTGCCCGTTGAAGAGCGCCTGGAAAGCCGAGGTGATAACTGCTAGCAATGACTGCCCGCTGGCGCCAAGGCTAATGGACGGCGCCGTAACGTTCGCCTGGCCAGCGGCCTGCACGTTGACGTTTCCTGTCGCCTGGATCATCACGGTTGGCGCGGTCACGTCGACCTCTACCTGGCTGTTGATCGCCAACTTTCCATCGTTCGTCAGCTTGATGAATGCGCCGCCCTTGTGCCGGAGGAAGTACTCTCCCGACTTTGCCCCGGTGGGCCGCATGCTGTCGCTGTAGAACCGTCCTGAGATGTAGCCGCTCTCAATCTCCGCACCCAAGAACTTCACTTCGACCTGGTCGCCGGGGCTGACCGGCGCATCTACGCCCCAGCCATCGCCCACCCACACGCTGGACACCGGCAGCCAGTTCGTGAGCGTCGCGTCGGGGTTGTCCGGGTCCTCCGGCTGAAGCCGGACGCGCGCGGCACCGGTTCCCGGGTCGTAGCTGTGCACAATCCCAACCTTGGTCTGCTCGTCCTCGCCTCCTGCGAGCTGCGCTGCGGCGCGCATCTGGTTTCGCATGACGTTCATCATGGCAATGGCACCGTTTCAGGGTTGTGGTTCTTGGCAGAAGCCGTCATGACGTAGCCCTCCGTCACACTCATCGAGCGAACGATCGAGTCTACGTAGTAGTCCTGGTCAAACTTCGTCCCCGTACCGGTAAGCCGAAGCATGGAAGTCGTCGTCATGTCGTCGTCGGCCGGGAGGCGCGCGCGCAACTTCATTTCGTGCTGCGTAATCTCCCGGTGTGTCTTCTGGGCAAGGAATGACGCTTGCTCCGCTGTGAGTCCGCCGCGCACAATCGAGTAGATCTGCTGGTTGCCGAACGGCGATGCCTGGCCCGCTTGCGTCGACTTCCCCTTGCTGGGGTAGTAAGCGGTGAATCCCTTAGCCTGCTTCGCGTTCCAAGAGCGCACGACCACCGTCACACCCTTGGCGACCGTCAAGCTGCGCGACAGCACCAAGTCCATTACATTGGCCACCGGCAGGCCCTGCTCGTTGATCTCCCAGCGAATTTCGTAGGGGTCGTCCTGTTCGTCAGGTCGTGGCTCGAAGTGGAGCTCCTTGCCCTTTACGTAGACGATGTAACCCTCCTCGTCTGCCAAGAACGACAGCAGGTCCCATTCGCTGCGCTGGTTCATCTGCCGTACGTGGTCGTAGGCGTAGATGTTCCCAGCGCGCTTGGTTGTCGCCGTGACGACCGGCGTCAGGCCATGCTCCTGGGCTAGCTTCGTCGCGATCTGCGACGAGGTCATGTTCTGAAACTGAAGTGAACGCTTCGAATCGATGAACGCTGCCGTCAGATCCCGCCCCGTCAGCGTGATAGTCGTGCTGACCGGGTCATAGTCGATATCATCGACGCGCCCATAGATCAGACTCGTTAGGTCCGTCTCGCTGAAGTTCTGTGGATCGGCCGGGAAGCCCGCGAAGATCTCGACGAAGGCCTCCGCCTGGTCCGAGAACCACATTGCGTTGGTCTCGTCTGGCAACTGATTCACCGCGAAGACCACTCGGAACGTATCCGCCTGGTACAGCGTGTTGTTCTCCACCGACCAACTGACCCAACCGGTGACTATGACGCCTGCAACCTTCACAATTGCGCGCGGCGACCGGGCCACTGGGAGCACTGGAAGGCTGTTTTTCGTCATGAGTTCAAGATGCCCCCTACGTTGTCCTTCGAGGGCGGGATTGTGATCGTTTGGATGCCGCTGACTTCCGGGTCTCCGCCCAGCTGCGGGTTGGCCTTCGCAAGACCAGTCCAGGCCATCGCGTCGCCGTATTCCTTGGCAGCCATGTCCATCAGGTTTCCGCCGGCTGTCGTGATCTGCTTCGCGCTCGAGTAAATTGAACCGATATTCATCTGGACGCGTCCGACAGTCCGATCCAGCGCCACCAAGACGGGAAGCTGCTGCGCGGCGGCCAATTGGTTGCCGAGCCGCTGGACCTGCGTCGCAATCGGGTTGTTAGGCAGGATGCCGCCCAGCGTCGTGATGTTGACCAGGGTGTTGTTCGCTGAGGCGATCAGCGTCTGCACCTCATTCCGCACTGCGGCGATCGGCTGCAGAACACTGTTCAGCGTGGACTGTGCGGCGTTCGCGAAGCTTGAAACGGCCTGGACGGCGGTATTCGCGGTCGCCATAAGACCGGACAGGGACAAATCCCCAATCGAGTCAGACAGCGACGTTGCGTCGAGCATGTCGCCGTTGATCAGGTCGTCTATGCTCAGTTCGCCGCTTCCTGCTGTCGACAGAGTCAGGTCTTCGACCACCTCGCACACGATCCGATACGGGATCTTGTAGAAGCGGTGGAAATTCGGCTCGAACTCCTTGATGACAACGGCGAACTGCAGTTCAGACCAGGACAGCAGCATCCCCGCGCCGGCGGCGCGCATGGCGATCAATTGCCGCGCTCGCGCTACCGCGTCCGGCCCCTCGATCCATCCAGACCAAGCAATCGGGCCGGTGAAGTCGCCCATAGCGTCGACTTGCTTGACGCCGCCCACTAGGCGGTGGACGACAAGTGCTTGCTCGCCACCAAAGGCGATCTCCTCGGGGATTTCGTTCCTTTGAAAGGTGAAATCCCCGAGTTGCAGAACGACATCAGCCATTTGGTTATCTCATTGACGGGGCAGGCAGCGACATTCCGCGGTCAAACGTCGACGTCCCAGTCTGGGGTCGGGAAAGTTCGCGCGCCTGGTGGAACGAAGTCATCTCTGCAAGCACGCGGCTATCGAGCTTGATGGTGCTATTCACCTGGACAGTGGCCTGACCGGAGCCTGCGACGGGATTGGCCTTTGCCATCTCGTCGCTACCCCCGCCCCCGGTGATAAGCGCCTTGGCCTGCCTGTACAGCCACCCAGCATTACCGCCACTCCCTAGGCCGAAGTTTGCGAACGGGTTGCCCATCGGCGTGCCGGCCGTCTGCAGCTTCTCGAGCATCGGCATGTTCTTCTGCCCCCAGTCGTTGACTGAGCGGAAGAACTCGGTGCCTGCGTTCAGGATCTTGGTAACGTTCGGCAAAATGCCGCGCCCCATTTCGGTCTTTAGCGACTCCCAGGCGGCCACAAAGTCCGCTTCGGCACCGCCGGCCGTATTCTTGAACTGATCAATGGTGCCCTGCACGCCTTTGGCGTTCTTCACTAAGTTCGCGTCACGCAATGCCTGCGCTTGCTGCGTAGTGAAGTTGGCGGCCATGTTCGAACCCTGGCGGTTGGAGACCAGGTTGTTCATAAAGCCGATGATTTCCGAATCCGTGGTCTTGCCCGCGCGCTTCGCTGCCTCGGTGCCGTACTTCATCAGCCACCCCGCCGGATCCTCGCGGAGCATTTGCTCGTCCCTGATGTTCTTCAGGACGGTGGACTTGATGGTTTTGCCACCAACGCTGCCGCTAGTGACTTCGCCAATCTCGCCCAGACCAGCGTCGGCCAGCGCGGCCATGGTCTTCTTCGGCGTGCGGCCCGCGATCAGGTTCTGATACAGCGACATCAGCGCGGTACCAGTGCGCGCGCCACCCTGTTCCTGCATCAGGGTCGCCATGTTCATGATGCCCTGGTCGCTCAGCCCCTTGAACGCGGCACCGCCAGTCTTGGCGAACTGTTCGAGGTCGGAGAATCCGATAGCGCCACCGGACCCGGTCACCATTCGCTGAGCCAGGTCCAGACCCGCTAGGAATTCCTTCGCGTTATTGGTCTTGCCGCGCATGTCGTTGAAGCGCATCACGGCACGCGCCGCACCTTCGTCGATTTCGCCGATTTTCCCGCCGAACAACCCAGCGTTCGCGGCATTCAGTGCGGAAATTGTAGGGGCGACCTGCTTTGCGACGTCCAACCCTCCGAACATGCCGACGGATTCGCGCAGAGTTTCCATCAACGCCGTGCTCGAAGCTCCGAACACTCGGGTGCCACGGGCAAACTTGTCGGCGTCCTTGTTGACCGCGTCACCGAGATTCAGCGTCTTGAACCGGGCGGAGGCCGTTTCGTAGTCCTTCGCCGCGTCGTACAGCTTCTTGCCCACATAGGCCGTCCCCATGACGCCGGCGGCAGGCAGCAACATCCCTCCGGGAAGCCCCATCCCGACCGCCCCAACACCGAAGCCGTTTGGGCCGACGTGGACGTTGCCGCCGTGGCCGCCAAAGCCACCACCTCCAGCCGCCGCACGTCCGTCGCCATAGCGAGGGCGCATCGGCATCGGGATGACCCCACCTGGCGGCGGGAGTGCTGGCCCGCCACCACCGCGCCCCCCGTGGCCAAATACGCCGAAGGCGCCGGCAGCGGCCGTACGCTGAGCAGCGGCGCTGGCTGCATGGATTGCGTTGATATTCCGGGCTAGCTGGGCGGCCTCCATATTGGCCTTGCCCATGTTGGTGGCCAGCGTGGCGTTAGCGCGCGACATGGCGCGGACGCCGACGACGTGCTTCTCCATCGCTGACAGATGCCGGTTCACGTTGCCGGCCATGATGTCCAGCTTCCGGAACTCCGTCGCAAGCTTCAGGAGGGCCGGGCCGACCATGTCGTGCAGGACCAGGGTGGTGCCGATCTTATATGCGTCGAACATGGTGACCTATACTTGTCATTCCGGAGCCAAAACCGACCCCATGCGAAAGCTGAAATACCGAATCCACGAGTGGCTAGCCGACCACTTTTCGACGATCCAGTATCCGAAACCGTTGAAGGTCTCGGACGTGGAGGATCTCGACCAGGTCAAGCTGGACCGGCGCGTGCGTCGGGTCTTTTGGTCGCTTGCGGCAATCTGGGTGGTCGGCTCCGTGGGTGCGGCCGCCCTTTCCGCGCTATTTGAGGCGCGGTTTGCGCCAGCTCCTGCCGCCGAGCCAAGCCGCGACAGTGGCGGCAAACCTCGCCTGCATGTCAGCCATCCCTCGGATACCCGCTGGACCTAGCACCGGGCGCGGCGGAATATGAACCGTCCCTTGCTCGTGCCAAACCATCTTTTCATCGGTCGATCCCACCACCGCCTCATTCCCTGAAGTCTTGTGAGAGATGCTGGCTCGCATCTCTCCCGTCCGCAGCAGCGGCGCATCGACTGGGAAGCCCTTCCGGATCTTGTCGAACTCGGTTTCAGGGGTGAGGTCCTCCCATTTCGGGAAAGGCCCCACGGCAGGCTGGTAATGAGCAATCTCGGACTTGGCCACCTTCTCCACCTTCTCGGCCGCCTGCTCGACCATGTGATTGGTCACGGTCGGCGCGACAGCGGCAAGGCGGGTCAGATGATTGGCAAAGTCAGCCAGGCTGCGAAATTCCTTCATTGCGGCGGATCCTTGAACATCAGGGTGTTCCAATCGAACTCGGCGCCCTCGTGCTCGCTCATGACCACAGCCGCGGCGAACCGCATCGTCTCCGGCATGGCGAAGGCGACGTCAAAGGGGACGCCGTTCTTCACCAGCCATAGAGCGCGGCGGAATTCCGCAGCCTGCGCTAGTTTTTTGCCGACTGAACCGAGCCCTGCTCTGCCGTTGACTTCCGGTACTTCTCGATACCGGTCTGGATGGCCAGGAAGCCGTCGTCGTCAAGCCGCTGGATGAGCGCCTCGATCTCCGACTTCGTGGACGGCTGATTGACGGCCTCGCCGTCGATGGCCGTGACCCACATCAGAGGGAAGCACATCGCCCGATAGGCGCCGTTCTCGGCCGCATCCGCGCCCATCGCCTCGGTCAGCCGGAACTGCATCAGCAGGCCTGGCTTCTTGAGTGTCAGGGTGCGCCCGCGCGCGTCCTTTTCTTCGAACGTGGCATTTGCAGCGGCCAGAATCTGAGCAGACGGCGTGCTGGACGATTCGGTAATGGTGACTTTTGTCATAGACGGTTAGGAAACCTGGATGCGGCGCGAGGCGGTGAAGGTCAGCGAGATCTCGATCGAGGCGTCGCCGGTCACGTTGCCAGCGTCGTCGTATGTGAGCATCACGCCGTCGTAGCGGAACTGCGAAATCGCGCCGTTCGGTTCGGTGATCGTCTCGTAGATCTGCGCCGCGATCTCGTTCAGGCCAGCGTAGTAGTTCGCTTCGAGTTGCGCGAAGTAGCGATCGACGTCAGGGCCGTTACGCTTTGCGCGCAGGGAGCCGGACCAGCCATCGAAGAAGCGCAGCGTCTCAGTGATGCCGTCGATGCGCTTGACGCGCTCGACCGTTGCATCCTGTTTGCGCGTGAAGTTGGTGATCTTCGGGATCGACAACGGGCCGGACGGCGTCTGGAGCACCAGCGTAACGTCGCGCCCGATGGAATAGCCTTGAAGCGGCATGTTTTTCTCCGGAAAACGCGCCCGGCTCTGGGCCGGGCTTCGGGTTCATGGGTTACTGGTTGCTCGTGGACGTCCGGATAACCGTGGCTTGTGAGCCTTCCACGTTGACGATGAACTTCTCGATCACCGACAGGTAGATAACCTTCACGTCGCCCTGCATGTAGCCAAGCGCGACACGGTTCATCGGGTTGTTCGCCGCGTCGATCTGCACCGAGAAGGCCGGGCCGCCGTTGACAGCCCCGATCATTCCCTGCTGCTCCATCGAACTCAGGAAGTTCGACAGCGTCGCGGCGGCCTGAGCCCGCACCGTGGCGCTCTGCAGTTGGCCGACGTACTTGCCCATGCCAGCATTGATCGTGCTAGCGATGTAGTTCGTCATACGGGTGTAGTTGTCCCCGTACGTCAGCGAATTCGAACTCGTGTTGTGACCCGATCGGCAGCCGAAGTAGGAGCCGCCCGGAACCGGGTTGGCGATCAGATCGATGCCCGCCTGGATAAGCGTTTGAAGCTCTGCGCTGGAGTACTGCTGGTTGGCGTTCGACTTCTGCGTGCCGACCACGCCGTAGATCTGCTTGTTCAGGCTGCTGTTCTGCGGCGAAAGATTCGATAGCAGGCCGGCCACGAATGCCTGAGGCGAAACCAGGCGTGTCGCGCCGTTGACGGTGTCGAGCCAGTAGACCCAGTCGCCGAACAGGAGCTTGAAGGCGTAGCTGTCGATGCCGGCGGTGCTCTTGACCGTGACGGCATTGGCAATCGTGTCGCCGGCCGGGCCGGTGCCGATCATGTAGATACCTTCGGACAATCCGAAAGCGATCTGAGTTGCCCAGCTCGTGGAGTCATCGCAGTCCGCGAGCATTGCCACCGAAGCGCCAGTGCTGCGCAAGGCGTACATCCCCTTGCGCGGCACGGTGTCCTGGCCGAGCAGGACGGTGCCCGTAATGGTCGTCGCACCGTCCGTACCGCCGGTGAGCGTCGTCGTTGCCGCCGCCGGAGCGGTGACCCCGGCCCCTGCGGCGGCCGTCATGATCTGCGACGGGCCACGTTGAACGCTGTTGCCATTGTTGATCGCCGCGGCAATCGCCAGCCAAAGCGCATTGCCGGACAGGCCTGCACCGATGTTGTCGAACACTTCGGGAGGCAGAGTCGGTGCCGCGATGGTCGCCTTCCAGGTGCCAGCGGCCGAGCCGTTTGCCAGCGTCAGCGACACCGTATTGCCCAGCGTTCCGGTGTACTTCGCGGTCAGCGTGAGGCAGTTCGTCTGCACGGTCGCCGTGGCTGCGACGTCGGTGCCGTCCGTCACCCGGACGCATCGGAAGTTGTTCGCGCCTTGCTGCACTGCGATGGCTACCGCCGTGCCCATGTCGTACTTGCGGTTCTGCACGGCACCGAACGTACGCGCGTACGCAGCCATGTCACCGATGATTGCCGGCGAGTTGGTAGGGCCCCACTGGGCGGTACCGACGATACCCAGGATGTTGGTCGGCACGCCATTCAGAAGGGCGACCTGCGGCGGAACGATCTGGACGTACAGGTCCGGGACGATGAGAGCCGTGGTGTTGATCTGGCCCTGCTGCGAAATCGGCATTTGTGCCTCCGGGAACGAAAAAGGCCGCCCGGAGGCAGCCCAAAATGAACGAAGCCGCCTCTAGGGCGGCTGTGGTTTTCTTACTTCTTCGCCGGCGGCGGGTCCGACTCGACCTGCGTCACAAAAGACGCCTGATCGCTCGCCAGAACGGCCGCGACTTCCTTCTCGTCGGTGATCTCGTCTCCGACCTGGTGAGCGCCGAAGGGCGTCTTCACGATGAGCTTCATAGGTTTCACTCCACAATGCTCGCGATCGGGAATTGATCGGCGAGAGTCGGGCCTGCGCTGACGTTTGTCTTGGTGACCGTGATCTGCGTGTCGGTACGGACTTGCGTCGTCGAGTACTCGACGGCGTAGACCAGGTCCCGCCGGTAGATGCTCTCTTTCTGGCCGCTGTCGTCCTGACTACTGCTTTTGTAGCGGAGCGTGGAGATCATCCCGTCCGGGAGCGTCAGGTGGAACGTGCCAGAAAGCGCAGAATCGATCAGGTCGGCAATCGGATCGCGGGAGTCGAAGCAGTTCGCCCACACCGTGATGCGGAACGCCCGCTCCTGTCGGCGCAATTCGCGGATGCTGGTGCCCGCGCCACCCACGCGGGGCGAAATCGCCTTCGCGCCGGGGATCGTGACCACAGGCCCCGACGATGTAGCCGGCTGATCGGCCGACACGAGTACCGCCAACGCGGTCGCAATCGAGGTCAGCGTGTCGTTGGACTGGACGCCATATGCGTATCCCTTGCCGTCGACGACCAGCGCAGCGTTCTGCGGCTGGCTGACCGTCCCGCCGACCGTCACGGCCTGGCCAGCGAGCGTCAACGTCAACGTAATGGACGGCTCAACCACAGTCCGCCAGTCCGTAACGGCCGTATCGACGATCTTCTCCAGCCCATTGGGCGGGAAAACCGAGATATGGACCTTTCCGGCGGCGAGGTCCTTCGTCAGCACATCGGGCGCCGGCCATCCGCCGTAGACCTTGACCGGCTTTCCGACGATAGACGGCTGACTGGTCCCGTTCGGGTACACCAGTTGGGCGATCAGGGCGACCAGAGCGTTTGATACCTCAGCGAGTCCCGCCATTAAATGTGCACCTCAGTCAGATCCAGCCGCCACATCTGTTCGGACCGCTCTGCCCCGCCTACGCTGAAGCGGCGACCAAGGTCATCGACCACGATGTCGCCGGAGGCGATCACAATCGGCACGCTGACCGGCAGCCAGATGCGGAATCCGTGCTCGTCGCCCGAAGCGGGCAGTTCGGCGTGCGTCCGTGTCTTGCCGCCGAACAGTTCGGCACACGGCCATCCGCCGGCACCGCCAGGCGACCCTAGCACCACGTCATCGTCAGCCGCACAGACACCGGAATAGCCGACGGCACCGACGGCGCTATCATCCGACGCGGGCCGGGTGACCCAGATCCGCCGATTGCAGCCGACGGCGAGGATCGGCAGGTTCTCCTGCATGCCGCCGATGAAATAGACGTTCTCGCCCCGGACCAGGTAGTCGCCGACCTGTGTTTGGCGTCCGTCGATCAGGCAGTACCAGTACGGCTTTTCGGGCAGATTGGGCCGCGTGTAGGTCCATTCCTGAGCGGAGAACGACGCATTGAGGCTTGCGACCTTCACTGTCAGCGGGTCTGCGGCGCCCGCCGGGCGATACACGTCATAGACGTAACCGATGCGCTTCGCGGCCTTGGCATATCCGGCGTAGATCTTGTCCTGCAGCTTGGCCGCGTCCATTTCAGGCCCTTCCGATTCGTACGATGCCGTCTCCCAGAGCCGGTCCAGGCGGAATCCCGAGGAATCCGCACATGCTTCGGCGCTGCTGGTTGTAGAGCTTCGTCCGGTCGCGCACTTCGTTGGGGTTGTGCGTCCATACCGCGGCCTGGGCAGTGTCCAGGTTCTCGCCAGAATCGGTGATCGCCTTCTCCAGACTGTTCAACGTGGTCAGGAAGTTGGCCATCACCACCTCTTCGGCAGCGCTCAGGTTGCGCAGACGGTGATCCAGCGTTTGCCACTGGATTGGACCGACGACGCCCCATGCGAGATCGCTCCGGTCGTCAACGAGCGTGTCGCCGACAAGCGAATAGCCCGCGTAGCGCCGCGCGTCCACCATCTGCGCATCCGTCAGCATGGATCAGCCCTGGTTGTCGGCGTTGCTCTCGCCCTCGGCGTTTGCCTTGTCCAGCAGCGCCTGCAGGTCGGCCTTCTTGGCGCCTTCGGGGATCTCGACGCCCTTGGCGGTCAGAGCAGCCTTGAGTTCGTCGACGCTGGGCGCCTTCGGCTGCGTGGCGGCCTTCTTGGCGCCTTCGTCGTAGCGCTTGTGGACGCTGGCATCGAAGTCGTCTTCGTTGATCAGGACGAAATCGCCTTGGTCATCGCCCCACGGCATCACTTTGATGGTCTTCACGGTGGTGTTCTCCAGGTCAGGTGTGCGCCACCCCGGGGCCGAAGCCCCGGAGCACTGAGCGCCAGGCGATTAGCCCAGCAGCAGGCCGATGTGCTCGCGCTTCACGGCAGCGCAGCCCCACGCCAGTGAGATTTCGTATTGCATCTGGCGGTATTGGGCGTACATCGCAACCTCGAACGACAGGCCGGTCAGCGGATCGGTGATGATCATGCGGTCCACAGCCGAGTCGCCTTGCGCCGGCAGTGCCGGAGCGCGCGTCGCCAGCACGATGGCGGAGCGGGCGAAGAACATGTTGCGGAAACCGGCGGCGGCCACGGTAATCGCGGTTGCCGAAGCCGGGATGGCTTGTTGCAGGCCGGGAGCCTGCAGAGTGATCGTTCCGCCGTTGGAGACGTCAGCGTCACCCGATGCCACAACGTACTTGTTGCTGTCGCCGGCGAACGAGATCACATCGCCGGCATTGATTCCGCCGGTGCCGGCCGACGCCAGCGTGATGACCGTCGCACCGACTGCGTAGCCCGCGGCATTGGTAGTCGCGGCAGCGCCGGTACCGGCCGCAGGGCGCTTGACCTGAGCCGATTGGCGCAGCGCCAGGCCTTGCAGGCGGTCGGTGATGCCGTCTCGCAGCATGTCCGAGCGGCCAGCTTCGTTGACCTTGAACAGCACCGATTGCTTGCCGCGCAGGTTGAACATGGCTGCGGTGCCCAGCACGAGCTGGAAGTCGAGGCCTTGGGCGCCGTTTTCTTCCAGAATGCGGAGTGCGCCGGCCGAGTCGGTCAGGTCGTTGGCGGTACCGAACGGCGCCGTACCCGGCGTGCCGTAGGCGCGCGAGGCGAAGACGTTCAGGCTCGCGATGTCGCTCTCGACCTCGTTGACCAGCGCGCGCATCCCCTGCTGGATCTGGTTCGACAGGATGATGTTGTAGCTGGCCCCGTTGTTGTCCAGGCCGAGCTTTTCCTCGCCGTTCCAGCGGATCGGCACGCGGCGCGCCTTGGTGATCTGCATCGGGATGTTGCCGACCGTCGCGTCACCATCGTTCGGCGGCGTCACGGCCGGGGTGATGTCGGTAGCCTGCGCAGCGCCCACGACAGGCGACATCACCGTCTGGCCGACCGCTGCCCGCTCGAACGTCATGTCGCCGGTAACGGCGGGGATGAAGCCGACCAGTTCGCGCGAGACGACGTCCAGCGCGTTGTACAGCGTCGGGATCAGGCCCGTCAGCGTATTGGAGGCCGCCACGCCGAACTGCGGTGGTCGCGTGACGGCGTCCTGCATCACCTCGAACAGGCGCGAGGCAGCCTTAGCCACAACCGCCATCGGGTAGAGAGCGATGACGAACGCCACCGCGGCCAGCGCCATCACGCGCAGCTTCGAGAAAGTGCTCTTCATTTGGGTAGACCCTTAAAAGAAAACGGCCGCTCTAGGCGGCCTGGGGATTGCTTGGGATGGGCGGACGTCAGTCCGTGATCACCGTGTTCTGATCCCGCGCTGCAGCGGCCTGGTCGGCCGGCTTCATCGCGTTGTACTGAGCACGGGAGATCGTGCGCTTGCCACCATTGCCGCCACCCTGGCCACCGCCCGACGCGCCGCCGCCAGAAGCGCCCGATCCCTTCAGGATGTGCGCCTTGTGCGGGTATGCGTCGACCATGATCTCCAGAGCCTCCTCCGGGTCGGCGAGTTCGCCGTGGCGGGTGCGCGAGAAGATCTTCGAGCCGTCAGGGTTGGTGCCGACGACCTTGCCGTCCTCGACCTTGAACCGGTTGGCAAAGAGCGCTTGCGCGATCTCGGCGCCGGCCGGGCCATCGGCGGCAAACTTCTCGGCGATGAACTTCGAGCGGTTGAACACGCTACCGACCAGGTGAGAGTTCAGCTGCGACTCGAGGTCCTTGGCCTTCTTTGCGACGGGGGCGTACTTCTCTTCGACAGATCGGATCGCTTCGGACTTCACCCGTTCGACTTCGCCAGCGTCCACCAGCTTCTTGTCGTCCAGGTTCTTGACCGTGGCCAGCGCCTTGATGGCGGCAGCCGGATCCGAGATGCCTTCGAACGTCCTCAGTGCGGCTTCGGCGGTCTCCGCGCGCTCACGGTGGCTTTTAGCCTCACCGTTGAGTCGTGAGATCGTGCCAACCGTGCTGTCGCCATCGAACGGCGCTTCCTTGCCGTCGGCGCCGATGAACACGGGCAGCTTCCTACCGTTGCTTTCCTGAGTGACGATATTTCCGGCCTCGTCGTACTTGAATGGCATGGTGACTTTCCTTGGGCATCCGCCCTGATACTTTTGCGGCATCCACCGCGACGCGCCCTACGGCATCCACCGTATCTGGGCAAGAAAAAGCCGCAGCGGATTAGGCTGCGGCCGGGTTAGCTGGCTTGGGAGCTGGTTTGGGAGCTGGCTGAGGCTTCGGGGCGTTGGCTTTGATTCGCTCCTTCTCCTCGTCCCACTGCCGCTCGGGGCCGATGACCCCGCGGCGCTGCGTCTCTTCGAACAGCGTCTCATCCGAGAGCGTTCCGTCGACGTTCATCTCGCGCAGCAGTTCGAGCGACGCCTCAGAAAGCGACGTCACCCCGAAATCCTTGTACAGGGTGACGTGGCCGCCGGTCTGCTCGCCCACCCACTCGGCCATCAGTTGGAGCGCTGCGTCGAGCGCATCCTCTTGATCCTCAGCCATTCGTTGCAGCGCGCACATGGCGGGCTCGTTGTCGGCTTCGGTCTGCTTGATCGTCGTGTTACCCGGCTTGATCACGAGCAACTCGGCGCCAACCTGCCGCATCATGTGCTCGAGATCCTGCAGCGACACCCGCCCTGCTTCGATGGACTTGCCTGTGTGCTCGACATACTTCAGGTCGCCGTCAGCATCGTCCGTGGTAACCGCTGCGGAGCCGCCGACCACGAGCTTTACGTTGCCCGCCTCATCGACGTCCAGCTTCTTGCCGAACAGAATCGGCACGCGCGCGACGTGCAGGATGGTCTGCTGGTCGCTCTTTGACTGCCAGTGCTCGACATTCATGTGCGCAAGCTCCAGCAGCGGAGGCACGCCGATCATGAAGTCCTGGCGCTTGCCGTAGAACGGTACGAAGGCGATCTTCTGCAGCGTCGTCACGCCTTCGTCGTGCTTGGCCCAGTCTTCTTTGTTGCCGTCGACCTTCTTCTTGCGCCAGACCTCCCAGCGGCCAGGCTCCAGCACCCTGACCTGCTCGATTTCCTTCTCGTGGAACGGCCCGTCGTCCTCGACGGCCGTCTCAAGCAGGCGCAGTTGCGTCAACGTGCGAACGCCGTTGATGCGCTTGTCTTTCCACCCAAGGATGGCGTCAACGGTGATCGGCACGAAGTACGGCCGCGCGCCGATCTTCGCTTCCGCAGCTTGCGTTTTCACCTCGGCGGTGTTGACCGTCGGGAAATCGACCAGGATGCCAACAAGGCCGGCGGCCAGCGCATCGGTGAAGGTAGCCGCAGCGAAGGAGTGCAGGTTCCGTCCTTCGAGGTCGATGTCCTCGCACCACGCCTTGATCTTCGCCGGCATGTCGTCGCCGAGCGTGACAGGCTTCGAGAACGGCTTTGCAGCGAGTACTTCCACCGTACGCGCGAAGGCAGGGAACAGCGTAGCGGTCTTCAGCCGGTTTTCGTAGGCCTTCTTTTCCTCGTTCGGCCACTGCGGCAGGTACTCGCTGCCAGCGGCGCGCATGGCTGACGTACCGCCAAGCAGCGCCTGAATCAGGGCCCAGTTCGCGGCCATCTTCTCGGCCGCCTTCGAGCGAGTGCGGACGTTTGGCTGCTGATCCATGTGATTCGCTTACATAGTAAGTGGCGTGACCGTAGTCACCTTCTTCACGATCGGGAACTCAAAATCGATCATGTAGCCGATTGCGGTCGTGATGTGTTGGTACTCGGTTTCCTCTTCGAGGAAGGTAGAGCCTTTCTTGAGTTGCACCGTAGCCAAGCCCTTGTGGGTGTATGGCGCCTGCTTCGTGTTCACGAACAGCGACACCTCACCAAGTGCATTCTTGATCTTGGCCCGCACAGCGTTCTGGCGGTCCTTGATCGCCGGTGCGGCCGGCTTCACGCGCCTAGTGACCCGCCATCCGTTCTCGCGAAGGATCTTCTCCATTTCCGTGTAGTCCGACTCATGTCCGTGCTTTTCGCCAGCGCGCCCGGCCGGGTCACCATAGATGATCACGTGCCGGTTCTGGTGGTTCTTGAACCGCTCAACGAACTCAAGAGCCGATTGCCGCGCCACCGCCGATATGAGAATGATCTCTTCCAGCAGATAGACGGCATCGCCGCGCCTGACTGCAATCCCACTACTCAGTGGGGTGAAATTGAAGTCGTGATGCCAGAGCAACTGCTCATGCGGCTGAATCTTCTCGTCGGTGTAATTGGCCTTGCTGTAGTCCTCGTATATCCGCCCGGAAGCGGTCTCGAAGCTGGCCTCGTACTCCTGCTTGTACTGCTTCTCCGACATCTGCCGCTTCGCAGCAGCGATGGTCTCGGCCGGCAGTATCTCCGACGACTTCCAGTGGAACAGCTTCCAGTCCGGATCGTTTGCAGTCTCGGCGTACTGCGCCATCTCGTAGTAGTGGTTCAGCCCATCAGGCACGCCGATGAGCCAGCACCACGCCTTGTACGTCGGACGAGTCGGATTGAAGGTGTCTAGCGCAGGACGGATGTTGGCTTCCCAGGCTTCAGCCTTGATATCAGCAATCTCATCGATCACACCACCGGACCAGAACACACCTTCGATCCGCTCCGGCCGGTCCAGGCCGATCAGCTGTACCTGGGTGCCGTTGTCCATGAAGATGGTGAGCTCTGTCTCCGACGGCGGCTTCTTGCACAGGCTCGTCAGGCACAGGCGCTTCATGTCCGCCCAGTAGATCTTCTTGACCTGGTCCCGGGTCGGTGCGGCGATGAAGTACATCTCGGCCGCGTTCTTCATGGCCATCTTGGCCACGAACCGCTTGGCGCGCTCGGTCTTGCCGGAGCGGCGGCCGGCCGGCACGACCGGGAACCGGACGCCGTTCTCCACCGCATGGAGCAATTCCGTCTGCACCGGGTGGTCGATCAGCTTGTACCAGCGGTCGAGCTCACGCTTAGTTAGCAGGGATAGCGCCATCAGTCTGGGAGATGCGCCGCGATCTCCTTCAGCAATTCAGCATTGTTGTCGGATTGCGGCCGATCGTTATCCGCCAAGCCATACGCCTCGCGCTCCAGGCTGATCAGTACCTTCAGCGTCTCAGCCAGCTTCTTCATGCCGTCGATACGGCCGGCGCTGGAGATCACCTTGCGGTAGATGTCGTTGCGCTTGTCCTGGCCTTTGTCGTCCTCACTACGGAGGATCTCGCCAAGCTCTTGGAACAGGTCGAGGCTCGAAGTTTCGACTTCCAGTTCCTCAAGCAGCGCCATCGCCAGCCGCCGCGCCCGGGAGATATCCCCCCGGTGGCTCATGCGGATGCCAGCGATCACCTCTGCGTTGGCCTCAACGATCCCCCGCTCGGTTGCCGCCGTTTCCATGGCAACCGATTTGGCAACCTCACGTTTGGCAACCAGCGCCTCGGCCTTTGCCTTGATCTTGGCGCCTAGGTCGCGCTCCCATCCTTCCGCCTTGGCTCGTTTTTGGATGGCAGTGTGGGAAATCCCCTGAGAGGCTGCGATCTCCCGCACCGACAGCAAGCCGGCCCGGTAATCAGCTTCGATGCGCTCCCAGTCCGGCGCGGGCTTCTCAGTCTGCGCCATGATGTCCCTCAGATGATGGTGAGTTGGCCCGACCATTTGTCGGACTTCAGCAGGTTCTTCTGTTTCCAGAGAGGCTGGAGGTTGTGCAAGCTATTCGCTAGCCTGATCTCTTCGGGATTCGCCAAGTCAAACGTCGAGAGCGGCCGGATATGGTCAACGTGCCACTCACCGTGGTTATCCCAACTCATGCCGGGCTGGAACAGGCGCTCAATGTGCGCTACGAACTCAGCGTTCGTGTATCCCAGCATCGCTACAGTGCGCTCCCGCTCGCCGCGCTTGCGCTTTGCCCTTTCTAGGCTGCGAGCAATCAGCTTACGCATCACCTGCCGCGCCCTGAATTCCGGGTCTTCTTTGGCCCGCCTCGTCTGCCAAGCAGACTTATAGGCGTTGCGCGCCTCGGCATTCGTCCGCTGGTACTCAGCCGCCTGCGCCTTGATCCGATCTTTGTTCGCCTGGTAGTACTTGGCGTTGCGATCGCTCATCTTGGCGAGCACCGCTTCCCGGTTGACGGCGTGGTATTCCTTGGACTTCAGCCTAGCCCGCTCTTTCTGTTCAGCGGTCAACGGCTTCCGCTCACGCGGCTTCTCGCGATGCATCTCGGAACACTGCACGCACATAGCGTTCGCGGTGTACCGAGGTGAGATATGGCCGTTAGAGCATGACTTGCCGGTGAAATACCGATCAGCGCCACCCTCGCGGGCCTGGGCTCGCGTCATTGGCGTCATATCGTTCATACGGTCAACCGTCGTTGTTCGGCCACAGCGGCACGCCACACATGAGCAACCAGAGGCCGACACAGTAGCCGGCGTAAGTCATTCCCCACATGGGCGCACCTTAGGAATAGAAAAACCCGCCGAAGCGGGCAAGACGTGCGAACACGCCGGGAGGAGACGCTGGTTGCGGAAACCCGAATCGAACAGGTGACCTCGGGGTTATGAGCCCCACGCTCTACCGCTGAGCTATTCCGCAGAAACTTGGTGGATGGTCCAGGTAACGATCCTGGCGGGCAAACGCGCCGGATTTACAGTCCGGCCCACCTCCTTAGTGGTCTACCCATCCATGCGCCGGTACTTTCCCGGCCGTCAGCCTGTTCCATCACCGGCACGCAGGTCCGGGAGAGGGTCTTGGGCAAGAGGGCCCGGCGCGCTGGCGGTCAAACCGCACCTCGCATCCGGGTAAGTCGTCTCCCTCACGGATGGCGGCTGGATTCGAACCAGCGACCCCTCTGCAAAATTGGCAACTCGGCTCTAACCGACTGAGCTACGCCATGCGTGAAAGTTGAGGGGCGGTGCGCCACGCCGCTATTCTCAAACTGCCGAACTATATTGAGGCAGCCGAGCCATCGACTTCTGCTGTCCCTCACGGCTGGCGACTCCGGGCAGGTGCCACTCTGCTTGCTCCCGGCATACGTTCCGGGGAATCGCCATGCGTGAAGGTCGCCGGGCTTCCACCGGCGCCGCAGTGAAGGTTTTTTTGCCCGACCCGCGCTGCTGTGCCCGCATCCGACTACGCAAGCCCCTGAAGGTCCTGCGCTGCGTGCCGCGAGCTGGCCCGGGCTTGTTCGGCATGCCAGCGACGCCGGATAGGAGTCTCCCCATATTGGCGCCTGGGGAGCCGGGCAAGCCCTACCCGGTCGTGATGGCGCATGCAGCCTCAGGGGAAAGCGGGCAAGCCGTCGGCGGCAAAGTGCGCCCGATCAACCGGCCTCGCCAGCACTCTCCCGCCTTCTCCTGAGGCTTCTGCAACAGGGCGGAACCCTTGTCACAGAAAAGTTGTTTGCCTTCTGCTAATCGTTGCGCTATAGTTCGCGCAAACAGCATATGCATTAGCAATGTGCTCACAGATCAACCCGACAAGGAGATTCATCTATGAACAACCGCGAATACACGTCATCCAGCGCCAGAAGATCGCCGGCGCCAGGGTGCGGAAAAAGAAGAGACTGCGCGCGGCCCCAAGTTACCTGGCGCACGGGTCGCGCGCTAACCGGAAGAGCCCGGGGGTAACCTCTCCCGCGCCAGATCTCAAGCCCAGAACAAAACAAGAGCCCCACCGCCGTGGGGCTCTTTGCTTTTGGGGCGCGCGTAGAATGAACCGCGACCCACTTCCAGAAATGCCAAGAGCCCGGACGATGCCGGGCTCTGCTGGGGGCGCTTCATTTGGTTTGGGTGACCAGTCTCTAAGCTAGCCGAATGTTAGCAAACTCGGCGCACATATGCAAACGTTTTGCACATGTATTAGCTTTCGGGGGATAAAAAATGGCGGTTCAATGCCACATCCAGTCTCCTCACTTGGTTGGTTGCCGCCATTAGGTCGTCAGCGTACGCACCGATCAGCTGGTGCTTGCTGCCGCCCTCGCTCGTCTGGTAGGTCAGCACTACGCCGCTGACATTACCTGCCCGAAAGTCCTCGAGCAGTTGCTCAAGGACCATGACTCCCTCACTTACCGCTTCGCTTCTTGGTTTTTCCATCGTCTTCCAGGGTAATGACCCGTCCCGTTTGCTTTTGATTCCCTTGTTGTACCGCTGCCTCTTCTAGGGGCATCTCCACATCGTCTGTCCGAACGTCCAGCAGCTCCGCAATCGCGCGGAGCTTGGAGCTTGGCACAGTCAGCAAACGATCATAGACCCTGCGGGCGAGCATCATTTCGCTCTCATCCGTGTGCGGCTCATCCAGCCAGCCGAACGGTTTGCCCATGGAGTGCTCCAGACGGCGCGCCATCTCGTCCCCAATAGAACGAATGGCTGCCGGCCCGACGCACTGCGACAGGTATGACTGAGACGTGCCTGCCTTCCGGGCGAGCGCGGAGAGGCTTCCGATATCCCGCTCCAGCAGGCGCACGTTCAGTTTGCGGATAGTTTTGATGTCCATTTCGCTATTGTAAGTGTCCACGCATGGCTGTCAACGTATGTTCGCCAAGATAACCCGTTACCTCTGCTAAACTATTAGCGCATTCCATTAACACGCGAAAGGACGTGAAATGAACCTTCAGCAATGGCTGGATGCCACGCGGGTCAACGGTTCCGACATCACCTCGGGTGAGAGAGAGCGCCGCCGCGACTACAGAGCCAAGGTGCTGCAGAAGGCCGGCACCAGCATGAACACTATCCGCAATGCTCTCAGCCGCGGGAACCTCGGGCGAGACCTGGCAGAGCGGATGGAGAAGGCCACCAAGGGTACGTTCGCCGAGTTCAAGCTGCTCGACCAAATGCCCGAATTGCGCGAAACCGACACCGTCTGACCTGCGGCAGCGCTGCATACATGTAAGCGTCGCGTTTTTGCATCACCGATCAATCGGGCAGGCGGTGGCCACCGCCGCGCGAGCTCGCCCTGGCTCGCGCCGCCCGGCCTATCTTTGGGCTCTAGGGATTTCGCACGATGAAGCACAGCACAGTGGTGATTCCCTCTGGGAGAGTATCCCATGAGCGATAGACCCGCACCCTATCCACCCGAAACGCGATCCAAGGGATGGCGTTTCGAACTCGATCTCGAGCAGATCGACCAATCCGACACTTGGGCGCTTACACCCGCCGAAATTCGCCCATGGCTGCTAATGCTGTGGGCCGTGTCATGGCGCCAGACGCCCTGCGGCTCCCTACCGGACAACGACGAACTGATCGCCGTGCGACTTGGCATGGATATCGATCTGTTCGCGAAGCATCGGGCCAAGCTGATGCGCGGCTGGTGGAAGGCTGATGACGGCCGGCTGTATCACGACACGCTGATCAAGCGCGTGGCGGAGAAGCTTGAGCGCCAGCGCTTCTTCCAGCGGCAGCGAGAGTATCAAGCCCTGCTTCCGATCATCTTCGAACGCGACGGCGGGGCCTGCGTGTACTGCGGATCTCGCGAGTTCCCAACGCTTGACCACATTGTTCCGCGGTCGCGCGGCGGTGGGGATGGTTTCGACAATCTGGCTCTGGCATGCCGAAGCTGCAATAGCTCCAAGGGAGCAAGGACGCCTGAAGAATGGATTCGATGAACGATTTACCTGAACCCCTAACGCCGCCCGAATGCGAGTTGCAGGACTTCCCGTTCATGCCGCTCGACGTGTCGCGCCTTCGCGATTCGGAACTGGCCTCCAACGAAACGCCAGAGGCCTGCTGGGCGGCCGTCCTCCTTTGGGCGGCATCCTGGCACCAAGTGCCGGCCGGGTCGATCCCGAACGACGAGATGTGGATCGCCACCCAGGCCAAGTACGCCATTCGCGGCAAGATCGACAAGGCTTGGAAGCAGGTCCGCGCCGGCGCGCTCCGCGGCTGGATCGAATGCAGCGACGGCCGGCTATACCACCCTGTCGTCGCCGAGAAGGCGCGCGACGCATGGCAGGCCAAGCTGCAGCAAAGATGGCGCACTGAATGCGGCCGCATCAAGAAACACAACGAGCGCCACCCCGGCGCCAACGTCCAGAAACCGTCGTTCGAGGAGTGGATGGCGGCGGGCTGCCCGCAATGCCAGTTGCTTCCAGTCCCTGACGACGCACCGCAATGTCGCCAGGGACAACAGCATGATGTCACCGGCGAAACGCCCTCCAAGAGACAGGGAGAGGGACAGGGACAGGGAGACTCTATATATACCGTTCCTTACGGAACGGGCGGCGAGCCGCCTGCAAAGAGTGCCGAGCAGATGAACAAGGACGAGCTCTGGTCCGCTGGCAAGTCGCTGCTGCAGCAGTCCGGCATGCCAAAGGAGCAATGCGGCACCTTCGTGGGCAAGCTGGTCAAGGACTACGACCCGCAGATCGTGGTGGAGGCCGTGCGGGCCGCGGTAGTTGAGCGGCCGGCAGATCCGGTTTCGTACCTCAAGGCGACCTGCCAGCGCATGAGCGGCGAGCGCCAACGCCCGAACAAGCAGGAAGCACTTGAAGCCAATAACCGGGCGGTAGCCGAGAAAGCCGCTGCCGAAATCCTTGGAGCCACGCAATGACCCCGCAAGACGTAGCCTCCTTTTCCGCGCTGATCTCTGACGTGTACGCCTTCTATCGCCAGGACTCCTCGACGTTTGCCGTCAAGGTCTGGTGGCAGGCCATGCAGCCGTTCGAATTCACTGCTGTCGCTGATGCTCTGAACCGCCATTGCGTCAACCCGGACTCAGGGCAATTCATGCCCAAGCCAGCCGACGTCGTGAAGATGCTGCAGGGTTCCACGCAGGACGCCGCGCTCGTGGCCTGGGCCAAGGTGGATCGCGCCGTGCGCACCGTCGGCACCTATCGCTCTGTCGTATTTGATGACCCGCTGATCCATCGCGTTATCACCGAAATGGGTGGATGGATCGAACTTGGTCGCAAGGAGGAGGACGAGTGGCCGTTCTTACGCAACGAGTTCGTGAACCGATACCGCGGTTACCGCATGCGCAGCGAGGTTCCTGACTACCCGCCGCACCTGATTGGCATGTCGGAGGCGCAGAACTCCAAGGCCGGATTTCAGATCGAGCTGCCCTTGCTGCTCGGCGACCCCAAATCCGCTGAACTGGTGGCCAGACGCGGATCCAATGCGCCGCTACTGCAGATCACGAAGGCCGACCCCAAAACGCTGCTGCTTAGGGGTGCTCGTAAGCCCGGCGATGAAATCCCTCCACAAGCCTCTTCTTTTTGACTATCATGCTAACGTGTTAGCGTTTCGTTTTGCTATTAGCCATGCCGACCTGCATCACTTGCCAGTACTGCAACCTTAAAACCGACACCGCCATGGCGCGGTTCGGCTATGGCCATTGCGACCTGGACAAGCAATCAGGCCTATTCCGCCCGTTTGACCGAGAGATCGAATGTAGCAGGTTCGAGCGGCTCCCTCGGGACCGCGAAGAAGCACGGCTCGAATGGGCCAAGGGTCGTCGGTGAGTCATGGCTAAGAACAAGCGTCCGCGCAAGCAGTACCGCCCGAAGCAGATCAACCCGACCGCGATCGTCGATGCGTTCGCGGCACGTCTGCCGATGGCCACCGACAAGCAGCAGGACGTGTCGTTGGTTGCCCATCAGTCCCTGACGGCTCTCACGCAAGGCAAGGGCACCGAGTTCGACGCCGAGGCGCTGGCCGTCGCCATGAACCTTTCGATGCTGCTGACGGAGTTGGACGTAGGCAAGGACTACATGGCGGTCGCGATAGCTGGACAGGAAGCGGTGGTTCGCTGCCAGGCCCGCGCTGCGAACACCGGCAAGTGGGGACTGGACGGCCCCGCAATCGCTGCCATCGAGCAAGCGCTCGAACTGCACGACCAGCAGGTCGAGATTGCCACGCAAGCACAGATGTCCGCCGCGATACGCGAGATGCACCGACGGATCGCAAATCCAGAGTACGTGATGAGAGTCGAAAAAGAGGAGAGGAAGACCGAATGCCATCCCCAGTCCTGAGAACCGCCAAGGCCGATCGCGCGCGCACCGTGCGACAGATCGAGATCGTCGATGCCCTGGTGTCGAATGCCGGCGAGCAATTCACCGTCGACGCGCTGGTGGCCCGCTTCGGCTCCACACCTGAGAAATTGGGCAAGATCGCCAACCGTGCCGCCGAATCCGCCCTCCTCCGCAAGGGCCGCGACATTGCCGGTGAGATCGTCTACTGGGCACCCACCATCAGCGAACGCGAAGTCGAGCGCAACCGACACAAGGGTGGCATCAAGGGCTACGAGGCCTACCTGTTCTCGCACTGGCGCATTGCCGCGGAAGCCCCGTTTGCGAGGTACGCATGAACTGCAAGCCTGGGGATTTGGCATACCTGTCCAGCGACTGCGTAGACGAGGGCGTTGTCGTTGAGGTGTTGTCGGCGGTAGCTCGCGCACCGGATCAACCTCCGGCGTGGAATTGCAGGTCCAGGACGCCGCTAAGGTGCACGTGGGAGATTAAAGGCACGGACTGCTTGGCTACTGAAGTCGCCATCGAAGACCGGTACCTCCGCCCCATCAGTGGCGTCCCCGTAGAAGACGAGCAGCACGACGAGGTGCCCGCATGACGCCCAACCAGGACCAATTCAGCAAACGCTTCGCCACGGTCCGGTTCGTCATGGGCAAAGCGTTCCAGCAGCACTTCGTCGGCCGCGGCCGCAAACCGGACACCGCTGACCGGATCATCCGCACGGCCGCGCGCGAGTTCAAGCGCAAGCGTCTGGACGTCCGCCTCGACCCGACTTCTGTGAAGTGGCTCGGCTGGACGGGCAACTACACAGGCCTGGAGATCAGCGCGCGAATTGACGGCGTCGAGCAGAAGATCGTCATGGACACCGCCATCGCCGCTCGGCGGATGCGAGGTGAGGCATGACGATCCTTGCCATTGACCCAGGCACCACAGAAAGCGGCTGGTGCATCTACCACCCCGAGAGAGGCATCTTGGGTGCCGGCGTAAAGCCGAACGACCTCATCCTGGACGAGATCCGCTATCAGCCTGTCGATCACCTGGCTATCGAGATGATCGCTTCATACGGAATGGCTGTCGGCAAAGAGGTTTTTGAGACCTGCGTCTGGATCGGCCGCATGGTCGAGACCTTCCGCGCCCCCAGCGACGTGCGCCTTATCTACCGCCGCGACGTGAAACTGCACCTGTGCGGGACCACTCAAGCCAAGGACGCCAACGTGCGTCAAGCCGTAGTCGATCTGTTTCCGCGCACCGGTGGCGGCAAAACGCCACAGGTCGGCACGAAGAAACAGCCAGGCCCGCTTTACGGCGTCACCTCGCATGCATGGTCAGCGTTGGCGGTCGCATTGACCGCGCTCCATCAGATGGAGTCCGCCCGTGCCTGATCCCCTGATCGCCCTCCCCGGCGTCGAGCAAGAAGGCGCCGCTGCATTCGAGCACGGCAAAGCCATGTGCATGCACGCCATGCCGAAGGGTTTTGCGTTCAACCCCTACCCGCTAGGCACGGTCCTTCATGCCAACTGGTTGACGGGGTACGCCGCAGCCTGGCGTGTGGACGGCAAGCGCAGGTGATAACAACCGATACGCTGTATTTCCGTTTTACAACCTTTGTGATGTAAGGAGAGCCATGAAAAAGAACATCGCAGGCGCTGTCACCTTGGTCGTTATCGGCTTCCTGCTCGGCTTCGGCCTGAAGTTGCTTCTGTGGATCGTGCTCATTGTCGGCATCGCCCTCGCTGTGGGCTGGACCATGACCGCCGGCAGCAAGTTGGGCGAGGACGACATCGAGGAGGTGTTCCCCGATCCGCCTACCAGAGCGCCGGAAGCCCGCCACGAATGGCGCAACAACAGCGCCAAGGCTCCCCACGCAGACTAATGGCCAAGGTCACACTTGAACGCGCGCAGACGGGTAAGTTGGATGGATTGTCCGATGCCGACAAGCGCGCGTACGGCAGATTTCGCAAGGCTATCGAAGGAATGGCGCCAGGCGACACGCTGGCCTTCGAGTTCAAGCTGCCTCGCAGCCCGGTTTTTCATCGTAGGCATTTCGCTATCCTTGGTGCCATCTTCGACGCTCAGGACCAGTTCACGGACCGCGATCAGATGCGATGCTGGCTCCAGGTTGGCGCAGGGCACTGCGAGTACGTCCCGGCAGCGGATGGTGGCCTTATCGCCATGCCAAAGTCGGTCGCTTACGACGCGTTAGACGACGCCGAGTTTGCCGAGCACCACAGGAGCGTCATCGCCTTCCTGCGCGAGCCGCACGCCTACAAGTTCCTGTGGCCGCAGATGTCAGCCGCTGGCGCCGAGGGGATGGTCGAATCCATTCTTGCGGAGTTCGAGCGATGAGCAAAACCGCCACCAGGGCCGAATCGCGCCACATCGAGCGCGTCAAGAACATGGACTGCTCCGTCTGCGGCGCAGCCGGGCCAAGCGATGCCCACCACATCCTTGAAGGGCGCACACCGGGCCGGAAGAGCCCGAACTTCTGTGTGATTCCGCTCTGCAAAGACTGCCATCAAGGCAGCTTCAACGGGATCCACGGCCAGCGCCGCATGTGGGAAGTCATGAAGGTGAGCGAGCTCGACTGCCTCGCCTGGACGATTCAGCAACTCTACGGCGGCCGCTGACCGCCAGCAAAAGACCGGGGAGAGATCAATGAAATTCCGAGACACCGACGCCGTCCTGCGCCATGCCTACGCCATGGAGCAAATCCCGATCTGCAAGGTATCCGACGCCCAGCGCGCCATGGCCGGCGCAAGCGCGACCAACAAGGGGGCCGACGGCGCCCTGTCCCCGCTGGATCAGCACGCCCAGGCCGCGATGATCCGCAATCACGTCAATAACCTCCCTCCCCTATCCCGGGCCTATGGCTGGGCCATGTTCTCCTGGTCGGACGAGCGTACTAACGCGTTAGCGGTGTTGGATTCCCATGTCGCCCGCGAGACGAAGATCGCCAACAACCGGATGCGCTCGCTTCTCGTCCGGCGGTACGTCGACATCGGCCGCAAGAACCGACCGACGCACGAGCTCATCGCGACCAAATCCAGCGTGCACAAGCGTACCGTCCAACGCTACGAGACCCCAGTGAACGAGGCTATCGACGTCATCCGCGCGCGCTTCTACGAAATCCTCGACGAGGACTTCGGGAGAGCTGGCCTGATCCGCCTCTAAATATTTTTGCTAACGTTCTTGCACACACGTTATCTGTTTGCTAAAGTGTGCACATACGTTAGCAAAACGGGAGCGCGAGATGAACACCTACCAAGTCACCTTCAAGACGAGCCTCGGCCAGATGAGCGTCGATGTCGCAGCCTTCGACCGCGATGACGCCCAGGAATCGGCCATCGACCTGATGGAACAGGTAGGTGTGTGCCACGGCGAGATCGTCTCGATTCGCCGCGCTGACCTGCACTAATTCGGAGAGCGCCGTGGACCGCTATCAAGCCGAAGACCAGATCGAGCACAACCTGCGCGTCGGTGCCATCGAGGAGTACGTCGACGGAGATACCGCGCTGGAAGTGCTCGGCGAACTGGTAAAGCTGTTCAACGCCCGCGCCAAGCCAGGCATCCCCGTGATGGAACACCTCCGCCAAGCAAACATCGCCATCGCTGGCAAGTTGGCCCAGTTCACCGAGCAGGTCATCGCAGACAACGTCGATTTCGTGATCTCGGCCGCGGCCGAGGATCGCCTCCACGCCCGCTCCGACTACCGCGAACGGGTGTCTGAGGCGCTCCACTGAGTTTCCCTAGGGGAAGACAACATGAAGAAGATTCTCACCAGCGTGGCGCTGATTGCGTCGACGCTGCTCCCCATGGCCGCCCATGCGGTGGACATCGAGGTGGGTGCCGGACTGGTTCACTACCAGCCCCGCGGCAACATGATGTGGTACCAGGAAGGCATGCCGTACAAGCTGGACCTCAACGCGCCGTCTATTGAGGTCGGGCTTGCAGGCGCCGTCATCACCCACGACCGGTGGGGCCTGGACTGGCATGCCGGCTACGTCTACATGGGCACCGTAAGTTCGGACGCCATCGCTACCTCCGATGAGAACTACAACAAGGTTCTGAAGAGCTGCGACGGCCCTTGTCACTACAAGAGCCGCTTTGTTGGCCACGGGAACGTCCACGGAATCAAGCTCTCGCTCGAACCGAACTTCACCCGCAACGGCATCCGCTATGGCATCGAGTTCGGCGCCTACATCTTCAAGCCGAAGTGGGAAGTCACGCTCTACAACCGCCCCATCGAAAACGGCTACGAGGGTACCGGAGCAGTGACCGTCTCTCACAACCGAAAGATCCAGGTAGCGCCAGTCGTCGGCGCCTCCGTTGGATACAAGAACTTCAGCGTTTCGTATCTCTACTACTTCAACCGTTCCACCGGCGATGAATGGCATTCGCTGTGGAAAGGCACGAGCACGCTGATGCTCAAGTACCGCTTCTGAGTACCCCTTTGCGGTGCTCTGCATTCCCCCGCCGGGGCGCCGCCTTTTCCATTCCTCCACTCCACCGACCAAGGAGAACGCATGCAAGTCCAAATCCCACCGCTCGCCGAAGGCGAGGTCTACCTCTGCGGCTTCGTCGATTCCAATGGGGACGTCACGCACACGATTCTGCTGCCCGGCGATACCCGCGCGACGTGGCATGGCGCACTCGAATGGGCCAAGAGCATCGGCGGCGATCTCCCGACTCGCGCCGAGCAGGCTGTCGCCTTCGCCAAGCTCCGCGATCAGTTCGAGCAGGCCGCGTACTGGTCGAACGAAGAGGATACCGAAGACCCCGGCTGGGCTTGGTCTCAGCACTTCCGCAACGGCCGCCAGCTCGACCACCACCAGGGCCACGAGTTGCGCGCCCGTGCCGTCCGCAGGTTGACCATTTAACCCTTCATCCATTTCCAAAGGAGGTTCGCAATGACGATCACGCTTGAAGCCATCAAGGCAGAGCACTCCAGAATCGGCGACATGATCGCGGCGTTCGAGAAGCAATCCGCCAGCGAATATGTCGTGGCCGGCGCCACCATCGAACTCAGGGCTGGCGAACGCTACGCCGGCGTCGTGCTCGATGAAGACGGTTTGTTTAGCCACCACCTGATTCTGCTTCCCGGTGATGTCGATGACAAGACGTGGGAAAAGGCCAATGAATGGGCCGCATCGATCGGCGGCGAACTGCCCACGCGCCGCGAGCAATCCCTGCTCTTCGCCAACCTGAAGGGCGAGTTTGAAAGCGCCTATTACTGGTCTGGCGAGCGCCATGAGAAAGAATCCGGCTGGGCTTGGTTTCAGTACTTCGGCGACGGCACCCAGGACTACGGCCCGCAGCGCTACGAGTTGCGCGCCCGTGCCGTCCGCAGGTTCATTCCTTCAGTAATTTAACCATTTGAACCACCGTGGCACTGCACAACCAACTTCCGATCTATAAGGCCGCATACGGTCTTTTGGACGTTGTCACCGATCTGGTCAAGAACATGGCGCGCGATTTCAAACGCAGCATCGGCGAGAAGATCAACGCCGAGTGCATTGAGATCATGGTGCTGGTGTTCCGCGCCAACGTTTCCGCCGACAAGTCTCCTCACCTGACAGAACTGCTTGAGCGCCTTCAGGTGATCGAGTTGCTCCTGCGCTTGAGCATGGACAAGCGGCTGATCTCCAGACCGGCCTATGCCAAGGCTATCGAGATCACTACGGGAATCGGGAAGCAGGCCAACGGGTGGAAAAAGTTCGCAAGTCGCCCGCTTCATGGAGGTCAAGGCCGCCATGACTGAGCGATCTTTCAACCTGGTCGTGCCGCTGGCTCACGAGGCCACCGCCATGCGCACCACGGATACCTCCGACTTCGGTCGGGCAGCGTCCGGCGCAGTTTCCCGCCTGAGCAATCGGATGGGCGACGTAGATAGCACGATGTTTCCGGCTGGGCTTGGTATCAGAACTTCAACAACGGCAACCAGAACAACAACCAACAGAACAACGAGTTGCGCGCCCGTGCCGTCCGCAGGTTGGAACGAAAGCGCCCCCTTCTCGTTCGCCGAACTTGTCGAGGCCTATCTCGACTGCCGGCGCACGAAACGCAACAGCGCCAGCGCTCTGGCGTTCGAAATCCACCTGGAGGGCAATCTCCGGGCCCTGTACGACGAGCTGACCGACGGCAGTTACACGCCAGGCCGCTCGAAGTGCTTCGTCATCACCCGCCCAAAGCCGCGCGAGGTTTGGGCCGCAGAGTTCCGCGACCGCATCGTGCACCACCTTCTGTACAACCGGATCGGCCCTCGGTTCGAGCGTTCGTTCATCGCAGATTCCTGCGCGTGCATCACGGGCCGCGGCACGCTTTACGCGGCTCGCCGCCTCGAAGCGAAGGTGCGTTCGATCACCCAGAACTGGTCGCACCCGGCGTACTACCTGAAGTGCGATCTCGCCAACTTCTTCGTCAGCATCGACAAGCGCGTCTTGCTCGGCCTGCTGCAGAAGAAGATCCACGAGCCGTTCTGGCGCGGTCTGACAGAGCTCGTGCTGATGCACGATCCGCGGGCCGACTTCGTCTACCGAGGCGATCCGGCGATGCTGGCACTGGTACCGCCGCATAAGCGGCTGATGGAACAGCCGGCGCATCTCGGCCTGCCTATCGGCAATCTGAGCAGCCAGTTCTTCGCCAACGTGTATCTGGATGTGCTCGACCAACACGTGAAGCACCGCATCGGCGCACACCATTACATCCGATATGTCGACGACTTTGTGATTCTCCACAAGTCGCCTCAGTGGCTGAACGCCGCTCTCACCGAGATTGACGCCCTCCTGCCCCGCCATCTCGGCGCGCGCTTGAACCCGTCAAAGACGATCCTGCAGCCAGTAACACGCGGAATCGATTTCGTCGGCCAGGTGATCCGGCCTTGGGCGCGGCATACACGGAAGCGGACGCTCAATGTCGGTGCGCACCGCCTTTCCACTATGCCGGCCGGCGAAGTCTTTGCCGCAGCGAATAGCTACCTAGGGCTCGTCCGCCAGGCTAGCGCCAGCCATACGAATCAAGCCTCAATCGCCAAAATTGCGAGGCGGCGTGGGCATTCCATCGACTTCAGCCTGACGAAAGTCTACCGAAAAAAGGAGGCAGCGTGACCCAAAAACTATTCATCGTCGAGATCAGCACCACGGCTATCGTGGCCGGCAATGACGAGGCAGATGCTCACCGCAATGCCTGCTATCGCATGAGCGACATCATCGGCGATGCCGATCCGGAGATCGACGTCGCTGGCGAGGTCAAGAGTCTTGCCGGTCTTCCGGATGGCTGGGATGGGGATGCCTACCCGTACTGCGGAGACGGTGAAACTCCCTTGAAAGGACTTCTGCCCGAGGAAGAGCCGACCCGCGACACCAGGACTATCGACATGTTCGAGGCGCAGACTGGAGAAGTCGCATGAAACCCCTGAAGGCATACGAGGTCTACGACGGCGGCGACAACTGGGCAATCGTGTTCGCCACCAATTCGGCCACCGCCCGCCGCGAAGGCGCAAACGAGTGCAACTGCGACTGGGAAGATGTTGACCATTGCCGCCGCCGGCCCGCGCTCGACCAATTCGCACCGGGGCCGGTTCCTCCGCTTGCGCTCATTGCGCAGGGCTGGCATTACGAGTGCTTCCACTGCGGTTGCCGGGTTGACGAGGACATGTGCGACGTCGAGCCGGACCCGCACTTCGATACGTGCTCCGAATCCTCCCCGGTTGAGCGCGGACAGTTCGTCTATTGCAGCAAGTCCTGCGCAGCGATCGACGCCGCCCGCCGGCGCGGACGACAGGCCGCAGAGGCGGCGCTAATCGAACTCGTGGAGACAAAGTACCCCGGTTCCGTGGCGACGCATGTTCACATCTACGGCGATCGCATTGAACAGAACGATGGCCACTGCTCCGCAACCTTCACCTTTCCTGGAGGCAAGTACGCCGCCACCTGGAGGGTGGGCGACGGCATTTGGGTCTCTCAATGCGATCAGGATGCGTGGGCAGCGTATCGCGGCGATGCGGAGGATTGAGGATGCTGACCATCCGCCTACCCCGCCCCAGCGTGGATCTGGACGCCGTAGTCGTTGAGGCCGCTGAGAAACCCGTCGACGTAATCGTCGTCTACAAGTGCCCAGAGTGCCTCGAGGAATACGACTGGGAAGATGAAGCAATCGAGTGCTGCCAGGAAGATGCCGCCGAGCAGATCGCCCCGGGGCGCCTCGTTTGCCCGCAGTGCGGCAGCCAACATGACGACGTTGAGGATGCCGTCGATTGCTGCCTATGGAAGACCCACGGACCGGCGGAGCGATATGCGCTGGCGCAGCAGATGCGGACCTACGGCTACCTGCTGGACAGCGCGCTGGTCGGCGTCGTGACGGAGGGGGCAAGCAATGCCTGACGAAGACGGATACCCAGAAGATGATGAACTGAAGCAGATCGCCGAATGGTCTTGGCAGGACATCCCATTAATGCTGGCATTCGTGCTGGGCCTTTGGTGGTGCCCGGACTTTGGTTGGCACCTAGAGGGCGACAAACTCAAGTTGTCCACCGGAGGATGGTCTGGCAATGAAAGCCTGATAGGAGCTATGCAGGCGAACCGCATGTTCTGGACGCTATGCTGGGAATCTTCGCGGCGAGGTGGCCACTACGAGTTCGACTTGTCTCCTCTCAGGAGAATGGGAGAGAAGGGATGACCGCCCTCACCCCGTGGAATCCGTCCCGCCGCGCCGTCGCGCGCGTGAAGGCGCCATTGCCGGCGCCGACGCATTGCCGCTACTGCGGCGCCCGAGTCTCAATCGTCAACAACAGCGAGATCTACGGCAAGCCGCACGGCGACTGGCCGTGGCTGTATCTGTGTGGCAATCGGCTATGCGGCGCCTACGTCGACATGTACGCCGGCACCGGCATCCCGAAGGGAACGCTGGCCGATTCCCCGACGCGCCAGGCGCGCGGCTGGGCCAGCCAGTTGTTCAACTCAATCTGGCAGAGCGACTACATGCCCAAGGACGGGGCCCGCGCCTGGCTGGCCGGCGCACTCGGCATCTCCGAGTCCGAGTGTGAGATCGGGCGGTTTGATGTGCCGGAGTGCCAGCGAACCGTTACCCTTTGCTTGGAGCTTGCGAGGAAAGCGGCCTGACTACTTCGGGATCGGAATGTCGAACTGGGTTCGACAGCTTGGACATTTGACTGGTTCCACGTCCCCCACCGCGTTTAACGGAACGAGTGGTTGATCCTCCCCCCGATCCAGGAAGCACACTGGGCACGGAAACGCTTCTACATCACGAAGGCGAAGCCACCGCGCCTCGAACTTCTCAATGGCCTCTTGCGGCCAGCCATCGCGACGTAGATACGCCGCCAATGCTCGATACAGATCCGGATGTCGCATACTTTGATCCCCAATCAATAGTCGGCCGGAGAACGACGCCTCATGTCATCGATAGCTCGCTGTTGCGCAGCATCGACCTCCGCACGCAATACATCGCTTGCGATTTCAGCATCGCACTGCGGGCACTTTAAGTAGGGGACTCCACCGGGTCGCTGCAAAACAACCTTCATTCCACCGTCATAGCAAGCCTGGCAGAGATAGTGTTGGGGCTGGCCAGCGATCAAATCCTTGAAGGTGTATGCGAAGCTGTGTGGGCTAAGCGAAACCAAGTGATAGCGCTCACGTTCTTCGGCAGCCGCTTTGAGCTTAGTCACCTCTTTCTCAAGTTCGGCAATGCGCTTATCTAGCCCCCGCGCCTCCTGCGCACTACGAAGCGCATCTTGAACGGCGTCGAACGCGTTATTTGTGACTGCGCGGAGGCTCTCTGTCATATCAGCGACCGCATTCTCAGCGACCTTTTGATCATGAATTTCGATACCCCTCTTCAGCATATCAAGAGCGGTATTGGCCCCGGACACGGCAGCCATGAGTTGATCAATCATGTTTGCTCCCTTCGGCATTGATCGACGGATCGATGCGTGCAACCGCCTGCAGGTCGGCAGCATCCTCTCCGCTGATAGGCATCTTTAGCTCGTCGTACTTGCGCTGGATACCGGCCGCGTGCACACGGGTTAGCGAATCGACTTCCCACAGCCCCGGCGCCTGGCCTTGCTGCGTAAAGACGAATGCGGCCGGCTGCACGAGTTGGGCATGCGACACCGTGAACTCACAGTGATGCATGCCCATGTCGACCCCGCAATTGTTCGGCTTCAGTATCTGGCCGCCTACCGCGAACACGGGGCTCACCTTCCCGGCCTGCTGCTGCAGCCACATTACCTGAACGTATTCCGAGGTCTTCGGCTTCGGCGGCCGCCCCAGTTTCTTGTCGGCCGGAACGCCAATGACGATGGTCGCCTCCACCTGGCGCAGACGGACCGCGCCGGCCTGCACTGAGATATCGGCTTTGCTGATGTAAGTCTTCCCGGCGCCAGCGACGTTCACCGCCTCCTGGCCTTTGGAGTGCGCATAGCCGTCAATCAAGCCCTTGGCGTACTGCTCTTCAGTGATGACAAACAGCGCGCCGCCCTGCCGGACAGCAATGTAGTCGCCCCACGGCGTCGAGATACGCGGATTGCCGCCCGGGCCCGGATCGACCCGAATAACCGCCTGAGCGCCAGCAACAGCCGGCAGGACGGCCAATAACCAAACCAATACGGAGCGCATAGCTTCTCCTCCCTTGATGTTTTTGGCGATTCTATGGCGTCACCAGAAAAAAACAACGCACGGTTCTTGCACAGTTATTATTCTTTTGCTAACGTGTGTGCATGCACGTTAGCAACCAACCTGCGAGGAGAAGATGACTCAGACCGCTCTGGCCGTCCGAAGCGAATTCGGCGCCCAAACCACTACCACCGCACTCGTTGAGACCGCGTCCACCGCAGTAGCCGCCCAGGCAAAGGCCATGGTCGAAGCCCGGTATGTCATGGCCATGCAGCGGCCGCGCGACTGGGATCAGGTCCGCCAAACGCTCCTGCGCGAGTGCCGCCGCCCGTCGTTCGCCCACAACAAGAGCGCCTATTACCGCAAGCCGATCGGCCAGGGCGTGGAAGGTCTCGGTATTCGCTTCGTCGAGGTGGCGCTGCGCTGCATGACAAACGTCCTGGTCGAAACGACCATGATCTTCGAGGACGACAGTAAGGAAGTGCACCGCGTATCGGTGACCGACCTGGAATCGAACCTCACCTACCCGCTCGACGTGCGCGTATCCAAGACGGTCGAGCGCTCCAAGCCGATGGACGACGGCAGCTACATCTCCGCCCGCAAGAACAGCTACGGCAAGATGACGTACACCGTCCCCGCCAACGATGACGACCTTCTAAACAAGCGGGCCGCACAGATTTCCAAGGCCATTCGGACTCTAGGCCTGCGCATCATCCCCGGTGATATGCAGGACGAGGCCGAGGAGATCATCAAATCCGTCCGGATGGATGAAGCGGCGCGCGACCCAGATGCTGAGCGCAAACGGATTGCTGACGCCTTCGCCGGCATCGGCGTCAAGGCCTCCGACCTGGTTGCCTATCTCGGCCACGCCCTCGACAGCTGCTCGCCGACCGAGCTCGTCGACCTGCGCGGCATCTACGGCGCCATCAAGGACGGCGAGGCCACGTGGAAGTCCGTCATGGACAACAAGGCGGAGCAGTCTGGCGGTAATGGCGGCGACGAGAAGAAGCCGGAAGGCAAGGTCATCCCCGTCTGTAGCGACGAGCGATTCAAGGACAAGACTCCGGAGTGGAGGAAGCTGATCCTCGACAAGAAGAAGGCCGTCGCCGACTTGATCGCGATGATCGAGAGCAAGGAAAAGCTCACCGAAGACCAGAAGCTCGAAATTGACGCCTGGTCTCACGAGAACGACTGACCTAGCCATCCCCAACCGGAAGACAGACATGAACATAATGAACGTTGTACAAGGCTCGCCCGAATGGCTGGCCCTGCGCAGGAATTACCTGACGGCTTCCGAAGCGCCTATCGCGCTCGGGAAGTCGAAGTACACGAATCGAAGCGATCTGCTGCGGCAGAAACACACCGGCGTCGAGAAGGAAGTCGACGCCTTCACCCAAGGGCTGTTTGATCAAGGCCACGCCGCCGAAGCGATGGCCCGCCTGATCGCCGAGGAAATCGTCGGATCGGATCTCTATCCCGTCACAGCCACAGACGAGGTGGCCGGCCTTCGCCTGCTCGCCAGCCTGGACGGCGTCACGATGGACGAAGAGATCATCTGGGAGCACAAGCTCTACAACGCCGACCTCGCGGCCGCCGTCGCCACCGGCAAGCTCGATCCCCATTACACGATCCAGATGGATCAGCAGTTGCTCGTCTCCGGCGCGAAGAAGTGCCTCTTCATGACGTCCGACGGCACCCGTGAAAATATGGCCTGGTGCTGGTACGAATCCAGCCAGGAGCGATTCGATGCGCTGATTGCAGGCTGGAATCAGTTCGCGAAGGATCTCGCCGTTTTCGAACTCCCCGATGCGCAGCCGACTGTAGTCGCTGAGGCAGTCCAGGCGCTCCCGGTCGTTTCGGTGCAGATCAGCGGCAAGATCGATGTCCGCGAGAATTTCAAAGTCTTCGAGGTGGCACTGCGCGAATTCCTCGAAAACAAGCTGATCCGAGAGCCGCAGACGGACCAAGACTTCGCAGACCTCGACCTACAGATCAAGGCTATGAAGAAGGCCGAGGAAACGCTGAATGCGGCCGAAGCCATGATGCTGGCCCAGATCCAGAGCGTGGACGAGGCGAAGCGCCAGAAGGATATGTTGGCCAAGCTCGTGCGCGACAACCGGCTTATGGCTGAAAAGCTGCTCGCCAGCGAAAAGGAGCGCCGCCGGGCCGAGAAGGTTGATACAGCCCGCAAGGCGTTCACTTCCCACGTCGCCGAACTGCAGCGCGAGATTCGGAGCGTCCGCCTTGAGGTTACGGCGCCCGATTTCCCGGCGGCCATAAAAGGCCTGAAGACGCTGGCCAGCATTCAGGACAAGCTGGATAACGCACTTGCTAATGGGAAGATCGCGGCCGATCAGCAAGCAGCCGACATCCGCACCAAAATCGATTGGCTGAATGCCAATGCCGCCGAGTACCGCGCGCTGCTGGCCGACCTGCAACAACTCATCGCGAAGCCAATCGACGATTTCAAGCTGACAGTCACGTCGCGGATCGACCAGCACAAGCGCGACGAGGAAGCCCGCCTCGAAGCCGAGCGCGCCCGTATCCGTCGCGAGGAAGCTGAGCGCGTCGAGCGCGAGGCGGCCGAGAAACGCGCCGCCGACGAAAAGGCCGCTCGCGAGGCTAGGGATGCGACGAAGGCAGCGGAGCCGATTATCGAGACCGTTGCCGCCAAGTCTCCAATCCCATCGCCGCGGGCTGCAGCCGCCATCATGCCGCTCAAAGGCGCGCCGCGCGCCCAGCGCCGCCGCCCCTCTGACGCCGACATCATCGAAGCGCTGGCAATCCACTTCGGCGCCCAGCAAGCGACGGTAATCGAGTGGCTTAGGGATCTGCACCTCCCCGCCGCAGCCTGATCCCCTCCCCTGACAGAGAGAGACGAGAGAGACCATGCAAAGAAGAACGCCCGAGTACATCGAATGCGCGCGCGCCATCATGCGGGACCATTTCGACGAAATCCCGTCTGAATTCAACGTGCGCGTGCTTGCCCAACGTATGCCGGAGCACAGGCCCGCCATGATTACCAACGCACTCCGCCACCTGGAGACCGAGAGGCTCGTCCACGCTCCCGGCGACAAGACGTACGACGGCGCGACCGGCCGGCGCAAGGTGGCGGTTATGGTCTGGCGGAAGGGCCCGAGCGATGGCCCGCGTGCGATTGCCCGCCGCGGTGGCGATACCCACGTCCCGCCCAGCGAAGCTCTTGCCCGGCTTGGACTGCCGTCGCCGCACGATAAGGCAAAGGAACTCCAGATGTGCATGGCGAAAGCAATCCCGCTGGAGAACATCGCCCGCGCAGGCGAGCAGCCGGTCTATTACGTGCCGCGCGCTTGGCTGGATGAGCGTGCGCCGGCGTTGGTGGCGGCTCCCTCGCGCGAACCGATCACGGCTTCTGCGCCCGACCCTGCGCAAGAACCCAAAACGCTCGAACGCCACATCGCCACGCTCTTAGCTGAGGCGGTAGGCCATCTGCGGACGCTCGTTCAGTTGTCGCAGCCCGGGCAGACGACGCTGAAGTTCTAGGAGGCAGGGATGAACCTCACTCGACTCACATTCCCATTCGACGGACATACCGTCACTGTCACCGGCTACCACTATGCCGGTTACAACGGCAACGCGTCTCCGCCCGAGCCTGAGTCGTTCTTCGTCCACCAGGCCGAGATCGTCAAGCAGGCAGATGACCAGGAGCCGGTCTCCGTCGATGACCTCGACGATGACGAGCTCGCGGATGCCGCCCTCCGCGCCTGGCGCAAACGGGACGAAGCAGACCGCTGTGATCACGCCGACGCAGTCCGCGAAGATCGCCGCCTGGAGTCGAGGAGCTACCTGTGAGCGCGGCCAACGTCAGAGCGGTCCTCGCCGGCGCCCTTTACGGGCTGGTGCTCGCCCTGCTTCTTGCCGCCTTTATTTTTCGCCGCGTTGGCTAACATGTGTGCTGTCAGCATACTATGAACAAAACAGAAACTATGGAATCGACAATCGACCTCAAGGACTGGATCACCCCGGACCTGTCACTTCCGGAAGAGCCTGCAGCTGAGCCGGCCAAACGTTGCATCGGCTGCGGCGCAGAAGTGAACGACGGCGAAACGCCGCCCTGCGGTCACTGATCATGGAAAGCCTGGCAACCGGTCATTGGCTGGCGGACGAGCGCGGCGACGTCGTGCATGCCCGCTTGCTGCCAGATGTCCGGCTTTCCGTGGAAGGCGAATTCGCGTCGCTGGACAAGAAGGTGGCGGCCGCACGGTACATCGCCCACTGCCTGAATGTGGCAATCGACTCAACGCCGGTGGACGACAACCCCGCCGCAGAACGCATCTACGTCGGCGGTGCGGGCGTCAGCCTGACGCCGGTATCCGACGGAGTCGAGTACGTGCGCGCGGATATCGCCGCAACCCTCTCGAAGATGACAGGCCAACTGGCCGAACTGATCAACGCAATGGCCGGAGCCCATGCGCTCGAGCGCGAGCGAGTGCTCAAAGCGCTGGAGGCCCCGGCCCACATCGCCATCATGCCCGACGAATGCAAAGGGCTGGCGCATGACCGCTGCTACGAGATGGGCGCGAGGGAAGGCGGTACCGCCGTCCGTCTGGCCATCAAACGGCACGTAGCGGACGCAATGAATCTGGAGGAATAACGAATGCCAAAGAGGAGAAGACTCGTTCCGTCGGCAGCGCCGCTCGAATCTACCAATCTCCGTCGCACTGCCGCGGTCGGTGATGAACTCGATAGGCTGGCGGCCGCAGCAAACATCGCATTCCAGGCCGCGGGGAAGCATGGCCTTACCAGGCTTGAACTGGCTCGCGCCATCGATACAGGTCGCAACGGTGCAAAGGCCACCATTGAGACGATGCGAAAGGGCAAGCGCCTCTACATCTCGGCATGGCGTCGGGGTACCCCCGCGTATGCGCTTGGCGACCTCGTAGACACACCAAGGCCAGTTCCGCCCGAACTCCCTGCCGAGCGATTCAAGCAAATGGACATTTTGGCTGTCGCCAAGCAGGAAGTTGCGGCTGCACACGCACAGTGGGCCGCCACATGGGTTCCACATCGAGACCCTGCTGCAGCATGGATCGGAGGTACCGTTTGATGAAGCCAATCTATCTCGATCGGCATGCGGCGGCAGCGGCCGTCAGCCTATCGGACACCAGCCTGGAAAAGCTGGTTCGGGAAGGGAAATTCCCAAAGCCGCGAGTTCTTTCCGGGCGCCGAGTCGCCTGGCTAACGCGCGAGGTCGAAGAATGGGCCGAGACACGGCCGATCTCCGACCTCCCTCCCCCGGCAAACACCTCACGCCGCGGCTAAGGACGGGGTGGCCGCGAGCGATTCGAGCTTTACCGAAAGCTTGCCCAGCCACTCATGCCGCTCCTTATCGTAGGTGTGGCGGTTGTAGACGCCCTGGACGCCAGGCAGCATATGGCCCAGGATCGACTCCGCCACCTCATTTGGGCACCCCATTGAGGCAAGCATCGTCCGGACGGTGCGACGAAGGTCATGCGGCGCCCAGTGCGTTACTGTCAGGCGCGGGCGCTTCATCTGTGGGCGCGTCTTGGAATACGGCTGGTGATAGAAAACGGCCGTTTGAATGGTCTTCTGCTCCACATTCCCACCCATGCGGGACGCGAACAGGTAGCCCTCCTTTACGACAGCCAGCCGGCGCCTGACGATCTGCTCTGCTTGACCAAACAGCGGCACCCGCAGGTCCGTAGCGCCGGCCCTCTTCGCGTTCTTGGTCTTTTCCTTGGGAATCGTCCACCACAGCCCGGTTGGCTCCTGTTGGATCTCGGCCGCTTCCATGCTGACGATCTCAGACCCGCGCGTTCCGGTCCAAAGGTAGAGCGCCAGCACGTCGGCCACGATGCGGCTGAAATTGGGCAGCCAGCGGATCAGCTCGCCGACCTCCGCCTCGGTCAGCACGCGCTTCACCTCACCGATCGACTTTCCCTGAATCTTCTTGCCCTTGCTTTGCAGGCGCCCCCGCATGATCTGACGCCACCAATTGGCCGTCGAGGCGTCCAGCCGGCCGGAATCGAGGCCATAGCCCCAGGCCGCGCCTAGCTCCGATCTTAGCTTTGCCGCCTGAACCGGAATACCGGCGTGGGAATCCAGCAGGTCGAAGGCCTTGGCGCGAGTCACCTCGCCCGGCAGCAGGTCGGCGAAGTCCCCGAGCATTGTGTCGAACATCCGCCGCACTTCCTTGGCGCCCTTGGCTGTCCGATTGCGCTCAATGTGACCGACGAGGAAGTCATCACACAGCCGGCGCACTGTATAGGGGCCGCGCTGGGGTAAACTCCCCTCCGATACCGACCGCGCCATGGTTCGCGCCGCCTTTTTCTCGGCGGCGACGTCCCGGCCGCTGTCGCGCGCAGTTCGCAGCTTCTCCCATTCGACGATGGCGGCGGCCGGAGACATTGCCGGCCAGGCCCCGATCTTCGACTGTTTCATCTTGCCGTCGATGGGCGACTTATAGCGGTAGATCCAGGTCCGCCGCGTGACGGTGCATTCGAGACGCAGACCAGGATGGTCCGCGATCGTCATATGTTCCCCCGGCTTGAGCAGCTTGGCTGCGCGCGCGTCGAAGTACATGGCGTAGGTTTTCCCCGGCGTAGGTTTTGCCGCAAAGGGATGATCGCGATGCGGCGTAGGTTTTTTGTGATGATACGCGAAAAACCTACGCCGACGACTAGAGTGAAGGCTTGCAATGACGAGTGTTGATGTGGTTGGCGAGATTGAGCCAAAAGACGTGGAAGCCGCCCCCACAAAGGGATTGCGGGCGAAAACCGAGGCAGATCAAGCGGTTAAGAAAACTGCCAAAGACGCACACACGCCAATGATGCTGCAGTACCTGCGCATCAAGGCGGACCATCCGGACACGCTGCTCTTCTACCGGATGGGCGACTTCTATGAACTGTTCCACGATGACGCCGAGAAGGCTGCCCGCCTGCTCGACATCACGCTGACGTCGCGCGGGCAGTCCGGCGGTGTGCCGATCCGCATGGCGGGCATCCCGTTCCACTCGGTCGATCAATATCTGGCGCGCCTGGTCAAACTTGGCGAATCGGTGGCGATCTGCGAGCAGATTGGCGATCCGGCTACGAGCAAGGGGCCGGTCGAGCGCAAGGTGGTACGGATTGTCACGCCGGGCACGCTGACCGACGCGGCGCTGCTGCCCGACAAGACCGACAGCTATCTGATGGCCGTACACCAGCAGACCACGCGCCGCGGCGTCAGCAAGACAGGCCTGGCGTGGCTGAACCTTGCCAGCGGCGAACTGCGCCTGATGGAATGCGATGCCGCCCAGTTGCCGCGCGAACTCGAACGCATCCGCCCGGCCGAACTGCTGTATGCCGACGGCATGGATCTGCCCGTGCTCGAGTGTGCCCGCACCCGCCTGCCCGAATGGCACTTCGACCAGGACGCCGGCACGCGCCGGCTGCGCGAGCAGATTGGCGTGGCCAGCCTGGAGCCATTCGGCTGCACCGGACTGGGCGCCGCCCTGGGTGCGGCGGGCGCGCTGCTGAACTATGCCGCCACCACGCAGGGGCAATCGCTGCGCCACGTGCAGGGCGTCACCGTCGAGCGGGAATCCGAGTTCGTCGGGCTGGATACCGCGACACGGCGCAATCTGGAACTGACCGAAACGCTGCGTGGCGGCGAATCGCCGACGCTGTTCTCGCTGCTCGACACCTGCTCGACGACGATGGGCAGCCGCGCGCTGCGCCACTGGCTGCATCACCCGCTGCGCGACCCGGCGCTGCCGCGTGCACGTCAGCAGGCCATTGGCGTATTGATCGCGCAAGACCCGGAAACCGTGCGCGCCACGCTGCGCCGCCTGTGCGATGTCGAACGGGTCACGGCCAGGCTGGCGCTGCTGTCGGCGCGGCCGCGAGACCTGTCGTCGCTGCGCGACACGCTCGGCGCGCTGCCCAGCGTCCAGGCCAGCGTCAGCGCCGCGCACGAATCGCCGTTGCTGGCGCAGACGATCGACGAACTCGAAGTGCCGGCCGACTGCCTGTCGCTGCTGACACGCGCGGTGGCCGAGGAGCCATCGACAGTGATCCGCGATGGCGGCGTGATCGCGCGCGGCTACGATGCCGAGCTCGATGAACTGCGCGACATTTCCGAAAACTGCGGCCAGTTCCTGATCGAACTGGAAACGCGTGAACGCACACGCACCGGCATCTCGAACCTGCGCGTCGAGTACAACCGCGTGCATGGCTTCTATATCGAAGTGACGAACGGCCAGGCCGACAAGGTGCCGGACGACTATCGCCGCCGCCAGACGCTGAAGAACGCCGAACGCTACATCACGCCGGAACTCAAGGCCTTCGAGGACAAGGCCCTGTCCGCGCAGGACCGCGCCCTGGCACGCGAAAAGCAGCTTTATGAAGCACTGCTGCAGGCGCTGTTGCCGCACATCGGCAGCCTGCAACGCGTGGCGGGCGCCCTGGCGCGGCTCGACGTGCTGACCACGCTGGCCGAACGCGCCCGCACGCTGGACTGGACCCAGCCGGAGCGGGTCAGCGAAAACGTGGTCGATATTGCACAGGGCCGCCACCCGGTGGTGGAGGGGCAACTGGCAGCGGAATCGATCGCGTTCATCGCCAACGACTGCCAGCTCAACGAGGCGCGCAAGCTGCTGCTGATCACCGGCCCCAACATGGGCGGCAAGTCGACATTCATGCGCCAGACGGCCCTGATCGTGCTGCTGGCCTGCGTGGGCGCGTGGGTGCCGGCGCGGCAAGCCAGGATCGGCCCGATCGACCGCATCTTCACGCGGATCGGGGCAGCCGACGACCTCGCCGGCGGACGTTCCACCTTCATGGTGGAAATGACCGAGGCGGCCGGCATCCTTCATCACGCCACACCGTCCAGCCTGGTGCTGATGGACGAAATCGGCCGTGGCACGTCGACCTTCGACGGCCTGGCGCTGGCGTGGGCGATTGCGCGCCACCTGCTGTCGCACAACCGCAGCCACACGCTGTTCGCCACGCACTATTTCGAGCTGACGCAACTGCCGCAGGAATTTCCGCAGGCGGCGAACGTGCATCTGTCCGCCGTGGAGCACGGCGACGGCATCGTCTTCCTGCATGCCGTGCAGGACGGCCCGGCCAGCCAGAGCTACGGCCTGCAGGTCGCACAACTGGCGGGCGTGCCGCAGCCCGTGATTCGCGCCGCGCGCAAGCACCTGGCATGGCTGGAGCAGCAATCGGCCGACGCCACGCCGACGCCGCAGATGGACCTGTTCGCGGCACCGGCCACGCCTCCCGATGACGACGACACCGTGTCCGGTCTGGTCTCTGCATCGGTCGAGCAGGCGGTCGAACAGGCGGTCGCGCGGGAAGCGCTGGCGGCGCTGACCGCCATCGACCCGGACAACCTGTCGCCGCGCGACGCGCTGGAGGCGCTGTACCGGCTCAAGGCCATTGCGGAATCTGCCGCGCAGGCATGAGCGCCGCGCACGGCTCCGGACGCCTGGCCCTGGCAGCGGCCGTCCTGATTGGCTACGTCTGCCTGACGACACCGGGCGCTGCCCTGGCGGCGCGCACCGGTAAGGTATCGCCGCCACCGGCACCTGCCGTGCAGCCCACGCGGATGGCGCTGATCGCCGACGTGCCGCAATGGCCTGCGGCGGAAGCGGATCTGGCGGCACTGTTCACCCAGATGAACGCGCGACAGGTCGCGCTGATCGTGCATGCCGGCGGCATCAAAGGAGACACGGAATCCTGCGGAGACGCGGTGCTCGGCGCGCGACAGCGCGCGCTCGACGACTCTCCTGCGCCATTGCTCTATGTCCCCGGGGAAACTGACTGGGCAGAATGCCAGAAGCCGGTCAACGGCAGATTCGATGCTGTCGAGCGCCTGAACCGGCTACGCGAGCTGTTTTTTCCGATGGATACCACGCTCGGTCGCCGCACGATCCCCGTGGTGCGGCAGTCGGACCAGGCCATGTTCCGCAGCTTTCGCGAGAACGTGCGACTGGTGGAAGGCAACGTGATGGTGGTTGGACTGAACCTGCCCGGGGACAACAATCACTATCGCAGCGAAGGTGGCCGCAACGGCGAGTTCGAAGACCGCCGCGAGGCCAACCGGCAATGGCTGCACCGGGCATTCTCGGTGGCGACCCAGCGCGATCTGCCTGGCGTTCTGGTGGTGGTCCACGCCGACCCGATGTTCGGCAACGGCTGGGAGAAGCGCGGCAAGCCATCGCTGTTCGACGGATTCCTGCGACGTGGCACGCGCGATGGCTACCTTGAATTCAAGAAACAACTACGCGATTTGACCGTGAAGTTTCCGGGCCAGGTACTGCTTGTCCATGCCAGCGACAGTGGCTTCAGCGTCGACAAGCCGTTGCGCGACACAGCCGGCAAGGTCGTCGGAAACTTCACGCGCGTGGCGTTGCCCATCGGCAATCCGTCGCGCTGGGTCGAATTGACCGTCACACCCGGTACGCGATCGGTGTTCCAGGTGGAGGTGCAGGACCGGCCGAAGCCCAACTAGCGCCAACCAGACGACCTGCGGAATTGACCTGCATCATGCATCGGCCAGCGTCCGTGAATCCAAATGAAAAAAGCCGGCAGATGCCGGCTTTTCCCAATTCGCGATGACCTGTCGCGTATCGCTCGACTGGCAGGGATCCGTATCGAGTCAGTGCAGCGTGCGCGGGCTGTCCGCCTCGCCTCCGTCGTCCTCGTCTTCGTCGACGACTTCGATGCCCGAGGCGCCATGCGCATGGCCGTGTTCCACTTCCTCGGTGGTGGCTTCACGCACCTCGGACACTTTCAGCCAGAAGCGCAGCGCCATGCCGGCCAGCGGGTGGTTGCCGTCCAGCACAACCTTGTCTTCGGCAACGTCGGTCACCGTGTAGATGATCGAATCCTCGTCGTCACCGTCCTCGGGCACGCCCTCGAACTGCATGCCGACTTCCAGCGGCTCGGGAAAGCGGTCGCGCGGTTCGACCTTCACCAGTTCGGCATCGTAGTCGCCGAACGCGTCATCGGGTTCCAGCTGGAGCTGGGTCTCGAAACCGGCATCGTGGCCGTCCAGAGCTTCCTCGATCTTGGGGAACGTGCCATCATACCCGCCGTGCAAATAGACCATGGGCTCATCGGATTCCTCGATGAGATTGCCCTGCGCGTCCGACAGCTTGTACACAACGGACACCACCGTGTTCTTAGCGATTTTCAATTCTTGACTCCATGAGCGATTCCGCATTATACGCGCAGGCCCTGCCTGCGGGCCCCATTGATCCCGACGCACCGCTCACGCTGCTCGGGGGCATGACGCCCGCGGCATTCATGCGTGACATCTGGCACCGCAAACCGTTGCTGATTCGACAGGCCGTGCCCGGAATTGTGCCCCCTGTGTCGCGCGAATCGCTTTTTGAACTGGCCGATCGGGACGATGTGGAATCGCGCCTGGTGTCGTACTTTCGCAACCGCTGGAAGCTCGAACACGGCCCGTTCGCCGAAGACAACCTGCCGTCACGCAAGACCGGCAAGTGGACGCTGCTGGTGCAGGGCGTGAACCTCCACGCCCGGGCGGCCGCCGAACTGATGAGCCAGTTCCGCTTCGTGCCCGACGCCCGGCTCGACGACGTCATGATCAGCTACGCCACCGACGGCGGCGGCGTGGGTCCCCACTTCGATTCTTACGACGTCTTCCTGCTGCAAGTATCGGGCCGACGCCGCTGGCGCATTTCGTCACAGACGAAGCTCGATCTGATTCCTGACATGCCGCTGAAAATCCTCTCGGACTTCAGCGCCGAAGAGGAATGGGTGCTGGAACCTGGCGACATGCTCTATCTGCCGCCGCAGTACGCCCATGACGGCATTGCCGAAGGGGAATGCATGACGGCGTCGATCGGGTTCCGCGCCCCCGCCTACCGCGAACTGGCGGGCCACTTCCTGGCATGGCTGTCTGAAACGGTCGAGGGCAACGAAGCGCTGGACGGCCGCTACGCCGACGCTGGCGAGGCCGCCACGGCCACCCCGGCCCAGTTGCCCCCCGGCCTGGCCCGCGCTGTCGCCGACCGGCTGCAGGCGCTGAAATGGGACAAGGGCATGGTGTCCGAATTCCTCGGGTCGTACCTGTCGGAGCCCAAGCAGTCGGTGCAGTTCGAGGAGATCGCGGAGATCAGCCTGAAGCAATATGCGAAGCTGGCCAAGGCGCATGGCGTGGTCCTTGCTCCCGGCTCCATTGCGCTCTACGACCGCACGAACTTCTTCCTGAACGGCGAAGCGTATGAGCCGCCGCCGGCCTTGGCGAAATGGCTGCGGCGCCTGGCAGACATGCGCCAGCTGACGGCCGACGAAATGGCTGCGTGCGCGGCACTTCCCGATCTGATGGACACATTTCACGATTGGGCGATGGAAGGCTGGTTGCAGATCGCGCCGGCACGTGTGTAATTTTGCGTAACAGAATGAACCGGCATATTTCGCCTATACACAAGGCGGGAAAACGCGGATATAATCGCCCGCTGGCTAGTACTGTGGACCACTGCACTGTCGGCACCCGGGAGAGCCTCATATTTGCAGTACAAGAGCGATAATTACCGGTAATTATTCATCGCCTGTTTTCGTTTTATTAAAAGTTAAAGGACGAACAATGAAGAAGTCTCTCCTGATCGCATCCCTGCTGGCTGCTGTTGCTCTGGCCGCTTGCGGCAAGAAGGAAGAAGCCGCTGCACCCGCCGCTGACACCGCCGCTTCGGCTCCCGCCGCTGCTGCTCCGGCTGCTGACGCTTCGGCTCCCGCAGCTGCTGCTCCGGCTGCTGACGCTTCGGCCCCGGCTGCCGACGCTTCGGCTCCGGCTGCTGACGCTTCGGCTCCGGCTGCCAAGCAGTAATCGGATCTTTCCGAAAAACAAAAAGCCGACCTTCGGGTCGGCTTTTTGTTTTGGCGATTATCTGACGCCTCTCTATTAGCAGGATCGGCGCTCGCCGATTATGCCCGCACGGGCTGCCAGCCCAACCCCTCTTCCTGATCGGCGATCAGAATTTCATCAGGCAGTACGCCCAGCACCGTGGCCAGCGCGCCCGCGGCGAGTTCGCGGGTATTGTTCTGCTTGCTCAGGTGCGCCGCCACCACGCGCGACAAGCCTGCGTGGGTCACCTGCGACAGGATGGCGGCCGCGATATCGTTGGCCAGGTGGCCGAAGTCGCCCCCGATTCGCCGCTTCAGCGACCACGGATACACTGAGTTGGCCAGCATGTCGCGGTCATGGTTGCATTCCAGGACCAACGCATGGACGCCTGCGAGCCGGGCGGTGACGTAGGGCGTTTCCATGCCGGCATCGGTCAGCACACCAAGCCGGGCATCGCCATCGGTCAGCACGAACTGCAGCGGCTCGCGCGCATCGTGCGGCACGGTATAGGGATGGATCTGAAGGGCACCCACCGAAAACACGTGATCGGCGCAACATACCCGCACGTCGGCCTGGTCCGCGCCACGCATATGCGAAGTGGCCAGCCAGGTGCCGTGACTCGTATGGACAGGCAGCTTGTGGCGCGCGGCAAACGCGTAGGCAGAGCCTACATGGTCGCCGTGCTCGTGGGTGACCAGCACCGCGTGGAGTTGCGTGGGGGATACACCCAGGCGCTCAAGACGACGCGCCGTTTCCTTGATGCCGAAGCCACAGTCGAGCAGCACACGCGTCACGGACGCGCCCTCGCCGGCCTCGATCAGCAGCGAATTGCCTTCGCTGCCACTTCCCAAAAAAGCAAAGCGCATCATGGATGCGCTCGCCTGGGGAGATGCCCGACGGCGGGCGCCGTCGGGATCGATGGACGACAGACGACCATCAGTGCAGCTGTTCGTCCAGCAGCGACAGGATACGCTTGCTGATCTCGGTGTTTTCCGGCTGGCCGGCATCGTTCTGCACCGTGACCGTCGTGCCCGTGCCATTGCCCTTCAGCGACACGCGATACTTCTTCGCGGTCTTGCCGTCGTTGGGCTTGGTGAACAGCTTGGAGAAGAAGCCGCGATCGTCCACTGCCTGCTTCGGATCCACGTAGCGCACGTAGTACAGGCCTTGCGCGCGGTCGCGATCTTCCACCGTGAAGTTCACGCGATCCAGCGACAGGCCGACCGAGCGCCATGCGCGATCGAACGGCTCCGGCAGTTGCAGTGCCGGCGCGCCATTGACCTGCGCCAGGAACGACTTGGTTTCGGCTGCGCTGGCCGTCGCCGCACCGGTTGCCGCGGCGGCACCGATACCCGTGGCATCGCCCGACGGTGCGGGGGCTGCGGCGGCCGCAGCATTGCCCACCGGCGTCGGGTTCTTGGCCATCTGGTTGGCCTGCTCCTTCTGCACGCCCAGGCGCTGCGCCAGACGCGACAGGAATTCGGCTTCCAGTTCCGGATCGGCCGGACGCGGCGTCCAGACCGTGGTCGACTTGTCGACGCCGGTCAGCTGTTCCTGCGCGCCACGGTGGCTGATGAACACTTCGAGCTGGCCGTTCTGGGCGCGCTCCACACGCGTACGGAACTTGTCGCGCTCGGACGTCGAGTACAGGCCGTCGAACACCTTGCCGATCGTGTTGCGGATGATGTCCTGCGGAATCTTGGCGCGGTTCTCGGCCCAGTCCGTCTCCATGATGCCGGTCTGCGGCGAGTCCTGCGTCAGCAGGAAGCCGTTTTCCTGCCAGAAGCCGCGCAGCGACTCCCACAGCTGGTCGGCACGCATGCCATTGCTGATGACGAGCCAGCGCTGGTTGCCGTCACGCTCCATGCGGATGCCCTGCGAGGACGGCAGCACGTTGGTCGCCGGTTCGGCTTCGCGCGTCTTGGTGGCCTGCTGGTAGTTCGACAGCGTCGACGTACCGGCGGCGTCGGGCACGGTATAGCGGCGGTCGCCTTCGAGCTTGGTCAGGTCCGGCGGAATGTCCAGCGACGCGGTCTTCTTGCCCTGGGACTTGTAGTCGATCTTGTCGGGCTGCATGGCTTCATTGATGCTGCTGCAGCCGGCAATCAGCGTCAGCGCCAGCACGGGCGCAACCACGGCGACACGGCGGATCTGCGTCGCGCCGCGACGGTTAAGCTTCTGTTTCATTGACACGTAATCCTGGTTTCAAGAATCGGCGAATAGCCGAACGTTCAGCCGGCGAATCTCAGCCCAGCAGGCCGGCCGCTGCCAGCGCGCGGCGCACGGTTTCGTGCTGGCCTTCCGCCAGCGGGGTCAACGGCAGGCGGATGCCGCCTGCCATCTTGCCCATCTGCTGGAGCGCCCACTTGACGGGAATCGGATTGGCCTCGACGAACATCGCACGGTTGAGGTCGATCAGTTCCATGTGCAGACGGCGGGCCGTCACCACATCGCCCTTCAGGGCCGCGACGCACATCTCGTGCATCTTGCGCGGCGCCACGTTGGCGGTGACCGAGATATTGCCCTTGCCACCGAGCAGGATCAGCGCCACCGCGGTGGGATCGTCGCCGCTGTAGATGGCGAAGGTATCGGGGGCGTCCTTGATCAGCTGCGCGGCACGGTCGATATTGCCGGTGGCTTCCTTCACGCCAACGATGCCCGGCACCTGCGCCAGGCGTAGGATCGTCTCGTTGTTCATGTCCGCCACGGTACGGCCGGGCACATTGTAGAGCAGCACCGGCAGGTCAACGGCTTCCGCGATGGTGCGGAAATGGCGGTACATGCCTTCCTGCGTCGGCTTGTTGTAGTACGGCACGACCTGCAGCGACGCATCGGCACCCACCTTCTTCGCGAAGGCGGTCAGTTCGATGGCTTCCTTCGTGGAATTGCCGCCGGTCCCGGCGATGATGGGCACACGGCCAGCCGACTGCTGGACTGCCACGCGGATCAGTTCGCAATGCTCCTCGACGTTGACCGTCGGCGACTCGCCCGTGGTGCCCACGATCACGATGCCATCGGTGCCTTCCGCCGCATGCCAGTCGATGAGGGCGCGCAGGGCCGGGTAATCCAGGCTGCCATCCTCATGCATCGGGGTGACGATGGCCACGATGCTGCCGGTAATCTGTGTCATATCTCAGGGAATTCGGGAAATTCGAACAAACGGGATTGTACCGGAACCGTCAGGGCCTCCGGACCCCCTATCAGTGAGGGAAAACGTTAGCGGGCGTAACGTGTGGCGCGCCGGTCTCGCCAACAGCCTGTGCTGGGCCCCCGGCGCCTCACGGCGGCGGCCGCCCGGTTACGCCACAGGTAACGGATAACGCGGCGGCGGCGCCTCCGGCGCCCTGCCGGACGCCTCGTGGACGGCACAAATCCGCTGCACGAAGGCCTCGCGCGGCGCCGCCAGCGTGCCGTCCTCGTAACCCGTCACGCGCAACACGCCGCGGGTCACTTCCAGCAGTTCGCCGGGCCGCAGCAGGAAATCGGGCCGCGACGGCTTGCCGACCGTCTCGTTGCCGGCCGCGAAAGTCTCGTAGATCAGCACGCCGCCCGGCGCCAGCGCGTCCAGCAGATGCGGCCAGAGCGGCCGGTGCAGATAGTTGGTGACCACCACGGCATCGAACCGCCCGGCGTCCGCCAGGGGCCACGCGCCCTGCTCCAGATCGGCCACCCGCCCCTCGATGCCGGCCGGCAGCCCGGCGACGGCCTCGGCATCGCGGTCCACGGCCAGCACCGCAAACCCCTGCCTTGCCAGCCACGCGGCGTGCCGCCCACTGCCGCAGGCCAGGTCAAGGACGCGGCCGCCGGGCCGGATCAGGTGGGCCCATCGGGTCAGCCAGGTGGAAGGCGCGGCAAGCTGGGAGTGCATGGAGCGGAACGGAAAAAGGAGGGAACCGGCAAGCCGGCACGAGAAGGCACCCGGCGCGCGCTACTGCAGCACCATCAGCACCGGGCGCAGCATCAGTTCGACGATCGACAGCAGCACCGTCATCACCGGCTGCATCCAGATCCGCGTGATGACGCCGGCGGCCACCAGCGCCAGCACGATGAAGATGCCGTAGGGCTCGACACGGCCCACCGCCTCGGCCATGCGGCGCGGCAGAAAGGCCGTCAGCACGCGGCCGCCATCGAGCGGCGGGATGGGGAACAGGTTGAACGCGGCCACCACGGTGTTGACCAGCACGCCGGCGCGGGCCATCTGGCTCCAGAACGGCTCCTGGATCTGCGCCAGCGCCAGGCCAACGGCGATCAGCGCCCACAGGAACGCCTGGACGATATTGCTGCCGGGCCCGGCCAGCGCCACCCACATGCCATGCCAGCGCGGGTTGCGCAGGTGGCTGAACACCACCGGCACGGGCTTGGCAAACCCGAACACGAACTGTCCGGCGGTCAGGAAATACAGCAGCAGCGGCACGGCCACGGTGCCGATCGGATCGATATGGCGGATCGGGTTCAGGCTGACGCGCCCGAGCAGCCAGGCGGTGTCGTCGCCGAAATACCTGGCCACGAAGCCATGCGCGGCCTCATGCAGCGTGATGGCGAACAGCACGGGCAGCGCATATACGGCAAAGGTCTGGACGATCGAGGAATCCATGCGAACTATTCTATTGGGCCGCCGGCGCCCAAGGCTGTCCGGCATGTCCGTGGATGTACGGTATGTATCAGAAACGACAGGTCAAATGACAAGGCGGGCAGGATCAGGCGGCGGCCGTCAGTCCGAATCGCTCCACATCGCCCCGCCCGGCACGAACCAGTTCCGGTTCGCCGCTGGTCAGGTCGATCACCGTGGTCGGCTGGGCCGGCGCCGGGCCGCCACAAATCACCAGGTCGATCTGTTTTTCCAGCCGCGCACGGATTTCGGCCGGTTCGTTCATCGGCGCCTCGTCGCCGGGCAGCTGGAGCGTGGCCGAAATCAGCGGCTGCCCGAGCTCGGCCACCAGCGCCAGCGGAATCAGGTGATCGGGCACGCGCACGCCGATGGTCTTGCGCGCCGGGTGCGACAGCCGCCTGGGCACTTCCTTGGTCGCCTCCAGGATGAACACGTACGGACCCGGCGTGGCGCCCTTGATCCAGCGGTACTGGCGGTTATCGACCCGGGCGAAGTTGCCGAGTTCCGACAGGTCGCTGCACATCAGCGTCAGATGGTGCTTTTCGTCGATGCCGCGCAGCCGGCGCAGGCGTTCCACGGCAGACTTGTCGTCGAGCTGGCAGGCCAGCGCGTAGCTGGAATCGGTGGGCAGCGCGATCAGACCGCCCTTCTGCACGATCTGCGCGGCCTGCTTCACCAGCCGCGCCTGCGGGTTGTCGGGATGGATCTCGAAGTACTGGGACATGAGGGGCGCGGCTTTCGGGGGAAGGGGCGGTTTACCAGTCGTACCAGACCGGTGTGACGTCCGACGGCAGCGGCGGCAGCGTGCCGATTTCCACCCGGCCCTCGCCGGGGCCGTGGAAATCCGATCCGCGCGACGCCAGCAGGCCATAGTGGCGCGCCACATCGGCGTAACGGCGGAACTGGTCGGGCGTATGGCTGCCGGTCACTACCTCCACCGCGCGGCCGCCCAGTTGCGTGAATTCGTCGAACAGCGCGTCGTGTTGCAAATCGGTGTAGTTGTAGCGACCCGGGTGCGCCATCACCGCAATGCCGCCGGCGCCGCGAATCCAGCCCACGGCGTCTTTCAAAGACGACCAGCGGTGCGGCACGAAGCCCGGGCGGCCTTCCGACAGGTATTCGCTGAACACATCACCGATGGTCTTGCAGCGGCCCTCATCCACCAGCCAGCGCGCAAAGTGCGTGCGCGAAATGAGGTCGGGATTGCCGACGTGGCGCAGCGCGCCTTCGTAGGCGCCGGGGATGCCGATTTTTGCCAGTGCCTCGCCGATGTCCTGCGCACGGCGCGCACGGCCGTCGCGGGTGCGGGCCAGGCCATCGATCAGGTCCGCGTTGAACGGATCGATCTGCAGGCCGACGATGTGCACGGTCTGCCCGGCCCAGGTGACCGAAATCTCCACGCCAGGCACATAGCGCATGCCCAGCGATTCGGCGGCGGCACGGGCTTCGGCCTGGCCGCCCACCTCGTCGTGGTCGGTCAGCGCCCAGAACGCCACGCCGCCGGCGTGCGCACGTGCGGCCACCTGGGACGGTGACAACATCCCGTCGGACACGGTGGAATGGCAGTGCAGGTCGGCGTTGATGGCATGGGCGTTTTGCATGGGCATATTCTACTCCCGGCAGGCTTTTTTAGCCCTGCCGTCAAAGGTGGTGTGCCCGGATTGCCGTGGCACGCAAGGTATGATGGGGCCTGTCCACACCGCATTTTTCCGCTTCCCGCCATGTCCTCCACGCCCGCCGCCACGCCCCCGGAAACCATCCAGACCGACGTGCTGATCGTCGGCGCCGGCCCCGTGGGCCTGTTCGCGGCGTTCCAGGCCGGCGTGCTCGGGCTCAAGTGCGAGCTGATCGACGTGCTGGACCGCGCCGGCGGCCAATGCACCGAGCTCTATCCAGAAAAGCCGATCTATGACATTCCCGCCGTGCCGGGCTGCCTGGCGCAGGAACTGGTGGACCGCCTGCTCGAACAGTGCGCGCCGTTCGCGTTTCCGATGCACTTCAGCCAGCGTGCGCAGTCGGTCAGCGACACCCACGGCGCCGATGGCCATCCGCGCCTGCTGATCACGACCGATGGCGGCAAGCGATTCGACGTGGCGGCGGTGCTGATCTGCGCGGGTGCCGGGGCGTTCGCCCCGCAGCGCGTGTCGCTGCCCGAGGCCGCCGCGCTGGAAGACCGGCATGTGCACTACGCCGTGCGCGACGTGTCGCGCTTCGCCGGCAAGCGCGTGATCGTGGCCGGCGGCGGCGATTCCGCGCTGGACTGGGCGCTGGCGCTGCGCAAGGTGGCGGCACGCGTCACGCTGCTGCACCGGCGCGAAGGCTTTCGTGCCGCCGATCACACGGTGGGCGCGATGCGCGCCGCCGTTGACGCGGGCGAGATGGATTTTGTGGTCGGCATGCTCGGCAGCCTGCAAACCGACGACGCCGGCGCCCTCACCCACGCCGGCATCAAGACCCGCGATGGCGACCGCACCATCGAGGCCGACGAACTCGTCGCGCTGTACGGGCTGGTGTCCGAACCGGGGCCGATCGCCCAGTGGGATCTGGACATGCACGCCGGCCGCATCCACATCGAGAACACCACCACGTACGAAACCTCGCGCCGCGGCATCTTTGCGGCCGGAGACATCGCCGTTTATCCAAACAAGCAGAAGCTGATCCTGTCGGGCTTCCACGAAGCCGCGCTGGCGCTGCGCAAGGCGTATCACTACGCCATCCCCGACAAGGCGCTGGTGCATATGCACACCAGCAACAACCCGGCGCTGAAGGAAAAGCTGACGCACGCTTGATCCAGCGCGAGTGGCTGGGTGTTTGCTCCCCTGTCCCACGAGTGGGAGAGGGAAGCAAACCAGGGGTAAATTCCCCAACACTTACCCCAAGAAGTCCTCGATCAACCCCGCCACCACCTTCGGCTGGTCGTGGTGCAGCATGTGCCCGGCGTCATCGACCAGCACTTCCCTGAAATCCGGAAAGGCGCGGAACCGCTCCTTGAACTCGTCGATACTCTGCTTGTGGGCGATGTGCTTGAGCGTTGCCGAATCGCGCGCTTCCACGTGCAGCACCGGCGCGGCCACCTTTTCCCAGATCGCCATGATCTCGTCGATGCGGTACAGCGTCGGGTTGGTCATCTTGTGCGCGCCGTCGCCCAGGATCTCCCAGCGGCCCGCTGCATTGCGGCGTGACCAGTGCGCAGCCAGGAAGGCGGCGCGGTCGTCGGGCAGGCGCGGATTGGTCTTCTGCAGCCGTGCAGCCACGGCGGCCTCGCTGTCGTAGGTCTTCAGTTCGGGCGGCGTGCGCAGTTCGTCGAGCCAGCGCGCCAGGCGGGCTGGCGCCTGGTCTGGCCGCGTGCGCGTCAGGCCGAAACCTTCCAGGTCCACCACGCGGCGCACGCGTTCGGGCCGGACGCCGGCGTAGATGCACACCACGTTGGCACCCATGCTGTGACCCACCAGGTCTACCTGCCCCTCGGGCTGGTAATGGTCGAGCAGCGCCTCCAGGTCTGCCACGTAATCGGGGAACCAGTACGAGCGCGTGCCAGGGTACTGCGTCGGGTAATCGGATTCGCCAAAGCCGCGCCAGTCCATGGCGATCACATGCCAGTCGCGCTGGAACGCATCGACCAGGAACTGGAACGACGCTGCCACATCCATCCAGCCATGCAGCATGAACAGCTTGCGCGCGCCGGGTTGTCCCCAGTGGCGGACGTGCGTGCGCAGGCCGCGCAGCGTGATAAATTCGGAACGCGAAGTTTCCGTGATGGTCATGGTGTCTGCCCTGTTGCCCGGGTCTTCCGATGCGCGCGCAGCCCATGGCCACGCGGCGGCCCGGATAAAAATAGAACGATCGTTCGCTTGCCGGATTATAGCCAAACGGCTATCTGAAGCGAGCGGGAACATTGGAGACAATTGCATGACCGCCTTGCCGGCCACGCGCCGTGACGACTATCACGCGCTGCACGAATCGTTCCACTGGGACGTCCCCGCGTTCTTCAACCTGGCCGAAGTCTGCTGCGGCCGCTGGGCGCGCGACCCGGCCACGGCCAGCCGCGTCGCCGTGCATACCGAACACGAGGACGGCCGGCGCGCGTCATACACGTATGCGCATATCCAGGCCGAGGCCAACCGGCTGTCGCGGGCGCTGCGCGCGCTTGGCGTGCAGCGCGGCGACCGCGTGGCCATCGTGATGCCCCAGCGCATCGAGACGGTCATCGCCGGCATGGCCGTATATCAGCTTGGCGCGATTGCCATGCCGCTGTCGATGCTGTTCGGTCCCGAAGCCCTTTCCTACCGGATCGACCACAGCGAAACGCGCGTGGCCATTGCCGACGAAACCTCGATCGACAACCTGCTGGCCGCCCGCCCCGACTGCCCCACGCTGAAGACCATCATCGGCGCCGGCCAGGCCACCGGCCGCGGCGACCTGGACTGGGACGTCCTGCTGGCCGCCCAACTGCCCGATTTCACGGCCGAACAGACCAAGGCCGACGAAGCCGCGGTGCTGATCTACACCAGCGGCACCACGGGGCCGCCCAAGGGCGCGCTGATTCCGCACCGCGCGCTGATCGGCAACCTGACCGGCTTTGTCTGCTCGCAGAACTGGTATCCGCAGGATGACGACGTGTTCTGGAGCCCCGCCGACTGGGCCTGGACCGGCGGACTGTGGGATGCGCTGATGCCGGCGCTGTATTTCGGCCGTCCGATCGTCGGCTACCAGGGGCGTTTTACGGCCGACCGCGCCTTCGAACTGCTGGAACGCTACGGCGTGACCAACACCTTCCTGTTCCCGACCGCGCTCAAGCAGATGATGAAGGCCTGCCCGACGCCATCGGAAAAATACGATCTGAAGCTGCGCGCCATCATGAGCGCCGGCGAGGCCGTGGGCGAGACGGTATTCACATGGTGCCGCGACGCGCTGGGCGTGATCGTCAACGAGATGTTCGGCCAGACCGAGATCAACTACATCGTCGGCAACTGCACGGCGCAATACGACAACAATCGCCTGGGCTGGCCGGCCCGGCCGGGGTCGATGGGCCGCCCCTATCCGGGCCACCGCGTGGCCGTGATCGACGATGAAGGCCGCCCGTGCGCGCCGGGCGAGGATGGCGAGGTGGCCGTCTGCGCCACCGATGTCCACGGCCATCCCGACCCCGTATTCTTCCTGGGCTACTGGAAGAACGAGGCCGCCACGGATGGCAAGTACTCGGAATCGGACGGGCTGCGGTGGTGCCGCACCGGCGACCTGGCGCGCATGGATGCCGAGGGCTATCTCTGGTATCAGGGCCGCGCCGACGACGTATTCAAGTCATCGGGCTATCGGATCGGGCCGAGCGAGATCGAGAACTGCCTGCTCAAGCATCCGGCGGTGTCGAACTGCGCCGTGGTGCCGTCGCCAGACCCCGAGCGCGGGGCCATCGTCAAGGCGTTCATCGTGCTGACGCCCGCCGTGGCACGCTCGTTCGACAACGATGCGGCGCTGGTGGCCGAGCTGCAGCAGCATGTGCGCGGCCAGCTGGCGCCCTATGAATACCCGAAGGCCATCGAATTCATCGACCAGTTGCCGATGACGACGACGGGCAAGATCCAGCGCCGCGTGCTGCGGCTGATGGAGCAGGAACGCGCGCAGCAGCAGGCCGGGAATCGGGCGAACTAGCCGGCCGAGGCCTCCAGCCACGCCAGTTCATCCTCGTCGAACCCCGCCTCGCGCCGGGCGTCGAGGTTGAACGGCCCGCGCAGCTTCGGCGCCTTGTACTGCTCGGCCAGCTGCGCATAGGTGGCCACTGGCTCCAGCCCGCGCTGGGTACAGAGCCAGCGATACCAGTGGTTTCCGATGGCCACGTGGCCCACCTCGTCGCGCAGGATGATGTCGATGATCGCCGCGGCGGCTGCGTCGCCGGCATCGGCCAGTTTGGCCCGCACCGGCGGCGAGGCATCGAGCCCGCGCGCCTCCAGCGTGCGCGGCACCAGCGCCATGCGGGCCAGCACGTCGCCCGCCGTCTTGTCGGTCATCTCCCACAGGCTGTTGTGCGCCGGGAAATCGCCATAGGTGGCACCCAGCGTCTGCAGGTGATCGGCCAGCAATGTGAAGTGATAGGCCTCTTCGTCGGCCACGCGCAGCCAGTCCCGGTAATAATCGGCCGGCATGCCGGAAAAACGCCAGACGGCGTCGAGTGCCAGGTTGATCGCGTTGAATTCGATATGGCACAGCGCGTGGATCATGTTGGCGCGGCCGGCCGTGGTGTGGATCGACCGGCGCCGCTCCACCCGCATCGGCGGCACCAGTTCGGGCCGCGCCGGGCGGCCAGGCACCGCGCCTGGCGCCGCCACAAGGCTTTCATCGGGGTCCACGACGGTATCCCCACCGGCCAGCAGCGCGGCATACAGGGCGCGGGCCGCCGCGGCCTTGGCCCGGGCATCGGTCATGCATAGCACGTCCAGTGCGCGCTGGCGCGCAGAGGCCGGCAGGGCGGCGGCTGCGGGCAAGGGCTCGACAAGTGGCGTGGACGCGATGTCGGCGGGTGCGATCACTGGCATAGGCGTAAAATTCGGGAAGCCGCCATTGTAGAGCCCCTGCCCGCCCGAAGCTTGTCCCCGGGCCGGCCCTTTCGGCGGGCTCTTTTAATCGGCGCGGCCATCCCCAATTACGCACATTCAGCAGGAGACCCCATGGCGCTTTACCAGCTCGGCGATACCGCCCCGAAAATCCACGAAGACGCCTATGTGGCGGCGGAAGCCACCATCATCGGCAACGTGACGCTCAAGGCGCGTGCCAGCGCCTGGCCGGGTGTGGTGATTCGCGGCGACAACGAGCCGATCGTGGTGGGCGAAGACACCAACATCCAGGAAGGCTCGGTGCTGCACACCGATCCGGGCCGTCCGCTGACGCTGGGCGACAAGGTGTCGGTGGGCCATCAGGCCATGCTGCATGGCTGCACCGTGGGTGAAGGCTCGCTGATCGGCATCCAGGCCGTGGTGCTCAATGGCGCCGTGATTGGCAAGGAATGCCTGGTCGGCGCTGGTGCCGTGATCACCGAGAACAAGGTGTTCCCGGACCGCTCGCTGATTCTGGGCGCGCCCGCCAAGGTGGTGCGCGAACTGACCGACGCCGACGTGGCCAACCTCTATCGCAACGCCGAGACGTATGCGAAGCGGCAGGCCGTATACAAGACCGAACTCAAGCGCATCGGCTGACCGCCCCGGACGCAGCCGATACGCCGACTTAACCGCTAGACAGAACCGTGACCGCCTCCTCGAATCCCGATACGCTTCAGAAATTCCTGTTCGATGCCGCGCCCGTGCGTGGCGAACTGGTACGCATCGAATCCACCTGGCAAGAGGTGCTGAACCGCCATGCCTATCCGGAGCCGGTGCGGCGCGTGCTGGGCGAGATGATCGCGGCCGCGGCGCTGCTGTCCGCCAATCTGAAGTTCAATGGCGCGCTGGTCATGCAGGTACACGGCGACGGGCCGGTGCGCATGCTGGTGGTGGAATGCCTGTCCGACCTGTCGCTGCGTGCCACGGCCAAGATTGCCGAGGGCGCCGAGATTGCCGACGACGCCACGCTCAAGCAGCTCGTGAACGTGCATGGCAAGGGCCGCTTCGCCATCACGCTGGACCCCCAGGACAAGCTGCCGGGCCAGCAGGCCTACCAGGGCATCGTGCCGCTGGCCGACGAACATGGCCCGCTGGCGACCATGACCGAGGTGCTCGAACACTACATGCAGGCGTCCGAACAGCTCGATACGCGCCTGTGGCTGGCGTCCAACGACCAGGTGGCGGCTGGCATGCTGCTGCAGAAGCTGCCGTCGTATGGCGGCACGGCCGGCGCGCAGATCGGCGAGACCGGCAGCGCGCTGACCGACGAAGTACAGGGCCAGGATCTGGACACCTGGGATCGTGCCTGCCAGTTGGGCGCCACGCTGAAGGAAGACGAACTGCTGGCCGAAACGCCGGATACCCTGCTGCGCCGCCTGTTCTGGGAAGAACTGCAGAATGCGGGCCTGCGCGTGTTCGAGCCAATGACACCGCACTTCCAGTGCTCGTGTTCGCGCGAAAAAGTGGCGGGCATGCTGCAGACGCTGGGCCGGGAGGAAATCGAAGGGATCATCGCCGAGCGCGGCGAGGTGGAGATCCACTGCGATTTCTGCGGCCAGCGCTATGCGTTCGATCCCGTGGACGCCGCCCAGCTGTTCACCGCGCCGGTGGCCACGGGCGCCGGCGAGGGTGCCAAGCAACAGCATTGAGTTGCCGCTCGCCCCTTTCAGGTAGATCGGGGCGGGAACCCCGGAAGCGCCCGGGAAACCGGGAAACCGGGGAAAACCATCGAGTCCGCCTACCGTGCGGAACCTCACACACGGGTGGTCGGGTCCAATGGCATGCTTGTTCGTCAGCCGTTCGAACGGAGTCCGATATGACAGCGACCATTCGTTCCAGATCGACCCCTGCCCTGGCCTGCCAGGTGGCCAGCGTACTGGCCCTTGCCGGATTGATCGCCGGCTGTGCGGCGCCGGTGCCGCGCAGCCCCGACGGCGTGCCGGCCACGGCACGATTGCCGGACCATGCCATTCCCCCGGCCCCGCTTAGCGACGCCGAGCGCCAGAGGCTGGGGGTGCTGAACCAGCAGATCCTTCAGGAGCAGGCCACGGTAATGGCCAACCAGCAGTCGGCGGCCGCATGGAGCCGCGCGTCGTACTACCCGAATACGAGCGTCAACATGTTCTACAACGGTTGGGGTGGCGGCGGCGGTGGCTGGGGCGCCGGCGTAGGCTTCGGCTTTCCGGGCTACGGCTACGGCGGTTATCCATACGGCGGCTGGTGGTGATGCGGCGTCCGGAAACGATACCGGCCGCATTGCGCGGCCGGCTGTGATACTGGATGACACCTGCTGGACGACGCCCGCTGGGGCTGATGCCTAGTGACCGCCGCGTCCGGCGACGGAATTGGCAGGCGGTGGCAGTGGCGGCGTGGCGCTGACCTTCGGGGCCGGGGCCACGAACTGGACGAACACCTCGTCGTCCTTGACCATGCCGAGTTCATAGCGGGCGCGTTCTTCGATGGCGCCCGTGCCATCCTGCAGGTCCTTCACTTCGCCTTCCAGCTTGGCGTTGCGCAGTTTCAGCGCCTGGTTGTGCGTGACCTGCTCGCCCACCTGGCGATTCAGATCCCATACGCGCAGCCAGCCGCCCTTGCCCAGCCAGAGCGGGTACTGAATGGCCAGCAACAGCACGAACAACAGCAGGGAAATCAGGCGCATCGGAGCAAAAGGCGCAATGGAATAATGGCGTGGTCGGAGGTTTCCGATGGGCACCAATGATCCATCATGCGGCCGCAGATTGCAAAACAAAAGACGCTACAAAGCGCAACAACAGTGCGTGCGGCACCGGATATCGGCACAATCGCCACACCAGATCGCAAAAAACGCCGCCCCGGCGAACCCGGGAGCGGCGTTTTTCGTTGGCTCGCCGGTGGCACGCACCGACGGCAGGCTCGGGGGATCAGCGCAGGTTGTAGAACGCGCTCTTGCCCGGGTACGTGGCGATATCGCCCAGATCTTCCTCGATGCGGATCAGCTGGTTGTACTTGGCGATACGGTCCGAACGCGACAGCGAGCCGGTCTTGATCTGGCCAGCGTTGGTGCCCACGGCGATGTCGGCAATCGTGCTGTCCTCGGTCTCGCCCGAACGGTGCGAGATCACGGCGGTGTAGCCGGCGCGCTTGGCCATTTCGATGGCGGCGAACGTCTCGGTCAGCGTACCGATCTGGTTGATCTTGATCAGGATCGAGTTGCCGATGCCCTTCTCGATGCCTTCCTTCAGGATCTTGGTGTTGGTCACGAACAGGTCATCACCCACCAGTTGCACGCGCTTGCCGAGCTTTTCGGTCAGCGTCTTCCAGCCTTCCCAGTCGCCTTCTGCCATGCCGTCCTCGATCGACACGATCGGGAACTTGTCGCACAGGTTGGCCAGGTAGTCGGCGAATTGCGTCGACGACAGCTTCAGGCCTTCGCCTTCCAGCGCGTAGACGTCTTCGGCCTCGTGGTAGAACTCGCTGGCGGCGCAGTCCAGCGCCAGCAGCACGTCTTCACCCATCTTGTAGCCGGCCTTTTCCACCGCCTGCACGATGGTGTTCAGGCATTCCTCGTTCGACGAGAAGTTCGGTGCGAATCCGCCTTCGTCGCCCACGGCCGTCGACATGCCCTTGTCGGCCAGGATCTTCTTCAGCGCGTGGAACACTTCGGCGCCGCAACGCAGGGCTTCACGGAAGCTGGTCTGCGACACGGGCATGATCATGAATTCCTGGATGTCCAGGCTGTTGTTGGCGTGCGCGCCACCGTTGACGATGTTCATCATCGGCACCGGCATCTGCATCGCGCCCGAACCGCCGAAGTAGCGGTACAGCGGCAGGCCAGCCTCTTCGGCGGCGGCCTTGGCCACGGCCATCGACACGGCCAGCATGGCGTTGGCGCCCAGGCGGCCCTTGTTCTCGGTGCCGTCCAGTTCGATCAGCGTGCGGTCCAGGAACGCCTGCTCGGAAGCGTCCAGGCCCATGATGGCTTCGGAGATCTCGGTGTTGATGTGCTCGACGGCCTTCAGCACGCCCTTGCCCAGGTAGCGCGACTTGTCGCCGTCGCGCAGTTCGATGGCTTCGCGCGAGCCGGTCGATGCACCCGACGGCACGGCGGCACGGCCCATCACGCCGGATTCCAGCAGCACGTCGCACTCGACAGTGGGATTGCCGCGCGAGTCCAGCACCTCGCGACCGATGATATCTACGATTGCACTCATATTTCCTCTCAGGACTGTTGAATCTTCGTGAATCTTCTACGTGCCAGATGACGGGTGGAAGTCTTAGACGCCTTCCACGACGATCATGTTCATCTTTGCCGCATGCTCGCGGGATTGGCGGGCTGCCAGGTATTCCTCGCTGGCGTAGAAGGCCTTGGCGGCCTCGTAGCTCGGGAATTTCAGCACCACCACGCGCGTCGGCGCCCATTGCCCCTCGAGCGGCTCGGTCTTGCCGCCCCGCACCAGCACCTGCGCGCCGTGCGCCTGCATGGCCCGCGTGGAAAGCACCTTGTACTGCTCGTACTGCTGGGGATCCGTCACGTCGACGTACGCGATGATAAGGCCGGCGGCCATACGCTATCTCCGAATCTTTTGTATTGTCTTTCGATACCAGTGCGTCCGGGGCGATTCACGCGCGCACCCGATCTGACGCATCGGAAGCGACACCGCCCGCGACAGGCGCGGGCGGCGGGTACTGCTGGCTGGATCAGGCGCAGGCCGGCCAGCCGAAGTTGTCTTCCAGGAAGCCGGCGCGCTTGACCAGGGTATCCAGGTCCTTCAGCACGGCCAGCAGTTCCTTCATGCGCGACAGCGGCACCGCGTTGGGGCCGTCGGACATGGCCTTGCTCGGGTCCGGATGGGTTTCCATGAACAGGCCCGCCACGCCGGTGGCCACCGCGGCACGCGACAGCACCGGCACGAACTCGCGCTGGCCGCCCGAGCTGGTGCCCTGGCCGCCCGGCAACTGCACCGAGTGGGTGGCGTCGAACACCACCGGGGCACCGGTCTCGCGCATGATCGCCAGCGAGCGCATGTCCGACACCAGGTTGTTGTAGCCGAAGGAAACGCCACGCTCGCAGGCCATGAACACGTCATCGGGCAGACCGGCCTCGCGGGCCGCGTCACGCGCCTTGTCGATCACGTTTTTCATGTCGTGCGGCGCCAGGAACTGGCCCTTCTTGATGTTCACCGGGCGTCCGCTCTGGGCGCACGCACGGATGAAATCGGTCTGGCGGCACAGGAAGGCCGGCGTCTGCAGCACGTCCACCACGGCGGCGACGGGCTTGATCTCGTCGATCTCGTGGATGTCCGTCAGCACGGGCACGCCGATTTCGCGCTTCACCGTGGCCAGGATATCCAGGCCCTTCTCCATGCCCAGACCACGGAACGACTTGCCCGACGACCGGTTGGCCTTGTCGAACGACGACTTGTAGATGAACGGGATGCCCAGTTCGCCGGTGATCTGCTTGAGCTCGCCGGCGGTGTCCAGCGCCATCTGTTCGGACTCGATGACACACGGGCCGGCGATCAGGAAGAACGGCTTGTCGAGGCCGACGTCGAATCCACACAGTTTCATGGCTTGTCTCCTTCGTCGCGGCGCGTCAGGCGCCCTTGCGCTGCTGCGAGGCCAGCGCGGCTTCCACGTAGGCCTTGAACAGCGGATGGCCGTCACGCGGGGTCGACGTGAATTCCGGGTGGAACTGCACGCCCACGAACCACGGGTGCATCGACTCGGGCAGCTCCATCATTTCCGGCAGGTTTTCGGTCGGGGTACGGGCCGAAATCACCATGCCGGCCTTTTCAAGCTGGGGCACGTAGTGATTGTTGACCTCGTAGCGATGGCGGTGACGCTCGTTGACTTCGGCGCCGTAGATCTGCGCGGCCTTGGTACCAGCCTGGATGGGCACCCGCTGCGCGCCCAGGCGCATCGTGCCGCCCAGGTCGGATTCGGCCGAACGCTGTTCCACCTTGCCCTCGCGGTCCACCCATTCGGTGATCAGTGCCACCACCGGGTGCTCGGTCTCGAGATTGAATTCGGTCGAATTGGCGTCCTTCATGCCTGCCACGTCACGGGCGAATTCGATCACGGCCAGCTGCATGCCCAGGCAGATGCCCAGGTAAGGCACCTTGTTCTCGCGGGCATACTGGATCGCGCGGATCTTGCCTTCGGTGCCGCGCTTGCCGAAACCGCCCGGCACCAGGATGGCGTCCAGCGGCTGCAGCACTTCGAGGTGACCCGATTCCAGTTCCTCGGAATCGATGTACTCGATATTGACGCGCGTGGCGGTATGCATGCCGGCGTGGCGCAGGGCCTCGATCAGCGACTTGTACGACTCGGTCAGGTCGACATACTTGCCGACCATGCCGATCTTGATCTCGTGCTGCGGGTTTTCCTGCGCGTTCACCAGCTTCTGCCACATCGACAGGTCGGCCGGCTTCGGGTCCAGGCGCAGTTCCTCGCAGATCAGGCGGTCCAGGCCCTGTTCGTTGAGCATCTGCGGGATCTTGTAGATGCTGTCGGCATCCCACACCGAAATCACGGCGTCCTGCGGGATATTGGCGAACAGCGAGATCTTGGCGCGCTCGTCGTCCGGAATCGGACGGTCGGCACGGCACAGCAGCGCCGTCGGCGAAATGCCGATTTCGCGCAGCTTCTGCACCGAGTGCTGGGTCGGCTTGGTCTTCAGCTCGCCGGCGCTGGCGATGAACGGCACCAGCGTCAGGTGAACGAAGGCGCAGTGGTTGCGGCCCATGCGCAGGCTCATCTGGCGGGCGGCTTCCAGGAACGGCAGCGATTCGATATCGCCCACCGTACCACCGATTTCCACCAGGGCCACATCGGCCTTGCCGTCATGCGACGCGGCCGCGCCGCGCTCCACGAACGCCTGGATTTCGTTGGTGATATGCGGAATCACCTGCACGGTCTTGCCCAGATACTCGCCGCGGCGCTCCTTGCGGATCACCGACTCATAGATCTGGCCAGTCGTGAAGTTGTTCGACTTGCGCATCTTGGCCGACACGAAGCGCTCGTAGTGACCCAGATCGAGGTCAGTTTCGGCGCCATCCTCGGTCACGAACACCTCGCCATGCTGGAAAGGGCTCATCGTGCCGGGGTCGACATTGATGTAGGGATCGAGCTTGAGGAGGGTGACTTTGAGGCCGCGCGACTCGAGAATGGCCGCGAGCGAAGCAGCAGCGATGCCCTTGCCGAGAGAAGAGACGACGCCACCGGTGACGAAGACGAATTTGGTCATAAACCGAGCTTGCCGGGGAAATCGGGATTATACATGAGACCCCGTCCGCCGCCGACCCGGATTTTGTGACAGGGCAGTGTCCGCGATGCGCTGCCCCGCCGCTGCGGCGCATGCGCCGCTCGGTGCCCTGCCCGTCCTCAGTGGCCGCTGTCGCGCATCTGCCCGATCAGCTCTTGAACGGTGGCGGCGGTTTCCAGTGGCCGCTCCATCGGATAGAGATGCCCGCCTTCCATGAAGCGCAGGCGGTCGCCCACGAGCTTGCGCGTGGCGCCCAGTCCCGCCTGCCTGACCTCGCGCGATTTCGTGCCGGCAATGAAGCCCACCGGCACCGGCGCGCCATGGGCCACGCGCCGGCCCAGGCTGGTGGGCAGCGTGCGATAGATGCGGTATTCCACGTCGCGGTCGAAACGCAGGCGGCGTTCCGCGGCCCGGCCGGTCGGCTCGGTGCCATGCTCCGCGTAGTCGCGCAGCACGTCCGGGTCCCAGACCTGGAAATTGCGCTTGGCCTGGAAGTGGGTCCAGACCGATTCGGTATCGGGCCAGTGCGTGCGGCGGTTCTTGGTCACGGCCGCCGGGCCAGGCTTTTCGTCCAGACCCAGGACCTGCGACGCCCGCAGCAGCGACGCCCGCCAGCCGGCGATGATCGGCGAATCGAGCATCACCACGCCGCGCACGCGCTGCGGTGCGCGCAACGCGGCCATCAGCGACAGGAAACCGCCCAGCGAATGCCCGACCAGCCAGACCTTGCGGGTATCGGCGCCCTCGCGACGCGCGCGTTCGATCTCACGTAGCAATTCGTCCACCAGATTGGGCCATTCGCGCGTGACCGGGTACTTCGGATCGTGGCCGTAGCGTTCGACGGCGCGGATCTCGAAGGCATCTTCCAGCGCCCCGAACAGCTTGCGGTACGTGGACACGGGAAATCCGTTGGCGTGGGAGAACAGCAGGATGTCGCGCATGAGACAAGTGCAATGGGAATGTGGCAGTCGCCGCAGAGTGTACTGCGGCGCCCCGCCGTTCGACGCCCGCGCCGGCGCGAATGGGGTAGACGTTTCCCTCTACCGTTCCCGGCGTGCGCGCACGGGCTGGCCCCAGCGGTCTGCCTCGTCGCGCGCCAGCGGAAATTCGGCCGGCTCGGCGGCATCCCACTCGGGATTGGCGATCTCGCCGAACACCTGACGCAGGCGCTGGCCCCAGGTGTCGCGGATCATGCGGAAGTACGCGTTCTTCTCGTCGATGTTGACAAAGCGCGTCACGCGCAGCGAATCGGCCTCGTACACCAGCAGGTCCAGCGGCAGGCCCACCGAGATATTCGACTTGAGCGTCGAATCCATCGAAATCAGCGCGCACTTGGCGGCCTCGCCCAGCGGCAGCGACGGCGACACCACGCGGTCGACGATCGGCTTGCCATACTTGGCCTCGCCAATCTGGAAGTAGCAGTTCTCGGGCGACGCCTCGACGAAATTGCCCGCCGCATAGATATGGAACAGCCGCGTGCGCTCGCCGCGGATCTGGCCGCCGAAGATCATGCTGACGTTGAAGTCGATGCCGGCCTCGCGCAGCGCGTGGGCATCGCGCTTGTGCACGGCGCGCACGGCGTCGCCGACGATCGTCGCGGCCTCGAACATGTCGCGGGCCGTCCACAGCGAACGCTTTTCGTCGCGCGCCTCGGCCAGCAGTTGCCGCACCGACTGGCTGATCGCCAGGTTGCCGGCCGTCATCAGCACCAGCACGCGGTCGCCCGGCTCTTCGAAGACGGTCATCTTGCGCGAGGTGGAAATGGCATCCACCCCGGCATTGGTTCGGGAATCGGACAGGAATACCAGACCGGCATCCAGCCGCATCGCTACGCAGTACGTCATGAACAGGTGTCTTGTTGGGGCGCCGTACCTCTGATGAGGCGGCAAACCTGCATTTTAGCTGCTCGGCAAAACGCTACGCCGTTTGAATGCCGGCGTAGCCCGGGTCAGGCCGCGGGCGTGATGGCGATATCGACGTCGAGCGTTTCGCCGGCGCCACCTTCCAGGATGCCCCGGATTGGTGCAGCGGAGGCGTAGTCGCGCCCCACCGCGAGCCGTACAGGGCGGGCATCTGTCACGCAACGGTGCGTCACGTCGATACTGCACCACAGGCCCCGGCCGGCATCGAGGCAGACATCGGCCCAGGCATGGCTGGCCAGCGCCGTGGCGGCCGGATCGTAGAAGTAGCCACTGACATACCGCGCCGGAATGCCAAGCGCACGGCAAGCGGCCACCATCACCTGCGCCTGGTCCTGGCAGACGCCGCTCCCCAGCGCGAAGGCCTGGGCGGCCGACGTACCGACATCCGTGGTATTGGCCTGGTAGCGCACGCGATCGGCAATGCTGCCCGCCAGGGCCAGCAGCGCCGGCACATCGTGGCCGGCCGCCACATAGGGCGCGGCAAATGCCTGAAGGCTGGCCGGCGCCTGTGTAAGCGGCGTAGTCGCCACAAAATACAACGGCGACACGCGCGCCTCGCCCGCGTCCGGCTGATCGACAAAGGCGTGGTGTCCGCCGTGTTCACCCCCCACCCCGCCCTGCACTTCCACCTCGCCGGTGGCGGTGATGGCGATCGTGCGGGCCGGGCCGGCCATGGTGAAGTTGTGGACGATATTGCCGAAACCGTCGCGCGCCTCGGTCAGGTTGCCAGGCGCCGAAAGCTGCCAGCCCTGCACCGATTGCAGCGGCCCCGAGCGCGGTGCAAGGCGCAGTTCGTGCACGCTGCGACGCACCGGTTCGGTGTATTGGTAGAGGGTCTTGTGGTGGATCCTGTATTTCACGATGCGTATCGCGCGCCCGGCACGGCACCCGCCGGTGCTTCACAGGCCCGGCGCGTGATGCACCGGGCACAGGCATGACGATTCAGGCGGCCAGCAGCGGCACGAGGAAGTCCCGGCTGATGCCATTGCCGAGATCGCCGATGCGCTCCAGGAAGCTGGTCAGGTAGGCGTGCAGGCCGACGGCGAAGATGTCGTCGATGCGCGCGTATTTGAGGTCGGCGTGGAGTTTACCAGCCTGGCGCTCGGTCTCCGACGATTGCTGGTTGGCCACCAGCGCCAGGATCGACACCACCTCGTCCATGCTCGACACCAGCGAGCGCGGCATGTCCGGCCGCAGGATCAGCAGTTCGGCCACGCGCTGCGGCGTGATCACGGCCCGGTAGATCTTGCGGTAGACCTCGAAGCCCGACACCGACCGCAGCACGGCCGCCCAGTGGTAGAAGTCGTTCTGCTCGCGGTTCGGATCGCTGTCGTCGCGGCCCGATGCCTGGAACTTGACGTCCAGGATCCGCGCCGTGTTGTCGGCGCGCTCCAGGAACGTGCCCAGCCGCATGAAGTGGAACGCATCGTCCTTGAGCATGGTGCCGAACTGCACGCCGCGCGCCAGGTGCGAGCGGAACTTGACCCATTCGAAGAAACGCGACGGATCGTCGCGCAACTCGCCCTCGGTGATCATGCGCTGCACGTCCAGCCACGTGGTGTTGATGGTTTCCCAGACCTCGGTGGTCAGCGACCCCCGCACCGCCCGCGCGTTCTCGCGCGCCGCGCGCAGGCAGCTCATGATCGACGAAGGGTTGGTCATGTCGCGCACCATGAAGTCGATCACGTCGTCACGGTGCAGCAGGCCGTACTTGTGGTCGTAGGCCTGGGTCAGCTCGGAGATGTCGAGCATCGCCCACCAGCCCTGCTCGGCCACTTCGGCCGATTGCGGCAGCAGCGAGGTCTGGTAGTTGACGTCGAGCATGCGCGCGGTGTTTTCCGCGCGCTCGGTGTAGCGGGCCATCCAGAACAGGTGGTCGGCGGTACGGCTCAGCATGATGGGGTCTCCCGGCGATCAGTCTTGTTCGGCTTCAGCGTTCCAGCACCCAGGTATCCTTGGTGCCCCCGCCCTGCGAGGAATTCACCACCAGCGACCCCTCGCGCAGCGCCACGCGCGTCAGCCCGCCCGGCACCATGCGCACTTCCTTGCCCGACAGCACGAACGGCCGCAGGTCGATATGGCGCGGCGCGATGCCCGATTCCACATAGGTCGGGCAGGTGGACAGCGCCAGCGTCGGCTGGGCGATGTACTGCTCGGACCGCGCCTTGACCACCTCGCGGAACTGGTCGATCTCGGCCTTCGTCGCGGCCGGGCCCACCAGCATGCCGTACCCCCCGGCACCGTGGGTTTCCTTCACGACCAGCTCGGCCATGTGGTCGAGCACGTATTGCAGGTCATCGGGCCGGCGGCACATGTAGGTGGGCACGTTCGACAGGATGGCCTCTTCGCCCAGGTAGAAGCGGATCATGTCCGGCACATACGGATAGATCGACTTGTCGTCGGCCACGCCGGTGCCGATGGCATTCGAGATCGTCACGTTGCCGGCGCGATAGACCGACAGCAGCCCCGCCGCACCCAGCGCCGAATCGGGCCGGAACACCAGCGGATCGAGGAAGTCGTCGTCCACGCGGCGGTAGATCACGTCGATCCGTTGCGGCCCCTGGGTGGTGCGCATGTAGAGGTGATCGTCCTCGACGAACAGGTCGCTGCCCTCCACCAGTTCCACGCCCATCTGCTGGGCCAGGAACGCGTGCTCGAAATACGCGGAGTTGTACATGCCCGGCGTGAGCACGACCACGGTAGGGTCGGCGATATTCTGCGGCGACACGCTGCGCAGCATGTCCAGCAGCAGGTCGGGATAGTGGGCCACCGGCGCCACGCGGTTGCGGGCGAACAGGTCGGGGAACAACCGCATCATCATCTTGCGGTTTTCCAGCATGTACGACACGCCCGACGGCACGCGCAGGTTGTCTTCCAGCACGTAGAACTCGCCCTGCCCCGCGCGCACCACGTCGATGCCGGCCACATGGGCATAGATGTCGCGCGGCACGTCGATGCCGAGCATCTCGGGCCGGTACTGGGCGTTGTTATAGATCTGGTCGGGTGGAATCACGCCGGCACGGATGATGTCCTGGCCGTGGTAGATGTCATGGATGAAGCGGTTCAGCGCCGCCACCCGCTGGCGCAGGCCGCGTTCCAGCGTCGCCCATTCGCTGGCCGGGAACACGCGCGGGATCACGTCGAACGGAATGGTCCGCTCGGTGCCGCTGTTGGACTCGTCCTTGTCGCCATAGACGGCGAAGGTAATGCCCACGCGCCGGAAGATCAGATCCGCCTCCGCGCGCTTGTTGTCCATGGTGGACACGGACTGCCGGCCGAGCCAGTCCGCAAAACTTCGGTAGTGAGTCCGGACCGCCCCTGGCGGCAATACCTGTCCGGCCTCGACGGCCGTTACCGTGCCGTCCTCTCGCCCTTCCAGCATCTCGTCGAAAAACCGCGCCGCCATGATGGCCGCTCCTTCGTGGAAATGGGCGCCTGCCGCGGTCCGTGCCGCCTGACTGCTCTTCGGCCCTGCTGCACGGCAATACCGCCGGCCACCCGTTTATCGATGCCTCGTCGAGTCGACGCTTCCAGCATATCCGCACCGGTAAATCCCGCAAGGGGTTGCATGCCCAAGACATGCGCCGGTACGCAAAACGGTTTAGCAAGATGCTTGCCAGCCACGCCTGGCCGGCCTTGGTGCAGGGATCAGTGCGCGGTCTTTGCCTGCCCGGCGCAAGAGACCGATTCCGGCGGGCATTTGGCCAGGATGTCCTCCACCAGGACTTCGGGCGCCCGGCGGATATCAAGCACCAGCGCGTCCCGAGGCTCTTCCAGGGTGTCGAACTGGCTTTGCAGCAGTGCCGGGTTGAAGAAATGGTCGGCGCGGGCCGACAGGCGGCCGCCGATCGTCGAGGCGTCGCCTTTCATGAACACGAAGGTCACGCCGCCGTCGGGCGGGGTCAGGCGGTCGCGGTACGTCTGGCGCAGCGCCGAGCAGGTAAAGACATGGGTGCGGCCTTCGGCGCGGGCGGCATCGATGGCCGCGCGCATGGCAGCCAGCCAGGGCCAGCGGTCTTCGTCGGTGAGCGGCACGCCGGCGTGCATCTTGGCCTTGTTGGCCTCGCTGTGAAAGGTGTCGGCATCATGGAAGCCACAGTGCAGCCGCTCTGCAAGCAGCTGGCCCACGGTGGTCTTGCCGCTGCCGGAAACGCCCATCAGGATATAGATCATGTCTGCTCCATCGAACATGGTGTCGGGTGGTATTGCCACCCTTGTCGGTAGCCGCCGGGCACGCGTCGGCGTGGCCCGGCAGTGCCCCGGGCGCCAGCGCCGCGGGGATAACGGAATGTCTGAAAGATTGGCTGTTGCGGGTCGGTGCCTGGCCGGACGTCCGCCTATTGTGCGACGGCGGACGCGGTTTTGACAGCCGCACCGGCCGTGGCCGACGACGGGGCATCGGCCTCGGACAGGTCGAGCGCGCTGCCACCCTCCTCGGCAATGCGCGCATGGCGCCGGAACAGCCCGAACAGGCCACGGCCCATGCTGAAATTCGCGAAATCGTCGGCCGGCGCCGGCACCGGCGTGCGCGCGGCAAATTCGGCCTGCACGCGGGCGTCGCCCACCAGTTCGAGCGTACCGGCCACGGCGTCGACACGAATGACGTCGCCGTCACGTACCCGCGCCAGCGGGCCGCCCGCAAGTGCCTCAGGGCCGACATGGATCACGGCCGGCACCTTGCCCGAGGCCCCCGACATGCGGCCATCGGTGACCAGCGCCACCTTGTGGCCGGCGTCCTGCAGCGCGCCCAGCGCCGGGGTCAGCCGGTGCAGTTCGGGCATGCCGTTGGCATTCGGGCCCTGGAAGCGCACCACCGCGACCACATCGCGATTGAGTTCGTCGGCCTCGAACGCCGCCTGCAGTGCCTCCTGCGAATCGAACACGCGCGCCGGGGCCTGCACGATGCGATGCGCGTCGGCCACGGCCGAGACCTTGATCACGCCACGCCCGAGGTTGCCCGCCATCAGCCGCAGGCCGCCTTCGGCCGAGAACGGCGCCGATGCCGGGGCCAGCACGGCGGTATCGCCGCTGGTGGCCGGCCCGTCGCGCCAGCGCAGCGCGCCCTCGGTCATGACCGGCTCTTCGGTGTAGCGTGCCAGGCCACGGCCCACCACGGTATTCACATCTTCGTGCAGCAGCCCGGCTTCCAGCAGTTGGCCGATCACGTAGGCCACGCCGCCCGCCGCGTGGAAGTGGTTCACATCGGCCGAGCCGTTCGGATAGACGCGCGCCAGCAGCGGCGTGACGGCCGACAGGCGGTCGAAGTCGTTCCAGTCGATCACGATGCCGGCTGCGCGCGCCATGGCCACCAGGTGGATCGTGTGGTTGGTCGAACCGCCCGTGGCCAGCAGGCCAACCATGGCGTTGACCACGGCCCGCTCGTCGACGATCTGCGCCAGTGGCGTATATTCGCGGCCCCGCGCGATCAGCGCCAGCGCGCGCTGGGCCGCCGCCGTGGTCAGCGCATCGCGCAGGCCGCTGTCCGGATGCACGAACGCCGCGCCCGGCATGTGCAGGCCCATGATTTCCATCAGGAACTGGTTGCTGTTGGCCGTGCCGTAGAACGTGCAGGTGCCGGCGCCATGGTAGGCCGCACATTCGGCTTCGAGCAGCGCGTCGCGCCCGACCTGTCCGGTGGCATAGAGCTGGCGCACGCGCGCCTTTTCCTTGTTCGACAGCCCGGAGGCCATCGGGCCGGCCGGCACGAACACCACCGGCAAATGGCCGAACTGCAGCGCGCCCATCAGCAGGCCAGGCACGATCTTGTCGCAGACGCCCAGCATCAGCGCGGCGTCGAACGTATTGTGCGACAGCGCCACGGCGGTGCTCATGGCGATGGCATCGCGAGAGAACAGCGACAACTCCATGCCTGCATTGCCCTGCGTGATGCCGTCGCACATCGCCGGCACGCCGCCCGCCACCTGCGCCACGGCGCCCACGGCCCGCGCGGCTTCGCGAATGACGGCCGGATAGCGTTCGTAGGGCTGGTGCGCCGACAGCATGTCGTTGTAAGCGGTGACAATACCCAGGTTCGGCGCATGTTCGACGCGCAGCTTGAGCTTGTCGTCGGCCGGCAGTGCCGCGTAACCATGGGCCAGGTTGGCGCACGACATGCCGCGCAGCGGCCCCAGGTCTCGCTGGGCGCGCTCGCAACGCGCCAGGTAGGCGGCGCGGCTGGCGCGGCTGCGTTCGACGATGCGGTCGGTGACGGCCGAAACTTCGGCGCGGACGTGGCCCTTGGCGGCTTGGGTCATGGCGGAATGGATCCTCGTGGGGCGATCCGGACAACCGCGCGACAGGTCTGACATGTCGCCGCAGGCCACCGGATCTGTAGATTTTCTACATTATAGCCACGGCCGACACCTCGCCGGAAGCCTTGCCACCGCGTGGAAATGGCGTTACGCGCGCAAATCCGGGTAAATCCTAGGATGAAAACCGGGCGCCAGGGGCTGCGAATCCGACAGTCGAATGTGTAGAATCTCTACATACCAAAAGACGCGACCACCCAAGGCCCGCCGTCACGACTCCCACGCACCGTTTCCCGCACGACCTTCACCATGCGCGACAGAATCCTTGCCGTCTACGACACGCTACGCCCGTCCGAACGCCGGCTGGCCGACTATGTGGCCCGCCACGGCGCCAGCGTCATCCGGCTGACCATGCCGGAACTGGCTGAACGTGCCGGCGTTTCGCAGCCGACCATCGCGCGCTTTTGCGCCGCGCTCGGCTACGACGGCTTCAAGGAGTTCAAGCTCCAGTTCGCCCAGAACGTGGGCGGCGGCACGCCGTTCGTGCATCAGGACGTGGAGGCCAACGACCGGCCCGCCGACATCGCCGGCAAGGTGTTCGACCGCACCATCGCCACGCTGATGTCCGTGCGCAATGCACTGTCCGCCGACCAGATCGAGCACGCCATCCGCCTGCTGGCCAGCGCGCGGCGCATCGAGTTCTACGGCTGCGGCAATTCGGGCATCGTCGCGCTCGACATCCAGCACAAGTTCTTCCGCCTGGGCATCCCCACCACGGCCTATTCCGATTCGCACGTGTTCAGCATGTCCGCCGCGCTGCTGCGGCCGGGCGACGTGGCCGTACTGGTGTCGAACAGCGGCCGCACCTGGGACATGCTGGCCGCCGCCACGCTGGCGCGCGGCAGCGGCGCCGGCGTCCTGGCGCTGACCCACAGCGGGTCTCCGCTGGCCAAGCTGGCCGACGTCTGCGTGTTCTCCGACGTCGAAGAGGACAGCGAGGTCTACACGCCGATGACGTCGCGCATCTGCCATCTGGTGCTGGGCGATGTGCTGGCCGCCGGCGTGGCACTGGAGCGCGCGGAGTCGGTGGCGGGCGGACTGCAGCGCGCCAAGGCCCATCTTCGCGAGCGTCGCATTGCCGGCGCGGAGCCGGCCGCAGCCAAGCCCGGTGCAAGCGCCAGCGGAAGTGCGAGCGCGAGCCCGAAGACCAGCACGCAGCCTCGCCGCGCTTCCACGGCCAGATCCGCCAAGGCGCCGGCGCGGGCCAACTGACACGCATCAACGCGGCGCGGGCGGCCCATCGCGCCAGTAGCGGCGATATCGCTGCCGATACGGCACGACCTCAAGCGCGTCGCCCGACGTCAAGATTGATATGGCACCAGTCTCGTCCGTGCGATAGCGGGCGACACCGGCCCGCTCGTAGCGCCGCCAGACATCTTCGCGCGGATGGCGGTAGCGGTTCGCAAACCCAAGCTGGAAAATCGCCAATTCCGGCTGGACGGCGCGCAGGAACGCCACATGCGATGACGTGCCACTGCCGTGATGCGGCACCAGCAGCACGTCGGCACGCAAATGGTCCGGCGGCAGGCGCTCGACCAACGCCAGTTCCTCTCGCACACCGATGTCGCCGGTCAGCAGCACGCTGCGCCGCGCCGTGGCCACACGCAGCACACAACTGCGCGCATTGCTCTGGAGCCTGCCGGCGGCCAGTTCCTCCGCCGTTGGATGGACGATGTCGAACCGCACCCCGTCCCATTGCCAGCCGTCGCCGCTCGCGCAAGGCTGCCAGTCGGCACCTTCGGCTCCCGCCATCAGCCGATGCCCGGGCGGTGCCGCCGTCAGGCGAGATCGGACAGGCACCGCCTGCATGACATCGCGCACGCCCCCGGCATGGTCGGCATCTTCGTGGCTGACCATCAGCGCGTCCAGCCGGCGCACCCCCGATGCGCGCAGGAACGGCACGACGACCTGTCCTCCGGCACTGGTGCCCGACACGTAGGCGGGCCCGGCGCCATACAGCAGCGCATGTCGGCGCGTTTCCACCAGCACCGCCGTGCCCTGCCCGACATCGAGCGCCGTTACGCGCATCTCGCCTTCGGCCACGGCTACGCGCCCGGCCATCAGCATCGGCACCATCAGGCCCGCGCCAACCCAGCGTGGAACCGGCCGCGCGATCTGCGGGCAGCCCTTGCGAGACCGCAGCATTTGCGGCCACACGGGCCGTCGCGGCACCAGCAACAGCCAGACCCCGCCGACGGCCAGCGCCGTGCGCCACCAGCCCGGATGCGCGGCCTCCCAGACCGCCCATGCCGGCGCGGCCAGCCACCCCAGACCGCTCACCAGCCACGCCAGCGCAGTGTGCGCCACGGCCAGCAACGGCGCGGCGAACGCGCCCGGCAGCACGGCCCCGGCCAGCGCCAGCGGCGTCACGAGCAGGCTTACCACCGGAATCGCCACCGCATTGGCCACACAGGACACCAGAGACACCTGACCAAACAGCAACAGCGTCAGCGGCACGAGCCCGATGGTCACGGCCCACTGCGTACGCGCGGCATTGACGATGCCGGCCCGCAGCCGGGCCATGCGTCCGCCGGCGCCCTTCTCCGCCGGCGTGGGCCGGCTGTCTTCCGGACCGTCGCGCGCATGGAGAAAAATCACCGCCACCGCACCGAAGGACAGCCAGAATCCCGGTGACATGACCGCCCAGGGGTCAATCGCCACCGCCATGCCGGCGGCCCATGCCAGCACCACCGACAGTGGCGTCGCCCGGCCGCTCCACAACGCCAGGGCAGCCACGACGAGCATCGCCACGGTGCGCAACGCCGGAATCTGCATGCCGGCAATCAGGCCGTAGCCGAGCGCGGCCAGCACGGTCACGGCCAGCGCCGCCTGCTGCGCCGGCCACACCAGCGGCAACGGACGGCGCAGCCGCCGCCCCAGCCCGAACGAATGCCGCCACAGCATGCGCGCCAGGGCGCCCGCCGCGCCAGCAATCATGGTGATATGCAGGCCCGAGATACTGACCAGATGCGAAATGCCGGTGCGCCGGAAGATGTCCCAGTCCGCCTGCGCAATGCCGCGCTGGTCGCCAATCACCAGCGCGATCAGCACGGCACCGTAGCGGGCGTCGGGCGGCAAGGCGGCACGCAGGCGATCGCGCAGGCCGGCGCGCCACATCGCGACGCGCACGGGCCACGGCACCGGCCCATCAGCGCCCAGCGCGGCGGCGCCGCGCACGTAGCCCGTGGCATGCACGCCTTCCCCCAGCAACCAGTACGCATAATCGAAGCCGTGCGGATTCGCCAGCCCGCGCGGACGGCGCAGGCGTACGGTCAGGCGGTACCGTCGGCCCGGCCGTAGCGCATCGATCGGCGGCGATGCGTCGCGCGCAGCGGCGTCGCCGGACGCCTCGTCGCGCCACGTCAGCAGCAGCCGCGCCGGCAGCGACTGCCGCGCCGGGCCGTCCGGCCAGTGCTCGACGCGGAACAGGAAACGTGTGCCATGCGGTACGGCATCGGGCAGCCCCGCAACGATGCCTTCCACCACCAGGTCCTTGCCCGCCATCTCCGATGGCAGCCAGCGTGCGATGCGCACGTCCGCGCGCCATGCGGACCAGCCCACGCCGATCAGCAGCGCCAGCGCGGCGCCCAGTGCCAGACGCCCCTGCGGCGCCCATCGGCCACGCCAGCGTGCCAAGGCCCATGCCGCACCGGCCAGTCCCATGGCAACCCCACCACCGGCCAGCCATTCGGCGCGGCCCGGCAGCATGCCCTGCTGTTGCAGCAGCCAGCCCCCCAACACAAACGCCAGCAACAGCAAGCGCATGAAGCCCCCGGATCGATGTCACGAAGGGGGCTTTGTACCGTGCAAAGGCAGGGGAAAACGTGTCCGAATGATGCGCCGGTGTGTCAAAACGTTAAATCTGCATCGCACCGGGCGGTGTGGCGCCAGAAATGGCGAAACAGCGATGACTATCGCGGCGCCATGAGGTCCGCGAACGCGCCCAGGCGGGGCAATGCGGCGACCGCATTGCGCCACATGATGTGCGCCAGCTCGCGCTCCGGCATGCCGCGTAATTCGGCCATGACGCGTGCCACGCCGGCCACCTCGCCGGGCGTGTTGCGTGCCTTGTGCTGTTCGCCGAACTGGTCGTCGGACAGCCATGCCGGGGCGATATCGGGCGCATCGGTTTCCAGCACGATGGCCTCGATGGGCAGCTCCGTGGCCAGGCGCCGGATCTGCCTGGCGCGCGAGAACGTCACGTTGCCGCCGAATCCAAGTTTCATGCCGTGCTCGACATAGCGGCGCGCCTGCTCGTGGCTGCCGTTGAAGGCATGCGCGATGCCCTGCCGCACGCCCGCGCGGCGCAGGCCGGCATAGACCTGATCCTGCGACTTGCGCACGTGCAGCAGCACCGGCAGGTCGAATTCGCGGGCGATCTTCAGCTGTTCGGTGTAAAGCCAGGTCTGGTGCTGGGCGTCCAGACCCGGCACGAAGAAATCGAGCCCGATCTCGCCGATGGCGACCAGGCGTGGATCATCGATCGATGCCGCCACCTGTTGGCGCAGCGCGTCGAGGTCGGCCTGCCCGGCGCCCGGCGTGCACAGCGGATGGATGCCCAGCGCGTAGACGCAGCGCGATCCCTCGCCGGCCAGCGCACGCACGGCGTCGAAGTTCGACACCGACACGGCCGGCAGCACGATGCCCGAGATGCCGGCCGCCAGCGCCGCTTCGATCACGTGCTCGCGGTCGGCGTCGAACTCGCGGGCGTCCAGATGACAATGGGTGTCGATCCACATAAGGCGGCGCGGGTCAGCGTTCCTGGTGCAGGTGCCCGTCGCGCAGCCTGAACACGCGGTCGCAACGGCCGGCCAGGTCCATGTCGTGCGTCACGATCACGAAGCTCGTGCCCAGCGTGCGCGACAGGTCGAGCATCAGGTCATAGACGCCCCCGGCGGTGTGATCGTCCAGGTTGCCGGTGGGCTCGTCGGCCAGCACGCAGGCCGGCTGCCCCACCAGCGCCCGCGCAATGGCCACGCGCTGGCGCTCGCCTCCCGACAGCTCGCCGGGACGGTGTTTCGAGCGGCCGCCCAGGCCCACGCGCTCCAGCACGGCCTGGGCCGCCTCGCGCGCCTGGCGCTCGGTCTGGCCGCGGATGCGCATCGGCATCGCCACGTTATCCAGTGCCGTGAACTCGGGCAGCAGGTGGTGGAACTGGTAGACAAAGCCCAGCGAGCGGTTGCGCACGATGTTGCGTTCCTTCTCGCGCAGCGACGTGAACGGCTTGCCCAGAAGCGCCACGCGGCCGGCGTCGGGGTTGTCGAGCCCGCCCAGCACATGCAGCAGCGTCGACTTGCCCGACCCCGATGCCCCCACGATGGCCACCTTCTCGCCGGCATTGACGCGCACGTCCACGCCGCGCAGCACCTCCACATCGAGCCCGCCCTGCTGGAACCGCTTCGTCAGCCCCTCGGCCACCAGCACCGGCGAGCCGCCGGTCTGGATCGACGCGGCAGGCACGGCCGCCACGTCCGGAATCAGCGTCGTGTCACTCATAGCGCAGTGCCTCCGCGGGATTCACGCGGGCAGCGCGCCAGCTGGGGTAGAGCGTGGCCAGCGTGGCCAGCACGAAGGAAATGATGCCGATGGTGGCGATGTCGTTCACGCGGGGGTCCGAAGGCAATTCGCTGATGAAATAGATGTCCTTGGGCAGGAACTGCACGTGCAGCACGCGTTCGATGAACGGCACGATCACGTCGATATTGGTTGCGATCAGCGTGCCGCCCAGCACGCCGAGCACCGTGCCGATGAAGCCGATGGCCACGCCCTGCACGATGAAGATCTTCATGATCGAACGCGGCTGGGCCCCCATCGTGCGCAGGATGGCGATGTCGGCCTGCTTGTCGGTCACGGTCATGACCAGCGTGGACACCAGGTTGAAGGCCGCCACGGCGATGATCAGCGTCAGGATGATGAACATCATGCGCTTTTCGGTCTGCACGGCGGCAAACCAGTTGCGGTTCTGGCGCGACCAGTCCCGCAGATACAGATCGCCGGACATGGTGGTGGACAACGCCTGCGCCACCTGCGGGGCGCGCTGCATGTCCTGCAGCTTGAGCCGCACGCCGGTCGGCCCGTTCTGGCGGAACAGCAGTTCGGCGTCTTCCATGTTGACCAGCGCCAGCGCGCTGTCGAATTCATAGTGACCCGACGAGAACACGCCCACCACGGTGAACTGCTTCAGGCGTGGCAGGATGCCCGCCGGCGTGATGGTGCCCTGCGGCGCCACCAGCGTGACCTTGTCGCCCACGCGCACGCCCAGGGCGTTGGCCAGTTCGCTGCCCAGCGCGATATCGAAGCCGCCCGGCACCAGCGCGTTCATGCTGCCGGCCCGGAACTGGCTGCCGATGTCGGATACCTTCGGTTCCTGGCTCGGGTCCACGCCGCGCAGCAGCACGCCGCGCACGGCGTCGTCGCGCGTGAGCATGGCCTGCGCCGCCACATAGGGCGCGGCGCCGATCACTTCCTGGTTGCGCTCGGCCTCGGCGGCGGTCTTCTGCCAGTCCTGCAGCGGCCCCGCCCCGATCACCTCGATGTGCGACAGCACCGACAGCATGCGGTCGCGCACCTCCTTCTGGAAACCGTTCATGACCGACAGCACGACGATCAGGGCGGCCACGCCCAGCGCGATGCCCAGCATCGAGATCATCGAGATGAACGAAATGAACGTGTTGCGGCTGGCGCGCTTGCTTGCGCGGGTGTACCGCCAGCCGATCTGCCACTCGTAAGGAAAGTTCAAGAGGAATCCTGTTGTTCTGGAACGCGTCGGCGCCAATTTTGCCACCCCGGGGTGACGGAAGACTGGCGCCGGCCAGCCGGAAGTTTACAATCTCGGCAACCATGATGACGCACCTGACCCTGATTGTGCCTTTTTCCGTCCCGCCTGGCGCCGGCGACGACGCCACGGACGATGTCGTCCCCGGCGCGCTGCTGCGCCAGTTGGAGTTGCCCGCGCTCGGAAAGTTGCTGACGCGCGCCACCCCGGGACCCCGGGAAACACACGACGACCCCTACCTGCGCACCCTGCCCCAGGAACGCTGGCTAGCCGGCCGCGCCGGCCTGGATACCGTCCAGGTGCCGACTGCGCCCTTTATGCGCCTGGCCGACCGCGCCGCCGCCGGCCTGCCCGCCGATGCCAGCCCTGACGCCGACACGGGCTGGGCCTGCCTGCAGCCGGTGCATATCCATGCCGCTCGCGATCATCTGGTGCTGATGCACCCTGACCAGCTCGACATCCGCGCCGACGAGGCCGACGCGCTGCGCGCGGCCATCGCCGAACTGCTCGATGAAACCGGCATCCGGCTGGAGGCGCCGCAGCCCGCCCGCTGGTACGTGCCGGACGGCATCTTCGGCGAACTGACGGCGACCACGCCGGTGCGCGCCACCGGCCGCAATATCGATATCTGGATGCAGGCCGGCCCGCGCGCGCGCGAATGGCGCCGGCTGCAGAACGAGATCCAGATGACGTGGCACGGCCATCCGGTCAACGATGCCCGCGAGACCACGGGCCGCCTGCCGGTCAATTCGGTCTGGCTGCATGGCGGCGGCAAGGCGGGCACCGCCCGCAAGCTGGCCGACACGGTACTGACCGGCGACCCGTTCATGGCCGGCCTGGCGCTGGCCGCCGGCAGCCGGGTTGGCCCGCCGCCGGCCCGTTTTGCCGAGGTGGCGAACGCGGAAGGCAGCGTCATGTGCCTGCTGGACAGCGCCACCGAAGCCCATATTGCATCCGACTGGGGCCTGTGGCTCGAACGGATGCATGCGCTGGACGCCGAGTGGTTCCAGCCCGTGCTCGATGCGCTGACCGCCGGTCAGATCCAGGCCGTCACGATGGTGCTGGGCGGCGAGAACCACTTTGCCGAATTCACGGTCACGCGGGCCGACCTGCGCAAGTTCTGGCGCGGCCTGGGCGCGCGCGGCGACTGGCGCGCACTGCTGTCGAACCTGGCCATGGCCGCCTAGCCGCCTGGCCGCCCGAACGCCACCGGAACGAAGATCATGACCCGGATTGCCATCCGCTCCTATTCCGACGACCACGCCAGCGTCCTGGCCGCCGCCGGCCTGCACCCCACGCTGGCGCGCATCCTGTCCGCGCGCGGCGTGCTGGACCCGGCCGAACTGGCCACCGAACTGCCCGGACTCGTGCCCCCTTCCGCCATGAAGGGCATCGACCACGCCGCCGCTTACCTGGCCGACGCCATCGCCGCCCAGCGCAAGCTGCTGATCGTGGCCGACTACGACTGCGACGGCGCGACGGCCTGCGCGGTGGGCGTGCGCGGGCTGCGCATGCTGGGCGCGCGCGTGGACTACATCGTGCCGAACCGTTTCGAGTACGGCTATGGCCTGACGCCCGAGATCGTCGAACTGGCCGCGCAGCAGCGGCCAGACGTGATCGTGACGGTCGACAACGGCATCGCCAGCGTCGATGGCGTGGCGGCCGCCAACGCGCGCGGCATCGACGTGGTGGTGACCGATCACCACCTGCCCGGCGCCGTGCTGCCCGACGCTGCCGTGATCGTGAATCCGAACCAGCCCGGCTGCGAATTCCCGAGCAAGAACCTGGCAGGCGTGGGCGTGATGTTCTACGTGCTGCTGGCGCTGCGCGCCGAACTGCGCCAGCGCGGGGTCTATACCAAGGACACCCAGCCGCCGCTGCAGACGCTGCTGGACCTCGTGGCGCTGGGCACCGTGGCCGACGTGGTGAAGCTCGACGCCAACAACCGCATCCTGGTGGCGCAAGGCCTGAAGCGCATGCGCATGGGCCGGATGCATGCCGGCGTGGCTGCCCTGTTCCGCGCCGCCGGCCGCGAAGCCCAGCGCGCCAATACGTTCGACCTGGGCTTCGGGCTGGGGCCGCGCCTGAATGCGGCGGGCCGCCTGGCCGACATGTCGCTGGGCATCGAGTGCCTGCTGACCGACGACGCCAACCGCGCCTGGGAAATCGCCCAGGAACTGGACGGCATGAACCGCGAGCGCCGCGATATCGAGGCCGGCATGCAGCAGGAGGCGCTGCAGATCCTGGAGCAGCCGCTGGCCGGGCTCGATCCGGCGTCACGCTACACGGTGAGCGTGTTCCACGAGACCTGGCACCAGGGCGTGATCGGCATTGTCGCGTCGCGGCTCAAGGAAAAATTCCACCGCCCGACCATCACCTTCGCGCCGGGCGACGAGGAGCACATCAAGGGTTCTGGCCGGTCGATCCCTGGCTTTCACCTGCGCGATGCGCTGGATCTGGTGTCCAAGCGCCATCCCGGCCTGCTGGTGAAGTTCGGCGGCCACGCCATGGCGGCCGGCCTGACCGTGCGCGCGAAGGATTTCGACACCTTCGTGGCGGCCTTCGAGGACGTCGGCCGCGAATGGCTCAACGAAGAGCAGCTGGCCCGGGTGATCGAGACCGACGGCGATATCGACGACGGCTGCTTCAGCCCCGAATTCGTGACCCTGCTCGAAGGCCAAGTGTGGGGCCAGGGGTTTCCGCCGCCCACGTTCTCGGGCGAATTCGAGGTACTGCGCCAGACCGTGCTGAAGGGCAAGCACCTCAAGCTGCAACTGGGGCGCGGCAGCCAGCGTTTCGACGCGATCTGGTTCAACCACGCCGACGCGCTGGACGGCGCCAGCGCACTGGTGGCCTACCGGCTCGACAACAACACCTTCAATGGCGTGACACGCGTGCAGCTGGTGGTGGAGCACGCCCAGTAGGCCGGGGCGACAGTCATCCGGCCCGTCCGAAGGCGGCGGGCCCCGGCCGTTATCCGCGCGGCGGCAGGTAGAGGGCCGGATTCACCGGCTTGCCGTTGCCGCGCACCTCGAAATGCAGTTCGTTGTCGCGGCTCATGGTGCCGATTTCCTGCCCGGCCGAAATCCGGTCGTTTTCCTTGACCAGGGGGCGGTCGAGATTGCCGTACACGGTCAGCCAGTCGTCGTTGTGCTTGATGATGACCAGCTGGCCATAACCGCGCAGCGTACCCACATGGATCGCCCAGCCCGGCGCCGCGGCGCGCACCTTGCCGCCAGCGGGCACTTCGATACGCAAGCCTTTTTCCGCCGGCGGCGCGAAGCTGCCGGCCACGCGCCCATCGGCAGGCCATTGCAGACGGATGGTGCTGGCGGGCGGCTTCGACGGCGTGGTGTCGGGGGCGGCGGCGCGCTGGCCGGAAGTGGCGGCGGGCTTGTCGGTGGCCTTGGCGGCCGAGATCCCGGCACCGGCCGGCGGCTTGACGCGAATCAGCTGGCCCACTTCGATCTGGCTAGAGTCCGAAATGTTGCTCCAGCGCGCCAGATCGGCCACCGAGCGGTTGTGGCGCCGGGCGATCGAATACAGCGTGTCGCCGCGCTCGACGCGGTAATAGCCCTCGGGCGCCGGCTCGCTGGGCGTGGTGCCGCAGGCGGCAAGCATGGCGGCCAGCGAGATCGCGGCCAGGCGCCCAAGTGTGCGCCGGCGCGCACCTTGCGGGCGCGGCACGTCGTGATGGACTGCGTGGATTCCTGTCATGCGTACGGGGAAACTCCTGATCGTGGCCGCTATTGTCGCCGAAGTTGGAACGGAACCTTGCGGCGATAAGCGGGGAAAGTCACGCAATAGACCGTTCGCCATGCGAACGGTTCAGCCGGGCGTAGGGCAGGCACCCAGTCCCGGCTGCAAATCCGGCTCGCACGCCGGCCGGTTTCGCGGCGCCGATCCGCTATAATTCCACGTTTTGCACGCGCAGAATTACCAGGAATATCAATGGAAGCAGAACGCCTCAACGCCATCTCCGGTGCCATCTCCGATCTCCGTTCGCGAACGGAAGATCTACGGGGGTATCTTTGACTACGATGTCAAGGAAAACCGCCTAGACGAAGTCAACGGACTTCTGGAAGACCCGGACGTCTGGAACAACCCCAAGCGTGCCCAGGACCTGGGCAAGGAAAAGAAGGCGCTCGAAGCCGTCGTGCAGACGCTGGGCAAGCTCACCGCCGACCTTACCGGCGCGGAGGAGCTGTTCGAGCTCGCGCGCGAGGAAGGTGACGACGAGACGCTGGAATCGATCGACGCCGACGTGCAGGGATTCGAGGCGATCGTCGCCGACATGGAATTCCGCCGCATGTTCTCAGGCGAGATGGACCAGGCCAACGCCTTTATCGACATCCAGGCCGGCGCCGGCGGTACCGAGGCGTGCGACTGGGCATCGATGCTGCTGCGCCAGTACCTGAAGTACTGCGAGCGCAAGGGTTTCAAGGCCGAGGTGCTGGAAGAGTCCGAGGGCGACGTGGCCGGCATCAAGAGCGCCACGATCAAGATCGAGGGCGAATACGCGTTCGGCTACCTGCGCACCGAGACCGGCGTGCACCGCCTGGTGCGCAAGTCGCCGTTCGATTCGTCGGGCGGCCGCCACACGTCGTTCTCGTCGGTGTTCGTCTACCCCGAGGTGGACGATTCGTTCGAGGTGGAAGTCAACCCGGCCGACCTGCGCGTGGATACCTATCGCGCATCGGGCGCCGGCGGCCAGCACATCAACAAGACCGATTCGGCCGTGCGGATCACGCACATCCCGACCGGCATCGTCGTGCAGTGCCAGAACGACCGTTCGCAGCACCGCAACCGCGCCGAAGCCATGTCGATGCTCAAGTCGCGCCTGTACGAGCATGAAATGCGCAAGCGCCAGGCCGAGGCCGACAAGCTCGAAGCCGGCAAGACCGATGTGGGCTGGGGCCACCAGATCCGCTCGTACGTGCTGGACCAGAGCCGCATCAAGGACCTGCGCACCAACGTTGAAATGTCCAACACGCAGAAGGTGCTCGACGGCGACCTCGACCCGTTCATCGAGGCCAGCCTGAAACAGGGCCTGTAACACCGGCAAGACTGCCACCGCAGCCGTGCCGCCATGCCCGCCCCGTGCCGGCATGGCGGCACGGCAAATACCAAGAGTCTCCATCCCGAAGTCGCCGTTTCATCGAACAAGGTCCACGTCATGACCACCGGAACGCCCCGCTCCACCCATCTCTACATCGTCACCGGCGCCTCGCGCGGCCTGGGCGCATCGCTCGTGCGTGCGCTGCTCAAGCCGGGCAACCGCATCATCGGCGTGGCGCGCAGCCGCAACACCGACCTCGAACGCGAAGCCTCGGCCAGCGGCGTGCCGGTGGCGTGGCACCTGCAGGACCTGTCGCAGCCCGGCCCGTCGGCCGGCTGGCTGTCCAGCGTGCTGGAAGCGGTCGACGATGCGCCGGCCAGCGTGACGCTGATCCTGAACGCGGGGGTGGTGGCGCCCATCGGCCCGATCACCGAACTGCACGAAAACTCGCTGGTGCCGCATCTGCAGACCAACCTGGTCACGCCGATGACGATGACCGGCGCGTTCATCGACGCCACCGCGCGCTTCGACTGCCCGCGCAAGGTGCTGGCCATCTCGTCGGGCGCCGCGCGCAACCCGGTGCCGGGCTGGAGCGCCTACTGCGCCGGCAAGGCGGGCCTGGACATGTTCATCCGCTCGGTCAATGCCGAGTACGCGGGCCTGGCCGACGATCGCGCGGTACGCGCCGTGGCGCTGGCGCCGGGCGTGGTGGACACGGGCATGCAGGAAACCATCCGCGGCGCCGATTTTGCCCAGGTGCAGCGTTTCCGCGACCTGAAGGCGAATGACCAGCTGGCGTCGCCCGACGATGTCGCGCAACGCATCGCCGCCTATCTGGAACGCGCCGACTTCGGCAAGACCGAACTCGACGACATCCGCAACTATTGAACTGAACCATCGCGCAAGGCCCCGTGGCCTGCACGACCGAAGCTGACACCATGACCGAACCGACCCGCACGCCTGCCGCCGCACCCGCCGACGCGCCTGCCGTAGACGAGAACAAGATCATTGCCGAACGGCGCGAGAAGCTGCAGGCCCTGCGCGAGCAAGGCGTGGCCTTCCCGAACGATTTCCGCCCGACGCACCAGGCCGGCGCGCTGCACGCGCAGTATGGCGAGACCGACCAGGCCGCGCTGGAAGCCAGCCCCGTGGAAGTGTCGATCGCCGGTCGCATGATGCTCAAGCGCGTGATGGGCAAGGCCAGCTTTGCCACCGTGCAGGACGGCAGCGGCCAGATCCAGTTCTACATCACGCGCGACAAGGTGGGCGAGGACGTCTACGCGGCGTTCAAGCACTGGGACCTGGGCGACATCATCAGCGCGCGCGGCGAGCTGTTCCGCACCAACAAGGGCGAGCTGTCGGTGCAGGTGCGCGAACTGCGCCTGCTGTCAAAGAGCCTGCGCCCGCTGCCGGACAAGTTCCACGGCCTGGCCGACCAGGAAATGAAGTACCGCCAGCGATATGTGGACCTGATCGTCTCGCCGGAAACGCGCGACACGTTCCGCGCCCGCACCAAGGCGATGTCGTCGCTGCGTCGCCATATGTCCGATGCCGGCTTCATGGAAGTCGAAACGCCGATGCTGCACCCGATTCCGGGCGGCGCGGCAGCCAAGCCGTTCATCACGCACCACAACGCGCTGGACATGCAGATGTTCATGCGCATCGCACCCGAGCTGTACCTGAAGCGCCTGATCGTGGGCGGCTTCGAGCGCGTGTTCGAGATCAACCGCAACTTCCGTAACGAAGGGGTGAGCCCGCGCCACAACCCCGAGTTCACGATGATGGAGTTCTACGCGGCCTACACGGACTACCGCTGGCTGATGGACTTCACCGAGAACCTGATCCGCCAGGCCGCCATCGACGCCAGCGGCAGCGCCGTGCTGAACTACCAGGGCCGCGAGCTGGACCTGTCCAAGCCGTTCCATCGCCTGACGATCTGCCAGGCGATCCAGAAATACGCCCCGGAATATACCGATGCCCAACTGGCCGACGCCGACTTCCTGCGTGCCGAGCTGAAGGGCAAATTCAAGATCAACACCAGCGCGCCGCAGTTCCTGAACGCCGGCGTGGGCACGCTGCAACTGGTGCTGTTCGAGGAAACGGCGGAGTCGCAGCTGTGGGAGCCGACCTACATCGTCGACTACCCGGTGGAAGTGTCGCCGCTGGCGCGCGCCTCGGACACGCAGCCGGGCATCACCGAGCGGTTCGAGCTGTTCATCACGGGGCGCGAGATCGCCAACGGCTTCTCGGAACTGAACGATCCGGAAGACCAGGCCGACCGCTTCCGCAAGCAGGTCGAACAGAAGGACGCCGGCGACGAGGAAGCCATGTACTTCGACGCCGACTACATCCGCGCGCTCGAATACGGCATGCCCCCGACCGGCGGCTGCGGCATTGGCATCGACCGCCTGGTCATGCTGCTGACCGACAGCCCGAACATCCGCGACGTGATCCTGTTCCCGCACCTGCGGCGCGAAGACTGATCGGCAGGCGCAGCCAGCCTGCGCCATGTCTGGTTCCCCACGCCTGCCTGGGCGTGGGGCGCTCCCAACACCTCCCGACTTGCCGGCTGTTACAGACGCCCGCGCACCTTCCCCCTACCCTCGCCGTAACCTTTTGATTTTCCGGCAGATTTGTGGCTACAGATCCTTACAAAATCAAACGGAAACAGAATCGTAATTCGGCCAGACTTTAGGTATCCACCCCTTCAGGGTGACTTGGAGAACAAGAAATGTCTGGTCGGGAAACCCTCCCCGCCCTGCCGTCGCAACGCCGCCTGAACCCGCTCGTGGGCGCGGCCGCCGTCGCACTTGTGGTGGCCAGCCTCACGGTGGTCGCAGCCGTAACGGGCGTGCTGCCGATTACCAAGGCCACACAGGCGCCGGCCGAGGCTTCGTACAGTTCGTACAGCAGCGCATCCGGGGGCTCGTACAGCGGCAATCAAACCGGCACCCAGCCCGTCATGAACGAGCCGCCGCCGCTCACGAGCCAGCCGGCACCGGGATCGACGACGCGGCCACCCGCCTATGACGCTCGCCAGGCTCAGAACAACATGGCGCCGCCGCCGGCCCAGCCGATGCAGCAGGCCCAGGCTGAAGAAAAGCCGGCCGCCCGGCCCAGCCATACGGCCGGTCATGTGACAGGCGTGCAGGTCGTGGAAGCCGAAAAGCCGACCAGCGGCCTGGGCGCCGTTGGCGGTGCCGTCGTGGGCGGCCTGCTCGGTAACCAGATCGGCTCGGGCAATGGCCGGATCCTTGGCACCGTGGCCGGCGCGGCTGCGGGCGGCTTCGGCGGTAACTACGCCGAGAAGAAGCTGAACACCAACAAGTCGTACCGCGTCAGCGTGAAGATGGACGACGGCTCGCGCCGTACGTTCACGTACCAGAATCCTCCGGGAGTCGAAGTGGGCCAGCGCGTGCATCTGGAGCGCGGCGTGCTTGTGACTGGCTGACGCCCGTCGGATTCGGTGCCGCCCAGGCGAGCCCGATCCCGACACAAACAAAAAAGCACGGCGTGACAGCCGTGCTTTTTTGCTTCATTTGCCTTGGATCAACCGGACTTATTCCGCTTCCTCGATCCACGCTTGCTGGATGGCCTCCAGGATCTTCTCGCCCGAGCGTTCCGGCAGATCGCTGAAACCGTCCAGTTCCAGCACCCACTGGCGCAATTGGGTAAAGCGCACCGTTACCGGGTCGACGTCAGGAAACTTGTCGTACAGCGCGGCGGCGATATCGTAGGTATCTGTCCATTTCATGGGAAAACTCCTCGCGCGGGCCTTAGTGGCCTTCCTTGGCGTGATTGATCGTGTACTTCGGGATTTCGACGGTCAGATCCGTGTCCGCGACGATGGCCTGGCACGACAGGCGCGAATTGGGCTCCAGGCCCCACGCCTTGTCCAGCAGGTCTTCCTCTTTTTCCTCGGCATCTTCCAGCGAGTTGAAACCTTCGCGCACCACCACGTGGCACGTGGTGCAGGCGCACGACTTCTCGCAGGCGTGCTCGATGTTGATACCGTTGTTCAGCAGCGCGTCGCAGATGCTGGTGCCGGTGCCGGCCTCGAAGACGGCGCCCTCGGGACACAATTCGACGTGGGGCAAAACGATGATCTGTGGCATGTGATTCCTGTTTTCTCTCTCTAGGCAGGTGAGCGGCGTGTGACTCAGCCGAGCTCCTGCACCTTCTTTCCGGCCAGCGCGCTCTTGATCGAGCGGTCCATGCGGCGGGCGGCAAATTCGTCGGTGCCGTGCGACAGCTGCTCGACGGCCGCCTTGATCGCGTGGTGGTTGTCACCGCGCGCGATATCGGTCACACGGGCCATCAGCGCATCCACGGCCGCGCGTTCGTCGGCCGACAGCAGGTCGCCATCGACTTCCAGCGCACGCGCGGTGGCCTCCACCAGCCTCGCGGCCTCGACGCGTTCCTCGGCCAGCGCGCGGCTCTTCATGTCGTGCTCGGCCTCGCGGAAGCTCTCCTGCAGCATGCGCGCGATATCGTCGTCGGCCAGCCCGTACGACGGCTTGACCGATACCGACGCTTCCACGCCCGAATTGGTCTCGCGTGCCGACACCGACAGCAGCCCGTCCGCATCGACCTGATAGGTCACGCGGATGCGCGCCGCGCCCGCCACCATCGGCGGAATGCCGCGCAGCTCGAAACGCGCCAGCGACCGGCAGTCGCTGGCCAGCTCGCGCTCGCCCTGCAGCACGTGAATGGCCATGGCGGTCTGGCCATCCTTGAAGGTGGTGAATTCCTGCGCACGCGCGACCGGAATCGTGCTGTTGCGCGGGATGATCTTCTCGACCAGGCCGCCCATCGTCTCCACGCCCAGCGACAGCGGGATCACGTCGAGCAGCAGCCAGTCCTCGCCCGGCGCATGGTTGCCGGCCAGCAGGTTGGCCTGCATGGCGGCGCCCAGCGCCACCACCTTGTCCGGGTCCAGGTTGGTCAGCGGCTGCTGGCCAAAATAATCGCCCACGGCCTTGCGGATGGCCGGCATGCGTGTGGCACCGCCCACCAGCACTACACCCTTGACATCTTCGGGCGTCACGCCGGCATCGCGCAGCGCCTTGCGCACCGGGGCCAGCGTCTTCTGCACCAGGTTGGCGGTGATGGCGATGAACGTTTGCGCGTCCAGCGGCAGATGCACGATCTCGCCGGTGGTCAGCACGGCGTCGATCACGGTGCTGTCGCTGGCGGACAGGGCTTCCTTGGCGGCACGGGCGCGCATCATCAGCAGGCGCGTGTCCTCGGCCGACAGCGGCTGCAGGCCGGCCTGCTCGACCACCCAGCACAGCAGGCGCTGGTCGAAGTCGTCGCCGCCCAGCGCCGAATCGCCGCCGGTGGACATCACCTCGAACACACCCTTGGTCAGCTTGAGCACCGAGATATCGAACGTGCCGCCGCCCAGGTCGTACACGGCGTAGATGCCTTCGGCGGCATTGTCCAGGCCGTAGGCAATGGCGGCTGCGGTCGGCTCGTTGAGCAGGCGCATCACCTCCAGGCCCGCCAGTTGCGCGGCATCCTTGGTGGCCTGGCGTTGCGCGTCGTCAAAGTATGCGGGCACCGTGATCACGGCACCCACCAGTTCGTCGCCCAGCGAATCCTCGGCACGCTGGCGCAGCGTGGCCAGGATCTCGGCCGACACTTCCACCGGGCTCTTGATGCCGGCCGCGGTCTTCAGCTGCACCATGCCCGGCGCATCGACAAAGTCGTACGGGCTGTGCTCGATATTGGCCACGTCACGCAGGCCACGGCCCATGAACCGCTTCACGGAAACGATCGTGTTCTTGGGGTCGCGCACGGCCTCGTCCTGGGCCTTGAAGCCGATATGCGCGTTGCCGTTGGGCAGGTAGCGCACCACCGACGGCAGCAGCGAGCGGCCATCGTCGTCGGGCAGGACTTCGGGAATGCTGTTGCGCACGGCGGCCACCAGCGAATTGGTGGTGCCAAGGTCGATGCCAACGGCCAGCCGGCGCTGGTGAGGCGCGGGCGACATGCCGGGTTCGGAAATCTGGAGCAGTGCCATGAGAATCTTCTAATCTTCGAGCCGATCGATCGCCTCGCTGGCGTCGTGTTCGATCTTCTCGATAAACATCAGCTGGCGCGCGGCGGCGCCGGCGGCTTCGTTGTCACCGGCATCGAGCAGCGCGCCGAGTGCCGCGTGGCGCTCGCGCTTTTCCTGGCGCAGGTCGCGCAACAGGCTGTCGAGCTGGTCCACGTCGCGCGCCTGCGTCGCGTCCTGCAGCGCCTCGCGCCATTCCATCTGCTGCATCAGGAATGCCGGCGCCATTGCCGTATTGCTTTCGGCCTGGATGTCCACGCCGCGCAGATGCAGCAGGTAGATGGCCCGCTTGAGCGGCTGGCGCAGCGTGCGGTATGCCTCGTTGGCATGCGCAGCCCACTGCATGGCCACGCGCCGCTCGGCATCGCCGGCATTGGCAAAGCGGTCAGGGTGCGCCTGCGACTGGACGGTGCGATAGGCCGCGTCCAGCGCGGCTTCGTCCACTTCGTATTGGGCAGGCAGCCCGAACAGCGAGAAAAAATCGTCTTTCAAAGCGCGTCTTTCCAAAACATTCACAACAAAAAGGAGCGGTCATGCCGCCCCTTGTCGTGTCGCCGCCCTCGCATCGGTTGCCGATCCGGGTGCGGCACGGGTGATCAGACCCGGAACGACTCGCCGCAGCCGCACTCGTCCTTGACGTTCGGGTTGTTGAACTTGAAGCCTTCGTTCAACCCCTCGCGTGCGAAGTCCAGTTCGGTACCGTCGATGTACGGCAGGCTCTTCGGATCGACGATCACCTTGATGCCGCGCGTCTCGAACACCTGGTCTTCCGGCTGCAGTTCGTCCACGTACTCCAGCTTGTACGCCAGGCCCGAGCAGCCGGTGGTCTTCACGCCCACGCGCAGGCCCAAGCCCTTGCCGCGGCGTTCCAGGTAGCGGGAAACGTGTTTCGCCGCCTTTTCGGTCATCGTGATCATCTTTGCCTTGCTGTCGAAACGCCGCGCGCGATACCGCACCGCACGCGGCCATACCAACCCGTCTGAAGCGGACCGCGCCGCTCAGGCAGCCTTCTGCTCGGCGCCGCCGTGCTTCTTCTTGTAATCCTCGACGGCCGCCTTGATGGCGTCTTCGGCCAGGATCGAGCAGTGGATCTTCACCGGCGGCAGCGCCAGTTCCTCGGCGATCTGGGTGTTCTTGATCTCCAGCGCCTGATCCACGGTCTTGCCCTTGACCCATTCGGTCACCAGCGACGACGACGCGATGGCCGAGCCGCAGCCGTAGGTCTTGAACTTGGCGTCTTCGATCACGCCCGCCTCGTTCACCTTGATCTGCAGCTTCATCACGTCGCCGCAGGCCGGGGCGCCGACCATGCCGGTGCCCACCGCGTCGTCGTTCTTGTCGAACGAACCGACGTTGCGCGGATTTTCATAGTGGTCGAGAACCTGGTTGCTGTAAGACATTTTGGTTACCTCTGACGAATCTTTATGGGGTTCTTGTTGTTGCCGTGGACCGCAATCAGTGCGCAGCCCACTGGATCGAATTCAGGTCGACGCCGTCCTTGAACATCTCCCACAGCGGCGACAGGTCGCGCAGCTTGCCGATCTTGTTCCTGAGCAGCTCGACGGTGTAGTCGATCTCGGCTTCGGTCGTAAAACGGCCAACCGTGAAGCGGATCGAGCTATGCGCCAGCTCGTCGTTGCGGCCCAGGGCGCGCAGCACGTACGACGGCTCCAGCGACGCCGACGTGCAGGCCGAACCCGACGACACGGCCACGTCCTTGATGGCCATGATCAGCGATTCGCCTTCGACGAAGTTGAAGCTGACATTCAGGTTGTGCGGCACCCGGTGTTCCATCGAACCGTTCAGGTACACCTCTTCCATCGACGACAGGCCATTCCACAGGCGGTCACGCAACATGCGGATGCGCTCGTTCTCGGTGGCCATTTCCTCGCGGGCCAGGCGGAACGCCTCGCCCATGCCGACGATCTGGTGCGTGGCCAGCGTGCCCGAACGCATGCCGCGCTCATGGCCGCCACCGTGCATCTGCGCCTCGATGCGCACGCGCGGCTTGCGGCGCACGTACAGCGCGCCGATGCCCTTCGGGCCGTAGGTCTTGTGGGCCGAGAACGACATCAGGTCGCACTTGAGCGTGGACAGGTCGATCGCAACCTTGCCGGTGGCCTGCGCGGCATCGCAGTGGAAAATGATGCCCTTCTCGCGGCAGATCTCGCCGATCTGCTCGACGTCCTGGATCACGCCGATCTCGTTGTTCACGAGCATCACCGACACCACGATCGTGTCCGGGCGGATCGCCTGCTTGAACACGTCCATGTCGATCAGGCCATCGTCCTTGACGTCGAGGTACGTCACCTCGAAGCCCTGGCGCTCCAGTTCGCGCGTGGTGTCCAGCACGGCCTTGTGCTCGGTCTTCACGGTGATGATGTGGCGGCCCTTGCCCGAGTAGAAATTGGCCGCGCCCTTGATGGCGAGGTTATCCGACTCGGTCGCACCCGACGTCCACACGATCTCGCGCGGATCGGCACCCACCAGCGCAGCCACCTGCTCGCGCGCCTCTTCCACCGCGCGCTCGGCATCCCAGCCGTACGCGTGGCTGCGCGACGCCGGATTGCCGAACTGCTCGCGCAGATAGGGAATCATCTTGTCCGCCACGCGCGGGTCCACCGGCGTGGTGGCCGAGTAATCCATGTAGATCGGGAAATGTGGGGTGGTGCTCATCTTATGACTGCCTTATAGGGATCACTAATCGCGTACTGCCTACCGATAGTTTAATGCAGGTGCCGCAACCTTGCTCAGGACTGCGCGAGGCTGAACACCGAGTTGACCACGCGGGCGCGCGCCGGCTTTTCCTGCTTCTCGGCCTTGCTGCGCGACACGGTGACGGGCTGCTGCGCGGCGTCTTCGCGCATGTCGTGCAGCACGGCAGGCTGCCGGGCACGTTGCTGGTCAACGAGATTCTTCAGCGATACGGAGTCCAGGTACTCGACCATCTTCTGGTTCAGCGTGGCCCACAGCTCATGGGTCATGCAGCGCCCGGATCCGTCATCTCCGTTACACTTGCCCTTCCCACCGCACTGGGTGGCATCGAGCGGCTCGTCCACGGCGATGATGATGTCTGCCACCGTCACGTCCTCGGCCTTGCGCGCGAGGCTGTAACCACCGCCCGGACCGCGTACGCTCTCGACGATCTCGTGACGGCGCAGCTTGCCAAACAGCTGCTCCAGGTACGACAGCGAGATCTTCTGGCGCTGACTGATGCCTGCCAGCGTGACAGGACCCTGATCCTGGCGCATGGCCAGGTCGATCATGGCGGTTACCGCAAAGCGGCCTTTGGTAGTCAGTCTCATGATGCTCGGGGAGAGGGAATACTTGAGAATTTCGCTCGAGTTTAAGATATCCCGACTAAATCAGTCAAGTACCCCATCCCGCAACGCACTATTCCACGCCCCATAACGATCGCGCTGGCGCAGCTTCGGAAAACGGCCATGCAAAGCCAGCCGGGTTGATTTCCCGCATGGCATATCGGGCAATTCCTGTAGCCCTGCTCACGCCAGTTGGCGCCGCAACATGTCGATCACGCCGTCGCAGGCATCCTCGATGTAGTCCAGCACGCGCTCGAAGCCGTCACCTTCGCCATAGTACGGATCCGGCACTTCCTCGACTCGATAACGCGTGGCAAAGCTCATCAGCAGGCGCAGCTTGTCGGCGCCGACCCCGGGAAGCAGCCGGCGTAGCCCGGCCATGTTCTCCAGGTCCATGGCCAGCACAAGATCGAAGCGATCGAAGTCGGCCACGTCCACCTGACGGGCCCGCAGCGCCGAAAGGTCATAGCCGCGCTGCAACGCCGCGCGCTGACTGCGGGCGTCGGGCGCCCGGCCGACGTGGTAGCCATGGGTACCGGCGGAGTCCAGTTCGACCCGGTCCGACAGGCCGGCGGCCTGAAGCTTGGCGCGCAGCACGCCCTCCGCCGTTGGAGAGCAGCAGATGTTGCCCATGCAGCACATCAGGATGGCGTATTTTTTCATCGATGCGATTTTACCGTCATGCACACCGTCGAAAACCCACGCCAGGCGATAGCGTCGCCAGCGGCTACAGCCGCTCGGCCAGCAGCTTGCCGCGCGCGAATCCGGCTGCCTCGGCGTCGGTGGGCGACTTGTAGTGCTCTGACGTCGGCGAGGTTTCCACCAGCGTGTCGGCCGCGCGAATGTTCGTGCCCTTGCGGCACACGCGAACCGTGTAGTCCCATTCGATGGGCGACCGGGGTTTCACCAGCACCTGGATCTCGTGCGTTTCGAAAACCCTCTTTTTCCATTCACTGCTATAGGACATCAGTGTCTCCTGGCGTGCCGGCCTTCTTCGGGCGTGATTGGGGGCTGATTCGGGGTTCAGCTCACCTCGCCGGCATCTATTGTCCGCATGGCTTCGGCTTCCGCCAGCGCAAGGGCTGCCTCTGGCGTATCGGCCGAGCCGGTCTCGGTTTCAAACGTGGGCCCGCCGGGTTCGCCGAACGCATCGGAAATGGTCAGTACCCCGGCGAAACCGCCGCCCGCATGCGCAACGGCACGGGCAACGACCGTATAACCACCATATTCGAACTGTGTCACCATGGCACACTCCCTGGTTCGTGATCGGGCGTCCCGCGCTGGGCGGATTGCCTAATCACTATAGGATGCCGTGGCGCACCATGCCCATCGAGGGCCGATCAGGTCTTCCCTCAGCTTGACGGCGGCAGCAGATGGTCGCCTTCGGCACCGGCCCCGAACACCTGTGCACGCAGCTTGGCCAGCTGGTCGCGCACCTGGGCCGCCTTTTCGAACTCCAGGTTCTTGGCGTGGTCGAGCATCTGCTTCTCCAGACGCTTGATTTCCTTGGCCACCTGCTTTTCGCTCATGTCCTCGTATTTCGCGCGTTCCGCGGCGGCGGTCAGCTCGGCCTTGACCTCGTCGGCGTCGTACACGCCATCGATGATGTCCTTGATCCGCTTGACCACGCCGCGCGGCGTAATGCCGTGGGCATCGTTGTGCGCGATCTGCTTGGCGCGGCGGCGCTCGGTTTCCTGGATCGCCACCCGCATCGAATCGGTCATGCGGTCGCCGTAGAGAATCGCGGTGCCATTGACGTTACGGGCGGCCCGCCCTATGGTCTGGATCAGCGATCGCTCCGCACGCAGGAAGCCTTCCTTGTCGGCATCGAGGATGGCCACCAGCGACACTTCCGGAATATCCAGGCCCTCGCGCAGCAGGTTGATCCCGACCAGGACGTCGAACGTGCCCAGGCGCAGGTCGCGGATGATTTCCACGCGCTCGACCGTATCGATGTCCGAATGCAGGTAGCGCACCTTGATGCCGTTTTCGGACAGGAACTCGGTCAGCTGCTCGGCCATGCGCTTGGTCAGCGTGGTCACCAGCACACGCTCGCCGGCCTGCAGCCGCAGGTGGATCTCGCTGAGCAGGTCGTCCACCTGCGTGGTGGCGGGCCGCACATGGATGATCGGGTCGACCAGGCCGGTCGGCCGCACCACCTGCTCCACCACTTGCCCGGCGTGCTCCTTCTCGTAGTTCGCGGGGGTGGCGGTCACGAAGACCGCCTGGCGCATCTTGCGCTCGTATTCCTCGAACTTGAGCGGCCGGTTGTCCAGCGCGGACGGCAACCGGAAGCCGTACTCCACCAGCGTGGTCTTGCGCGCCCGGTCGCCGTTGTACATGCCGTTCAACTGGCCGATCAGCACGTGCGATTCATCCAGGAACATCAGCGCGTCGGGCGGCAGGTAGTCCACCAGCGTCGGCGGCGGCTCGCCCGGCTTGGCGCCCGACAGGTGGCGCGAGTAGTTCTCGATGCCCTTGCAGAAGCCCAGCTCCGACAGCATTTCAAGGTCGAAACGCGTGCGCTGCTCCAGCCGCTGCGCCTCGACCAGGCGGTTTTCCTTGTAGAAGAAGTCGAGCCGCTCGCGGAGCTCCACCTTGATGTCCTCGATCGCCCGCAGCACGGTCTCGCGCGGCGTCACGTAGTGGCTCGACGGGTAGACGGTGAAGCGCGGAATCTTCTGACGGACGCGGCCCGTCAGCGGGTCGAAGAACTGCAGCGAATCCACCTCGTCGTCGAACAGCTCCACACGCACGGCCATCTCGGCATGCTCGGCCGGGAAGATGTCGAGCGTGTCGCCGCGCACGCGGAACGTGCCGCGCTGGAAATCGGTCTCGTTGCGCGTGTACTGCATGGCGATCAGCCGCGCGATCACGTCGCGCTGGCTCAGCTTGTCGCCGGTACGCAGCGTCAGGATCATCTGGTGGTATTCGCTCGGATTGCCGATACCGTAGATCGCCGACACCGTCGCCACGATGATCGTGTCGCGCCGCTCCAGCAGGCTCTTGGTGGCCGACAGCCGCATCTGCTCGATATGCTCGTTGATCGACGAGTCCTTTTCGATGAACAGGTCGCGCTGCGGCACATAGGCCTCAGGCTGGTAGTAGTCGTAGTAGCTGACGAAGTATTCCACCGCGTTGCGCGGGAAAAATTCACGGAATTCCGAATACAACTGCGCCGCCAGCGTCTTGTTTGGCGCAAATACGATGGCCGGCCGGCCCATCCGGGCGATCACATTGGCCATCGTGAAAGTCTTGCCCGAGCCGGTCACGCCCAGCAGCGTCTGGAACGACAGGCCGTCCTCGATGCCCTCCACCAGTTGCCGGATCGCCTCGGGCTGGTCGCCGGCGGGCGGATACGGCTGGTACAGCTGGAACGGCGAGCCCGGAAACGTGACGAATTTGTCTTCGTCCAGGGGCGGGGCGACTTCAGCGAGATTCGTCATAAACGTAGGGAAAAACCTGAGGGAAACTGGCGGGATACGCTAGAATCTGGGGGTTGCGCGGATCGGTTCAAGCCCGGTTGGCCATAGTTTGCCGAAGGGATACTGTCAGCTTCTGTCAGTAGTGACAGGAAGTCAGTCAGGAGCCCGTCGCCGGTGCCGCCGCAGCCACAGCGCAGTTCGAAGCATTCTACGCCCTCCGTTTTCTTACACAGCTGACCACGAGATCCCAAATGAGTTTGTTTTCTGCCGTCGAGATGGCCCCGCGCGACCCGATCCTGGGCCTGAATGAAGCATTCAATGCCGATACCCGCGCCACCAAGGTGAATCTGGGCGTTGGCGTGTACTTCACCGACGAAGGGAAAATTCCGCTGCTGCGCGCCGTGCAGGAAGCCGAAAAGGCCCGCCTGACCAGCGCCACCCCGCGCGGCTACCTGCCCATCGAAGGCATCGCCGCCTACGACCAGGCCGTGCAGACCCTGCTGTTCGGCAAGGATTCGGCCCTCATTACCGAAGGCCGCGTCGTGACGGCTCAGGCACTTGGCGGCACGGGCGCCCTGAAGATCGGCGCCGACTTCCTGAAGCGCCTGTACCCGGACGCATCGGTCGCCATCAGCGATCCGAGTTGGGAAAACCACCGCGCGCTGTTCGAATCCGCCGGTTTCCCGGTGGTCAACTACGCCTACTACGATGCCCCCTCGCACGGCCTGAACTTCGCCGGCATGGTGGAATCGCTGAAGTCGTACCCGGCCAACACGATCGTCGTGCTGCACGCGTGCTGCCACAACCCGACCGGCGTGGACCTGAACGACGCCCAGTGGAAGCAGGTGGTGGAACTGGTCAAGGAACGCAACCTGATCCCGTTCCTGGACATGGCCTACCAGGGCTTTGCCGAAGGCATCGAGCCGGACGGCGCCGCCGTGCGCCTGTTTGCCGAATCGGGCCTGCCGTTCTTCGTGTCGAGTTCGTTCTCGAAGAGCTTCTCGCTGTACGGCGAGCGCGTGGGCGCGCTGTCGATCGTCACCACGGGCAAGGAAGAAGCCCAGCGCGTGCTGTCGCAGATCAAGCGCGTGATCCGCACGAACTACTCCAACCCGCCGACCCACGGCGGCACCGTGGTGGCTACCGTGCTGAACAGCCCAGAACTGCGCGCCATGTGGGAGCAGGAACTGGCCGAAATGCGCGACCGCATCAAGCTGATGCGCAACGCACTGGTGGACAAGCTGGCGGCCAAGGGCGTACCGGGCGACTTCTCGTTCGTGAAGGCCCAGCGCGGCATGTTCTCGTACTCGGGCCTGACCTCGGCGCAGGTGGACCGCCTGCGCACCGAGCACGGCATCTACGCCGTCGGCACCGGCCGCATCTGCGTGGCGGCGCTGAACAGCCGCAACATCGACGCCGTGGTCAACGCCATCGCCGCCGTGTACTAAAAAGCAACACCTGACCCTGCGTCAACGGCAAAAGGCGACCTGGAGGCCACTCGGGTCGCCTTTTTTGTCATTGTCAGGCGGTGTCATCCAGATTTAGCGCCAATGTCCTATTGTCTTCCCCGCTTGCCGGCGTAACTTGGAAGCGTATGCTGCAAAGCACGATCGTTCGATTGCGGGCATAATCCGTTGCGCGACAAGCACTCGCGACAAGAAAGGCTAGACAGGTACCGGCATGCTTTACCAACTGCATGAATTCCAGCGTTCGATGCTGAACCCGCTGACCGCGTGGGCCCAGGCGACCGCCAAGACGTTTACGAATCCCCTCAGCCCCCTTTCGCTGATTCCGGGCGCGCCCCGGATGGCGGCGGGATACGAGCTGTTGTACCGGCTCGGCAAGGAATACGAGAAGCCGGAGTTCGGCATCAAGAGCGTGCGCTCGAATGGCCGCGAGATCCCCATCGTCGAACAGACCGTGCTGGAAAAGCCGTTCTGCAAGCTGGTGCGGTTCAAGCGGTATGCCGACGACCCCGAGACCATCAAGCTGCTCAAGGACGAGCCGGTGGTGCTGGTCTGCGCGCCGCTGTCGGGCCACCATGCCACGCTGCTGCGCGACACCGTGCGCACGCTGCTGCAGGACCACAAGGTCTACGTGACCGACTGGGTCGATGCCCGCATGGTGCCGGCCGAGGAAGGCGCGTTCCACCTGGCCGACTACATCTATTACATCCAGGAATTCATCCGGCATATCGGCGCCGACAAGCTGCACGTGATTTCGGTCTGCCAGCCCACCGTCCCGGTGCTGGCCGCGATCTCGCTGATGGCGTCGGCCGGCGAAAAGACGCCGCGCACGATGACGATGATGGGCGGCCCGATCGATGCGCGCAAGAGCCCGACGTCGGTCAACTCCCTGGCCACCAACAAGTCGTTCGAATGGTTCGAGAACAACGTCATCTACACGGTGCCGGCGAACTATCCGGGCCATGGCCGCAAGGTCTATCCGGGCTTCCTGCAGCACGCCGGCTTCGTGGCGATGAATCCGGACCGCCATCTGTCGTCGCACTATGACTATTACCTGAGCCTGATCGAGGGCGACGCCGACGACGCCGAAGCGCACGTGCGCTTCTACGATGAATACAACGCGGTGCTGGACATGGCCGCCGAGTACTACCTCGACACGATCCGCGAAGTGTTCCAGGAATTCCGCCTGGCCAACGGCACGTGGGAAATCGACGGCGACCCGGTGCGCCCGCAGGACATCAAGGGCACGGCGCTGCTGACCATCGAAGGCGAGCTCGACGACATCTCGGGCGCGGGCCAGACGGCCGCCGCGCACGACCTGTGCGCAGGCATCCCGAAAACGCGCAAGCAACACATCACCGCGCCGAAGTGCGGCCACTACGGGATCTTCTCGGGCCGCCGCTGGCGCGAGAATATCTACCCGGAACTGCGCGACTTCATTCGCAAGTACTGAGCGTAGCCCGGCCCCGCCCGGGGCCGGCATGGCAGAACGCCCGCGAGATCCTCGCGGGCGTTCTTGTTTCTGGCCGATCGGCTATGCCGCTGAGCGATGTCTCAGCGATTGGTCAGGTACGACAGCAGCATGTCGGTATGCAGGTCGGCAAAGCGCGCGTGTTCTTCCTCGGTGGCCACGTCGCGGCCGATGACGGCACTGATCGTGTACCGGTTCGACAGCACGTAATAGCCCAGCGCCGAAATGGTCAGGTAGAACTGCGGCACGTCGATGTTGTCGCGGAACACGCCCTGCTGCTGGCCGCGCCGGATGATGTCGGCCAGCACGTCCACCACCGGATTGATCAGCTGATGGAGCTGGGCCGACTTCTTCAGATGCCGGGCCTCATGCAGGTTCTCGCTGTTCACGAGACGGATGAACTCCGGATGCGCGTAGTACCAGTCCCAGACGAAGCGGGCCAGCGTGCGCACCCCCGCCACGGGGTCTTCGTCGGTGATATGCAGCTGCTCCTCGGCCGCGCGAAACTCGGCGTACTGTTTTTCGAGCACGGCCAGGAACAGGCCTTCCTTGCTGCCGTAGTAGTAATAGAGCATCCGCTCGTTGGTCTCGGCGCGGCGTGCGATCTGGTCGACACGGGCACCCGCCAGCCCGCCCTTGGCAAATTCCTCCGTGGCGGCGGCCATGATGCGTCGGCGCGTGCCTTCTGGGTCCCGCTTGGTTTTTGGCTCGTTCGACATGAATATCTGATCTGTCAGTTGCGCGGATTATGGCACAGCCCGCCACCTCGTCCGGGCTCCTCTTCCCGTTCGGGTGACGGCGAATCATCGCCTTTTCTGCACCGCGGCGAAATCGGGGATAATCCTTGCCGCACACACGTCCGCAGAGGCGTGCAAGATGCCAGTCGTCCCCCTGATTCCGTGTTGCCGTCGTGATCCGTTCCCCCTCGTCCATAGCCGGCGAAGCCAGCCTGGCAGACCGCCTTGAAGCCCTGCTGCCGCAAACCCAATGCACCAAATGCGGGTTCGACGGCTGCCGCCCCTATGCCGAAGCCATGGCCGCGGGCGAGGCGGCAAGCAACCGCTGCCCGCCGGGCGGCGCCGAGGGCATCGTGCGGCTGTCGGCCGTGCTGGGCGTCGCGCCCCAGCCGCTGGACCCCGAACGCGGCGTCGAACAGGCCCGTGCCGTGGCCCGTATCGACGAATCGCTATGTATCGGCTGCACGCTGTGCATCCAGGCCTGTCCGGTGGACGCCATCGTCGGTGCGGCCAAGCAGATGCATACCGTGCTGCCCGACTGGTGTACCGGCTGCGACCTCTGCGTGGCCCCCTGCCCCGTCGATTGCATCGCGATGATTCCGGTCACGGGCGCGAAGACGGGCTGGGCCGCCTGGTCGCAGGAACAGGCCGATGCCGCGTACGCCCGCTATCAGTCGCGCAAGATGCGTCTGGTGCGCGAGCGCGAGGAAAACGACGCCCGCCTGGCCGCCAAGGCCGCGGCCAAGCTGGAAGCCCTGGAGGCCGAAGCCGCGGCCAGCGAGGCGGAACAGGCCGCGCAGGCGCGCAAGAAGGCGATCATCCAGGCCGCCATCGAACGCGCGCGCCAGAAGGCGGCCGCCGTGCAGCCCCGCAACACCGACAATGTGTCGCCCGCCGTGCAGGCGCAGATCGATGCCGCCGAAGCGCGCCGCGCGAAATGGGGCCAGGCCAATCAGGCCAATCAGGCCAGTCAGGCCAATCAGGCCGACCAGCCCGGCCAGGAATGCCAAAGCCCGGACGGCAGCACCGCGCCCGGAGACCCCAGCAAGAACGACGATTCCCGCTCATGAATCCCGCCAAGCGCCTTGCCATTTTCGAAACCTTGCGTGAGGTCAATCCCACCCCGGAAACGGAGCTCGAATACAGCTCGCCGTTCGAGTTGCTGATCGCGGTGCTGCTGTCCGCCCAGGCCACCGATGTCGGCGTGAACAAGGCTACGCGCAAGCTGTTTCCGGTGGCCCATACCCCGCAGCAGATCCTCGATCTGGGCGAGCCCGGGCTGATCGAGTACATCAAGACGATCGGTCTCTACAAGACCAAGGCCAAACACGTGATGGAAACCTGCCGGATCCTTGTCGAGCAGCATGGCGGCAAGGTGCCGCCCGTGCGTGAGGCGCTGGAGGCCTTGCCGGGCGTCGGCCGCAAGACCGCCAACGTGGTCCTGAACGTGGCGTTCGGCCAGCCGACGATTGCCGTCGACACACATATCTTCCGCGTGGCCAACCGCACCGGGCTGGCGCCGGGCAAGAACCCCGATGCCGTGGAGCAGAAGCTGTTGAAGGTAACGCCGACCGAGTTCCTGCACGACGCCCACCACTGGCTGATCCTGCACGGCCGCTACGTCTGCAAGGCACGCAAGCCCGAATGCTGGCATTGCGCCATCGAGCCACTCTGCGAGTTCAGGCCGAAGACCCCGGCACCGAACGTTTAGGCAGGGTTCGGCCCCTTCAGGACCAGCGCCAGCTGCAAGGCGGTGCGCGCCACGGTATCCACGTCCGGCGTGTAGCCGTTGCGGATCCAGTACAGCGCCACATGGACGATGCCGCCCGCCACGCCGGCGGCCAGCATCGGATCCACCTTCGCCCCGGGCGGCAGCAGCGTCCGGGCCATCAGTGCGCCAAAATCGCATAGCGATACCGCCAGCGCCTCGTCCACGAGCCTGCTGACCCCGCGGATCTCCACCAGGAACACCCGCGCCGAGCGCGGCTCGCACTGCAGCGCCCCGAAATAGGCACGCAGCATCGCCAGCACGCGATGCTCGCCGCTGCCGCCCGCCTCTTCTCCTGCCCTTGCCAGCGTTTGAAGCAGGCGATGCGTGACCGTTTCATACGATGCCAGCAGCAATGCCTCGCTGTTGGCGAACGATTCGTAGAAGTAGCGTTCCGTCAGCCCGGCGGCCTCGCACACCGCCTTGACGGTGGCGTTCTGGTAGCCGCGCTCGCCGTAGACCTGCACAGCGGCGGCAATCAACTGCTCGCGCCGCTGGGCGCGGCGCTCTTCGGCCTCGGCGCCGCGGTAGCGGCGGGCGGGAGATAGCTCTGTGGTCATGGCGGCCATTATGACATTCCCTATTGTCAGATGGCTTCTGACAACCTATGTTGTCAGAATACCCACTCGCCCCCGGTAGCCGTCATGCGCCCTCAAAGTCCTGATGACGATGTTCTGGATGTCCTGATCGTTGGCGCCGGCTTGTCCGGCATCGGCGCCGCCCGGCAACTGCAGCAGCGGTGCCCGGACAAGCGTTTCGCCATCCTGGAAGCGCGCGACGCCATCGGCGGCACCTGGGACCTGTTCCGCTATCCGGGCATCCGCTCCGATTCCGACATGTACACGCTGGGCTACCGCTTCAAGCCCTGGCGCGGCGCCAAGGCTATCGCGGACGGCCCGTCGATCCTGGCCTACATCCGCGAGACGGCCGAAGAAACGGGCATTACACGTCACATCCGGTTCGGCCACAAGGTCGTGGGCGCCGCCTGGCGCAGCGACGAGGCCTGCTGGACGATAGACGCCGACCGCCGCGCCGATGGCAGCCGCCAGCGCCTGCGCGCCCGCCTGCTCTATGTCTGCGCGGGCTACTACAGCTATGCCGAAGGCCACCGTCCGGATTTTCCGGGCGAGCAGGAATTCCGCGGCCGGATGGTCCATCCGCAGTTCTGGGACCCGTCGATCGACTATGCCGGCAAGCGCGTGGTGGTGATCGGCAGCGGCGCCACGGCCGTCACGCTGGTACCGGCCATGGCCGAGACCGCCGCCCATGTGACGATGCTGCAGCGTTCGCCCACCTATATCGTGACCCGCCCCGGCGAAGACCCCATCGCGCACAAGCTGCGCCGCATGCTGCCCGAGCGCCTGGCCTACCGCGCCACGCGCTGGAAAAACGTGCTGCTTGGCATGTTCTTCTTCCAGCTGGCGCGCCGCCGGCCAGCCAAGGTAAAGGCGCGCATCGTGGGCATGGCCGCGGCGCAGCTGACGCCGGGCTTCGATGTGGGCACCCATTTCACGCCGCGCTACAACCCGTGGGACCAGCGCGTCTGCCTGGTGCCCGATGGCGACCTGTTCCGCGAAATCCGCAATGGCCGCGCGTCGGTGGTGACCGACCAGATCGACCGCTTTACCGCCGACGGCATCGTGCTGAAGTCCGGCCAGACGCTGCCTGCCGATGTGGTGGTCGTCGCCACCGGGCTGAAGCTGAACATGCTGGGCGATATCGCGCTGACCGTCGATGGCCAGGCGCGCCGCCCGTCCGAATCGCTGGCCTACAAGGGCATGATGCTGGGCAATGTGCCCAACCTGGTGCTGGCGTTCGGCTACACCAATGCGTCATGGACGCTCAAGGCCGATCTCACCGCCGAGTACGTCTGCCGTCTGCTACGGTTCATGGACCGGCGCGGCTACCGCATGGCGATGCCCGAGGTCGATCCGACCGTGCAGACCGTGCCGTTCCTGGATTTCTCGTCCGGCTACGTGCAGCGCGCGGCGTCGGTGCTGCCCCGGCAGGGCCAACGCAAGCCGTGGCGCGTGTATCAGAATTACCTGATGGACATGCTGACCATCCGGCATGGCCGCATCGACGATGGCGTACTGCGCTTCGACCGCGTGGCGGCCGCGCTGCCGACCAACGATCCGATTGCCGAGGCTCAATCTTGAACATATTTCTTGCGCTGATCGCCGTGGTGGTGGCCCTGGCCGCCGCCCTGCTCGTCCTGCTGTTCCTGTTCACCCGCCAGACGGTGCGCAAGATCGAGGCCGGACTGCCGCCCACCGGCCGCTTCGTCGATGTACCCGGCGCCCGCCTGCACGTCGTCGAGCAGGGCCAGGGCCAGCCGCTGCTGCTGGTTCACGGGCTGTCCGGCCAGCTTGCCAACTTCGCTTACGGGATGGTCGAGCCGCTGGCGCGCGATTTCCGCGTGGTGGCCGTCGACCGGCCCGCCGCAGGCTGGTCGACGCGCACGCCCGGCGCGCCGGCCGACCTGCGCGCCCAGGCCGATACGCTCGCCGCGCTGATCGACCGGCTCGGGCTCGAAAAACCGCTGGTGGTGGGCCATTCGCTCGGCGGCGCCATTGCGCTGGCGCTGGCCACCTACCATCCCGAGCGCGTGGGCGGGCTGGCGTTGATCGCCCCGCTGACCCATCCGCCCGAGGAAATCTCGCCGGTGTTCAAGGCCATGACGATTCCGAGCGCGGCCATGCGCAAGCTGATCGCCTGGACGCTGCTGATCCCCATGTCGATCCGCAATCGCGAGCAGGTCATGGATATCGTCTTCGGCCCCGATGCCGTGCCGGCCGACTTCCCCGTGCGCGGGGGCGGACTGCTGGCACTGCGGCCCGGACATTTCCTGGGCGCGTCCGAAGACCTGATCGGTGCCGCACACAGCCTGCCGCCGCTGGTGGCGCAATATGGCGACCTGCGCGTGCCGGTCAGCATCCTGTTCGGCCGCGAAGACCGGATTCTGGACTACCGCAAGAATGGCGAAGCCTTCGTCGCCAGGGTGCCCGCCGCCCGGCTGACGCTGGTGAGCGGCGGGCATATGCTGCCGGTCACCGCCATCGATGCCAGCGTCGATTTCGTGCGCAACGCGGCCGCCCGCCTGCGCGAGCCGGCAACCGCCTGACCCGCAGCCCCCACCGAAAGGACTCGCCATGGCTTCCTCCACCGGTTACAACCCCTACAGGCGCGACCTGGGCACCGCGTTCCAGGCCATCCGCAAGCTGCTGGCCGACGGCAACGACACCGAACAGGTGTTCAAGATCATGCGCGCGCTGAACGGCCCGTCGATGCCGCGCAACTTCAGCCGCCTGCTTTCCACCCCCGACGGCCGGCGCATGGCCTATCAGCGCATCGAACTGGCGGAAAAACTATCCGATCCGGACTATGTGGCCCGCTTCGCACCGGGCACGGTGGGTGCCGCGTATCGGGCCTTCCTGGAAAAAACCGGCTACAGCGCCGATGGCCTGGCCAAGGTGTCGAACCTGAACCAGGAGCCCATCGTCGAGGACGCCTATATGTGGTTTGGCCGGCGCACCCGCGACGTCCATGACATCTGGCATGTGCTGACCGGCTATCGCGCCGACGAGAGCCTGGGCGAAGCGGCGCTGGTGGCGTTCAGCTACGCGCAGACCGGCGGCAAGGGCTGGGCCTTTATCGCCATCGCGGCATCGCTGAAAAGCTGGCGCGTGACGCGCAGCCTGGCCTTCGCCCGCGCGGTGCTCGAAGGCTACCGGCACGGCCGCCGCGCCGCCTGGCTGCTGGGCGAGGACTACGAAACACTGCTGAACGAACCGTTCGACGCGGCACGTGCGCGGCTGGGCATTGCCGAGCCGGTGCGCTACCAGGCGTGCAATCCGGCGCAGGAGTGGTCGGCCTGAGCCGGCCCATCGGCACGCCGCCCCATCGGGCAACAAAAAAGCGACCCGAGGGTCGCTTTTTTGTTTGCGGGCCAACTCGCTGGAAGCCCGGATCAGACGATGCGGCAGGCTTCGTCGAACGACAGGCGCGGCAGGCGCGGATGCAGCTTGTCGGCCTCGCCATAGCCCAGGTTGATCAGGAAGTTGACCGACCACTTGCCGTCGGGGAAGAACGCGGCGTTGACCTTGCCGGCATCGAAGCCGCCCATCGGGCCGCAGTCGAGGCCCAGCGCACGGGCGGCCAGGATGAAGTAACCGCCCTGCAGCGAGCTGTTCATCAGGGCATCGCGGGCAATCTTCTCGTCGTTGCCGGCGTACCAGGACCGCGCGTCGGCGTGCGGGAACAGCTTCGGCAGCTGGTCGTGGAACGCGTTGTCGAAGGCGATGATCGCGGTGACCGGCGCCGAACGCGTCTTTTCCACGTTGCCGGCGGACACGCACTCCACCAGGCGGGCCTTCTGCTCGGCCGACTTAACGAACACGATGCGGGCCGGCGAGCTGTTCGCTGCCGTGGGGCCAAACTTCATCGCTTCGTAGACCTGCTTCAGCAGCGCATCGTCCACATGCTTGTCTTGCCACACGTTATGGGTGCGGGCTTCGGTGAACAATTGTGCGATGGCGGCCTGATCGACGGATTTCATTGCGCGTTTTCCGGGTTTTGTGAAGGAAGGAAGCGCGATTGTACCCAAGCGAGGGCCATCGGCCCACAAGCGGTTTGATGAATCCGTTCAATTCCGTTCGTCGGCCGCATCGAGCGGCGGCGTGCCGCTGGCGCGGCGGGTGAGCCAAAGGACACCCAGCAGGATCAGCCCGCCGCCCACGGCCTGCGCGGCGCCGATATGCTCGCCCAGCAGCGCGGCGGCCAGCGCCACCGTGACGACCGGTTCCAGCGTCGACAGCATCGACGCCTTCGACGCCCCCAGCTTCTGCAGGCCGGCGAAGAACGTCAGGATGGCCAGCACCGTCGACACCAGCGCGATGGCCACCAGCGCCAGCCAGCCGCCGCCCGTGGACGGAAACTGCGGCGGCACGCCGGCACCGGTGCGCAGGATGCCGACCGTCACATAGACCAGCGCCGCCGCCGAACAGATCACCGTGGTCGTGGCGATGGCATGGATGCCCGCCGTCACGCGCGCGCCCACCACGATGTAGACCGAATAGATCACGGCAGCCGCCACGCCCAGCGCGATGCCGAGCGGCTCGCCCTCGCCACCGCCCACGGTCAGGCCCGCGCCGACCGAGCACAGCACCAGCGCGATCACCGCCGCCGTGGCCAGCCGTTCCTTCAGAAACACCGCCGCCAGGATCGTCACGAACAGCGGATAGAGATAGAGCAGCAGCGCCACCAGGCTGGCTTGCGCATGGTTCAGCGCCGTGAAGAAGCAGTAGGACTGGCCGACGTAGCCGATGCCGCCCATCGCGGCCAGCGCCAGCACGCGCCGCCATGGCGGCAGGGCGATGCCGCGCGTGCGCATGACGAACGCCATGGCGATGGCCGCCACCACGAAGCGCACGGCCAGCAGGCCATAGACATCGGCACCCTGCGGCGTAGGCGAATCGCGCGAAGATGGCCATGGCGCCAAAGGCGCTGGCCGACAGCGCGATCAGCAGCACGCCGGCGAGCGTGTCGCGGGCGTGGCCCAGGGTGCCGGTGGCGGAGACGGTCATAGGGGCGAACGGAATCCGAAAGCTCGCATTCTACTCACGCGGCGGGCTGCCCCGGCAGCATTCGGACCGCTGCACTACAATAGCGGCCATCATGTTCAATCCCTCACGAGAAGAAGTCCGCCGTTTCTTCTGCGAAGCCTGGCAGAAGCGCGTCGCGGGCAATGTCCTCACGCCGCTTGAGGCCATCGCGGTCGACTGGATCGACCAGCATCCCGAATACCACGACCAGCTCGACGATGCCGAAGGCGCCGTCGCACGCGACTACACGCCCGAAGGCGGCCAGACCAACCCGTTCCTGCACCTGGCGATGCACCTGTCGATCTCCGAACAGGTGTCGATCGACCAGCCGCCCGGTATCCGCGCCGCGTACGAGGCGCTGACCCGCCGCCTGGATTCGCCGCACGCCGCCCAGCACGAGATCATGGAAGCGCTGGGCCAGATGCTCTGGAATGCCCAGCGCAACGGCATGCCGCCCGACGGACAGGCCTACGTGGACGACATCAAGCGCCGCGCTGCAGGCTGAGCGTCCGACAAACACCGACAAGCGCCTCGGGCGCCGCATGCTAACCTCTTGCGGTCGCAACTCCCGGCCATGCCCGCCCTGCCCGACCCCGTCGGTCGTGCCTTCCGGTGCGGCGTGCCGTTGTCCCATGCCATTTACCCTTCCCGTGCGCCCTGCCCGGCGGCGTGCCGCTAGCCGGCCTGTGTCTGCGCTGGTGTCCGCGCTGGCATCCTCGCTGGCATCCTCGCTGGTCATGGCGGGCGCCGTCATGGTGCCGATGGCCGCCCACGGTGCCGTGGCGCTGTTGCAGCCGCCGCGCCAGATCGACGGCACCCGGCCACTGACACTGACGCTGCTGGTCACTGCCGATGCCGATACCCGCCGCTACGCCGTGCCCGATTCGCTGCAGGTGACGGCCTCCGGGGACCTGGCCGCCCCGATCCGCATCGCACTGACGCGCGTGGGCGGGGGGCCCGCTGTGCTGAACCTGCGTCCCGGCGAATCCCGTACGATCAGCTACCGCGCCGAATGGCCGGCCGACCTGCGCGGCCAGGTGCGCCTGGACGTCACCGGCATCGACGCCGCGCCGGTTCTGGTGACGCTCAACCGCGCGCCGGTGCCGGGCCAGACGGCGCCCGCGACGTCGCAAGCGCCCCAGGCGGCCACCGCGCCTGCGGCTTCCGCCCCGGAGGGCAAGCCGCCTGTCACGCCCATCGTCACCGCGGACAACAACGCCCCGGCGCCCGCCCCTGCCGACCTGCGCGATGCCCAGCGCCTGTCGTTCAACGAGCCGATGTACCTGATGTTCGGCGCGCACGACGGCGCCAACGCCAAGTTCCAGATCAGCTTCAAGTACCGGATCTTCGAAGGCAAGGACCCGAATTCCAAGTCGGTGCTGGACAACCTCTACTTCGCCTACACGCAGTTCTCGCTCTGGGACCTGGCCGGCGACTCGCGCCCGTTCAAGGACACCAACTACCGGCCCAGCCTGTATTACTACCTGTCGGATACCGGCGTGAAGAACAGCGTGCTGAGCCGCCTGTCGGTCGCCACCGGGTTCGAGCACGAATCGAATGGCCGCTCCGGCGACGAATCGCGCGGGATCAACACGCTGTTCGTCAAGCCGACGATGTATTTCGGCGATCAGACCGACTGGCACTGGCGCGTGGCGCCCAAGCTCTACGCCTATGTGGGCAAGAGCGACAACGAGGACATCGCACACTATCGCGGCTACATGGACCTGAACATCGCCTACGGCAAGCCCGATTCCTGGGAGCTGGCCGCCACGCTGCGCAAGGGGACCCGCAAGGGCTACGGCAGCGTCGATACGCAGCTGACCTACCCGCTGGCGCGGCTGCTGCCGGGCACGGCGGGCTTCCTGATGGCCGGGTTCTTTTACGGCTACGGCGAGAGCCTGCTCTATTACAACCAGAAGACGCCGTGGCAGTTCCGCATCGGGTACGCGCTGTCGCGCTGAGCGCGCGAATTCGCCCCCGCGTGACGACGGTCAACCCGCCAGCGGCTTGCCTTCGGCCTTGAGGCGCGCATTGCCGACCGCCGCCGCGAACTGGCCGTAGCCGTGCCAGCCGGTGGCGCGCCCGAGCTTCTTGCCCCTGTGGAAGAACATGAACACGGGAATGCCATGCAGGCCGAAGCGGCGGCCCAGTTCGGGATGCGCGTAGACGTTGGTGTGCAGCCAGCGCAGGTTCAGCACGCGCAGCTTGTCGGGATCGGCCAGGATGGCCTTCTTGGCCATCTCGCAATTGAAGCAGTCCACACCCCAGAAGAAAACGCAGACCAGGTCGTCGCCTGCCCCCGCGATGGCGGCATCGATGGTGTCGGGGCCTACCGGCTGCATGCCGAGCGCATCGAAGGCCCGGTGATCGAGGTGGGGTGCGTGGTGAGGGTCTTGCGCGTCGGACATCGTTGGGGACCTCCGGAAACAACAACGCCCGGCAACCTTGCGGCCACCGGGCGTCTTTCAGACGATTACATCGAAACAGCTCAGCGCGGCGCCGAGACGGTCACCAGCGCGGGACGCAGCACGCGATCGGCAATCGTATAGCCGCGTTGCAGCACTGCCACCACGGTGTTGGGTTCCTGTTCGGACGGCACCATCGAGATGGCCTGGTGGCGATGCGGATCGAACTTCTCGCCGACCGGATTCACCTCGACGATCTTGCCGCGCTCGAAGGCCGCGGCCAGCTGACGCGCCGTCAGCTCCACGCCTTCGCGCATCTTGGCCAGGTCGCCGGTGTTGTCGGCCAGCGCAGCCTGGAGGCTGTCCATGACCGGCACCAGATTGTCGGCGAAGTTCTCGATGGCGAACTTGTGTGCCTTGGCGATCTCTTCCTGCGAACGGCGGCGGATGTTCTCGCCCTCGGCCGTGGCACGCATGAACAGGTCGTAGGTTTCCTTGACCTTGGCTTCCAGCTCGGCCACCTGCTGGGTCAAGCGTGCCACGTCGTCGGGACCGGCGGCCGCAGCCTCGGGCGCCGGCGCTGCCGCGGCGTTGGCCGCCTGCTGCGTGTTCGTATCTGGCGTCTGATTCTGTTCTTCCATGTCGATTCGTATCAAAAATGCAAAACCTCGGCCCGCAACGTCTGCGGACCGCGGGGTGGATCGGATGCCAATCGGCAAGTCTAGCCGCACATGGCGCCACGCTTCCAGTTTTTCAAGTGTGCGGGTTCAGAGACCCCGAAATACGCCGTTACAAAGGCCTGTTTGATGCAATCCCCTGTTCATTGATTTGCTGCAACGCAAACACTAAGATTCAATGCAGGAAAAAATGACAAAAATAACGGGAGCAGAAAGGTGGATCAATTTGGTGCATCTTCGGGACGCTTCGCCATGCACAAGCTACCAGTCGTGACGTTCTGTGTCGTCGCCGTTCTGTCGGCGATGACGGCCTTTATCTGTCTGTCCGAAGCGGTGGCGCCACGCGACACCGAGTATGGCAGCGGCAAGGCCGTATTCAAGCACTACCTCGTGCAGTACGTCCGTTAACCCCCGCCCTCACACCGCCCGGCCGCGGCAGCCCTGCCGTGACCGGATCGCTGACATTTCCGATTTCCTACCCTCTGAAATTGTCGATCCTGCGCCGGTCGCGCTTGGTCGGGCGCCCCTGCAGTTCCGCGGTCGGCTCCGGCTGCATGCGCCGCCGATCAGACTCCGCCTGGCGCCGGGCCTGGCTTTCCGGGGTTTCCTCATAAGTACTCTGGGCGATGGGCGCTGCGCCGCGCGACGCCGGCACGCCCTTCACCACCACCTCCCAGCGCTGCTGATGGGCTTCGAGCACCACGGTATCGCCGGGCTTCACTTCCCGTGAATTCTTGACCGGCTGCCCGTTGACCGTCACCCGGCCACGGTCCACCGCCTCGGCCGCCAGCGAGCGGGTCTTGAAGAACCGCGCGCACCACAGCCACTTGTCGATGCGCATCCGCGCACCCGCCTCGAAATCCACTTGCATCGTCAAATCCTTCCTGACGGCTTGCCCGCCGCCATGGCTTTCCTTCAGGCCGCCGCGCCGCGTGCCTGGGCACGCCCGCGCCGCGCTTCCAGTTCGTGCGGATGGGGTATGGACAGCGGCCAGCCCTGCAGATGCTGCAGGGCAATGTCGGCCAGACCGGCGATCCAGGGCTCGGCATCATTCAGGCATGGAATGAAATGGAAGTCCTGCCCGCCTGCCACCCGGAACTCGCTCTGCCCTTCCATCGCAATTTCCTCAAGCGTCTCGATGCAGTCTGCCGGAAAACCGGGGCAGAACACATCCACCCGTTGTGTGCCAACCCGGCCCAGTTCCGTCAGCGTCGGTGCGGTATAGGGTTGCAGCCATTCGGCCTTGCCAAAACGGGACTGGAACGTCACCTGGTACTGGCCCGGCTGCAGGCCCAGCGCCTCGCCAAGCAGGCGGCCGGTCTTCAGGCATTCGCAGTGATAGGGGTCGCCCAGGTCCAGCAGCCGGCGCGGCAGGCCGTGGAAGGACAGGATCAGCTTGTCGCCCCGCGCAAAGTCAGGCACGCCATGGCGGGTCCAGTACGCCCTGACCTGGGCATCCAGCGCCGCGATGTAGGCGGGATGATCGTGAAAGTGCTTGATCAGCCGCACTTCCGGCTGATTGCGCCATCCGGCCAGCACACGGAACAGCTTGTCGAACGCGGTGGCTGTGGTAGTGCCCGAGTACTGCGGATAAAGCGGCAGCACCAGGATCTGTTCGGTGCCCTGCCGGCGCAGCGCCTCCATGACCGAGCCGATCGACGGATTGCCATAGCGCATGGCGCAGGCCACGGTCACATCATGACCGAGCTTGTGCATCAGCAACTGCAGCGCATGCGCCTGGCGCTCGGTGTGGACCAGCAGCGGCGATCCGGTCATATGCGCTTCGCGCAGCCAGATCGATTCGTACTTCATGGCCGACGCCCGCGAACGGAACGGCAGGATCAGCCCATGCAGGATGGGCAGCCAGGCCAGGCGCGGGATCTCCACCACGCGCGGATCGGACAAAAACGCCTTCAGATAGCGGCCCACCGCCTTGGGCGTGGGGGCGTCGGGGGTGCCAAGGTTGATCAGCAGGATCGCGGTGCGCGGCGGCTGGCCGTGCTGGTATGCCGGTTCAGGCGAAAACGTCATGGGGTTTCCGTTTCGGATGCCGGGGCGCTGGCAATCGGGAATGGGGTCGGGAGCATGCAATGGTAGCCGGCCGGCGGTGCCCGGCCCGTAAGGACAGACACCGGCACCGCATCAGGAGTTCTGGCTCAGCGCGCTCGACAGCAGCCGGGCCGTGATGTCGACGATCGGGATCACCCGCTCGTAGGCCATCCGCGTCGGTCCGATCACGCCCAGCGTGCCGACGATCTGGCCATCGACCCCGTAGGGCGCGGTAATGACGGCCATGTCCTCCAGCGGCACCAGCTGGCTTTCGCCGCCAATGAAGATCTGCACGCCCTGCGCGTGGCTGGACACGTCCAGCAGCTGCAACAGGCTGGTCTTGTGCTCGAACACGTCGAAGAGCCGGCGCAGCTTGTCCATGCTCGACGACAGGTCTTCCACCTCCAGCAGCCGCCGCTCGCCCGAGATGACCACCTGCTCGGTATTGTCCTCGGCCATCGCGCTGCTGCCGGCCTCCACGGCGGCCTGCATCAGCGACGACATGTCTCGCCTTAGCGCCTGCAGTTCGCCGCGCAGATGGTCGCGCACGGCATTGAAGCTCATGCCCGCGTAGTGGGTGTTGAAGAAGTTGGCGGCCTCGATCAGCTGGGCCGGGGTGTACGACAGTTCGGTCTGGATGATGCGGTTCTGCACGTCGCCCTCTGGGCTGACGATGATCAGCAGGATGCGCTTGTCCGACAGCCGCATGAATTCCACCTGCCGGAACGCCTGGGCGCGCCGTGGCGTCATCACCACGCCGGCAAAGCGCGACAGGTTCGACAGCGTATGGGCCGCCGCCGTGATCATCCGCTGCGGGCCCAGTTGCTGGCTGGCCATCTGCCCCTGGATCTCGTCCTTCAGGCCGGCCAGTTCGGCGTTCAGGCCGGGCGGACCTTCCAGCGGGCGCGCCGTCAGCATCGTGTCGACGAACAGCCGGTAGCCGCGGGGCGTGGGAACCCGGCCGGCCGACGTATGCGGGCTGGCAATGAAACCCATTTCCTCGAGGTCCGACATCACATTGCGGATGGTCGCCGGCGACAGGTCCAGACCCGAGTACTTCGACAGGGTCCGCGAGCCCACGGGCTGCCCCTCGGCGATGTATCGCTCGATCAGGGTCTTGAGCAGCGTTTTAGAACGTTCGTCCATGATGCTGGGGATTTTAATCAAAACTGGCCCGTTCGGGCGTCCGCCCGCGCATGGCGGGCGCACGATCGCTGTCGGCCGGCAGGTGCCGCCGGCACCCGTTCCGGCGGCGCCGGGCCGAAGCTGGCAATGGGCATCCCGGTATGTTCTAATCCCGCCATGTCTGCCCCCTCAAAGACCAGCGCCCTGCGCGCTCCGTTCAAGACCGTCGCCCTGGTGGGCAGGCATTCGACCGCCGGTATCGAAGGCCCGCTGGAAGAACTGGCGTCCTGCATCTTGCGCAATGGCCAGGATGTGGTGTTCGAGCGCGAGACCGCCATGGCGACCGGACTGACCGGCTATCCGGTGCTGAGTCCCGACGAAATCGGCCGCGAGGCCGACGTCGCCGTGGTGCTCGGGGGCGATGGCACGCTGCTGGGCCTGGCCCGCCAGCTGGCCGGCCACGAGGTGCCGGTGATCGGTGTCAATCATGGCCGGCTGGGCTTCATGACCGACATTCCGCTCGAGGACGTCACCCGGACGCTGCCCGAAATGCTGGCCGGCCGCTACGAGGCCGAATGCCGCATGCTGCTGGAATCGCGCGTGATCCGCGACGATGCCGTCATTTTCTCGGCGCTGGCGTTCAATGACGTGGTGGTGAACCGCTCGGGCATCTCGGGCATGGTGGAACTGGCCGTCTCCGTGGACGGTTATTTCATGTACAACCAGCGTTCGGACGGCCTGATCGTGTCCACGCCCACCGGCTCCACCGCCTATGCGCTGGCCGCCGGCGGCCCGATCCTGCATCCCACGCTGTCGGGCCTGGTGCTGGTGCCGATCGCCCCGCACGCCCTGTCGAACCGGCCGATCGTGCTGCCGCACGACGCCGAAGTCACGATCGAGGTAGCCAGCGCGCGCGATGTCAGCGTCAACTTCGACATGCAGTCGCTGGCGTCGCTGCTGCCGGGCGACCGGATCGTCGTGCGCCGCTCGGCCAAGACCGTCAACCTGCTGCACCCGCTGGGCTACAACTACTACGCCACGCTGCGCAAGAAGCTGCACTGGCACGAGTATCCGACCGAAGACAACCGGCTCTGAGCCCGCCCTTCCCCGTATCCCGCCTGACGCCACCAACCGCCCAAGATGCTGCGCAGCCTGTCCATCCGCGATTTCGTCATCGTCGACACGCTCGACCTCGACTTTTCGGCCGGATTCACCGTATTTACCGGCGAAACCGGCGCCGGCAAGTCGATCCTGATCGATGCGCTGGCCCTGGTGCTGGGCGAACGCGCCGATGCCGGCGTGGTCCGTGAAGGCGCGGCGCGCGCCAGTATCAGCGCCACGTTCCTGACCCATCCCGCGCTGGATGCCTGGCTGGCCGAGCGCGAACTGGCCGGCGACGACGACACCGTGCTGCTGCGCCGCACCGTCGATGCCTCGGGCCGCGGCAAGGCGTTCATCAACGGCGCCGCCGCCACGCTGGCGCAGCTGCGCGAGGTGGGCGACCAGCTCGTGGACATCCACGGCCAGCACGCGCACCAGCAACTGCTGCGCCCGGACGCCCAGCGGCACCTGTTCGACGCCCACGCCGGGCTGACCGAGCAGGCCGGCGCGGTGGCCGAGGCCTGGCGCGCCTGGCGTGCCGCGCGCGCGCAGCGCGAAGCCGTGGAACACCAGTCGCGCGAGATGCAGCTCGAACGCGAGCGGCTCGAATGGCAGGTGGGCGAGCTCGACAAGCTCGCGCCGCAAGCCGGCGAGTGGGAAGAGATCCAGGCCGAGTACAACCGCCTGTCGCATGCGGCCGGCCTGATCGACGGCAGCCGCGCGGCGCTCGACGCGCTGTCCGAATCCGATGGCGCCGTGGCGTCGGTGCTCAACGGCGTGGTGCACCGGCTGCAGCAGCTTGCCGATGTCGATGCGGGCCTGCGCGACGTGCTGGCCGCCCTGGAACCGGCGCTGGTGCAGGTCGAGGAGGCCGCCCATTCGCTGACCCGCTACGTGGACCGGCTCGAACTCGACCCCGAGCGGCTGCAGGCCGTGGAAGAACGGATGCAGGCGCTGCACACCACGGCACGCAAGTACCGCCTGCCGCCGGAGCAGTTGCCCGACGAACTGCTGGCCCGCAAGCAGCAACTCGACGACCTGCAGGCCGCCCAGGACATCAACAAGGTGCTGGCGCGCGAAGCCGCCGCCCGCGCCGCCTACCTGACGCTGGCGCAGCATCTGTCGGCCGCCCGCAAGGTGGCCGCCGCCGCCCTGTCGGCCGCCGTCACGGATGCCATGCAGGGGCTGTCGATGGCCGGCGGCACATTCGCCGTGGCCCTGCACCCGCTCGAAGAAGGCCAGAGCCACGGGCTGGAACAGGTGGAATTCCTGGTCGCCGGCCACGCGGGCGTCACAGCGCGGCCGCTGGCACGCGTGGCATCGGGCGGCGAACTGGCCCGTATCAGCCTGGCGATCTCGGTGATCACCAGCGAGGCCGCGCCCACCCCGACCCTGATCTTCGACGAGGTCGACACCGGCATCGGCGGTGCCGTGGCCGAGGTGGTGGGCCGTCGCCTGCAGGAACTGGGCCGTTCGCGCCAGGTGCTGTGCGTGACGCATCTGCCGCAGGTGGCCGCGCAGGCCGGCGCCCATCTGCTGGTCAGCAAGGAAAGCAAGACCGACAAGGCCGGCGCGGTCACGCGTTCGCGCATCCGCCTGCTGGATGCCGAAGGCCGCGTCAGCGAGACCGCGCGCATGCTGGGCGGCGCCACGGTCACGGCCACGACGATGCAACACGCCGAAGAGATGCTGGCGCAGGGTGCCCGCGCCGCGGCGCAGGCGGCCAATGCGCCGCGCGAAGGCGGCGGCAGGAAGCCGCGCCGCGCGGCGGGCTGAGCCCCATCGCCCGTGCAAACCGGCCCCCACGCAAACCAGGACAGGAGTTTCAAACCGATGACCCATGGCAAGCTGCCATCCACCCGCCGCACCACGGTTGGCCCGGTGGTTGTACCGACCGCCGGCCGGTTCGCCCGTCACCTGGGTGCCTCCGTACTGGTGGCGCTGGGCCTGACCGCGCTGACCGCCGTGTCGGGCTGCGCTTCGGAATCGAAGTCGTTCGCGCCGCCGCGCGGCAGCATTACTGACGACCGTGCCATCGGCGACATCCTGGTCAAGTTTGCACCGCCGGAGGTCACGGCATCGGAGGATGCCGGCAAGCTGCTGGCCGAGGTGCAGGGTCCGGTGCGCTACGTCGTCAAGCGGCCGATGTCGGGCGGCGTCTGGCTGGTGACGGCGATCACGGCATCGGCCGATGTCACGCTGGATCAGGCCGTGGCCACGCTGCAGGCGGCGCCGCGCGTGGCATCGGCCACGCCCGACCGGATGCTGCGCCCGCATCGCGGCAAGCCGGTCAGCCGCGACATGCCCAACCCGTAAGCCCAAAGCCCAAGGCACCCGGCGCGCAACGCCAACCATACTGATTTATCAGCAGTTCTGTCAGCAGTCCGCATCAAACGTTCTCCACGGGAGTGCAGATGTCGTACGCAACGCTGAAATTCCGCAAAGGTTCGATCGCGCCGATCTTGCTGGCGATGGCGGCCGGCGCCCTGCTCGGCCTGCCGGGGGTCTCCCGGGCCGACGCCATGCCGGCGGCATCGGCGTCAGCATCAGCATCGGCTGCCGCGCCCGCCCCGGCCGCCTTGGCCCGCATCGGACGACCGGCGCCACGCTACACCGGCAACTACATCGTCCGCTGGCGCGACGTCGGCCAGACCATCGACACCAGCGCCGACACCACGCGCATGCGCCGCGTGGAATCCAATACCGGCCTGGCGCTGTCGGTCAGGCGGCCGATGGCCAACGCCATGCAGCTACTGACGGTCAAGGACAGCCGCGGCGACGATCCGGAAACCGTGGCCAGGCGGCTGCGCCAGGACCCGCGCGTGGCCGATGCCGTGCCCGACCGCTGGCTGCAACTGCACGACACCGTACCGAACGACACCGATTTCGCGACCCAGTCGCTCTATATGGGATCGCCCGTAGTGACGCCCGGCGCGGCCAACCTGTCGCGCGCCTGGGACCGTTCGCGGGGCAGCGCCAGCGTGGTGATCGCCGTGGTGGACACCGGCTATCTCGATCACCCCGACCTGGCGGGCCGGCTGGTTGCCGGTTATGACTTCATCAGTGCCACCTCGGTATCGGTCGATGGCGACGGACGCGACACCGACGCGCATGACCCCGGCGACTACGTGCCGTCCGGCAGCACCTGCCCCGACGGCTCCGGCGCCACGGACAGCAGCTGGCATGGCACGCGCGTGGCCAGCGTGCTGGGCGCGGCGACCAATAACGCCAGCGGTATCGCGGGGGTCGACTGGAATGCGCGCATCCAGCCGGTGCGGGTGTCGGGGCGCTGCGGCGCCCTGCTGTCCGATACGGTCGATGGCATGCGGTGGGCGGGCGGCCTGACCGTGCCCGGGGTGCCGAACAACCCCACGCCGGCCAAGGTGGTCAACGTCAGCCTGGGCGGCGGCACCTGTTCGAGCATCGAGCAGCAGGCCGTGAACGACCTGAACGCCGCAGGGGTGATCGTGGTGGCCGCCGCCGGCAATTCGGCCGGCGCGGTCGAGGCGCCGGCCGACTGCGCGGGCGTGATCGCCGTGACGGCACACGCCAACGATGGCGAAAACGCCAGCTTTGCCAACGTGGGCCCGCAAGTGACCATCAGCGCGCCCGGAGGCGGCTGCGGCAACTCCAAGGTCATCGTTTCCAACAACGTGGCGACAGGCTGCACGGGGGGCCAGTCGTTCATCCGCACGCTGTCCAACGCGGGCACGGCCGGGCCGACCACCTACAACATCATCAGCTCGCAGGGCACCAGTTTCTCGGCGCCAATGGTGTCGGGCGTGGTGGCGCTGATGCTGGCGGTCAACCCGGCGCTGACGCCCGCCCAGGTCACCGCGGTGCTGAAGAACACCGCACGCGCCCATCCGGCGGGGACGTACTGCACGCGCAGCGGCAACACCGGCAAGTGCGGCGCGGGCCTGCTCGATGCCGACGCCGCGCTGGCGGCGGCACCGAATCCGCCGTCCACCGGGTCCACATCGACCAGCACGGCCGCCGATAGCGGGGGTGGCGGTGGCGGTGGCGGTGCGTTCTCGCCGTGGAGTGCGGCGGTGCTGCTGGGGATCGGGCTGGTTGGCTTCGGCACGCGGCGGCGGGCGCTCCAGTAGACACAATCGCGACGCCAGCGCCGGCCCTCTCCCCCGCCCCTCTCCCGCGCGCGGGAGAGGGGAGAACACCCGAGGCATGCCCTGCGCCACCGGCTTGCTCCTGCGGGAGAGGGGAGAACACCCGAGGCATGCCCAGCGCCACCGATTTACTCCCCTCTCCCGCAAGGCGGGAGAGGGGCCGGGGGAGAGGGCAGGCCTGCCAATCAGCGCCGCCGCTGGCCCCAAGAGGGCCCGCCAATCAGCGCCGCCGCCCCCACCACTCCTGCAACAGCCAGCACGCCAGGCCGGCCACCGCGCCGGCCGCGTGCGCGCCGCGTACTACGCCGAAGCCCCACGATGGATCGAACACGATGGCCGCCAGCCATGACTGTTCGATCCAGACCTTGCCCAGCACGATCACGCACGTCACCACGCCGATCCCGCGCGACCACCCGGGGGCCTGCAGCAGCCGCAGTGCCGTCCAGAGCGCCAGGCCGTGCGTGGCGCCGGACAGTCCGCCGTACCAGCCCACCTCGGGCATGCGCAGCAGCGCCACCTGCACCGCCACGCCGCAGATCAGCAATACCGCCAGCATCTCGCGGACACGGGCCACGCGGCCGGCAAGCAGCAGCAGGCCCGCCGTGGCGGCCACGTCGGACAGATAGTGGCGCCAGTCCAGATGCGCCCACATCGCCGTCAGCACGCGCCACCATTGGCCGTCCAGACGCACGGCGTCACGCACATAGAGCCCGTGCGCGTGCCACCACGGCACAAAGGTGAACAGCCCGGACACGGCCGCCACGCCGGCCACGGTGGCCAGCATGGCCGGCCATCCGGGCAGGCGCGGTTGCTGAGTGGGCGATGGCCCCAATGGCGGCGGCGCGGCCGGCGACCGCTGCACGGCGCTCATCTGCGCCTCAGCGTTCGCCGAACACCGATTGCCAGAGCGCGCGCACCGACGCGGTCTGCCCGGCCACGCTGTCGGGCGCCACACGCGCCTGGTCCTGGCCGTCGAGCCGCAGCTTGTGCTGGCGCGCCCGGAACAGCCGGTAGGCATCGCCCACGGCCAGCGCCAGCCCGGCGTCGATCAGGTTCAGCACGCCGGCCATGCGCAGCAGCGCGATATTGCCCGCGTTGCGCGTCAGTTCCGGATGCGCGCCGCTGTGCAGCAGCACCAGGTATTGCACCGTGAATTCGATATCGACCATGCCGCCGCGATCGTGCTTGAGGTCGAACAGCGCGGTCGGGTTGGGATGGCCCTCGGCCACCTTCGCGCGCATCTGCACGATTTCCTCGCGCAGCGCCACGGCATCGCGCGGCTGGCGCAGGATCTCGTCGCGCAGGTCCTCGAACCGGTTGCCGATGTCGCGGTCGCCGGCGCAGAAGCGGGCCCGCGTCAGCGCCTGGTGCTCCCAGACCCATGCGGTATTGTCGCCCTCGCGCAGCTGGTAGCGCCGGAACGCGTCGAAGCTCGTCACCAGCAGCCCCGCCGCCCCGTTCGGCCGCAGCCGCGTGTCCACATCGAACAGCATGCCCGCCGCCGTATGGCTGGTCAGCCAGGTGATCAGCCGGCGCGCGTACGCGGCGTAGACGTCGGGCGCGCGTTCATGGTCGTCGTCGTACAGGAAAATCAGGTCCAGGTCCGACGCGTAGCCCAGTTCCTTGCCGCCCAGCCGGCCGTAGGCGATGACCGCGAAACGCGGCGACTCGCAATGGCGCGTGGCCAGCTGGCGCCACACCACCTGCATGGTGACCTCCAGCATGGCATCAGCCAGGTCCGACAGGCGGTCGGCCACCTGCTCCACTGTCAGCAGCCCCTGCAGGTCCTGCAGCAGGATGCGGAAGGTCTCGGCATGGTGCTCGCGGCGCAGGATGTCCATCTGCGTTTCGACCTGCCCGTCGGACGCCTGCAGCCGCTCCGACAGCCGCTGGCGGAAACCGGCCCAGTCCGGCGCGCTGGCCAGCGCATCGCTGTCCAGCAGTTCGTCGAGCAGCTGCGGATGCCGGGTCAGGTAGGTGGCCGCCCAGCGCGACGCGTGCAGCGTCTGTGCCACGCGATCCATCGCCTGCGGGTATTCGGACAGCAGCGACAGGTAAGAGGCCCGGCGGCTGATCGCATCGAGGAAGTCCAGGAAGCGCGCGATGGTGGCGTCGGCATCGTCCTGCTTGACCGCCAGGTCCAGCGCACGGTTGACCAGCAGATCGAAGCGGCCGCGGCTGGTTTCCGACAGCGCGCGATAGCGCATCGACGTGCCGATGGCCCGCAGACGGTCGTAAAGCCCGGTGCAGTCGCTGAAGCCCGCCGCCTGCAGCGCCTGGCACGGCGACGACTGCGGATCGGTCTCGTCGTCATCGTCGCCCGGGTTCGACTGCGTGGCGCGCGACGCCATTTCCTCGCGCACCAGCGCCGGCCACAGCGGCTCGTTCTGCGCCGTCTCGCCGTCGGCGAACGGATCGGCAAAGGTGGCTTCGAACTGCTGCGCCACCTGGTCCATCAGCGTGTTCATCTGCGCGACCAACGCGTCCCAGCCTGCGCAGCCCATCATCAGCGCCACGGCCTGGCGTTCGTCGTCGGACGTGGGCAGGTGATGCGTCTGGGCGTCGTCGCGGTACTGGAGCCGGTGCTCCAGCTGGCGCAGGAAGCGGTAGGCATCGGCCAGCTGCTCGGCCTGGCCAGCCGGCAGCAGGTTGCGCGCCACGGCCACGTCCAGCACTTCAAGGGTGGGTCGCACGCGCAGCGCGGGGTCTTGGCCGCCACGGATCAGCTGGAACACCTGGGCCATGAATTCGATCTCGCGGATACCGCCCCGGCCGAGCTTGATGTTGAACGATCGCTGGTTCACGCCATGGCCCGCCAGTCCGCCGCTGCGCTTGGCCGCTTCCGAACGGATCTGGGCGTGCAGCGAGCGGATGGCGGCGATCACGCCGTAGTCCAGGTAGCGGCGGAACACGAACGGCGTGGTCATGCGGCCCAGCAGCGCGGCGGCGCGCGCGGCATGCGGGGTATCGACGGTCGACACCACGCGGCCCTTGATCCATGCATAGCGTTCCCACTCGCGGCCCTGCACCACCAGGTACTCCTCGAGCATGCCGAAGCTGCAGACCAGCGGGCCGGCGTCGCCGTTCGGGCGCAGGCGCATGTCCACGCGGAACACGTAGCCGTCGCCGGTGACTTCCGACAGCAGCGTGATCAGCCGCCGGCCCAGCCGGATGAAGTATTCGTGGTTCGACAGGCTGCGCGACCCGCCGCGCGTGTCGCCATCCTCGTCGTAGAGAAAGATCAGGTCGATGTCGGACGACACGTTGAGCTCGCGCCCGCCCAGCTTGCCCATGCCGACCACCACCAGTTCCTGCACCTCGCCGCTCTGGTCGCCGGTGGGCTGGCCGAAGGTGGCCGCCAAGTCGTCGCCAAGCACGCGCAGGCCATACTGGATCGACAGTTCGGCCAGGTCGGTCATGGCGCCGGTGATCTCGGCCAGCGTGGCCAGCCCGCGCAGGTCCCGCTCGATCACCACGCACATGACTTCGGCGCGCAGGCGCCGCAGCGCCTGGCCCGCGGCGGCCTCGGCATCGGCCGATGGCGCGTGCAGGGCCTGCAGGCGGGCTTCCATCCATTCGCGCGTGATCGGGCCGGCCACGGCCTGCGCCACCACGCCAGGCAGCCCCGCGCGCGCGGCCAGCACGCGCCGCGCGTAATGCGAGTACGCCGCCGAGTACAATACGTGACCCTCGCAATCGGCGGGGGTCAGTCCCTGCGCCGTCATCGTGGCAAAGGCCCCCTGGGCCATGTTGCCGATCGGTCCGGCGGCGCCCGGCGATGCCAGGATCGAAGTGGTTCCGGCGCCATCCAGGGGGTGCTGCGGGCCAGTCGATGCCGGGGCGGTGCCCGCGGCGGAACTCGTCGGATCAGGGACAGTCATTCCAGTTACTTTGCTTTATCGGGCAGGCGCCGTAGAGACCGCGGTGGCGCTTGCGCGCACCACTTTGGAGAGCGGCTAGTATTGTCGGATAATCTGCGCATGTCCAGCCGCCCCACCGCCCCGGACGACGGTTCCGCATCCCCCCGCGCGGGCAGTGACGGTACCGCCGCGGTCGCCGCTCCCCCCGCTTCGCAACACGCCGCGCCCGGCCGTGGCCGGCGCGTGCTGGCGCGCGTGCGCAAGGGACCGGGCCTGGTCTGGCAAGGGCTGCGCGCGCTGGCGCGGCACCCGGCCTGGGGCCGGCTCTGGCGCATGCTGGTGCGTATCGTGGCCGTGCTGGCCGCGCTGGCCATCGTCGCCGTCCTGCTGATCCGTTTCGTGCTCTGGCCGCAGGCCCACACCGCGCGCCAGTGGCTGGAGCAGCAGGGGTCCGCCGCGCTGACCGCCAATCTCACCATCGGCCAGCTCGATACCTACTGGGATGGCTGGCATCCGGCGTTCCGCGCCAGCAACGTGCAGGCGGTGGACCGCGACCGCCGCATGCTGCTGTCGGCCGGCACGCTCGAAGGCAAGCTGTCCTGGCAATCGGTGCCCGCACTGACCTTGCAGTTCGCCAGCCTGACGGCAGACCGCACCGACGTGCTGATCCGTCGTACCGACAAGGGCGCGCTGCTGGTGGCCGGGGTGCCGATCGAGGCCACCAGATCGTCCAGCGAGGACGATCCGTTCCTGAACTGGCTGCTGTCGCAGGGCCGTATCGAGCTGAAAAGCGGCAAGCTGCGCTGGCTCGACGAAAAGGCGAAGCTGCCGCAGCTCGATGTGGCCGACATCCACTTCACGTCCGAACGCCACGGCGTGCAGCACGCGGTACGCCTGGAGGCACGGAGCGCATCGCTGGCGCCGCAGCCGCTGGTCTTCCAGGCCAGCCTGCGGCACGACTACCTGCATGGCGCCGGCAACTGGCGGCATTGGGCCGGCCAGGCCAGCTGGGCCTTCAACCAGTTGCAGCTGCCCGTGGTGCAGCGATACCTGGCGGTCTTCGACAATGTCAACAGCGGCGTCTTCAGCACCGACGGCACCGTGGAAATCCGCGGCGGCCATGTGCTGCGCAGCCAGCTGCGGCTGCGCGCGACGGGCGTGGACCTGCTGCTGACGGGCGCCACCGAGCCGCTCAAGCTGACCAACGCGCAGGCGCTGCTGCTGCACAAGGGCGATCGCACGGGCAACAACTCGCTGACCATCGACACGCTGCTCTGGCAGGGCGAACCGCAGGCCGGGCCGCCTTCCGCCACCGATGCGTCGTGGCGCGACGGCATGCGCAAGGTCACCATCGACTGGGCCCGCGACAACGCCGGCCAGTTGCGCAAGTTCGCGCTGCGCGCCCCGACCTTCGACCTGAACACGGTGCGCGCGCTGGCCACGTCGATGCCGATCGATACGGCCATGCTGCGCCAGTTGCGCGCGCTGCAGCCGGCCGGCCATATCGACAACCTCGACGTCACCTGGTCGCGCGAGCGGGCGGGCCTGCTGTCGCGCGGGCCCGGCGCGCCGCACTACACGGTGCAGGGCACGCTGCGCAGCGTATCGGTCAACAGCCAGCCGGCGGTGCCGGCCGTGGGCCCGGACGGCAAACCCCACACCGGCACGCCCGGCTTCAGCCGCCTGTCCGGCAATTTCAGCTTCGACGACCGCCAGGGCACGGCGCGCGTGGACAGCACCGGCGCCACGCTGAGCTTCCCCGGCGTATTCGACGACCCGCTCGTGCCGTTCGACGAACTGCGCGGCGAAGTGCGCTGGCGCCATGACACCGACAACAAGCTCGTGGTGACCACCGAAGGCATCCGATTTGCCAACGCCGACACCGCCGGCACGGTGCGCGGCAGCTGGCGCGCGGGCGGCGACGGCCATAGCGGCATTGCCGACCTGTCCGGCGAGCTGGATCGCGCACTGGCCAACCGTGTGCCGCGCTACCTGCCGTCAACCATGCCCGCCACGCGCCACTACCTGGAAGGCGCGCTGGTCGGCGGCGAGGCCTACGACGTGAAGTTCCTGGTCAAGGGCGACCTGTACCACTTTCCGTTCCACCCGCCGTTCGCCAAGGCCGGCGACTTCCGCGTGGAAGTGCCGGTACGCAACGTGAGCTACCAGATCGCCCCGCATGAGACGGGCCCGAACGTCGGCGGCACCGCCGGCGGCAACGGCGCGGGCGCCAACGCCGCCGCCGGCATGGCCTGGCCCGATTTCACCGACATCTCCGGTGACCTGCTGTTCGAGCGCAGCACGATGTCGTTCCAGGTCAAACAGGCCGGCGTACGCGGCATTCCGGGGATCGTGCTGCGCGACGTCGGCGGCAGGATCGACGACCTGAGCGACCACGGCCACCTGGCGGTCGACGGCGGCGCCACCGGCCCGGTGCAGGGCTTCCTGCGCTATGTGGCCACCACGCCGGTCAGGGGCTGGACCGCCAGCGTGACCGATAACGCGCGCGCGCCGGGCCACGGCGAACTGAAACTGAAGCTCGACCTGCCGCTGAACCATGCCGCAGGATCGAAGGTCAACGGCGAATTCCGCTTCCCCGGCAACGACGTGACGCTGTTCCCGGAGCTGCCCACGCTGTTCGGCGCCACCGGCGCGGTCGCCTTCGACGAGCACGGCTTCCAGCTGCACAATGTGCGCGGCCGCTTCCTGGGGGGCGAAACCCGCCTGACCGGCGGCACCCAGCCGGACGGCACCACCCACGTGGCCATTGGTGGCACGGCCACGGCACAGGGCCTGCGCGATGTCCTGGGCGCCGGCGCCGCGGCGCTGGGCAAGCGCATCGAGGGCAGCACGTCCTACAGCGCCGTGGTAGGCGTGCGCGACAAGCGCCTGCAGGTGCAGATGGCCTCCGATCTCAACGGGCTCGCGCTCGACCTGCCGCCCCCCCTGGCCAAGCTGGCGGGACAGGACCTGCCACTGCGCTTCGACCTGCGCCCCTCGGCCACCCGCGCCGGGCTGGACGACATGACGATCCAGTTCGGCAACAATGCCGCCGCGCGCTACGTGCTGCGCCGGGGCGACACGACCGAAGTGATCGCGGGCGGCATCGGCGTCGGCCAGCCTGCCCCACTGCCGGCCAGCGGCGTGACCGTGGCGATCAACACCGACCGGCTCGACGTGGACGCCTGGCGTTCCGTGCTCGCCCCGGCGTCGAACGACCGCCAGCCGGCCGGCGACGTGGACCGTTCGTCACCGTTCCTGCCCGAGCGCGTCAATGTGCGCACCAAATCGCTCGATGCCTTCGGCCGCGTGCTGAACGACGTGACGATCGACGCCAACCGCGAAGGCGGCGGCTGGGTCCTGCAGATGGCATCGCGCCAGATCACCGGCAACGGCCAGTGGCGGCGCGACAGCACCAATCCGGCCGGGTCGCTGACCGTGCGGCTGTCGCACCTGGACATCCCCGACGCCACCGACGACGGCCACATGACCGAGGCCATCACGCGCAGCGTCGAGGAAATGCCCGCGCTGGACCTGTCGGTCGAGCGGTTCGTGCTGCATGGCCGCGACTTCGGCAAGCTGGAGGTCAAGGCCCATACCAGCCATACCGACAACCAGCCGGTCTGGACACTGGACAGCCTGAGCATCGAGCAGCCGGGCGCCACGCTGACCGGCAGCGGCAGCTGGCGCCTGCCGCGCCGCCTGCGCGAGGCGGCGGCACAAGGCAATGTCTCGCCCACCGAAGGCCGCCGCACGCTGCTCAACTTCAAGCTCGACGTCCGCAACGCCGGCGACGTGCTGGACCGCTTCGGCCTGCCCCACACGGTGCGCGACGGCAAAGGGTCGCTGGAAGGCCGCATCGCGTGGCGCGGGTCGCCGATGTCGATCGACTACCCGACCCTGTCTGGCCGGCTGAACCTGAGCCTGGAAAACGGCCAGATCCTCAGCGTGGAACCGGGCGCGGCGCGGCTGCTGGGCGTGCTGAGCCTGCAGAGCCTGCTGCGCTTTGCCACACTCGACTTCCGCTCGCTGGCCAGCAAGGGGCTGGTGTTCGACGACATCACCGGATCGGGCACCATCGAGAACGGCGTGGGCAAGATCGACGAATTCCGCTTCAAGGGCAGCCAGGTGATGGCCTCGATGACCGGCACGGCGGACCTGCTTCATGAAACGCAGGACCTGCAGGTGGCCGTGGTGCCGCGCATCAACGCCACCACCACATCGGTGGCGGCCGCGTTCATCAACCCGGTGCTCGGCATCGGCACGCTGGCGGCCCAGTTGCTGTTCGCGGACGAGGTCTCGAAGGTCTTCACGCAGCACTATCATGTGAGCGGATCGTGGGCCGACCCCAAGGTCACCAAAGTGGAGGACAATAAGTCGCGCCAGGCGCCGGTTCAGGACCGTTCGGGCATCTTTACCCGCTGAAGCCGCGCGATCCGGTCCTCTGCCTGCCCCCACGACCCCTCCCCGCCCCCACCCGATACAGGAAGCCACGATGACCGCAGCCCATCCGTTCCGCGTCGCCGCCATCCAGACCGTGACGGGCACGTCGCTCGACGACAACCTTGCCCGCGCCGACGCGTTGATCGCGGAAGCCGCCCATGGCGGTGCCGGCCTGGTATTGCTGCCCGAATACTTCTGCATGATGGGCCGGCATGAATCGGACAAGGTAGCCATCCGCGAGCGCGACGGCGACGGCCCGGTGCAGCGATTCCTGGCCGATGCCGCGCGCCGGCACCGGATCTGGCTGGTGGGCGGCACGCTGCCGATGTGGTGCGCAGACGACAATCGCGTCTACAACGCGTCGCTGGCCTTCGACCCGCACGGGGCACGCGTGGCCCGCTATGACAAGATCCACCTGTTCGGCTTTACCAGGGGCGACGAGAATTTCGACGAATCGCGCACGATCCTGGCCGGCAAGACGCCCGTGGCGTTCGATGCGCCCTGTGGCCGCGTGGCGATGTCGATCTGCTACGACCTGCGCTTTCCCGAGCTGTATCGCGGCCTGGCAAAGGGCGGCGAAGGCGTCAGCTTGATCCTGATGCCGGCTGCCTTCACCTACACCACCGGGCAAGCCCACTGGGAAATCCTGCTGCGCGCCCGCGCCATCGAAAATCAATGTTATGTGCTGGCTGCTGCACAAGGCGGCAAGCATGAAAACGGCCGCCGCACCTGGGGGCATTCGATGCTGGTGGACCCGTGGGGCGAACTGATGGCCGTGCTGCCCGAAGGCGAAGGGGTGGTGTCGGGCGTGGTCGATCCGGCCCGGCTGGCCGAAGTGCGTCAGAACCTGCCGGCGCTGCGCCATCGCGTACTGTAGGATTCAGGGCATTACTGTTTGCATTTCCCCGTGGCCCGGGTCGCCATGGGGTTCAAGACAAGGACAATCATGAACGCCGGAGATCTCGGAATTCGCAACCTGGCCACCGCGCAACAGCTGCTGCTGGCACCGTACGGCCTTGACGAGGCCACGCTCCAGCGCGTGCTGGCCGACATCTTCACGCACAAGGTGGACTACGCCGACCTGTACTTCCAGCACACCCGCAACGAGGCGTGGAGCCTGGAGGAAGGCATCGTCAAGTCGGGCAGCTTCAGCATCGACCAGGGCGTGGGCGTGCGCGCCGTATCGGGCGACAAGACCGCCTTTGCCTATTCGGACGACATCAGCCTGGCTGCGCTGTCGCAGGCCGCCGCGGCCACGCGCACGATCGGCCGCGCCGGCAGCGGCCGCGTCAAGGTGGCCGGCAGCATGGCGTCGCATACGGGCCGCAACCTCTACGCGCCCAACGACCCGCTCGATTCGATGACGGCCACCGAAAAGGTGGCGCTGCTGGAAAAGATCGAGAAGCTGGCCCGCGCCAAGGACCCGCGCGTAGTACAGGTCATGGCCGGCCTGGCCGGTGAATACGACGTGGTGCTGGTGGCGCGCAGCGACGGCGTGATCGCCGCCGACGTGCGCCCGCTGGTGCGCGTGTCGGTCACGGTCATTGCCGAACAGAACGGCCGCCGCGAGATCGGTTCGTCCGGTGGTGGCGGCCGCTACGCGTATGGCTACTTCACCGACGACCTGCTGCGCAAGTACGTGGACGAGGCCGTGGCGTCCGCGCTGGTCAACCTGGAGGCGCGTCCCGCCCCGGCCGGCGCAATGACCGTGGTGCTGGGCCCGGGCTGGCCCGGCGTGCTGCTGCACGAAGCCGTGGGCCATGGCCTGGAAGGCGACTTCAACCGCAAGGGCTCGTCGGCCTTCGCCGGCCGGATGGGCGAGCGCGTGGCCGCCAAGGGCGTGACCGTGGTGGATGACGGCACGATCGAGAACCGCCGCGGATCGCTGAACCTGGACGACGAGGGCAACCCGACGCAGTGCACCACGCTGATCGAGGACGGCATCCTGACCGGCTTTATCCAGGACACGCTCAACGCGCGCCTGATGAAGATGCCGGTCACCGGCAACGCCCGCCGCGAAAGCTACGCCGCGCTGCCGATGCCGCGCATGACCAACACCTACATGCTGAACGGCGACCGCGACCCGCAGGAAATCATCGCCAGCGTCAAGCGTGGCCTGTATGCCGTGAACTTCGGCGGCGGCCAGGTGGACATCACCAACGGCAAGTTCGTATTCTCGGCCAGCGAGGCCTACATGATCGAGGACGGCAAGATCACGTACCCGGTCAAGGGCGCAACGCTGGTCGGCAACGGCCCCGAATCGCTGAAGGACGTGACGATGATCGGCAACGACATGCGCCTGGATTCGGGTGTGGGCGTCTGCGGCAAGGAAGGCCAGAGCGTGCCGGTCGGCGTGGGCCAGCCCACGCTGCGCATCGAGAACATGACGGTGGGCGGCACGGCCTGACTGCCCGGACAGCCTGACCTTGAGACAGCGGCCGCATCAGCGGCCGTTTTCTTTTTCCGGCGCGATATCAGGGCCTGACCTCGTACACGAGGTTGAACGGCGTCTGCGCCGCGCGCCGGAAGCCGTGGAAGCCGCCCTGCTCCGCCACGCCGCGCAGGCGCGCCTCGCCCGCCTGCGCGCCCAGGCACATCGCCCCTTCCTGCGAACGCGACCCCGGCGTGCAGATGAACGTCGACGCCGAATAGAACACGCGCCCCACGGGGTTCAGGTTGTCCTGCAGGTTGTCGTTGGCAAACGGCTCGACAATCATCCAGCAGCCGTCTGGCTTCAGGGCGTCCCGGATATGGCGCGCGGCGCCCACCGGATCGCCCATGTCGTGCAGGCAGTCGAATACCGTCACCAGATCGTAGCCGGCGCCCGGAAATTCCTTGGCCGACGCCACCTCGAAGGTCACGCGGTCGCCCACGCCGGCGCGGCGCGCGGCTTCGGCGGCATGGCGGATCGACGGCTCGTGGTAGTCGAACCCGCGAAATGTGGCCAGCGGGAAGGCCTGCGCCATGATGATCGTCGAAGCGCCATGGCCACAGCCGACATCGGCCACGGCAGCCCCGGCCGCCAGCCTGGCTTCCATGCCCGACAGCGACGGTATCCACTCGCTGACCAGATGCGCGGCATAGCCGGGCCGGAAGAACCGCTCCGTGCCATGGAACAGGGCAGGATCGTGCTCGTGCCAGCCGAGGCCACGGCCATTTCGGAAAATGTCGATCATCTTCGGGATGGCACGAAATTGCGCTACGGCAATCTGGAACGCCCCTGGAATGAAGGCCGGACTGCCCTCCTGCGCCAGCGCGAACGCCTGCTCTTCGGTCAGCGAGAACATGTCGGTGGCCGCGTCGTATTCGACATAGCCGCTGGCGGCTTGCGCCGACAGCCATTCGCGCAGGTAGCGCGGGTCGGTGCGCGTTTTTTCGGCCAGCATGGCCGCCGTCATCGGCTTTTCCGCCATGGCCTTGTACAGGCCCAGCTCGTCGCCCACCACCACCGTCGCCGCGTGCATCACGGCGCCAAGATCCTGGACGAACCGCTCCATGAAGGCGTTCAGCTTTGTTTCATCGACAGACATGATCGGCACCTCCCCTGCTCCACTTTTCTTGTTCGGTGCGCGCGGCAGCACGCAATACCAATATAGGCAGCAGGGATACTCTGCATTTGCTTAAATCTGTTGCACCTGCCGCTTGCCAGCGCCGTGGAAACGCGCTATAAAGATGCTTCGTTGTCGCGCGGGCGGCGGCTGCATCCGGCAGTTTTCGGGATTGCGGCGCAATAAAATGCCCAGCACTCTCGCGCCGCAGCATAAATTTCACGCATCAGCGTAAAACCGACACAAGCTCGCTACAGCCGATCCGATTTCCGCCATGTCCGCCAAGTTTTACTTTTACTTCTTTTGGCATCTCACACCGCTGGCGGATAGAGAGGGACAGCTGTAGGCAGCCCTGAATACAAAGAAACCGCCAGCGAACCTGGCGGTTTTTTTATGCCCGCCGGTCGCCACGCAGAACCCCAACCAGACCCACGACCTCACAAGACCCGGAGCCATCATGCTGAAGAACACCGACGACCTGCGTATTCGAGAACTCAAGGAACTGCTGCCGCCCGCGCACCTGATCCGCGAGTTCGCCTGCTCCGAGGCGGCGTCCGACGTGATCTATGGCGCCCGCCAGGCCATGCACCGGATCCTGCATGGCATGGATGACCGCCTGATCGTCATCATCGGACCGTGCTCGATCCATGACACGCGCGCGGCCCTGGAATACGCCAAGCTGCTCAAGGTGCAGCGCGACCGCTTCGCGGGCGAGCTGGAGGTCGTCATGCGCGTCTATTTCGAAAAGCCGCGTACCACGGTGGGCTGGAAGGGGCTGATCAACGATCCGCACATGGACGGCAGCTTCAAGATCAACGACGGCCTGCGCACCGCACGCGAAGTGCTGCTGAACATCAGCGAAATGGGCGTGCCGACCGGCACCGAGTACCTGGACATGATCAGCCCGCAATATATTGCCGACCTGGTCAGCTGGGGCGCCATCGGTGCGCGCACCACGGAATCGCAGGTGCACCGCGAGCTGGCGTCGGGGCTGTCGTGCCCGGTCGGCTTCAAGAACGGCACCGACGGCAACGTGAAGATCGCCGTCGATGCGATCAAGGCCGCCTCGCAGCCGCACCATTTCCTGTCGGTGACCAAGGGCGGCCACTCGGCCATCGTGTCGACGTCTGGCAACGAGGACTGCCACATCATCCTGCGCGGCGGCAAGACGCCGAACTACGACGCCGCCAGCGTGGCGGAAGCCTGCGACGCCATCTCGAAGGCCGGCCTGGCCGCGCGCCTGATGATCGATGCCTCGCACGCCAACAGCAGCAAGAAGCATGAAAACCAGTTGCCGGTCTGCGAGGACATCGGCCGCCAGGTGGCTGGCGGCGACCAGCGCATCATTGGCGTCATGGTGGAATCGCACCTGGTGGCCGGCCGCCAGGACCACGTCCAGGGCACGCCGGTGGAGAACCTGACCTATGGCCAGTCGGTCACCGACGCCTGCATCGGCTGGGACGATTCGCTGTCGATCCTGGAAACGCTGTCCAATGCGGTGAAGCAGCGCCGCCTGGCCACGGGCAGCGGCAACTGACTGGCTGTCATGCGACAAGCGGCAACGCCGACCTTCCGGTCGGCGTTGTTTTTTGGACGCGCCGCAACAAAAAACCGCCCCGGAGGGCGGCTTTCGATGGGTGCGACGGCAACCAGGCAACGTGCGGGCGCTTACTTCTTCAGGACCAGGTCGCCCTTCAGCGAACCGATATAGGCGGCGATATCCCGTAGCTCGGCGCGCGTGAACGGACGCGGCTTGCCGTCCTTGCCGGTCACGGCCGGGTTGCTGTTCACCTGACCGGCCATGATGGCATTGGTGCGGCCCACCAGCGGGTTGCCGCTGACCTGGTAGGACGCCAGCGCGTGATAGAGGTAGTCCGGATGCTGGCCAGCCAGCTTCGGATAGTCGGGCGAGATCGGCGCGTTCAGGTCCTTGCCGTGGCAGGCCACGCAGCCGCCCTTTTCCACGAGCGCCTTGCCGGCCGCGATATCGGCCGCCGAGGCGGACATGGCAGAAACGCCAAGCGCGACGGCACCCAGCACGAACGAAACAGCTTTCAGCATCTTCATGATCAGGGCCCTTTTACTTGAGCGGATTGTTCTGCGTGTCGCCCTTCTGCTGCGAGTAGTACGCAGCCACGGCGGCGATGTCCTGGTCGGACAGGCTGTCGGCAATCCCCCGCATGGTCGGATGCTTGCGATCACCCTTCTTGTAGCCGTGCAGCGCGTTCTCGATGTACTTGGCGCTCTGGCCGCCAAGCATGGGCACCTGATAGACCTCGGGGAACGACGCACGATAACCCGGAATGCCATGGCAGCCGATGCACATGGCCACTTTGTCGCGGGCGGTGTCGACATTGCCCTTGTCCTGGGCATGCGCTGCCGTTGCGGCCGCGCCCAACACTACCATCGTGAGGAGCTTTTTCATTTTCGTAGCTGATTGGGAAGTGTTAAACCGCGTGTGACCTGCCCCTGATTGGGGCGCCAGACGGCGTGCTACGAATGGGGATGGGGAGCGGATTGCCGGAGATCTGCCACGGGCGAAGCCGGTCAGACAAAGGCGCAGCCGGGGCGATATGCTGATGTGCCGCGGTGCTCTAACACCATTCTGCAACCATCTCGCGCTGTTGCCGCCTCCCGGTGATCTGCCATGTCTCTGGTGACAGAACTGCCGGGCGTGAGGAGGATATTGACTGGGGGGCGCGTCAAACCGGCGCATTGTACCGCAGCGTGCACGCGCCAGTCCACGGCGTGCGCCTTGGGGTGAGCCCCACTGAACGCGAATGTCGATCTGCTCTTATACTGGCCCATTCCGGCCGAATCTGGGGTTGTTGCCGCCCGTTGTTGCACGATTTCGGCCCAGCCGGTTGTTGTTTCCCATTGTCATTCGACCGGCCTGCCTGGCAGGCCGGCAGCGATACACCCAGGTTGCCTCATGTCCACCTCCGCCAACGCCAATCCGTCCCAGCAGGTCAAGTTCGAAGGTAGCGCCCAGTATGTGGCCACCGACGACCTGAAGCTGGCCGTCAACGCCGCGCGCACGCTGCAGCGCCCGCTGCTGATCAAGGGCGAGCCCGGCACCGGCAAGACCATGCTGGCCGAGGAAGTGGCCGCCGCGCTGGGCATGCCGCTGCTGCAGTGGCACATCAAGTCGACCACCAAGGCCCAGCAGGGCCTGTACGAATACGATGCGGTGTCGCGCCTGCGCGACTCCCAGCTTGGCGACGACCGCGTCCACGACATCAAGAACTACATCGTCAAGGGCGTGCTCTGGCAGGCCTTCGAAGCCGAGCAGCCCGTGGTGCTGCTGATCGACGAGATCGACAAGGCCGATATCGAGTTCCCGAACGACCTGCTGCGCGAACTGGACCGCATGGAGTTCTACGTCTACGAGACGCGCGAACTGATCAAGGCACGCCATCGCCCGCTGGTCATCATCACGTCGAACAACGAAAAGGAACTGCCCGACGCGTTCCTGCGCCGCTGCTTCTTCCACTACATCAAGTTCCCCGACGCCGAAACGATGCAGCAGATCGTTGACGTCCACTACCCCGGCATCAAGCGCGAGCTGGTGGCCGCGGCGCTGGAGGCGTTCTATGAGATGCGCAACCTGCCGGGCCTGAAGAAGAAGCCCAGCACGTCGGAACTGATCGACTGGCTCAAGCTGCTGATGGCCGAGGACATCCCCGCCGAGGCATTGCGCAGCCCCGACCGCAAGGCCTCCATTCCGCCGTTGCATGGCGCTTTGCTTAAAAACGAGCAGGACGTGCACCTGTTCGAGCGCCTGGTGTTCATGAACCGCGCCAACCGCTGACCGACATAGGCGAATGACGATGACGAAATTCGTCCAGCCCGTCACGCTGACCGGGCAACACGCCACGCTGGCGCCGCTGTCGGCCGGGCACCTGCCCGGCCTGCGCGAGGCCGCCGCCGACGGCGAACTGTTCCGCCTGTGGTACACCAGCGTGCCCACCCCCGAGGGCATGGCCGCCGAGATCGAGCGCCGCCTGGGCCTGCAGGCGCAGGATTCGATGCAGCCGTTCACGGTGCTCGATGCCGATGGCCGTGTGGCCGGCATGACCACGTACATGAATATCGACGGCAAGAACCGCCGCGTCGAAATCGGCTCCACGTGGTACGCCAAGCGCGTGCAACGTACCGCGCTCAACACCGAGTGCAAGCTGATGCTGCTGCGCCACGCGTTCGAGACGCTCGACTGCATCGCGGTGGAATTCCGCACGCACTGGATGAACCACCAGAGCCGCGCGGCCATCGCGCGCCTGGGCGCCAAGCAGGACGGCGTGCTGCGCAACCATCTGCGCATGCCCGATGGATCGTTGCGCGACACGGTGGTCTTCTCGATCATCGCCAGCGAATGGCCCACGGTGCGCGCGCATTTGCAATACCAGCTCGAACGTCCGCGTTGATCGGAGTCAAGCCATGCTGATCGACTTTTTCTTCTCGCTGCGCCACGCCAAGCTGCCGGTATCGGTCAAGGAATACCTGACCATGCTCGAAGCCCTGCGCGCGCAGGTCATTTCGCCGTCGATCGACGAGTTCTACTACCTGTCCCGCATGACGCTGGTCAAGGACGAGAAGCACTTCGACAAGTTCGACCAGACCTTCGCCGCGTACTTCAAGGGCGTGGAAAGCCTGGTGGACTGGAAGAGCGACATCCCGCTGGATTGGCTGCAGAAGACGCTGGAGCGTGAACTGTCCGCCGAGGAAAAGGCCAGGATCGAGGCCATGGGCGGGCTCGACAAGCTGATGGAGCGCCTGAAGCAGCTGCTGGAAGAGCAGAAGGAAAAGCACGAAGGCGGCAACAAATGGATCGGCACCGGCGGCACATCGCCGTTTGGCCATGGCGGCTACAACCCCGAGGGCATCCGCATCGGCGGGCCGTCCAAGGGCAACCGCACCGCGATCAAGGTCTGGGAATCGCGCGCCTACAAGGACTACGACGACCAGGTGGAACTGGGCACGCGCAACATCAAGGTGGCGCTGCGCCGCCTGCGCCGGTTTGCGCGCGAGGGGGCCGATACCGAGCTGGACCTCGACGACACCATCCACTCCACGGCGGCCAACGCGGGCATGCTCGACATCAAGCTGCGGCCCGAGCGCCACAACAAGGTCAAGGTGCTGATGCTGATGGATGTGGGCGGCTCGATGGACGACCACATCAAGCGCGTGGAAGAGCTGTTCTCGGCCACCAAGACCGAGTTCAAGCACCTGGAGTACTTCTACTTCCACAACTGCCTGTATGACTACGTGTGGAAGAACAACCGGCGCCGGCACGCGGAGAAGATCGCCACGTGGGATCTGATGCACAAGTACACGCCGGACTACAAGGTGATCTTCGTCGGCGACGCGACGATGAGCCCTTACGAAATCCTGCAGCCCGGTGGCTCGGTCGAATACAACAACCCCGAAGCGGGCGCGGTCTGGCTCAATCGCATGATCGAGCAGTTCCCGCGCTTTGTCTGGCTCAACCCCGAGCCCGAAGGCCTGTGGCAATACCGCCAGTCGATCACGGTCATCAACCAGATCATGAAGAACCGCATGTATCCGGTCACGCTGGCGGGGCTGGAAGAAGCGATGAAGGTGCTGTCGAAGTAATGGAAGTCATGGCCTGGTGGCGGGGGCGCGGCCGGCCGGTCACGCCACCACGTCAACGCCTTCCATCAGCCACTGCCGGAATGTCAGCAACGCCGGCAGGTGGGCCTTCTGCTCCGGATAGCACAGGTAGTAGCCCTTCCTGGCCAGCACGCGCGCCGGGTGCGCCACGGTCAGCGTGCCGGTGGCCAGTTCCTCCTCGATCAGGCAGCGCGGGATCAGCGCAATGCCCAGCCCGGACATGGCTGCCTGCGTCAGCAGCGTGAACTGGTCGAAACGCGCCCCGCTCCACGCCTGCCTTGTCGATACACCGAGTTCCGACAGCCAGTCGGGCCATGCCTCGGGCACGGTCGTATGGTGCAGCAGCGGATATCTGAGCAGCGCGGCCGGCGTCCGGGCCACGCCGTCGGGTTCGTGCCCGAGCAGCCCGGGCCGGCAGACCGGCAGCACCTCGCGGCCGGTCATGTAATCGGCCAGGCTGCCCGGCCAGACGCCGTCGCCAAAGCGGATGGCCGCATCGAGATCGGGTTGGGAAAAGTCGTAGCCCTGCGCATGGGGCACGAATTCGAGCGTGACCTCCGGATGCCTGGCGAAGAACTGCGGCAGCCTCGGAATCAGCCACTTCGCACCGAGCGTGGGCATGCTGGCGATATGCAGGATGCCGCCGCGCCCCTGGCGTGCAATCAGTTCCACGCTGGCTGCCTCGATCTCGCCAAGACTGGGCCCGATGCGCTCCAGGTAGCGCGCGCCCGCCTCGGTCAGCAATAGCCGCTGGCGCACCCGCTCGAACAATTCCACGCCCAGGAACGCCTCCAGGCTCCGCACCTGCTTGCTGACCGCGCCCTGCGTCACATGCAGTTCGCGCGCCGCCACCGTAAAACTGCTATGGCGAGCCGCTGCCTCGAAGGCCATCAGCTCGGTCATCGACGGACACAAGCGCCGCATACTGCACCCCTAACTTCAATACCAAATGGAATGAGCTAGGGATTTTAAATCGTTTGCTACGAAGTTGCATTGGCGCGCAGAATCAGGACGCACAATTTTTGCATGGCTCCTGAGTTGCACACGTTCGAGGCTTCCCATCAGGTCCGCAGAGACCGGCCTCTCTCTCCTTTCCCTTACCTTTCGACCGGATTCCTTTTCGATGCAACGCCGTCCCCTGCTCAAGATCCTGGCCGCCGCCACTGCCTTTGCTGCTGCCGGCCTGACCCTCCCTGCCTTTGCCCAAGGCACGTACCCGACCAAGCCGATCACGCTCGTCGTGCCGTTCCCGGCCGGCGGCACCACCGATATCGTCGCGCGTATCGTCGCCGACAAGCTGGGCCAGCAACTGGGCCAGGCCGTGGTCGTGGATAACCGCGGCGGCGCCGGCGGCAGCATCGGCACCGGCTACCTGGCCAAGGCCGCGCCGGACGGCTACACGCTCGGCATTGCCACCGCTTCCACGCACGGCATCAACCCGGCCGTGTACCCGCGCCTGTCGTACGACGCCACCAAGGACTTCACGACGATCACGAACCTGGCGTCGGTGCCGAACGTGATGAGCATCCACCCGGGCGTGAAGGCCACCGACATGAAGTCGTTCATCGCGCTGGCCAAGTCCGAGCCGAACAAGCTGGCCTATGGCTCGGCCGGCAACGGCAGCGTGTCGCACATGATGGGCGAGCTGTTCAAGATGAGCAGCAAGACCGAACTGCTGCACGTGCCGTACAAGGGCGTGGGCCCGGCGCTGAACGACGCGCTGGCCGGCCAGGTGCAGATCCTGTTCGACAACCTGCCGTCGTCGCTGCCGTTCATCGAAGGCGGCAAGCTGCGCGCGCTGGCCGTGGCCGCGCCCAAGCGCGTGGCCGCCCTGCCGAACGTGCCGACCTTCGCCGAACTGGGCCTGCCCGAAGTGAACGACGCCGCCTGGTTTGGCCTGATCGCCCCGGCCAAGCTGCCGGCCGATATCCAGGCCAAGCTGAACGCCGCGGCCATCAAGGTGCTGGCCATGCCCGAGGTGAAGGCCAAGCTCGAAAAGCTGGGCGCCACCCCGGTGGGCGACACGCCGCAGCACTTTGCGCAGCAGATCGCCACCGAAGTGGCCAAGAACAAGAAGGTGGCAGCCGCCGCCAAGATTTCCCTGGACTAAACCTCACCGGCAGTTCGTATGACCGAAGCAGAACGAAAGACCGCGGAAAGCCCGTACTTCCTGCACATGCCGGAAGGCGAGAGCGGCCCGCTCTTTCTTGACTCACCGCATAGCTGCACCACGTACCCGGCGGATTTCCGCTACGCCGCCAACCTGCCCCTGCCGCTGCTGCGGCAGGCGGAAGACACGTTCGTGGAACAGCTCTACGCCGATGCTCCGGCACGTGGCATCCCGCTGCTGGCCGCGGGATGCCCGCGCAGCTACCTCGACGCCAACCGCGGCCTGGAGGAAATCGACGCGGCGCTGCTGGACGCGCCCTGGCCGGGCCTGAAGAAGGAAACGTCCAAGACGCGCCTGGGCAAGGGCCTGGTCTGGCGCGTGCTGGACACGGGCGAGCCGATCTACGACCGCAAGCTGAGCGTGGCGGAGCTGCAGGCACGGATCGACAACTACTACCTGCCGTACTACGCGCAGCTGCAGAAGTTGTCGGACGCCGCCGTGGCGCGCCATGGCCGCGTGTTCCACATCAACTGCCACTCGATGCCGAGCGAGGCCGCGAAGTTCGCGACCGAGCATCCGGGCCTGCAGCATCCGGACTTCGTCGTGGGCGACCGCGACGGCACCACGTGCGACACGCGCTTCACCGATCGCGTGGAAGCGGTGCTCAAGGAGATGGGCTACGACGTGTGGCGCAATCACCCTTACAAGGGGGTGGAGATCGTGCGCGTGGTGGGCCAGCCGCAAGCCAACCGCCACAGCCTGCAGCTCGAAGTCAACCGCAAGCTCTACATGGACGAAGTGGGCCTGACCCACTCGGCCGGCTTCGACAAGCTCAAGCGCGACCTCAACGCGCTGATGGACGACCTGCTGCGCTTCGCCAGCACGTTCTGAGACACGTCCGGAACGGGCGCTGCAATGGCGCCCGGCGCCCCGGGACACGTCACTTGCGTGTCTCGGGGTTCGCCTGAGTTGCATGAGCACTGGGACATCTGCTACCGCGCACAGGTAATAGCGCCTGATGCGCGCAAGTTGTAAGCAGTTAGAACGAAGGGTAACAAGATTTAGGAACTTCGCCGGCAGGCTTTCCTCTATCATGGCAATCCTTCACCAACCCTCCTTGCTGAATCAGGCAAAGACGATCCCGTGATCAAACGAATTTCCAGACTGTTTGGCAGCCAGCTTCGCTTGCTGACTGCCGCAGTGGCAGGCGCGATCGCGCTGGCCGGCTGCGCCACCGCGCCGACCGACGACACCGCCCAGGCCGCCGCCCCGGCCACGCCGGCCGGCACGCCCGCCACCGCATCGGCCGCTCCGGCCAGCACCGCTGGCGTCAAGCCACCGCCCGTCGTCAACAAGAATCCGCCGACCACCACGGTCACGCTGCCCGACAAGGGTCGCGTGAGCCTGGCCGAGTATCGCGCGCAGATGCGCGAGCAGCTGATGAAGTCGGAGAATGCCACGGCCGACGTGGCGGACTGCGCCGCACATGCCAGCTGGGTGGTGCCGCGTTCGGCGTCCTATGACGCGCTGAAGATCCCCACCGGCGCGCTGTCGGCTGGCCAGGCCGCCGAGGAACGCTGGGAAGGCCGCTTCTCGCCTGGCAAGCAGGCGGTGCCGGTGAGTTCGGTGGTGACCTTCAATGCCACGGCCCACAAGCGCAAGGGCGAGGCCCAGTGGCAACCGGTCAAGGTGCGCTGCGGCTACAACGAGGGGATGATGCTGGCCTACGAACTGCTCGACAGCAACGGCGACACGATCACCGAGCCGGCGGCGGCCCCGGCCGTGCCCACGGCGTCGTCGTCGCACAGCAAGAAGAAGGGCAAGAGCAGCGCCAAGACATCGTCCGCGTCGAAGTCGACAACCAAATCGACGACCAAATCGACGGCAAGCGCCAAGAGCACGTCTTCCTCCTCCAAGACGAAAAAGAAGAACTGAGGCTATTGCCTGCCGCCTGTCGCGCTGCCGCCTGTCGCGCTGTCGATATCCGTATCTCTCTCCCACAGGCGGGAGTGGGATACGGAGAGGGCCTTGCCTCAGCCCAGATACTCCAGGATCGCCTGCAGCATGGCCGTGCCGAGCAGCGCGCTTTTTGCGCCGTTCCAGCCCACGGCCGCGTCGGGCAGGTCGGCGTTGTCCTTGAACGGCATTTCAAGCGTCAGCGCCAGGCAGCCGAAGGTATGGCCGATGTACTTCGAGGCCAGCTTCAGCGCGTCGGCGTTGTACTTGCTGGCGGCGTAGCCGTGCACGTCCTGGAAGTCGGGCGTGGCGCGCTTGAACGCTTCGATAAAGCGTGACTGCTGCTCGCGCTGGGCGTCGGTAAAGCCGGGCAGCATCTCGCTGCCGGCCACGAAGTTGTACGGCAGCGCCTCGTCGCCGTGGATGTCGAAGAAAAGGTCCACGCCGGTGCGCTCGATGGCGCGGCGCACATGATAGACCTCGGGGCTCGTTTCCTCGCTCGGCTGCATCCACTCGCGATTCAGGTTCGCGCCGGCCGCGTTGGTGCGCAGGTTGCCGCGCGACGAACCGTCCGGATTCATGTTCGGCACGATATGGAACACGGCGCGGTCCAGCAGCTTGCGCGCGACCGGATCGCCCTGCCACGCCCCGGTGCCGGTCAGGCGCTGCAGCACGCCTTCGCAGAACCACTCGGCCATGCTTTCGCCAGGATGCTGGCGCGCGATCATCCAGATCGTCTTCTTGCCCGGTCCCGGCTGGCCCAGCGTCACGCAGGTCAGGTCGCGGCCATCGACGGTGCTGCCCAGGTGCGTCAGCTTCGCCAGCGGCGACCGCTGGCACGTGGCCAGCAGTGCCAGGTGCCGTTCGTCGGAATACGGCTCGAAGTAGGCCAGCCACACGCTGTCGTGTTCGGGCGTGAACTCGACGGTCATCGTGGTGCCGTCGTACTGCGTCGGCACCCGGAACCAGTGCGCGCGGTCGTAGGACGCCACGGCGCGGTAGTCGCGCCAGCCGTCGGGATACGTGCACTCGCCGGCGTTCAGGAACTTCAGCCGGCACGCCTGGCCCGCAGCACCCTGCAGCCGGAAGTGGAACCACTGGCGGAAATCGGCGTGGGAATCCGCGCGGATGCGCAGGCGGATGTCGTCGGCGCGATCGATGGCTACGACTTCAATCGCGCCCGAATCGAACCGCGAGGAAACGTGGAGTGCCGAGGTAGGGAGTGCCGAGGTCATTGAATTTGTCCTTTTGTTCCTAGTCTTCCAGGCGGCGGCGGAAAACCCAGCGGGCATCGTCGGAAGCCGCCTTGTCGAACGCGTAGCCGTCTTCCTTGAACCGCTTGAGCTGCGCCGGATCGGTGACCCGGTGCGTGACCGCATAGCGGGCCATCGTACCGCGCGCGCGCTTGGCATGGAACGAAATGATCTTGTAGCGGCCGCCCTTCCAGTCCTCGAACACCGGCGTGATGACACGGGCGTCGAGCACCTTGGGGCGCACCACCTTGAAATACTCCTCGGACGCCAGGTTCACCAGCGTGGCCGCGCCCTCGTGCTTGAGGTCGGCCATGTCCTTGTTGAGCAGCTTCGTGACATCGTCGCCCCAGAACGCGTAGAGGTCGCGGCCAGCGGCGTTGTCAAGGCGGGTGCCCATTTCCAGCCGGTACGGCTGCATCCAGTCCATCGGGCGCAGCACGCCGTAGAGGCCGGACAGGATGCGAATGTGCTTCTGGGCGAACGCCAGATCGTCGGTGGACAGCGATTTGGCGTCCAGGCCATCGTAGACGTCGCCATTGAAGGCCAGCACGGCCTGCTTGCTGTTGGCGGCCGTGAATTCGGGCGACCAGTCGCCATAGCGCGTCACGTTCAGCACGGCCAGCTTGTCGGAGATATCCATCAGCGACGCCACATCCTGCGGCGCCAGCTTGCGCAGGCGCTCGATCAGCGCGGCGGAACGGTCGATAAAGCGCGGCATCGTGTGGGTCTTGACGCGCGGCGGTGTCTCGTAGTCCAGGGACTTGGCGGGAGACAGGACGATGAGCATGGCAAAATCGCGGGCAGAAACAAAGCTGAGATTGTAGCGAATGCCCACTGAAGTCACCGCCGGCGCCCTGCCCGGCACCTCCGCCCCCCGAGTCGTCCTCGATTCCAATGTCTGGGTCGACCTGCTGGTCTTCCGCGATCCGCACGTCGAGCCGATCCGCGCCGCGCTGGCGTCGGGCGCCATCGCGCCGGTCATCCGGGCCGACTGCCGCGAGGAACTGCGCCGGGTGCTGGCTTATCCGCAATTTGCCCGGTTCGCGGTCGATATCGATGCCGCGCTGGCCGAGGTAGACCGCCTGACCACGCTGGCGCCGGCGCCCGAACCGGCCGACGCCGGCACCATCCGCCTGCCCAGGTGCCGCGATACCGACGACCAGAAGTTCATCGAGCTGGCGCACTTTGCGCGGGCGGTGCTGCTGGTGTCCAAGGACAAGGCCGTCCTCAAGCTCAAGAGCCGCCTGCGCCGCACCAGCGGTGTGGATGTGCTGACGCCGCTGGCCTTTACGGGCTGGCTGGCCGCCCAGGCCGCCGCCGATGCCGCCGGCGCGCCTGAATCCGTCGCGCCCGCCCCGGCCGGCGATCCCCGCTAGAATGTCGCTCTGGTTTCCTGCCCGGCCCTATTCCGTTTCCGCCCAGTCATGTCCGAATCGACCCTCGCCCCGCTGAATCCGCTGAATCCGCCGCTGTCGCGCCTGCCCAACGTGGGCACCACGATCTTCACCGTGATGTCGGCGCTGGCCGCCGAAAAGAACGCCGTGAACCTGGGCCAGGGCTTTCCGGACTTCGATTGCGACCCGCGCATCGTCGATGCCGTGACCGGCGCGATGCGCGCGGGGCACAACCAGTACCCGCCGATGGCCGGCGTGCCGAAGCTGCGCCAGGCCATCGCAGGCAAGATCGCCAGTCTGTACGGCCATCAGTACGACTGGAACACCGAGATCACGGTCACGGCCGGCGCCACCCAGGGGCTGCTGACGGCCATCCTGTGCGCCGTGCACCCCGGCGACGAAGTCATCGTGCTGGAGCCGTGCTACGACAGCTACCTGCCGTCGATCGAACTGGCCGGCGCCAGGGCCGTGCCGGTGCGGCTGGAGGCCCCGCTGTTTCGCATCCCGTTCGACAAGCTGGCCGCCGCGATCACGCCCAAGACGCGCATGATCATGATCAACACGCCGCACAACCCCACCGGCACGATCTGGCGCGCGGAAGACATGCAGCAACTGGCCGATCTGCTGGCCGGCACCGACATCCTGCTGCTGTCCGACGAGGTCTACGAGCACATGGTCTACGACGGCCAGCAGCACGCATCGGTGTCGCGCCACCCCGAACTGGCGCGCCGCAGCTTCGTGGTGTCGAGCTTCGGCAAGACCTATCACGTCACGGGCTGGAAGGTCGGCTACGTGGCCGCGCCGGCCGCGCTGATGAACGAATTCCGCAAGGTGCACCAGTTCAACGTGTTCACGGTGAACACGCCGGTGCAGCACGGCCTGGCCGACTACATGGCCGACCCGGCGCCGTACCTGGACCTGGCCGGCTTCTACCAGGCCAAGCGCGACTACTTCCGCGCCGGGCTGGCCGATACGCGCTTCAAGCTGCTGCCTTCGGACGGCACATACTTCCAGTGCGTCGACTATTCGGCCATTTCCGATATGAGCGAGGCCGATTTCTCGATGTGGCTGACGCGCGAAATTGGCGTTGCGGCCATTCCGGTATCGGCGTTCTACTCGGAGCCGTGCGAATCGGGCGTGGTGCGCTTCTGCTTCGCCAAGAAGGAAGACACGCTCAAGCTGGCGCTGGAGCGGCTGGCCAGGCTCTGACCGGCCGGGCGGCTATAAGCGCCGCGCATCCCCGCCATGAAGAAAAGCCCCGCTGGCTTCCCGCCGCGGGGCTTTTTGCTTAATTTGGCGCGTTACTTGTTCCGGCTCAGCATCAGCTCGGTGTTGGCCTTGCGTTCGGCGTTGACCTTCTGCACGCTCGGCCGCTCTGCCATCGCCTTCAGGTAATCCTTGACCGGCAGGCCCGCCAGCAAGTCTTCGCCGTAGATGATCTTCGTGCAGGACGAGATCAGCGGCAGGTGGCACACGGCGGCGCAGTCGGCCAGCGTGAACGCGTCGCCGGCGATATATGGCGAGAACTTCGCCAGACGGCCGAACGCGGGGATGTACTTGTCCAGCAGGTTGCGCTGGCGCTCCTTGACGCGGTCACTGACCTTGCCGCCGAAGAACGCTTCGGCGTACAGCTCGCGGGCGGTCAACTCCAGGTATAGCTCCAGGAACGTGATGATTTCGCGCACCTTGCCCGCCTGGAACGGGTCCTGCGGCAGCAGCGGCGCCTGGATGTAGGTAGCTTCCAGGTACTCGACGATGGTTTCGGACTCGCACAGCGGGCCGGCATCGGTGATGATGTAGGGAACCTTGCCCAGCGGCGATGCCGACAGGTCGGTCTCGCCAATCCAGGCCAGCACTTCCTCGAACGGCAGGTTCTTTTCCAGCAGCGCCAGCTTGACCTTGTTGTAGTAGTTGCTGGCGGCAAAACCGCAGAGCTTCAGCATGTCGTCTATCTCCGGATTGGGATGGAATCTCCGGTGTCGGCCCGGGGCCGCACCGTCGCCGTCTGCCCTGCCAGACTTGGCCGATCAGCGCACGCCGCATGCGCGGCGCCTCTGTCGCGAAAGGTGCAGAAAACGTACGATCGTGCTAATTTAGCCACAACTTTTTTGGACCAACAATGAGCAATTCCACTATCCAGACGCTCGGCATCGTTGGCACTGGCGCCATGGGCCGCGGCATCGCCCAGATCGCCGCGCAGGCAGGCCTGACCGTACACCTGTTCGATACCAACGCCCAGGCCGTGGCCGCCGCGCGCCAGTATCTGCAGGATACCTTTGCCAAGCTGGCCGACAAGGGCAAGATCAGCGCCGCCGACAGCGACGCCGCGCTGGCCCGCGTGAAGGCCGCCGGCGCGCTGGAAGACCTGGCCGGCTGCGACATGGTGGTGGAAGCCATCGTCGAACGCCTGGACGTCAAGCGCGAGCTGGTGGCCAAGCTCGAAGCCATCCTGCGTGAAGACGCGGTGATCGCGTCGAACACCTCGTCGCTGTCGATCACGGCCATTGCCGTGGGCGCGAAGCAGCCGGGCCGTGTGGTCGGCTACCACTTCTTCAACCCGGTGCCGCTGATGAAGGTCGTGGAAGTGATCGATGGCCTGTCCGGCGACCCGGCCGTGGGCGACCGCCTGATGGCGCTGTCGCGCCGCATGGGCCATACGCCGGTGCGCTGCAAGGACATGCCGGGCTTTATCGTGAACCATGCCGGCCGCGGCATGAACATTGAGGGCCTGAAGGCCGCGCAGGAAGGCGTGGCCGAGTTCGTCGATATCGACAACATCATGCGCGAGCAGGCCGGTTTCCGCATGGGCCCGTTCGAGCTGATGGACCTGACCGGGCTCGACGTGTCGCACCCGGTGATGGAATCGATCTACAACCAGTTCTACCAGGAGCCGCGCTACCGCCCGTCGCCGATCACGGCGCTGCGTTCGGTGGGTGGACTGCTGGGCCGCAAGACCGGCGCCGGCTTCTATGCATACCCGGAAGGCCAGAAGCAGGTGCCCGCCGCAACGCCGGTGCCCGATGCGCGCCCGGCCAGCGTGTGGGTGAGCCGCGCCAACGCGCGTGGCAACGCCATGACCGTGAAGCTGCTGACCGCGCTGGGCGTGACCGTTGAAGCTGGCAACCAGCCTTCGGCCGACGCATTGATCGTGGTCACGCCGCTGGGCCTGGACGCCACCACCGCCGCGCTGGAAGAAGGCCTGGACGCCACGCGCGTGGTGGCCATCGACACGCTGCTGCCGTTCGAAGCCACCAAGCGCCGCACGCTGATGACCACGCCGGCCACCAGCGCCGCCGCACGCGATGCCGCCCACGGCCTGTTCGCCAGCGATGGCGTGCCCGTGACGCTGATCCGCGATTCGGCCGGCTTCATCGCCCAGCGCATCATCGGCTGCATCGTCAACATCGCCAGCGACATCGCGCAGCAGCGCATCGCCACGCCGACCGATATCGACCTGGCCGTCAACCTGGGCCTCGGCTATCCGAAGGGCCCGCTGGCACTGGGCGACACGATTGGCGCCGCTGTCATCCTGGACGTGCTGCGCAACATGAACCGCCTGACCGGCGACATGCGCTACCGTCCGAGCCCGTGGCTGTGGCGCCGCGCCGGTCTGGGCCTGTCGCTGCTGACCGAAGAAGCCTGATCGAGTGGGCGCCCCGCGAGAGACACGGGGCGCCCTTTGTGCATTTGCATCAAGAATTCGTTCCAAGATAACGAGGCTGCCATGACTGCCCAGTTGCTGTCCGAACGCGTCGACGCGACGCTCGTGCTGACCATCTCCAACCCGGAGGCGCGCAACGCGCTGCACCCAGACATCTACGCCGCTTCGCAGGAAGCGCTCGACGTGGCCACCCGCGACGACTCGATCCGCGCCGTGGTGCTGACCGGGGCCAACGGTGTGTTCTGCGCCGGCGGCAACCTGAACCGCCTGCTGGGCAACCGCTCGCAACCGCCGTCGGTGCAGGCCGAGAGCATCGAGACGCTGCATCAGTGGATCGAATCGTTCCACGCCTTTCCCAAGCCGATCATCGCTGCCGTGGAAGGTCCCGCCGCCGGCGCCGGGTTCTCGCTGGTGCTGGCCTGCGACTACGTGGTGGCCGCCAGCGACGCCAAGTTCGTGATGGCCTACGTCAAGGTTGGCCTGACCCCCGACGGCGGTGGCTCGTATGAAATCGCGCGGATGCTGCCGCGCCAGCTGGCCAGCGAAATCCTGATGGAAGGCAAGCCGGTGGACCCGGCCCGGCTGGCGCACTTCGGCATCGTCAACCGCGTGGTGCAGCCGGGCCATGCCCTGACCGAGGCATTGCGCATCGCCGAAAACCTGGCCAAGGAATCGCCCAACGCCGTGCGCGGCATGAAATCGCTGATCAACCATGCCGGCAGCGCCACGCTGACCGAACACCTGGCCGCAGAGCGCGACAGCTTCGTGGCCGCGCTCCATCACAAGGACGGCGGTGAAGGCATTACGGCGTTCCTTGAGAAGCGCAAGCCGAATTACAGGTAATCCCCACACCTGTAACGCGCCTTCGACAATGATCACAAAATAAAGACACTGCGGAGAGAGACAAAGATGAGCAGCAACGTATCGCACTTTGAAGGTACGCGCCCCGTGGCAGACCAGCAGCGTTTCGATGTGGGCGCGCTGGAAGCCTGGATGCGCGAGCATGTCGAGGGCTTTGCCGGCCCGTTGACCGTCGAGCAGTTCAAGGGCGGCCAGTCCAATCCCACGTTCAAGCTGATCACGCCGGGCCAGACCTACGTGATGCGCGCCAAGCCGGGCCCGAAATCGAAGCTGCTGCCGTCCGCCCACGCCATCGAGCGCGAATACCGCGTGATGAAGGCGCTGGCCGGCACGGACGTGCCCGTGGCCCACATGTACGCGCTGTGCGAGGACGAAGACGTGATCGGCCGCGCGTTCTACATCATGGAGTTCGTCAGCGGCCGCGTGCTGTGGGACCAGTCGCTGCCCGACATGACCACGGCCGAACGCGGTGCCATCTATGACGAGATGAACCGCGTCATCGCCGCGCTGCACTCGGTGGACTACCAGGCCATCGGCCTGGCCGACTACGGCAAGCCCGGCAACTACTTCCAGCGCCAGATCGAACGCTGGAGCAAGCAGTACAAGCTGTCGGAGACCGAATCGATCCCGGCCATGGACCAACTGATTGCCTGGCTGCCCGAGCATATTCCGCAGGAAGACCTGGACCTGACCAGCATCGTCCACGGCGACTACCGGCTCGACAACCTGATGTTCCATCCGACGGAGCCGCGCGTGCTGGCCGTGCTGGACTGGGAACTGTCCACGCTGGGGCACCCGATGGCCGACTTCGGCTACCACTGCATGAGCTGGCATATCGCGCCGGGCCAGTTCCGCGGCATCGCCGGGCTGGACCACAACGGCCTGGGCATTCCCGACGAGGCCAGCTATCGCCGCATGTACGAGCAGCGCACCGGCCGCCAGATCACTGGCGACTGGAATTTCTACCTCGCGTTCAGCATGTTCCGGATCGCGGGCATCCTGCAGGGCATCATGAAGCGCGTGGTGGACGGCACGGCATCGTCCGCGCAGGCCCTCGACGCCGGCAAGCGCGCCCGGCCGATGGCCGAGATGGGCTGGGAGTACGCGAAGAAGTCGGGGTCTTGAGCGGCCCCCTCCGCTGCCCGTCGTTGCTTCCCTTGCTCCCTTTCCCCACACGCTGGGAAGGGGAGCCAACGTCACCCTCCGCCCCATGTCATCAGACAACTGAGCACAAACCCGGAGCACATCCCGCTTTTCGCAGTGCGCCCCAGCCCCGTGCCAGCCTCCCGCCCCACCGCATTGTTGAGACATTTGGCGGCGGCTGCCTACGTGTTTTCCCGATAGACCCAATCGAAAAGCGGCCCTACACTGCGTCCATCGTTGTACGACGACTGATGATAAGTGTTGACTGGAGACACAGCATGACCTCTTCTCGCCGCCAATTCCTTGGCCAGCTTCCGGGCCTTGCGGCTCTTGGTGCCGTGGGCACGTCCGGCATCCTGGCACCCGCTACGGCCTGGGCGCAGGACAAGTGGCCAACCCGGCCGATCCGCCTGGTGGTGCCCTATCCCGCCGGCGGTTCGTCGGACATCATCGCGCGCCTGATCAGCAAGCAGCTGGGCGAAGCACTGGGCCAGCCGATCGTGGTGGACAACCGCCCGGGGGCCAACGGCAACATCGGCGCCGCCATGGTGGCGCAGGCCGGCACCGAAAACCACACGCTGCTGCTGTGCGACGTTGGCGCGCTGGCGATCACCCCCTCGGTCTATACCAAGCTCACATTCAACCCTGACAAGGATCTCAAGGGCGTGGCCATGCTGGCCTATTCGCCGCACCTGCTGGTCGTGCATCCGTCGGTACCGGCCAACAACCTCAAGGAACTGGTCGAACTGTCGCACAAGCAGTCGCTGAACTTTGCGGTCACCGCCATCGGCAGCGCACCGCATCTGGCCGGCGTGGCCGTGCAGCAGGCCACCAAGGCCGGCTGGCAGTACGTGCCCTACAAGGGCGGCGCGCAGGCGATTGCCGATACGGTTGGCGGTACCGCCCAGGTGCTGATGAACGGCATGCTGGCTACCTATCCGCACGTGCAATCGGGCAAGCTCAAGCTGCTGGCCGTGTCCAAGCGCACCCGCATGGCGCTGGTCGGCCAGACGCCGACGATTGCCGAAAGCGGCGTGCCGAATTTCGAATCGGGTACCTGGCAAGGCGTGATGGCGCCGGCCGGCATGCCCGATGCGCTGGTCCAGCGCATCAACACCGAGCTGGTGAAGATCATCCGCACGCCGGAGATCCGCGCCAACCTGGCCGGCCAGGGCGCCGAGGTCGTCACGATGTCCCCGGCCGACACCACCAAGTGGTTCCAGGCCGAGGAAAAACGCTGGGCACAGGTGGTGAAGGCGGCGGGGGTCAAGCTGGACGCATAAATCCGGCAGTCACAAGACATAGAACCGAAACGGGCGCGAATGTCGCGCCCGTTTTCCATTGCCGGCCGCCCGGGGCTGCAGCGACAGCCGCAGCCCACCGGCTCGCCACGCGACTCAGTCGCCCAGCGCCACGCCCTCCCGGCGTGGGTCCGCGCCACCGGCCCAGACTGGCTTGCCGTTGACCGTCTTGCGCATGATGGCCTGCGTGCCGCTGGTCATCTCGATCTCGGCCACCTGATGGCCCTGCTGCTTCAGCGCCTGCACCAGCTGCGGCGTGACCAGGCCACGCTCCACCTCGGTGGGGCCGTTGCGGCTGCCGAAGTTGGCCATGCCCACGGCCTGCTGCACATCCATGTCCCAATCGAGCAGGCCCACCAGCGTCTTCGACACATACTCGATGATCTGCGAGCCGCCCGGCGAACCCAGCGCGGCCACCAGCTTGCCGCTCTGGCGGTCGAACACCAGCGTCGGCGCCATCGACGAACGCGGACGCTTGCCCGGCTGCACGCGGTTGGCCACCGGCTTGCCATTTTCGGTCGGCGTGAACGAGAAGTCGGTCAGCTGGTTGTTGAGCATGAAGCCGCGCACCATGATGTGCGAGCCGAAATACGACTCGATGGTGGTCGTCATCGACAGCGCACCGCCACGATTGTCCACGGCCACGATCTGCGACGTGGAAATGCGCGGCGGCGAACGATCGGGCGCGAACGACACCTTCACGCCCGGCGGCGTGCCCGGCTGCGCCTTGCCCATGCTCTGGTCACCGATCTGCGCCGCGCGCTCGGCCAGATAGTCGGGATTGACCATCGCGGCCACGTCCACGGGCACGAAATCGGCATCGGCCACATAGAGGCCGCGGTCCGCATAGGCCAGCCGGTCGGCTTCGGCGATGGCGTGGACGGCCAGCGGATTCGGCTCCATCAGGGACGGCAGGTCCACCCTGGTCGGCTTCAGGCTGGCCAGCGCGTAGCGCGGGTCACGCTTTTCCAGCGCCTCCAGCGTGCCGAGGATCTGGGCGATGGCAATGCCGCCCGACGACGGCGGCGGCATGCCGCAGACCTTGTACTGCCGGTAGTCGGTACACACCGGCACGCGCACCTTGGCCTTGTAGCCCTTCAGGTCCGCCTCGGACAGGCTGCCCGCGTTCTGATGGCCGTTGACCTTGGCCGCGATATCGCGCGCGATCGGCCCGTTGTAGAACACGTTCGGACCGTTCTTCGCAATCTCGCGCAGCGTCTGCGCCAGTTGCGGATTCCGGATCATCGTGCCCACCGGCTTGGCCTTGCCCTGCGCGTCCAGGAAGTAGGCCGTCATCTCGGGCGACCCGCCCATGAACTTGTCGGCCGCCACCTGCGTGTAGAGCCGCTGCGACATCGGGAAGCCCTTGTCCGCCAGGCGGATGGCCGGCTGGAACAGCCGCGCCCAGGGCAGGCGCCCGTGCTCGCGATGGGCCATCTCCAGCGCGCGCAGCACGCCGGGCACACCCACCGACCGCCCGCCGATCTGGCCTTCGGAGAATTCCATCGGCTTGCCGTCGGCGCGCATGAACAGGTTCTCGGTGGCACCGGCTGGCGCGGTTTCGCGGCCGTCGTAGGCCTGCACGCGCTTGCCGTCCCAGTACATGATGAACGCGCCGCCGCCGATGCCGGTGGCCTGCGGCTCCACCAGCGTCAGGACGGCCTGCATTGCCACGGCGGCGTCGATGGCCGAACCGCCGGCCCGCAGGATTTCGCGGCCCGCCTCGGTGGCCAGCGGATTCGCGGCCGCCGCCATGTGCTTCTGCGCGAAGGTGGTGGTCATGTCGGGGCGATAGCCCGACGACACTTCGGGCGCCGGCGGCATCGCCGCCTGCGCGGGGGGCGCGGACGCCGGCGTGGCCGAGGCGGCGGGCGCGCCGGCGCCCTTGTCCGGCGTACCGCAGGCCGCCAGCAGCGCGGTCAGCGCCACGGCCAGCGCGCCACGCCAGCGCAGTGAATCGGAATGATGCGCGGTCGGGTCCGCGGAACGGGGTGCCACTGCTTCAGTCATGCCGTGTCTCCTGGTGGAAATCTCCGGCGATTGTAGCGGCGAAAAAGGCGGATGGATGTGCGAATCGTCTGAAAGCCAGCCTTGCGTTTCGGGGCAATTTTTCCTATGCGGCCGACGCCAGCCGGCCCGGCGGCACGGCATGGCCAGCGAGGCACCATATTTTGTCCATTTAACTCAACCCCATCTGTCACCCTGCTTCGTTCCATGACAGCCGCCGCCCGCCGAGCGGCAATCTATACTCGTTGCCATGACGCCTGCCAGCCCCGCCCCCGACATCGCTGCGCTGCCCGACGCCGACCTGATGCTGCTGGTGGCCGGCGGCGTCATCGAGGGCCCGATCGGCGAACTGTTCCGCCGCCACAATGGCGGCCTGTTCAACTACGTCGCCTGGCTGTGCCGGGGCGACACGGGCGAGGCCGAGGATATCGCGCAGCGGACGTGGATCCAGCTGATGACCCGCTGCGCAGACTACACGCCCACCGCCGCGTTCCGCACCTTCCTGTTCCAGATCGCACGCAATGCCTGGCTGGATCACGTGCGCAGCGCGCATGCCCGGTTGCGCGAATCGATCGACGAACACGAGCCGGCCATGCCGGTGGACGACCTGACACCCGAGACCGAGGCGCAATGGCGCGAGCATCTGGCCGGCGTGCGCCAGGCGCTGCTGCAATTGCCCGTGGCACAGCGCGAGGTGGTGGTGCTGCGCTTCTTCAGCGAGATGAGCGTCGAGGAAATCGCCGCGATGCTGGGCGAGAAATTCGAGACGGTGAAGAGCCGGCTGCGCTATGCATTTGCCCGGCTGCGCACGGTGCTGGCCGATGGCGGCATGGTGCCCGGGGAGCCCCGGCCATGACGACCCGGCCATCCGGCAATCCCGGCCACGACGCCGCTGAGCGGTTTATCGCCGGTGAAGACCGGCTGTCCGCGCTGTTGCGCGACGTGCCGCGCTTTGAAGCGCCCGCAAGCCTGGCCAGCGCCGTGGCCACCGCCGCGCGCGCGGTGCAGGCGCGCATGGCGGCCGAGGCCGAACGCGATGCGGTGCGGACATCGGCACCCCCGCCCACTTTTGGCGCACCGCCTACGCTATCCGACAGCGTGCTGCGCGAGGCCGCGCGATTGCAGGCTGCGCAGGCCGCGCGCCGCGATGTCGTGTTCGATCAGGTGTTGCAGGGCAAGCCCGCCGACGACGTACTGGGAGCGCCGGTCAGCGCGCCGACCGAGGCCTGGTTGCGGACGCAGGCCGCGCAGCACCGTGACGGCGCGGCTTCCACGGCGGCCGTCGCGCCGCCCCCCGCCCGGCGCCCCAATGCCGTGTCGCGATGGTGGCGTTCGCTGGGCGTCGCAGCCACTGCGTTTGCCGTCGCGGGCCTGGCCACCCGGATCGTGCTGAGCCAGCTTGATGACGGCACGCCAATGACGGCCTCGCTATCGTCGAATGTTGTCATCGCCGACGACGCGGGACCCGCCACGCGAGGCGCGCCGGCGCTGGCGTCCGCACCGGGGTCGGATGCCGCGCCGGCGATGGCGGCCCCGGCCGCGCAGGACGCGCCGAACATGCAAACCTCCGATGCCACGTCGGCTGCCGCCCCGGCGCGCGCGGCACCCCAGGCGGGGTCCGTACGTCGGCCGACCACGCCATCGCCCACTGGCCGCAAGGACCCCGCCCCTTCGACCGCACCGGCGGTGGCCACTGCGGAATCCACGCCTGCCGCGCCCGCAGCCCCTGCCGCACCGGCTATCCTGGCCGCGCCGCCGCCCATGGCATCGGCGCAGGTCCCGACCGACGCGGCACCGGCACCAGGGGCGGGCGCCGAAGCGCGCGCGCGGCGCGTGCCGCAGTCGGCGTACATGGCGGCGCCTGCCCCGGCGCCAGCTGAGTCGCTGGCCGCTTCAAAGGCCACGGCGCAGGCGGCTGTGCCGGAAGCGCGGAAATCGGCCACCGTCACGCTGGAGGACGATCCCGCTTCGGTCGCCATGCAGTGGCGCCCCGGCAAGGGGCTGCATGTCCGGAGCGCCGAGCCCGACAATGCGGCCGTGCGCGATTGGGTGGCCCGGCTATGGGCGGCCATGCCCGCCGATGCGCGCCCCGTGGCGCCTTACGGCATCCAGCGCGACGACGCGCTCGCGCGCGGCCAGCTGCGCATCGAACAGGGCACCGAGCCACCAGGCGTCAACTAGGCGCTGACACGAAAAACGGGAGGCAGATGCCTCCCGTCTTCCTTCCCGTGGCGCGCATCCGGCGCGATTCCGGCCCGATCGATCACGGCGTTACAGCGTGGTGAACGACCAGTTCAGATTCACGCCCTGCCCGTTCAGCGTACCGCTGACGGTGACGTTGTAGCGCGTCTTGCCGGCCAGCGGCGCGGTCGGCGTGCAGATCGCCAGCCCGCTCGCCGCGCCGGACATGCCCGACGTGCGCGCATCCACCTTCTCGCACGGCACGCCATTGCCCGCCGCATCGGTAATCGCGAACGTGTCGGCGTTGAACGCCAGCGACGTGTTCACCGCCTGCACCGTCACCGGGTAGCCCATGGTCTTGCCCGCGTAGGCAGGCGCCGGATTCGGGCTCTCGTTGTTGACCCAGCTGACCGGCACATCGGCCTGGCCGTTGTACGGATACGCCACCATCTGGTTGTCGGCGCCGCCCTGGCTGCGGTCGGCCAGGTCGATGGTCTGGAAGGCGTACGCCTGCGTGCCGCCGCTGCTGCCCGCACCCAGGCTTTCGGCAAACCCGCTGCCGGCCGATCCGTAGCTGCCCAGCAGGGCGGCGCGATGGAACGGGGCATCGACCAGGTCGATCACGAGCTGGTCCTTCGGCGTCATCGACAGGCTGGCGCCCGCTTGCGACGTCCAGCGATTGGCGCCGGCCACCACTTCGGCCGTGGCGTTGCTCGGGTACGCAGCCTGGATGCGGTCGTTCGGGGCGGCGCCGGTGTAACCGGTCTTGCCCGATTGCTCATCGTGCGTCAGCGTGTTGTTGGCCAGCATGTAGGCCGTGTGGTTCTGGGCCACGGTGTTGAGCGGGTCGCGCGCGGTCAGCGGGGCCAGGCCCACCTGCTCGCGGCGATAGTTGGCGTAGCACAGACCTGCGCTGCGCGCGTCGGCCAGCACCTTGTAGCCGGATACGCCTGTCCCGCGCGCGGGCAGCAGCGCGACGGAGCCGGTCACGGGAGCCGGTGCGGCGCCGCTGACGGTGTAGCAGGCGCGGTCGGTGCCGCTGGCGGTCGGCGCGGCGGCGGCCTGGCCGCTGGCGGCCGGCTGGGTCGCGGCGCCCGATTGGGCGGCGCTGCTACTGCTGCCGCCCGCGGCGGTTGCCGAACCGCCGCCGTCACCGCCGCCGCAAGCGGCCAGCGTCAGGGCCGCAAAGGCGGCCATGGCGCCGAGTGCCATCGGCCGTCCGTAAATGAAAGCAGTGCGCAAGAGTTTCCCTGGCATGTCGGCGTGCCTCGATGTGATAGGTCTGGATTGGGGAAACTGCCCGCATCCCGGTGTGTGGGCCGGGACGACGCCTGGGCGCTGCTGCGCCGCCAAATGAGGCGTCGGGGACAGATGGAACGCAGTGATGGTAGGGACACCCTCCATCATCGTCCATCTTTCGAACACTTTCTTACGCTGTGATCCGAGCGCGCTGCACGCGCACGGCGCGGCGCCAGGTGCGGCGCCAGTGCGGCGCCGATGCGTCAGCTTGCGGGCGCGTCCGAGACATCGCCCATGCCGCTGCCCAGCGACGTCATGACCGCCATCAACTGTTCGCGCAGCCAGCGGTTGGCGCCGTCGTTCTCGCCCCCCGCATGCCAGTACAGATGCAGTTCCAGCGACGGCACCTTGAACGGCAGCGACAGCAACCGGTTGGCATAGGGCTCGTTGGCAATGCGCGCGTAGCGCAGCGGCAGCGTGGCCAGCAGATCCGTGCAGCTGACCACGCGGCAGGCGGCCGCATAGTGCTGGCAGCGCAGCCGCACGCGGCGCGTCAGGCCCATGCGGTGCAGCGCCTGGTCCTCCAGCCCTGCCCCGCGCCGGCGCGACGATACGTGCACGTGTTCGGCTGCCAGATAGCGTTCCAGCGTCAGTTCCTTCTTCACCAGCGGATGGTCTCGCCGGGCCAGCACCACCATCGGGTCCGACATGAAGGCGCTGTGATGGATGGCCGGCGACACCGGCAGCAGGATGTCGATGGCGGTATCGAGCGTGCCGGCCAGCAGTTCGGACTCCATCTCGCGGCGGTCGAAGCGGATCGCCGCGATTTCCACGTGCGGCGCCATGGCGGTCACGCGCGCCATCAGCGGCGGCAGCAGCGTGCTTTCCAGCGCGTCGCGCATGCCGATGGTGAAGCGCCGCGTGGTGTTGGCGGGGTCGAAGTGCGGCGTGTCCTGCAGGGTCCGCGCGAACGACTGCAGCGCGCCGCGTACCTCGCTGGCCAGCGACCGCGCCAGCGGCGTGGGGGCCATGCCCTGACCGCGCCGCTCGAACAGCGGATCGTCGAACAGCGTGCGCAGCCGCCCCAGCGCGTGGCTCACGGCCGGCTGCGTCAGGTTCAGTTGCCGCGCCGCGGCCGTGATGCTGCCTTCGCTGTAGATGGCGTCGAACACCACGAAGAGATTGAGATCGATCCGGCTGAGTTGCATGGCACCTTCCTGCGCGCGTGCTTTACTGAGGCATCAATGTCGCGCATTCTGGCACGGAATGCACAATATTGATACTGACCAATCCAGAAAATTCATTTTTCTTATTAGTCACGTTCCGATACAGTAACCACAGTCGGCACGGCGTGCCCATCAAACCCCGAGGAGACCCCATGCAATTCGAATACTCGCCCAAGGTCAAGGACATGCAGGCCAGGCTGCTGGCTTTCTTCGACGAGCACATCTACCCGAACGAAAAGCGTTTCTACGCCGAGGTGCAGGCCAACCGCGAGGCCGGCAATGCATGGGTGCCGACCAAGGTCGTCGAAGAACTGAAGCCGCTGGCGCGCGAAGCAGGCCTGTGGAACCTGTTCCTGCCGCGTTCGAAGCGGGCGCCGGAAGGCCTGTCGAACCTGGAATACGCGCCGATGTGCGAGATCATGGGTCGGGTGCCCTGGTCCGCCGAGGTGTTCAACTGCGCCGCGCCGGACACCGGCAACATGGAAACGCTGGAGCGGTATGCATCGGAGGCGCTCAAGGACCAGTGGCTCGAACCGCTGCTCCGCGGCGAGATCCGGTCGGCGTTCCTGATGACCGAGCCGGCCGTGGCATCGTCGGACGCCACCAATATCGAATGCCGCATCGAGCGCGACGGCGACTATTACGTGATCAATGGCACCAAGTGGTGGTCGTCGGGTGCCGGCGACCCGCGCTGCAAGGTCTACATCGTGATGGGCAAGACCGATCCCCAGGCGGGCCGCCATGAGCAGCAGTCGATGATCGTGGTGCCGGCCGACACCCCGGGCATCACCATCAAACGCTTCCTGCCGGTGTTCGGCTACGACGACGCGCCGCACGGCCACATGGAAATCGAACTGAAGAACGTGCGCGTGCCGGCCAGCAACATCCTGCTGGGCGAAGGCCGCGGCTTCGAGATCGCACAGGGTCGCCTGGGCCCGGGCCGTATCCACCACTGCATGCGCAGTGTCGGCGTGGCCGAGCGCGCGCTGGAACTGATGTGCAAGCGCAGCCTGGAGCGCGTGGCGTTCGGCAAGGAAGTGGCCCGTCAGGGCGTGACGCAGGAGCGCATCGCCGAAGCCCGCTGCGATATCGAGATGGCCCGCCTGTTGACGCTGAAGGCGGCCTACATGATGGACACCGTGGGCAACAAGGTGGCCAAGGCCGAGATCGCGATGATCAAGGTGGTGGCACCGAACGTGGCGCTGCGCGTGATCGACTGGGCCATCCAGGTACACGGCGCCGCGGGCGTGTCCGGCGACTTCCCGCTGGCCAACTGGTGGGCGCACCAGCGCACGCTGCGCCTGGCCGACGGCCCGGACGAGGTGCACCGCAACGCCATCGCCAAGCTGGAGCTGGCCAAGCACATGAACGTCAGCGCCGACAGCATCCGGATGCCCGTGACGCGCGGCGCCTGACAGGCGCGAAAAGCCTGCCCGACCGACAAGCCCGGCCCCGTGCCGGGCTTTTTCATGTGCTGGCAGCAGGGTTATTCACTCTGTGCTTAAATGCCCCGGCCAATCTTCCATGGAGAGCGTTGCACATGATCGACGTCTACACCTGGGCCACTCCGAACGGCCACAAGGTCCATATCATGCTTGAGGAATGCGGCCTGGAATACAAGGTCCATCCCATCAATATCGGTGCCGGCGACCAGTTCGGCGCCGACTTTCTCAAGATCAGCCCCAACAACAAGATTCCGGCGATCGTCGACAGCGACGGCCCCGACGGCAAGCCGATCTCGCTGTTCGAATCGGGCGCGATCCTGCTGTACCTGGCCGGCAAGACCGGCAAGTTCCTGCCCGACGACGTGCGCGGCAAGTACGACGCGCTGCAGTGGCTGATGTTCCAGATGGGCGGCGTGGGCCCGATGCTGGGCCAGGCGCACCACTTCCGGATCTATGCGCCGGAAAAGATCGAGTATGCGGTGAACCGCTACACCAACGAGGCCAAGCGCCTGTACGGCGTGATCGACAAGCAGCTGTCGGCCCACGCCTGGCTGGCCGGCGACAGCTATTCGATCGCCGACATTGCCACGTTCCCGTGGCTGCGCAGCTGGCAAAACCAGGGCGTGGAACTGGACGACTACCCGCACCTGAAGCGCTGGTTCAACGAAATTGCCGAGCGTCCGGCCGTGAAGCGCGGCGTGGAGGTTCTGGCCAAGGAACGCAAGCCGCTGCAGTCGGACAAGGAACGCGAAATCCTGTTCGGCGCCACGCAGTACCAGCGGCGCTAGGCACGGGCGTCACCCGGACGGGTGACGTGTCCTCCACGGACTCAGGCCGGGCGTCTGGGTCCGGCCGTTGCCGGAATGACACAGAAATGAGAATCGATGCGGCCCATGGCATCGGGTGTCGGGGTCGGGTGACAACGCCTCTCCCGGCAGGGGCACGCGCATATCGGCATCGCATTTTGTTTAAATTGGAGCGTGCCCGGAGGGATGGCGGGATGCCCAATGGTCCGCGTGGCGCGGATTCCAGCCCATGGACGTGTTGTGGACCCCCTGTGGGATGGCGGTCTGTGATGACTGCCCGGCACGGCAACTGTGCCGCATTGGTGACAGGTGTATCGCTTACGATGAGGAACCGGCACCGATAGAACGACCAACTATAAGTTGTCGTTCCGCATAGATCGAGCCCTTAGTCTCGATCGACTTAGCGACTTACTATCCACACAGCAGCATATGACAGCAGACCCACTCAAGCTGTTCGGGCGACATTTGACCTGGTTGCGCAAGCAACGTGGCTGGTCTCAGGAGGCGCTGTCGCTGGAAAGCGGCCTGGCCCGATCCTACCTCAGCGGCATCGAGCGCGGCACGCGCAATGTTGCCCTGTATAACATTTGTACCCTTGCCGACACGCTCGGCGTTTCGCCTACCGAGATGCTTGACTTTTCGAAGCATCGGCCCGAAGAGGCGCAGGAAGCCCCGCGCTCGCCGTTCGACGCCGAGCAGTCTCCGTCGGTACAGGCAACGCTGCGCTATATGGCCGATCTCAACGACGTCGATCGCGATGTCGTGGCTGGCGTGGCACGGGCACTGGCGCGCCGGCACGCCCGTTGAAACGCCCCGCCCACGGCGGGGTGCCTGCAGGGCTCAGACGTTCAGCATGCCCTGCTGCTCGATAAAGGCAATCACCTGGTCCAGGCCTTGCCCTGACTTCACGCTGCCCATCACGAACGGACGATCGCCACGCATCTTGCGCGTATCGCTTTCCATGATGTCGAGCGACGCCCCCACGTAGGGCGCCAGGTCGGTCTTGTTGACCACCAGCAGGTCGGATTTCGTAATCCCCGGTCCGCCCTTGCGAGGAATCTTCTCACCCCCCGCCACATCGATCACGTAGATCGTCAGATCGGACAGTTCCGGGCTGAAGGTCGCGGCCAGATTGTCGCCGCCCGATTCGATGAACACCACGTCGGCATCCGGAAACCTGGCCAGCATGCGGTCCACGGCCTCCAGGTTGATCGAAGCGTCCTCGCGGATCGCCGTATGCGGGCAGCCGCCCGTTTCCACACCCATGATGCGCTCGGCCGGCAAGGCACCCGAGATGGTCAGCAGGCGCTGGTCTTCCTTGGTGTAGATATCGTTGGTGATGGCCACCAGGTCATAGCGGTCGCGCATGGCCTTGCAGAGCATTTCCAGCAGGGTGGTCTTGCCGGAGCCCACGGGGCCGCCCACGCCAACGCGCAGCGGAGGATTCTTCTTGGTACGGGTCATGATTCGGTCCAGGAACGCTAGGAGCGGAAAAGCCGGGAATACTGGGTCTCATGTCGCGCGGACAGCAGGCCCAGCATCGGAGAAAACGTGGAAAGCTGCGGCGGGTCGGCATCGGCGCGACGGGCCGCCTCTTCCACGGTGTCGAGCACATGGCGGTGCAGGCCGCGCAGGATCTGCTGGCCGGCCACCTGGCCCAGCGGCACCGCCTTGAGCGCGGCGGCCACCTGGTTTTCGGCCCAGTTGAAGGCGTAGGCGGCCAGCCCTTCGCGGGCATCGATATCCAGCGCCACGCACGCCGCGGCAAAGGCCGTGGGCAGGCACAGCGGCGACAGGCTGCGCAGGGTGTCGCGCAGCGCCGCATCGCCCCATTCCATCTGGCCGATCAGCCTGGCCAGCGACCAGCCCATCTGCTCGGTTTCGAGCCGCAATTCGGACGTTTCCCGGGTCACGTGGAACCAGTCGTTCCAGCGGGCGACCGCGGCCGCGTCCTGCTGCCGCCAGGCACGATGCAGCAGCAGCCAGACCGGCGCCTCGCATTGGGCCTGCACCTGCACGAGGTTGTCGCGAATCCAGTGCTCGGCCGTGCCGGCGTCACTGACCAGCCCGCAATCGATGGCCGCCTCCAGCCCCTGCGAATAGCTGAACCCGCCAATGGGCAACGCCGGCGATGCCAGGTGCAGCAGCGATATCAGTTGGGGGAGCGCGGTCATGACCAATGGCTCCGATTGCACGTTGCCGGCAACGTGGCGGGCTCGCCCTCTCCCCCAGCCCCTCTCCCGCAGGCGGGAGAGGGGAGAACACCGACTGCATTTGCTGCGCTGGTGGGAGAGGGAGCCAGCGGTTCGACCAGCCCATTGACGAGAGCAGCTTGACGAATGGCTTCCAGCACACCCTCGATCTGATCGTGGATCTCGTTGTTCCAGAAGCGGAGCACGGTGTAGCCCTGTTCCCGCAACCAGATATCGCGATCGACATCTCGAAGCGAGCCGTGCTGACCACCGTCGGCCTCGACGATCAGTTTGTGCGCCATGCAGATGAAATCGGCAATATACGGGCCGACTGGCTTCTGACGTTTGAATTTCAGGCCCAGGAAACGGCGGGCACGCAGGAAGTACCACAGGCGCTCTTCAGCTGCGGTTTGATGCGAACGTAGCTGTTTCGCGAATTCGTGGTGGGTCAGCCGCCTGCCCTCTCCCCCAGCCCCTCTCCCGCTGGCGGGAGAGGGGAGAGAACCAGCGGCATTTGCCACCTCGGTGGTGGTCTCCGCATTCCCGCACGCAGGAGAGGGGAGAAAACCCGCGGCATTTGCCACCTCGGTGGTGGTCTCCCCTCTCCCGCGCGCGGGAGAGGGGTCGGGGGAGAGGGCAAGCGCCTGATTCACGATGCCATCCGGTTAATGCTTGTGCCCGCAGTGCTCATCATGCACGTGGCCGTGGTCATGGTCGTGCGAATGACCGTGGTCGTGACCGTGACCATGCGCATGCCCGTGATGCTCGTGGAACACCGCCTGGGCCGCCGCGTAGTCTTCGGCGAACGTCGCGTCATGGCCGTGCTTGTGGCCGCCGCCGTAGGCGCCCGCTTCTGGCTCGAATGGCTGTTCGGCGCGCGCGATCTGCACGCCCAGGCGCGTCAGCATGTCGGCCAGCACCGGATCGTATTCCAGGCGCAGGTAGTCGCGCCCCACTTCCACTGGCGTGTGGCGGTTGCCCAGGTGATACGCGGCGCGCATCAGGGCCAGCGGGTCGGTGGCCGTCACCTGCAGCACCGATTCCGGCGCGGCCTGCACCTCGACGAAGGTGCCGTCTTCGGCCACCAGCAGGTCGCCGCCGCGCAGCACGGTGCCGCGCGGCAGGAACAGCGCCGCTTCGGCGCCGTTGTCGAGCGCCGCGCGCAGGCGGCTCTTGCTGCGGTCGCCGAACGGCAGGACCAGCTTGGGGGCGCGCCGCACCAGCACCGGTGCGATACCGTGCGGCGCGGGCAGGACTTTGTCGATCTTGATCACGGCTTCAGCTTCAGAACAGGAAGTAGCGTTGCGCCATCGGCAGCACCGTGGCGGGCTCGCACATCAGCAACTGGCCGTCGGCCACCACCTGGTAGGTCTCGGGGTCCACGGTCACGTGCGGCTGCCAGTCATTGTGAACCATGTCGCGCTTGTTGACCGAGCGGCATCCGCGCACGGCGGCCAGCGTCTTGGCCAGACCGTAGCGCCCGCCCACATCGGCCGCCAGTGCGGCCTGCGAGACAAAGGTCAGCGACGACTTCGGCAGCGCCCCGCCGGCCGACGCGAACATGGGCCGGTAATGCACCGGCTGCGGCGTCGGGATCGACGCATTGGGGTCGCCCATGGCCGCCGCCGCGATCATGCCGCCCTTCATGATCAGGCTCGGCTTCACACCGAAGAACGCCGGCTTCCACAGCACCAGGTCGGCCCACTTGCCCACTTCGATCGAGCCCACCTCGTGCGCGATGCCGTGCGTCAGGGCCGGGTTGATCGTGTACTTGGCGATATAGCGCCGCACGCGGAAATTATCGTGGCCACCGCGCGCGTCGTGCGGATCGCCGGGCAGCTTGCCGCGCTGGGCTGCCATCTTGTGCGCGGTCTGCCAGGTGCGGATGATGACCTCGCCCACGCGGCCCATGGCCTGGGAATCGCTGGAAATCATCGAGAACGCGCCCAGGTCGTGCAGGATGTCCTCGGCGGCGATGGTCTCGCGCCGGATGCGCGACTCGGCGAACGCAATGTCCTCGGCGATGGCCGGGTCCAGGTGATGGCAGACCATCAGCATGTCCAGGTGCTCGTCCAGCGTGTTCACCGTGTACGGCCGCGTGGGATTGGTCGACGACGGCAGCACGTTCGATTCCCCGCACACCTTGATGATGTCCGGCGCATGGCCGCCGCCCGCGCCCTCGGTGTGGTACGTATGGATCGTGCGGCCCTTGAACGCGGCGATGGTCGCCTCGACGAAGCCGCCCTCGTTCAGCGTATCGGTGTGGATGGCCACCTGCGTGTCGGTATCGTCGGCCACGGACAGGCAGGTGTCGATGGCCTGCGGCGTGGTGCCCCAGTCCTCGTGCAGCTTCAGGCCGATGGCCCCCGCTTGCACCTGCTCGGTCAGCGGCGCCGGCTGGCTGGCGTTGCCCTTGCCCAGGAAGCCGATATTCATCGGGTAGGCATCGGCGGCCTGCAGCATGCGCTCCATGTACCACGGTCCCGGCGTGACGGTGGTGGCGAAGGTGCCCGTGGCCGGGCCGGTGCCACCGCCGATCATCGTGGTCACGCCGCTCATCAGCGCCTCGTCGATCTGCTGCGGGCAGATGAAGTGGATGTGCGTGTCGATGCCGCCCGCCGTGACGATCATGCCCTCGCCCGCGATCACCTCGGTGCCAGGGCCCACGACGATGGTCACGCCCGGCTGGATGTCCGGGTTTCCGGCCTTGCCGATACCCGCGATGCGGCCGTGCTTGAGGCCGATGTCGGCCTTGACGATGCCCCAGTGGTCGATGATCAGCGCGTTGGTGATGACGGTGTCCACGCAATCCTTAGACATGCGCTGGCTCTGGCCCATGCCGTCGCGAATCACCTTGCCGCCGCCGAACTTCACCTCCTCGCCATAGATCGTGAAGTCCTTTTCCACCTCGATGACCAGGCCGGTATCGGCCAGCCGCAGGCGATCGCCGGTGGTGGGGCCGAACATCTCGGCGTAGGCCTGCCGTGAAATCTTCACGCTCATCACAGTGCTCCCATGATCTTGCCGTTGAAGCCGTAGACGATGCGGTCGCCATCGAGCGCCACCAGCTGCACCGTGCGCGACTGGCCCGGCTCGAAGCGCACCGCCGTGCCGGCCGCGATGTCGAGCCGGAAGCCGCGCGCGGCTTCGCGGTCGAACGACAGCGCCGCATTGGTTTCGTAGAAGTGGAAGTGCGACCCTACCTGCACCGGCCGGTCGCCCGTATTGGCCACGGTCACGCTGACCGTGGCGCGGCCCGCGTTCAGTTCGATCTCGCCGTCCAGCGGCATCAGTTCACCGGGAATCATCGCCTGGCTCCTTTGCGAACGTCAGGCCACCAGCAGGCCAACGCCATACAGCGCCACGCCCGCCCCGGCCACGCGTGCCATCCAGCCCGCATGGCGACGCAGGAACGCGCCAACGCCAATACCCATCACATGCAGCGTCATCGTGCTGACGGCAAAGCCGCCCACATAGGCCAGCACGCCGGGCAGCGCCGCCGCGGTGGCCGGCAGCTCCGCACCGTGCGCGTAGCCGTGGAACAGCGCAAAGCCGCCGACGATGGCCATGCCGGACAGCGCCGGCAGCTTCGCACGCATCGCCACCAGCAGGCCGATCACGAGCAGCGAGACCGCGATCATCGGCTCCACGGCCGGCAGCGTCACCCCGGCCAGCCCCAGCGCGGCGCCCACCAGCATCATCGCGACGAAGGCCAGCGGCAGGCGCAGCATGTCCAGCTTCGACGCCCCCTGGCCGAAGGCACCGTTCGGCGTGGCGATCAGTGCGCTCCAGACTCCAACGGCGGCCATCGCCAGCAGGTGGTCGGCACCGGTGAACGGGTGGGCCAGGCCGGCGAACAGGCTGGCGCCGACCGTGGCGGCGTCGTGGCCGGGGTGGGCGAAGGCGGAGACGGCGGCCAGCGAGAGCGTGGCGCCGGTCATGACGCGGGCGAAAGTCGGGCGTTGCATAGGGTTGGTCCTCTTCTTGTTGAGCGTTCGGTTCGGGCGATGGGCCGGGATGGGCCGGGGATGGGCCGGGGATGGGCTTCAGACGATCGGGTGGTGCACGGTGACCAGCTTGGTGCCGTCCGGGAACGTGGCTTCCACCTGGATTTCCGGAATCATCTCGGCCACGCCGTCCATGACGTCCTCGCGGCGCAGCACCGTGGTGCCTTCGTGCATCAGTTCGGCCACGGTGCGGCCATCCCGCGCGCCTTCCATGATGGCGGCGGTGATCAGCGCCACCGACTCGGGGTAGTTGAGCTTGAGCCCGCGCGCCCGGCGGCGCTCGGCCAGCAGGGCGGCGGTGAAGATCAGCAGCTTGTCTTTCTCGCGCGGCGTCAGTTCCATGTTGGCTTTTCCGTTCTGGTGTTCTTGTTGGCGTTCTTGCTGGCGTTCTTGTTGATGTGCCGTCAGGTGGCCCAGAGCCGCAGGGGCCGGGCCGGCACGCCGTGGATCGGCATGCGCAGGGTATTCCAGCAATCGATCATCAGGTGGCGCACCGCCTCCATGTCGCGGCCCAGCACGCGGACCAGCAGCATCGACTGGCTTGCCGGTTGCCCACGGCCTGCCAGGCAGGTCACGCCGGCCCGGAGGTCCGGGCGATACGGCAACCGTTCGGCCAGCGATTCGGCCAGTTCCTGCGTGGCGCCCTGCCCCACGGCCCACAGCGTGGCCAGGATGGGCAGGCCGTCCATGCCGGCCAGCGCGCCGCGCAATGGCGAGCCGGCGTCGAGAAGCGATTGCTCGATCCACAGCGCACCGTCCAGGCCGGCAATACGTGTATCGAGCCGCAGCGAACCGCGCACCCAATGCTCGCCCGAAGCCAGCCGGCCCAGCACCACGGCGTCCCAGCCGATGGCGCTGCCGCCGGGCGCCACCACCACGTCGGTGGCAATGCGCGCCCGGGCATCGTCGAACACGATGTTCTCCTGCGGCAGCCAGTCCAGCCGGGCCCCTTCGGCCACTTCGATACGCACCTGCTGCGCCGCGTCGCGGCCCTGCGACTTGTACCACTTGGTGGCGCCCGGCGTCGCCAGCACGGCGTGCGCGCCGGCTTCCACGGCGATGTCGATATCGAGCAGATCACCCCCTGCCACGCCGGCCGGCGGGTGCAGCACCACGCCATGACAGATGGCCCCTTCGGGGTAGAGCGGCTTCTGCACGCGCAACGGCCCCTCGTGCCGGCGCTCGACCATGGCGGTGCGGCCCGCGCGGTCTGCAAAGCGCAGGCGCAGGCTGGCGTGCCATCCAGCAGGCATGGCGAGTGACGAAGGAAAATCCGGATGACGCATGATGAAGAAGGCAGGCGCGGGCGCGCGCGGAGGTATCCCACGGATCATAGCGCGCGGCCGCCGTCACCGGAAGGCGCGGCAACGCGCGTGCCGTCGGCGGGGCATCACACCGCGATCAGTTCCCGCACGCCGTCCTGTTCCATCGTCGCCCCCGCGCCCTTGGCCACCACTTCGCCCCGGCTCATCACCACGTAATGATCGGCCAGATGGCGCGCGAATTCGTAGTACTGCTCCACCAGCAGCACGGTCATGCCGAATTCGTCCACCAGCAGGCGCAGCGCGCGGCCGATGTCCTGGATGATCGACGGCTGGATGCCCTCGGTCGGCTCGTCAAGAATCAGCAGCTGAGGCTCGCTCATCAGCGCGCGGCCGATGGCCAGCTGTTGCTGCTGCCCGCCCGACAGGTCGCCGCCCCGGCGCTGGCGCATCGTGCGCAGCACGGGAAACAGCTCGTAGATGCGGTCGGGTACGCCGGCCGGCTTGCCCCGGCTGGCGGCGCCGATCAGCAGGTTTTCCTCGACGCTCAGGCGCGGAAAGATCTCCCGGCCCTGCGGCACGTAGGCCAGCCCGGCCGATACGCGCTCATAGGGCGCCTTCTTCTCCAGCGCCTTGCCGTCCCAGCTGACGCTGCCGCTGCGCGTGGGCACCACGCCCATCAGGCATTTGAGCAGCGTGCTCTTGCCCACGCCGTTGCGGCCCAGCAGCGTCGTCAGCTTGCCGTGCGGCACCTCGAACGACACATCGCGCAGGATGTGGCTGCCGCCGTAAAACTGGTTCAGTGCATTGACCTGCAGCATGGTTATCTTCCCAGGTAGGATTCGATCACGCGCTCGTCGCGCTTGACGGCGTCGAGGGTGCCCTCGGCCAGCAAACTGCCTTCGGCCAGCACCGTCACCCGGCCGGCATCGCCCGCCAGCGCGGCCACGAACTCCATGTCGTGCTCCACGACCATCATCGAGCAGCTGCCGCGCAGGCTGTTGAGCAGCGCCGCCAGTTGCATGGTTTCCTCGTCGGTCATGCCGGCCACGGGCTCATCGAGCAGCAGCAGCTGCGGCTGCTGCATCAGCAGCATGCCGATCTCCAGCCGCTGCTTCTGGCCGTGCGACAGCAGGCCGGCGGGCCGGTAGGCCTCGTCCTCCAGGCCCGTCAGCGCCAGGGTTTCCTCGATCCGGCGGTGTCCTTCGCCGGTCAGCCGCGCCCGCAGCGACGACCACCAGCGCTTGTCGGCCTTCATCGCCAGTTCCAGGTTCTCCCATACCGCGTGCTGCTCGAACACGGTGGGCTTCTGGAACTTGCGGCCGATGCCGGTCTGGGCGATCTTCGGCTCGGTCATCCGCATCAGGTCGATGGTCTGGCCGAGGAACACGCGTCCCGTGACGTTCGCGTTGCGCGGCCCGGTCTTGCCGGTGATGACGTCCATCATGGTCGTCTTGCCGGCGCCGTTCGGGCCGATCACGCAGCGCAGTTCGCCATGGTCTATCGACAGCGACAGCTTGTTCAGCGCGCGGAAGCCGTCGAACTGCACGGTCAGGTCCTCGATATAGAGGATGGGCCCGTGCGTGGTGTCGATGACACCGGGTTCGACGATGCGGCCCAGGCCGGTGGCGTCTCCGCTCTCTGCCTGTTGCAGTCCCAGCGCGGCGTTCATGCGTTGCTCCCTTGTTGCGGCGCCACCGCCGCTTCATCGGTGGCCGCCTCGATCTTTTCCGCGGCGGTGCGCTGGCCCCGCAGGCGCCGCACCAGCCCCACCACGCCATCGGGCAGGTACAGCGTCACCAGCACGAACATCGCGCCGAGCAGGAACAGCCAGTACTCGGCAAAGTAGGCCGTGAACATGGTCTTGGCGCCGTTCACCAGGAACGCGCCGACGATGGGCCCGATCAGGGTGCCGCGGCCACCCACGGCAACCCATACGGCCATCTCGATCGAGTTCGCCGGCGACATCTCGCCCGGGTTGATGATGCCCACCTGCGGCACGTACAGCGCGCCCGCAATGCCGCACAGCACGGCCGAGAACGTCCAGACGAACAGCTTGTAGCCCAGCGGGTTGTAGCCCGAGAACATCACGCGCGTTTCGGCGTCGCGCACGGCGGTCACCACGCGGCCCAGCTTCGACGTGACGATGTAGCGGCACGCAACGAAGCCGGCCACCAGCGCCAGAAAGGTCAGCACGAACAGGGCGGCGCGGGTCTGCGGCGCGGCCACCGCGAAGCCGGCGATGCGCTTGAAGTCCGTGAAGCCGTTGTTGCCGCCGAATCCCGTCTCATTGCGGAAGAACAGCAGCATCGCGGCATAGGTCATGGCCTGCGTGATGATCGACAGGTACACGCCCTTGATGCGCGACCGGAACGCGAAGAAGCCGAACAGCCACGCCAGCACGCCGGGTACCAGCACCACCAGCAGCAGCGCATACGGCAGGTGCTCGGTGCCGTGCCAGAACCAAGGCAGTTCCTTCCAGTCCAGGAACACCATGAAGTCGGGCAGGTCGCTCTTGTAGACCCCCTCGCGGCCGATCGAGCGCATCAGGTACATGCCCATCGCATAGCCGCCCAGGGCGAAGAACAGGCCGTGGCCCAGGCTCAGGATGCCGCAGTAGCCCCACACCAGGTCCAGCGCGATGGCCGCCAGCGCAAAGCACATGATCTTGCCGAACAGCGTCAGCGCGTAGGCCGACAGGTGCAGCGGATGGGTCTCCGGCAGCACCAGCGCGCAGATGGGCACACCGATGGCCACGACCACGGTCAGCAGCACCAGCAGCGTCCATACGCGGCCCGAGAACAGCGGCTGGCGCTCCGGCACCGACAGCTTGAACGCCTTGCGGGATGAAGAGGAAAAGCTGCTCATGTCAGGCCTCCGCGCTGCGCCCCTTGAGCGCGAAAAGTCCCTGCGGCCGCTTCTGGATGAACAGCACGATCAGCACGAGGACGAAGATCTTGGCCAGCACCGCGCCGTAGAACGGCTCGATGAACTTGTTGATGATGCCCAGGCCGAATGCCCCGACGATGGTGCCGGCCAGCTGCCCCACCCCGCCCAGCACCACGACCATGAACGAATCGATGATGTACGCCTGCCCCAGGTCGGGGCCCACATTGCCGATCTGCGACAGCGCGCAGCCGCCCAGCCCGGCAATGCCGGCGCCGAACGCAAACGCGTAGCTGTCCACCTTCCACGTGCGCACGCCCACGCAGGCCGCCATGGTGCGGTTCTGCGTCGTGGCGCGCACGAACAGGCCCAGACGGGTACGGTTCAGCACGGCCCACGCCACGGCCACCACGGCCAGCGCGAACAGGATGATGACCACGCGGTTGTACGGGATCACGAGCCCGGCCATCGCATCGAAGCCGCCGCTCATCCACACCGGATTGGCCACCTCCACGTTCTGCGCGCCGAAGATCGTGCGCACGGCCTGCATCAGCAGCAGGCTGATACCGAACGTGGCCAGCAGCGTTTCCAGCGGGCGGCCGTACAGATGCCGCAGCACGATCCGCTCCAGTGCGAAGCCAACCACGCCAGCCGCCAGGAACGAGGCCGGCAGCGCCGCCACCAGATACCAGTCGAACGCATTGGGCGCATAGGCGCGGAACAGCGTCTGCACCACGTACGTGGCATAGGCGCCAATCATCAGGAATTCGCCGTGCGCCATGTTGATGACGCCGATCAGGCCATACGTGATGGCCAGGCCCAGCGCCGCCAGCAGCAGCACGCTGCCCAGACTCAGGCCGGCGAACAGGTTGCCCAGCAGTTCGGCGCGGCGCTGTTCGCTGCGCATCTGGTCGATGGCCTGCTGGGCGGCCACGCGCACGCCCTCGTCGGCTTCCTTGTATTTGCCGGCATCGTCCTTTTCCATCAGCGGCATCAGCTTCTGGCGCGACTGCGGGTTGCTGTCGCTGCCCAGGATGCGGATGGCATCGAGCCGTGCGTCGCGAGGGGCCTCGGTGCCCTGGGCCAGTACGGTATTGGCCCAGATCACGTCCAGGCGGGCACGCAGCCCGGCATCGGCCTCGGCCTTGCGGGCGGCCTCGACCGCCTCGCGCGACGCGTTCCCGGGCTGGTCGAGCAGCGTGTTGATGGCCTGCGTGCGTACCGCGATGTCCGGCGACTGCAGCAGCAGGCTGCTGGCGGCGCTGTCGACGATGGTGCGCAGGCTGTTGTTCAGCGTCAGCGATTCCAGCGCGTCGCTCTTCACGGCGACGGGCTTGCCGCTGATGGCATCGAGATACTTGTCACCCTCCTGGCGCACCATGCCGACCGATGGCTCGTACTGCAGCGCATCGTCCTGCAGTGCCTTCAGGATCGGACCGGCCTGTTCGGCCGGCGCCTGCGTGACTTTGGCAAGCGCGGCGGTCTTGGCGTCGAAGTCGTCCTCGGCCAGCGGCTTCAGGTCGGCCTGCGTGAGCGGCGTGGCGGCCCAGAGCGGGGCAGCAGCCAGCAGCAACGCGGCGAGCATGGCGCGCAGCCACGAGCGGATATTGGGTCGGTGCATTCAGGAGCCTGGTTCGCGCGATGGATCGCGTCTAGTATTGTTCTTGTCCTTGCTCCCCTCTCCCGCCTGCGGGAGAGGGGCCGGGGGTGAGGGCACGGCAGGTCAAATCGCCGCACTCGCATCTTGAGAGGTTTTACCCTCGCCCCCACCCCTCTCCCACTGCATGGGAGAGGGGAGCGCATAACAACGGTCGGCAGCGCTTAGTTTCCGCCGACCTTGTCGGCCTTGCCTTCGTTACCCGCGATGAACGGGCTCCACGGCTGCGCACGGATCGGCTTCGGCGTTTTCCAGACCACGTTGAACTGGCCGTCGCCCTTCACTTCGCCGATCATCACGGGCTTGTACAGGTGATGGTTGTCGCCCATGGTCAGCGTGAAGCCGTCCGGCGCCTTGAAGGTCTGGCCGTACATGGCGGCGCGCACCTTGTCCACGTCGGTGGTGCCGGCCTTCTTCACGGCCTGGGCCCACATGTGGATACCGACGTAGGTGGCTTCCATCGGGTCGTTGGTCACGCGCTTGTCGCCGCCGGGCAGGTTGTTGGCCTTGACCCATGCCGCCCACTGCTTCTTGAACGCGTCGTTCTCGCCGTTCTTGACCGACATGAAGTAGTTCCAGGCGGCCAGGTGGCCCACCAGCGGCTTGGTGTCGATGCCGCGCAGTTCTTCCTCGCCCACCGAGAAGGCCACCACCGGCACGTCCTTGGCCTTCAGGCCGGCGTTGCCCAGTTCCTTGTAGAACGGCACGTTGGAGTCGCCGTTGATCGTCGAGATCACGGCCGTCTTGCCGCCCTGCGAGAACTTCTTGATGTTGGCGACGATGGTCTGGTAGTCGCTATGGCCAAACGGGGTGTAGACCTCTTCGATGTCCTTGTCGGCCACGCCCTTGCTCTTCAGGAACGCGCGCAGGATCTTGTTGGTGGTGCGCGGATACACGTAGTCGGTGCCCAGCAGGAAGAAGCGCTTGGCGCCGCCGCCCTCCTTGCTCATCAGGTATTCCACGGCCGGGATGGCCTGCTGGTTCGGCGCGGCACCCGTGTAGAACACGTTCTTGGACATTTCCTCGCCTTCGTACTGCACCGGGTAGAACAGCAACGCGTTGGTCTCTTCATAGACCGGCAGCACCGACTTGCGCGACACGGACGTCCAGCAGCCGAACGTCACGGCTACCTTGTCCTTGGTGATCAGCTGGCGGGCCTTCTCGGCGAACAGCGGCCAGTTGGAAGCGGGGTCGACCACCACGGGCTCGAGCTTGCGGCCCAGCACGCCGCCGCTCTTGTTGATCTCGTCGATCGTCATCAGCGCCACGTCCTTGAGCGAAGTCTCGGAGATGGCCATGGTGCCCGACAGCGAATGCAGGATGCCGACCTTGATCGGTTCCTTCGTCTGCGCCATCAGCGGGCTGGTACCGATCATCGCCGCGGCGGCTACTGCCGACAGCTTCAGCATGTCACGTCGTTTCATTGCAGCTCCCATTCTGTCCAATTTGTCGTATGTGGTCAGGGACTACGCACCCCGGGTAACGCTTCTGCAACTTGCGTGCCAAGCCCGGCAACGACCGCAAACCGTTGCCAGGCAACGGCGGCGAGACAAATCGGATGGGACGGAGCAGGGGCGCACCAGTAAGGTGCCGGGCGGGCGAAGGGGCAGGAACGGACGCATGCACCGGCGACGTGCATCGGCCCGATGCGGTGCACGGCTGGAAGGGGATCGGTGCGCGGCGCACCAGCGGCAAGATTTCGGATGGGAGGCCCACGGCCCCACCCTCCCGCCGCGGCCTGAAGCGGCCGGGGAAAAATGCAATAAAAAACGGGGCCGCAGGGGCCCCGTTTCTTCAGATACCGGTGACGACGGTCACTTGCTCATCCACGGCATCATGTTGGCGTTCATGTTGTGCATGATCCAGAGCGAGCCGGCCAGCACGATGAACAGGATCAGGACGGTGAACAGCAGTGCCATCACGTTCCACTTCTGGCCATCCGAGCCGTCCAGGTGCAGGAAGTACTTCAGGTGCACGATGATCTGCACCACGGCCATGCCCAGGATGATCCAGAGCGTGGTGGCGCGGTCGATCGAGCCGTCCATCACGATCTTGAACGGGATCACGGTCAGGATCACCGCCAGCACGAAGCCGATCACATACGACTTGACGCTGCTGTGGCCATGCGACGCGCCATGGGCGGCGCTTGCGTGTTGCTGTGCCATTTACATTGCTCCCATCAGGTAGACCACGGTGAACACACCGATCCAGACCACGTCCAGGAAGTGCCAGAACAGGCTGAGGCAGTTCAGGCGCTTGGCCACGGCCGGGGTCAGGCCCTTCTTCGACAGCTGGTACATCAGCACGAGCATCCACAGCATGCCGCTTGCCACGTGCAGGCCGTGGGTGCCCACGAGCGTGAAGAACGACGACAGGAAGGCGCTGCGGCTCGGGCCGGCACCTTCATGGATCAGGTGCGCGAACTCGTTGATTTCCATCGCCATGAAGCCTGCGCCCAGCAGGAACGTCACGGCCAGCCAGAACATCACGCGGCCGCGCTGCTGGTTCTGCATCGACATCATGGCAAAGCCGTAGGTGATCGACGAGAACAGCAGGATTGCCGTTTCCACGAGCACGTAGTTGAGCTCGAACAGCTCCTTGCCCGACGGGCCACCCGCCACTTCGCCGCGCAGGACGGCGAACGCGGCGAACAGGCACGCGAACAGGATGCAGTCGCTCATCAGGTACAGCCAGAAACCGAAGATGGTGTTCTCGCTGGTGTCGTGATGGGCGTGGTCATGCGACTCGTCGTGCGAGTGCGCATGCGCGGGGGCTTGCGCCCCAAAGCGGTCAAGAACTTCTGTCGACATCGTTATCAGCCCTGTGCAGCCACACGCTGCTGGTAGCGGGTTTCGATCTGCTCGACCTCGGCGGCCGGCACGTAGTAGTCGATGTGGTCATCGTTGGCGCGACGGATGAACGCCACCACCATGCCGACCAGGCCAACGGCGGCAAGCCACCAGATGTGCCAGATCAGCGCGAAGCCCAGCGCCAGGCTCCAGGCACCCATGTAGAAGCCGGCAGCCGTGTTCTTCGGCATGTGGATCTGCTCGAAGCCACTGGTCGGCAGCTTCTCGCCACGGGCCTTCATGTCGGCGAACGCGTCCAGGTCACGCACCACCGGGGTGTGCGCGAAGTTGTAGAACGGCGGCGGCGACGACGTGGCCCATTCCAGCGTACGGCCACCCCACGGGTCGCCCGTCACGTCGGCCAGCTTCTTGCGGTCGCGGATCGACACGACGATCTGCAGCACCTGGAAGAAGATGCCCAGTGCCACGAAAACCACGCCCACCACGGCCAGATGCAGCCACGGCGTCCATTCCGGGTTGTTCGTGTGGTTCAGACGACGGGTCATGCCCATCAGGCCCAGCACGTACAGCGGCATGAAGGCGAAGTAGAAACCGACGATCCAGCACCAGAACGCGCACTTGCCCAGACGCTCGTTCAGCTTGAAGCCGAACGCCTTCGGCCACCAGTAGGTGATGCCGGCCAGGTAGCCGAACAGCACGCCGCCGATGATCACGTTGTGGAAGTGGGCAATCAGGAACAGACTGTTATGCAGCACGAAGTCCGCTGCGGGCACGGCCATCAGCACGCCGGTCATGCCGCCGATCACGAACGTGATCATGAAGCCCAGCGTCCACAGCACCGGCGACGTGAACTGCACGCGGCCACGGTACATCGTGAACAGCCAGTTGAAGATCTTCACGCCCGTCGGGATCGAGATGATCATCGTCGTGATGCCGAAGAACGCGTTCACGTTGGCGCCGGAGCCCATCGTGAAGAAGTGGTGCAGCCACACGATGAACGACAGCACCATGATCGCGCTCGTTGCATAAACCATCGACTTGTAGCCGAACAGCTTCTTGCCCGAGAACGTGGCGATGATTTCCGAGAAGATACCGAATGCCGGCAGCACCAGGATGTAGACCTCGGGGTGGCCCCAGATCCAGATCAGGTTCACGTACATCATGGCGTTGCCGCCGCCGTCGTTCGTGAAGAAGTGCATGTCGAAGTAACGGTCCAGACCCAGCAGGGCCAGCGACACCGTCAGCACCGGGAAGGCGGCCACGATCAGCACGTTGGTGCAGAAGACCGTCCACGTGAACACCGGCATGCGCATCAGGGTCATGCCCGGGGCGCGCATCTTCAGGATCGTCACCAGGAAGTTCACGCCGGTCAGCAGCGTGCCCAACCCTGAAATCTGCAAGGACCAGAGGTAGTAGTCCACCCCCACGCCCGGGCTGTAGTCCAGGCCCGACAGCGGCGGATAGGCCAGCCAGCCCGTACGCGCGAATTCGCCAACCCCCAGCGAGATGTTGACCAGCAGCGCGCCGGCCACGAACAGCCAGAAGCTCAGCGTGTTCAGGAACGGGAACGCCACGTCGCGCGCGCCGATCTGCAGCGGCACCACGAGGTTCATCAGGCCCGTCATCAGCGGCATGGCCACGAAGAAGATCATGATCACGCCGTGGGCCGTGAACACCTGGTCATAGTGCTCGGGCGGCAGGAAGCCGGTGGCGCCGTTGGTGGCAACCGCCAGCTGGGTACGCATCATGATGGCGTCGGCAAAGCCGCGCAGCAGCATGATCAGCGCCACCAGCGAGTACATCACGCCGATGCGCTTGTGGTCGACCGAAGTGATCCATTCGACCCACAGGTAGTTCCACTTCTTGAAATACGTGATCGCGCCGAGCAGCCCCAGCCCGCCAAGGGCCACGCAGCTCAGCGTGATCATGATGATCGGCTCATGAAACGGAATCGCCGACAAACTCAATTTGCCAAACATCATTGCTCCTAGATTTGCGCGCCCACGGCCGGCTTGGCCGGCGTGGTCATGGATACACGCTCTTCGCCAAGCGTGTTACGCGACGTGCAGACCGGACCGCCATCGAAACCTTCGCGGGCCATGGCACGGCCGTCGTGCCCCATGTATTGATGCAGGATGCCGGTAAACAGGCCGTCTTCGATCTTGCCGAAGTACGTCACCGGATCTGCTTCGCTCGGCTTGGCCAGGACCTTGTAGTCCTCGGCACCGAGCTGCTTGCTGGACGCGCGCACCTGTTCCACCCACTTGTCGAAGTCGAAGTTCGACATCGCGATGGTCTTGAACTTCATGCCCGAGAAGCCGCCGCCGCTGTAGTTGGCGGACATGCCGTCGTACGTGCCGGCTTCATTGGCGATGAGGTGCAGCTTGGTCTCCATCCCGGCCATGGCGTACACCTGGCTGCCCAGTTGCGGGATGAAGAACGAATTCATGATCGAATCCGACGTGATCTTGAAGTTCACCGGCGTGTTCACCGGCAGCGCCAGCTGGTTGACCGTCGCGATCTTCAGTTCCGGATAAATGAACAGCCATTTCCAGTTCATCGCCACGGCTTCGACCTGCACCGGCTTGACGTTCGACTCCAGCGGCTTGTAGGGATCGAGATCGTGCGACGACTTCCAGGTGATGATGCCCAGCGCGATGATGATCAGGCAGGGAATCAGCCAGACCACGACTTCGATCTTGGTCGAGTGCGACCAGTCCGGGTCGTAGGTGGCCGACGTGTTGCTGGCGCGATACTTCCACGCGAACACGATCGTCAGGATGATCACCGGCACCACGACCAGCAGCATCAGCCAGGTGGCGATCAGGATGATGCCCTTGATGTCGACGCCGACTTGCCCCTTCGGGTTCATCAGCGCGTAGTCGCAGCCGGCCAGCAGGAGCAGGCCAAGGCAAGGCAGGTACCGCATCAGGCGCGGCATTGTTGATGTGTTCATGTCACGACGGTCTGGTTGCGCCACGCCTGTGCACAAGCGAGGCACTGCCGCCTGCTGCACGAGGCAACGGGCTGGCTGGGCTGGGAAAAACCGGGGACGTGTCCAAAGCTGGCGCAAGCGTTGATGGGGCGAGCAAGCACCGGCGGACCATGCGGCCGGGCAACGCCGTGAGCGCGGCTGGACAGCAACTGACGACTGCGTGCGCGAAACGCCGGGGGCGGAAGCGTGCGCTGAGGTAACCGACTGCCTGAACTGCGATCGTTCCCGGTTCGGAGCAGCCACCGGGACAAGCGTTGTGTCACGATGCTCACGCGATTTCCGCCTGCTTTTGACCGACCCGCCAGCGCAGCGAGCACGGTCTCCGAGCGGATATCGCATTACTTAAAACATCGTTGGGCGCGAATGTACCGCAACGCAACATTGCGGGTAAACCCAAACACAACGGAAACACTGTTCTTTTAACCGGACAATGTTCTTGATGTCGCGCAAAGGAAACAGATCACGTCGTGAACGTATTTGTCATGCGATTCTTCTGGACAAAAGAAAGGGGCCGCGTTCTAGCGGCCCCGCTCCGCTGCACCCCTGCAACGGCTAGGAGTAGCGCCGGCTGATCGATTCCGCCACGCAGACGGGGCGATCGCTGCCCTCGCGTTCGATGGTGACTTCCCAGGTCGACTGAGCGCCGAGCAGGCCGTTTGGCAACGGATCGAGCCGCTCGACCTTGAGCAGCTTCACGCGCGCGCGCAGCTTGCTGCCGACCGGCACCGGCGAGGTGAACCTCACCCGGTTCAGCCCGTAGTTGACGCCCATCTTGACGCCTTCCATGTGGATGGCGTTCTGCATGAACTGCGGCAGTAGCGACAACGTCAGGAACCCATGCGCCACCGGGGCGCCGAATGGCGACTCCCGCTTGGCGCGCTCGACGTCGACGTGGATCCACTGATGATCGCCCGTCGCCTCGGCAAACAGGTTCACCTGCTGCTGCGTGATTTCGGACCAGTCGCTGACGGCCACTTCCTGGCCCTGGAGGGACTCCAGCTCTTCCAGCGATGCAATGGTGCGCATATGACTTGTCTCCTATTGTCTTGTCGTCTTGTCGCCTTGTTGCCTGGCTGCGTGGCTTCCTGCCGCGCCCGCACCGGCCTCAGGCCGGACGGCGCTTGTACATGCCCATGCCCTTGACCGTACACACCACCTCGCCCTTCTGGTTGGTGCCCACCCACTGCGTCATCACCACCCCGCGGTCGGGCTTCGTGCTGGACGGGCGCTTCTCCAGGATCTTCAGCACGGCGCTCAGCGTGTCGCCGGCATAGACCGGCTTGATCCAGCGCACCTCGTCCACGCCGGGAGACCCCATGCTGGTCGAGCGGTCGCCCATCGACTGTACCAGCAGCCGCATGATGATGCCGCAGGTCATCCAGCCGCTGGAAATCAGGCCACCGTAGATGCTGCTTTCCGCCGCGGCCTTGTCGATGTGGAACGGCTGGGGATCGTATTGGCGCGCAAACGCGAGGATCTCCTCCTCGGTAACGTGGTAGCTGCCAAGCGGGATCTCGCTGCCGACGACATAGTCTTCGAAGTACATCCTGTTGGACATCGTGGGCTCCAAAGCAAAAAACCGCGCTCGGGGTCGCCGGCGCGGTTCAGGTCAAACACTACGGTCAGGCGGCTTCCTGGAAGCCCGGCTGGCTTGCGAAGCGGCCCAGGTGATGGTCCACGTCGCCAAACGTCGTGTTGATCATGGTCAGCCGCTTGAACATGTGCGCGGCCGGCAGTTCGTCGGTCACGCCCATGCCGCCGTGAATCTGCACGGCTTCCTGACCGACCGAGCGCGCCGCCTGGCCCACCCGCGCCTTGGCAGCCGACACGTAGCGGCGGCGTTCTTCCGGCGACGATTCCTCGAAGCGGGCGGCAGCCAGCAGCGTGATCGAACGCGACTGCTCGGCATGGATGAACATTTCCACCATGCGGTGCTGCAGCGCCTGGAAGCGCGCGATCGGCACGCCGAACTGCTGGCGCGTCTTGGCGTATTCGAGCGTGGCGGCGTTCAGCGTGTCCATCACGCCGACTGCCTCGGCGCACAGCAGCACGGCGGCGTAGTCGGCCGTCGCCTCCAGCACGTCAAAGCCCTTGCCTTCGGCACCGAGCAGCGTGGCCGGCGCGTCGGTAAACGTCACGTCGGCCGCACGCAGGTTGTCGATTGTGCGGTAGTCCTTGACGCTGACGCCGGCCCCGTTCGTATCGACCAGGAACAGCGAGATGCCATCACGATCGGACTGGGCGCCGCCGGTACGGGCCGACACCACCAGCTTGTCAGCCTGCGCACCGTGGATCGCCACCACCTTGCGACCGTTGAGCTTGCCGCCCTTGGCCGTCACCGTCACGTTGTTCAGTTCGTAGCGCGCCTGCGGCTCGTTGAACGCCGTGGCCAGCTTCACCTCGCCGCCGGCCACCTGCTCCAGCACCGCCTCCTGGCCGCCGGCCAGCTTCAGCGCCTGCGCGGCCACCACGGTGGCGAAGTACGGCTCCACGATCAGGCCACGGCCCAGCTGCTCCTGCACCACCATCATGTCGACGGCCGTACCCGAGAAACCGCCCTGCGCTTCCGGCACCGGCAGCGCGGTCAGGCCCAGTTCCACCAGGGCGCCCCACGCCTGCTCACCGTAGCCTGCCTCGGTCTTGATGTTCTTCTTGCGCGATTCGAAGTCGTAGCTCTTTTCGACAAAACGGCGAATCGCGTCGGCCAGCTGCTTCTGTTCGTCGCTGAGATTGAAGTTCATGTCGCGTGTCTCCTCACAGCCCCAGAATCATCTGGCTGATGATGTTCTTTTGAATTTCGTTGGAACCACCGTAGATCGACGTCTTGCGGTAGTTGAAGTAGTAGGCGGCCAGCGGCGCGGCATCGTCGTAGCCGGTCACGGCATGGTCGTGCTCGCATTCGAGGTAGGCGGTGTCGAACGGCTGCGCGTACGGACCCACGGCCTCCACCATCAGCTCGGTCAGCATTTGCTGGATCTCGGTGCCCTTGATCTTGAGCATCGAGGCTTCCGGGCCGGGGCCCTTGCCGGCGGCTTCGCTCGACACCACGCGGAGCACCGTGATTTCCAGCGCCATCAGCTCGATTTCCAGCGCGGCCACCTTGGCGCCGAACACCGGATCGGCCAGCAGCGGCTTGCCGTTCTTCTGCTGCTGACGCGCCACGCGCTTCAGGAACCCCAGTTCGCGCTTGGAATTGCCCACGCGGGCAATGCCGGTGCGCTCGTGGCCCAGCAGGTACTTGGCGTAGGTCCAGCCGCGGTTCTCTTCGCCCACGCGGTTTTCGACCGGCACCTTCACGTTGTCGAAGAAGACTTCGTTCACCTCGTGCTCTTCGTCGAGCATGATGATCGGGCGCACGGTGATACCGGGCGTCTTCATGTCGATCAGCAGGAACGAGATGCCTTCCTGCTTCTTGGCTTCAGGATCGGTGCGCACCAGGCAGAAGATCATGTCGGCGTGCTGGCCCAGCGTGGTCCAGGTCTTCTGGCCGTTCACGATGTAGTGCTTGCCATCCGACGTCAGTTCGGCACGCGTCTTCAGCGATGCGAGGTCGGAACCCGAGCCGGGCTCCGAATAGCCCTGGCACCACCAGTCGGTGCAGTCGAGGATACGCGGCAGGTAGTACGACTTCTGCTCGGCGTTGCCGTACTTCATGATCACGGGCGCAACCATCGCCACACCGAACGGCAGGACGCCGGGTGCGCCGACGCGGGCATTTTCCTCGTCCCAGATATGGCGTTGCGTGGCGTTCCAGCCCGTACCGCCGAATTCCACCGGCCAGTGCGGCACCGACCAGCCCTTGCCGGCCAGGATCTTGTGCCAGCGCACCAGATCGTCGCGGTTGGGGCGGCGGTGGTTGAGCACCTTTTCGCTGATTTCCGCCGGCAGGTTGGCTTCGAGCCAGCTGCGCACTTCCTGACGGAAGGCGTTGTCCGCCGCCGAGTAGTTGAGATCCATGCCCGTCTCCATAGGTGGTGCCGGCGGGCGCCGGCCGATTGTTTTACCTGCGCATCGCTGCGCTGGTAAAACCGGGCACAGGATGCTTGTTCAGTGGGCCGTCTGCTTCAATGCGTCCGGCACGATGAGCGGAAAGGTGTCGATGCCCTCTTCAGCCAGCGCCTGCACATCCTCGGCGGTGGCCGAACCGCGAATGCCGCGTTCGGGCGCCTCCTCGTAATGCATGCGCCGCGCTTCCTCCACGAAGCGGTCTCCCACGTCCTCGGTCTGCGCCAGCACCTGCCGCACGGCCTTCAGGTAGTGGGCCTGCAGCGCCTGCATCATCTGCCGGGCTTCGGCCTTGCCTGGTTCGCCATCGCGGCCCTGCGTCGGCGCCGGCTTCGCGGTGGCACCCGACAGATTCAGGCGCGGCGCGCTGGGCAGGCGGCTGACCGCATGATCGCCACAGACCGGGCATTGGACGAGGTCGCGTGAAATCTGCGATTGCGCATCTTCCTCCGAGGCAAACCAGCCCTCGAAACGATGGTCTTGCGCACAGCGCAGGTCGAGCACCTTCATGATCTTTCCAGCCCGTCGGGGCAATGTTAGCCGTGAATCGAAATTTTGTGAACGGTCGTGCTAATTTTTTTGCAGCCGTTTTTGCCTGGCAGGATACGTAGGAAACACAATCCCGCCGATGGCAGCCTATTTAGGCGCCGAGCCCTTAAAAATCAAGGGAAAACCCGTGGTTCGCGCCTCGCCAAGCTTAGCAGCAAAGCGACGTTCTAGCCGGCCGACCGTGCGGTCGGGAACGGCGGTTCGGCCTGTTCGCCGGGCTGCCAGCTGCCCGAGACGATTTTCTCCAGCCAGAACGCGCCGATGATCGTCTTCACGTCGGTAATGCGGCCTTGCCGCACCCAGTCAATGACCTGTCCGACAGGTGTGACGAAGGTCTCAAGGAATTCACCGTCGTCGAGCTTCGACTCGCCGGCCGTCAGATCGCGTGCCAGGAACAGGTCGATGAACTCGGTCGAATAGGAAATGACGGGGTGGATGCGTGTCAGGTAGTCCCAGCGCGCTGCCGTGTAGCCGGTTTCTTCCAGCAGTTCGCGCTTGCCGCACACCAGCGCGCCCTCTTCCGGGTCGAGCTTGCCGGCCGGGAATTCGAGCATGACTTCGCCCACCGGATAGCGGAATTGGCGCTCCATCAGCACGGTGCCATCGTCGAACAGCGGGATCATCATGACCGCGCCCGGATGCAGCACGTACTCGCGCCCGGCCTGCTTGCCGTCGGGCAGGCGCACGATGTCTTGCTTGAGGGTCAGGAATTTCCCGCGGTGGATGGTTGCCGAAGCGACCGGCGTCTCGCGGAGATGGTCGTCCGAGACTTCGGACGACTGGGAGGAAACGGGGAGAGTCTTGTCGGTCATGCGCGCTCCGGAGATGGCACGGACCGGAGCAGGCAAGCCCTCAGGCCGTGCGATGTTTGACCAGGTATTGCCAGGTGAAGCCCGGGAAGGCAAACACCAGCATCATGCAGGCCGTGATGGCGTAGAACTGCCAGCCCTGCGGGAATGCGTTGCCAAGGCCCGCTTCCACCGCAAAGCCAGCAACACCGGCCACCACGTACCAGACGAACAGTTCCACGGCCCGCAGCCACAGCGGCTTGCGGGCCCATTTCAGGCCCACCGCCGCGAACAGGCGCTGATTGACGAACGGCAGGTTGGCACAGACCAGTGCCAGCAAAATGACAAACCAACCGCCCGCCGAGGAACTCATGTCGTCACCTTGTTATGTTACGAAGCCAGCGTGGCGCGGATGGCCTGGTAGCACAGGTTCATCAGCGCAGCCGGGAACAGGCCCAGCAGGATCACGGCCAGGCCGTTCAGGCTCAGTACCGACCGCACGCCAACCGACGCTTCCAGCGGCTCTTCGCCAGCCGGCGTGTCGAAGTACATCAGCTTCACGATGCGCAGGTAGTAGAACGCGCCGATCAGCGAGAACACCACGGCCACCACGGCCAGCCAGCTCATGCCGGCCTTGACCACGGCCGACAGCACGGCCAGCTTCGCATAGAAGCCGACGGTCGGCGGGATGCCGGCCATCGAGAACATCATCACCAGCATCAGCAGCGCAAACCACGGATGACGGCGCGACATGCCCTTCAGGTCGTCCAGCGTCTCGGCCTCGAAACCCTTGCGCGTCCGGATCAGGATCAGGCCGAACGTGCCGAGCGTGGTCAGCATGTAGGTGATCGAGTAGAACATCGACGCGCTGTAGGCATTGGCCGCGCCATCCGCCTTGTTCGCCACCACGCCGGACAGCATGCCCAGCAGGATGAAGCCCATGTGCGAGATGGTGGAATACGCCAGCATCCGCTTCAGGTTGGTCTGCACGATCGCGGTCAGGTTGCCGATCAGCAGCGACACGACCGACAGCACCACCAGCATCATCTGCCAGTCGCCGGCCAGCGGCAGCAGGCCTTCGACCAGCAGGCGCATGATCAGCGCGAACGCGGCAACCTTCGGGCCGGCAGCGATCAGCAGCGTCACCGCAGTCGGCGAGCCCTGGTAGATGTCCGGAATCCACATGTGGAACGGTGCGGCACCGAGCTTGAACGACACACCCGCGACGATGAACACCACGCCGAAGGCCAGCATCGTCGTGTTGACGCGACCCGACTCGACCACGCGGAAGACTTCACCCAGGTTCAGCGAACCAGTGGCGCCGTACATCATCGACATGCCATAGAGCAGGAAGCCCGAGGCCAGCGCACCCAGCACGAAGTACTTGATGGCCGATTCCGACGTCACGCGCGAGTCGCGGCGCAGGGCCACCAGGGCGTACGACGACAGCGACAGCAGTTCCAGGCCCAGATACAGGGTCAGGAAGTTGTTGCCGGTAATCATCACGAGCTGACCGCCGAGCGTGAACAGCGCGAGCATGTAAAACTCGCCCGCGAACATGTCGCGGTTGCTCAGGTAGGTGCGCGTGTAGATAAGCGTCAGGAACATGCCCAGCGAGCAGAACGCCGACAGCACGTTGGCCATCGGATCCACGACCACCAGGTTGGCGAACACGTAGTGCGTCTCGCCGTTCGCGGCGTCCAGTGCAAACCAGAAGGTCAGCACCAGCGTCGTCAGCAGTGCCAGCGGGTATGCCACGCTGGTGCGGCCCTTGCCGCGCGCTAGGTCGATCCAGTTGATCGCCGCGATGGCGACCGCCAGGAAAATGATTGGCGCCACCGGGGCCAGGCTAGAGGACGATTGCATGTTGGTTTCTCTCCCCCGCTTACAGCTTGGACTGTGCCACGTGGGACAGCAGGTTCACCACCGAGGCGTGCATCACATCGGTGAAGGGTTTCGGGTACAGGCCCATGTACAGCGTCAGGATCGCCAGCAGGCCGAACATCAGGAATTCGCGCTTGTTCAGGTCTACCAGTTCACGCACGTGCTGATGCACGATATCGCCAAAGATCACGCGCTTGACCATCCACAGCGAGTAGGCCGCGCCCAGGATCAGGGCCGTGGCAGCCAGCAGGCCGATCCAGAAATTGAACTTGACCGACGCCAGGATGACCATGAACTCGCCGACGAAACCAGAGGTAGCCGGCAGGCCGCAGTTTGCCATGGCGAAGAACACCGAGAATGCGGCGAACTTCGGCATCACGTTCACCACACCGCCGTAGTCGGCGATCTGGCGCGAATGCACGCGGTCGTACAGCACACCGATGCCGAGGAACATGGCGCCCGACACGAAGCCGTGCGAGATCATCTGGATGATGCCGCCTTCAACGCCCAGGTCGTTGAAAATGAAGAAGCCGAGCGTCACGAAGCCCATGTGGGCGATCGACGAATACGCCACCAGCTTCTTCATGTCGGCCTGGACCAGCGCCACGAGGCCGATGTAGATCACCGCGACCAGCGAGATCGTGATGATGAACGGTGCCATGTAGTGGCTGGCGTCCGGCGCGATCGGCAGCGAGAACCGCAGGAAACCGTAGGCGCCCAGCTTCAGCATGATCGCGGCCAGCACCACGGAACCGCCGGTCGGCGCTTCCACGTGGGCGTCCGGCAGCCAGGTGTGCACCGGCCACATCGGCACCTTCACGGCGAAGGCCATGAAGAACGCCAGGAAGATCAGGATCTGTTCTTCGAACGACAGCTTGGCCTGGTGCCAGGACAGGATGTCGAACGTACCGGTCTTGTTGTACAGGTACAGCAGGGCAACCAGCGTCAGCAGCGAGCCCAGCAGCGTGTAGAGGAAGAACTTGAACGCGGCGTACACGCGGTTCGGGCCACCCCAGACACCGATGATGATGTACATCGGGATCAGCGTGGCTTCGAAGAACACGTAGAACAGCATGCCGTCCAGCGCGCAGAACACGCCCACCATCAGACCCGAGAGGATCAGGAACGCGGCCATGTACTCGGCCACCCGTTCGGTGATCACTTCCCAGGCCGAGATCACGACGATCACGGTGATGAACGACGTCAGCACGACGAACCACATCGAGATGCCGTCAACGCCCAGGTGATAGGCAATGTTGAAGCGCTCGATCCAGTTCGCCTGCTCGACAAACTGCATTGCGGCCGTCGAGGTGTCGAAATGGAAGACCAGCGGCAGCGTCACGGCGAAGCTGGCGATGGCACCGAACAGCGCCATCCAGCGCGCGAAGCCCTTGCTGTTGTCGGAGCCGAACATCAATACCAGCAAGCCGAAGAAGATAGGCAGCCAGATTGCGAGAGACAGAACCATTTGTTTGTTTTCCTTACTCGGTGCCTATCACTTGGTGCCTATCACGCCAGTGATCGTCAGCGTCAACAGCACCAGCATGCCGAGGATCATCGCGAAAGCGTAATGGTAGATGTAGCCGGACTGCAGGTAACGGCTGGCCGCGGCAAACGACGCCACCACACGGGCCGAACCATTGACGAACAGGCCGTCGATGAAGCTCTGGTCACCACCCTTCCACAGGCCGGTACCCAGCAGGCGCGCGCCACGGGCAAACACTGCCTCGTTGATCGCGTCCATGTAGTACTTGTTCTCGAGCAGGTTGTAGAGACCCGAGCAGCGTTGCTTGATGGCGGCCGGGATGTCCGGGCGCTTCATGTAGAAGAACCACGACAGCACCACACCGGCAATTGCTAGCCACAGCACCGGGGTCGTCAGCGAGTGAATCGCCATTGGCACCCAGCCGTGGAACGCTTCCTTCAACTCTTCCATGGCGTGATGGTTCTCGCCGACGAAGATCACGTCCTTGAACGCCAGGCCATGCTTGAAGAAGTCACCGAACAGCATCGGCTCGATGGCGATGGCGCCAACGATCACCGACGGGATGGCCAGCAGCACCAGCGGCAGCGTCACTACCCACGGCGACTCGTGCGGCTTCTGGCCCGGAGCCAGACCATGGTGGTGGTCGTCGCCGTGCGATTCCTCTTCTTCCTCGTGGTGATCGTGGTGCGCGTGCGGCTTGCCGAAACGCTCTTCACCGTGGAACACCAGGAAGTACATGCGGAACGAGTAGAAGGCGGTGACGAACACGCCAGCCAGCACGGCGAAGTACGCGAAGCCCGAACCGGCCAGGTGCGACTCGGCCACGGCCTCGATGATCGAGTCCTTCGAATAGAAGCCCGAGAAGAACGGCGTGCCGATCAGCGCCAGCGAACCCACCAGCGACGTGATCCAGGTGATCGGCATGTACTTGCGCAGGCCGCCCATGTTGCGGATGTCCTGGTCGTGGTGCATGCCGATGATGACCGAACCGGCCGCAAGGAACAGCAGCGCCTTGAAGAATGCGTGGGTCATCAGGTGGAACACGGCCACCGAGTAGGCCGAAGCGCCAAGCGCCACGGTCATGTAGCCCAGCTGCGACAGCGTGGAGTACGCCACCACGCGCTTGATGTCGTTCTGGATGATGCCCAGGAAGCCCATGAACAGTGCCGTGATGCCGCCGATGATCATCACGAACGACAGGGCGGTGTCCGACAGCTCGAACAGCGGCGACATGCGCGACACCATGAAGATACCGGCCGTCACCATGGTTGCCGCGTGGATCAGTGCCGAAATCGGGGTCGGGCCTTCCATCGAGTCAGGCAGCCACACGTGCAGCGGGAACTGCGCCGACTTGCCCATCGCGCCGATGAACAGGCAGATGCACGCCACGGTGATCATCAGCCAGTCGGTGCCCGGGAAGATCACGGTTGCCAGCTGCTCGCGCTGGGCGAACACGTCCGTGTAGTTCATGCTGCCGCTGTACGCCAGCAGCAGGCCGATACCGAGGATGAAGCCGAAGTCACCCACGCGGTTGACCAGGAACGCCTTCAGGTTGGCGAAGATCGCGGTCGGACGCGTGTACCAGAAGCCGATCAGCAGGTACGACACCAGGCCCACAGCTTCCCAGCCGAAGAACAGCTGCAGGAAGTTGTTGCTCATCACCAGCATCAGCATCGAGAAGGTGAACAGCGAGATGTAGGCGAAGAAGCGGTTGTAGCCGGGGTCCCCGTCCATGTAGCCGACGGTGTAGATGTGCACCATCAGCGAGACGAAGGTCACCACGACCATCATCATCGCCGTCAGGGAATCGACCAGGAAGCCGACTTCCATCTTCAGCGAGCCGATGGCCATCCATTCGTACACGGTGGCGTTGTAGCCGGCGCCGTTCATCACGTCGAGCAGCACCATCACGGAGAGGACGAACGAGATGGCGACACCGAGGATCGTTGCCGAGTGGGCCACGATGCGGCCGCCGCGCGTCTCCGAGGAGAACGTGCCGAAGAACTTGGTACCGAACAGACCGGCTATCGCGGCACCGGCGAGCGGTGCCAGCGCAATCGCCAGCAGCAGGTTGGGGTTGAGCGTGGTTGCCATAGGACGCTTATTGGTGTGCGGTCGGGATGCAGTCTTGGTTCATGTCGTGAGCGTTCATGTCAGCCCTTGAGGGTATCCATGTCGTCCACGTTGATCGTGTCCAGGTTACGGAACAGCACGACCAGGATTGCCAGACCGATTGCCGACTCGGCGGCGGCCACCGTAAGGATGAAGAAAACGAAAACCTGTCCGGCCAGGTCGCCCATGTAGTGCGAGAAGGCGACGAAATTCATGTTCACCGCAAGCAGCATCAGTTCGAGCGCCATCAACAGCACGATGACGTTCTTGCGGTTCAGGAAGATGCCAACGATGCTGATCGCGAACAGGATGGCACCGAGGACGAGAAAGTGAGCGAGAGACAGCACAGCGGGTTCTCCGGGCTTAGTTCTTGTTGGCGGACACAGCAGCATCCGCTTCGGCCCGGCCCTCGGCCGGCATCTTCACCATGCGCACGCGCTCGTCGCGGCGTACACGCAGCTGGGCACCCACGTCCTGCGCCTTGACATCCTTGCGGCGGCGCAGCGTCAGGGCCACGGCGGCCACGATGGCCACCAGCAGGATGATGCCGGCCACTTCGAAGGCGTACACGTAGTCGGTGTAGATCAGCTTGCCCAGCGCGGCGGTGTTCGAATAATTCGGGTCCTGCGCGCCCGGCGGCAGCACGGCGTTGGTAGTGCCGATGAAGTTGCGCACCAGCACGATGGCCATTTCGGCGATGATCAGCGCACCGACGATCGACGCCATCGGCACGTACGTCCAGAAGTCGCGGCGCAGGTGCTCGATATCGATATCGATCATCATCACCACGAACAGGAACAGCACCATCACCGCACCTACGTACACCAGCACGAGCAGGATGGCGAGGAACTCGGCCTTCAGGATCATCCAGATCGCCGCGGCGGTGAAGAACGCCAGGACGAGGAACAGTGCGGAATGCACCGGGTTCTTTGCCGTGATGACTTTCAGTGCGGAGAGCACCAGCACCAGGGCAAAGGCATAGAAGATGGCTGTCGTGAGTTCCATGGTCCCTATCGGATCCTCTTTGGGCCGCGCCGGTCCGGGCTGCCCGTCGGGGGCAGCCACGCCTTGCGCGACTTGCTTCTCTTGGTTGTGCCCCTTGCGGGGCGACTTCAAATTCGTTGCCGGGAACCGCGCACCGTATGCCTGGCTCCCGTCCTGCCGGTCCGCTTAGCGGTACTTCGCGTCCGCGGCCTTGGCTGCCGCGATCTGCGGCTCGTAGCGGTCGCCCACTGCCAGCAGCATGTCCTTCGTGAAGTACAGGTCGCCGCGCTTCTCGCCGTGGTACTCGAAAATATGCGTTTCCACGACCGCGTCGACCGGGCAGGCTTCTTCGCAGAAGCCGCAGAAAATGCACTTGGTCAGATCGATGTCGTAGCGCGTGGTGCGGCGGGTGCCGTCGTTACGCACATCCGACTCGATCGTAATGGCCATGGCCGGGCACACCGCTTCGCACAGCTTGCAGGCGATGCAACGCTCTTCCCCGTTCGGGTAGCGGCGCAGTGCGTGCAGGCCGCGGAATCGCGGCGACATCGGCGTCTTCTCTTCCGGGAACTGGACAGTCACCTTCCGGGCGAAGAGATAGCGGCCGGTAAGTGCCATGCCCTTGAAGAGTTCCTTCAGGAGCAGGCTGTTAAAGAAGTCCTTGATGGCGATCAGCATGACGATTGCTTCCTAAGTATTTCCGCGCGGCGCGCCCTGCCCGTTCGGGCGGCGCGCCGTCGCCTGGCCTCTTAGTGCCAGATGTTCCACGGCGACTTGATCCAGATCGCCACAATGATCAGCCACGCCACGGTCAGCGGAATGAAGATCTTCCAGCCCAGACGCATGATCTGGTCATAGCGGTAACGCGGGAACGAGGCACGAATCCAGATGAACACAGACAGCAGCAGGAAAACCTTGATCACCAGCCAGAAGAAGCCCGGGACCGCATTCGTGATCACGCTCGAGAACGGCGGCGCCCAGCCACCGAGGAACATCAGCGAGGTCATCGTCGAGATGATGATCATGTTGATGTACTCGGCCAGGAAGAACAGCGCGAACGTCATGCCCGAATATTCGATCATGTGACCGGCCACGATTTCCGACTCGCCTTCCACCACGTCGAACGGATGGCGGTTGGTTTCCGCCACGCCCGAGATGAAGTACACGGCGAACATCGGCAGCAGCGGCAGCCAGTTCCACGACAGGATGTTGATGCCCATGTCCGCGAAATAGCCCACATTCTGGCTGTTCACGATCGTCGACAGGTTCAGGCTGCCGGCCACCATCAGCACGGTGACCAGCGCGAAGCCCATGGCGATTTCATACGACACCATCTGCGCCGCGGCACGCATGGCGCCGATGAACGCGTACTTCGAGTTCGATGCCCAGCCGGCCAGGATCACGCCGTACACGCCCACCGAGCTGATGGCCATCACGTACAGCAGGCCGGCGTTGACGTCCGCCATCACCACTTCGGGCTGGAACGGGATCACGGCCCAGACGGCCACTGCCGGCACCAGCACCATCAGCGGCGCAACCAGATACATCATCCGGTTGATCTGCGACGGGAACATCACTTCCTTGAGCAGCAGCTTCAGCACATCGGCAATCGGCTGCAGCAGGCCCAGCGGACCCACGCGGTTCGGGCCGATACGGACGTGCATCCAGCCAATCAGCTTGCGTTCCCACAGAATCAGGTAGGCCACGCACAGCAGCACCGGCACCACAATGACCACGGCACGGATCAGGATCCAGATCAGCGTCCAAGCGCTGCCGAAGATGGCCTGGCCCTGCGAGGTAATGAGATCGATCATGTTGCTATCTCGCTCTTCTTATACGGTGGCCGTCGCGGCGGCACCCTGGCCGGCCGACAGGTCGATGGCTTTCTCAACGGTGACGGTACCGAACAGCGCGCCCAGCGTTGCGGCGGCCACGGTGGCAGCCGGCACGCGCACGGCATTGGCCGGCAGCGTCTTTTCCAGCGCCGCGGGCAGCACCACGCTGGCACCGTCCTGCGTCACGCGCACCGGGTCGCCCGCCTGCACGCCCAGCTTGGCGAACAGTTCCGACGACAGGCCCACCGTCATCGCGCGGCGCGCGGCAGCGGTCAGCTGCAGCGAATCGGCACGACGCACGATCGGGTCGGCGTGGTAGATGGGCACATCGGCGATACGCTCGATACCGTTGGCGGCGGCAGCCGTCACGCGGATCGGGGCGTCGGTAGCGTTGTTCAGCTGCGCCGGAGCCAGCTTGACCAGTGCGGCATCGCGCACGGCTTCGGCGGTTTCGAAGTCGAAGCCCGGCACGTCGAGCAGGTTGCCCAGCACGCGCAGCACCTTCCAGCCCGGACGCGACTCACCCAGCGCGCGCACCACGCCGTTGAAGCTCTGGGCACGGCCCTCGGCGTTCACGAACGTACCGGCGGTCTCGGTGAACGGCGCGATCGGCAGGATCACGTCGGCGTATTGCATGGCCGCTTCCGAGCGGAACGGCGACAGCACCACGACGGTTCCGGCCTGCTGCAGCGCGGCCAGGGCCTTGCGTGCATCGGCGGTATCGAATTCGGCTTCGGCGTTCAGCACGATGTATGCCTTGCGCGGCGCATCGAACATCGCCTGGGCATTGGCACCGCCCTGTTGCGGCAGCGCGCCGGCAATATAGCCGCCGACGGTGTTGGCCGCCTCGGTCAGGAAGCCCAGCGTGGCTCCCGTTTCCGTTGCGATCCACTGGGCCAGCGCGTGCAGCGCCGAGAATTGCGGGTGGCGCACGGCTTCGTTGCCGAGGAACACGGCACGGCGCTCGCCCGACAGCAGCGCATCGGCCACGGTCCTGGCGGCGTCGCCACCGTCGAAACCATCGGTCCCGGCCGGAGCGGCCACGCCCTTGGCGGCGGCCACGGCACGGGCCACGCCGGCCAGTGCGGCAGTCCAGGCCGACGGTGCCACGTCGATACGTGCGGCCAGCGGCATCAGCAGGTCTTCACCGCCGGTACCGATCACGGCCACGCGGGCACCCTTCTTGGCGGCCTGACGCAGGCGGGAGGCCAGCAGCGGCTGATCCTTGCGCAGCGAAGCGCCAATCACCAGCGCGCGTTGCAGCGTGGTGACGTCGGCAATCGGCATGCCCAGCCACGGCGCGCCCTTCAGCGCGGCCGAGAAATCGGTCTGGCGCAGGCGGAAGTCCACGTTGTCGCTGCCCAGGCCACGGACGAGCTTGCCCAGCAGGAACAGTTCTTCCAGCGTGCTGTGCGGGCTGGCGATGGCGGCGATCTGGTCGGCACCATGGTCACGCTTGATGCTCGCCAGGCCGTTGGCCACGTATTCCAGCGCGGTCTGCCAGTCGGTTTCCATCCACTGGTTGCCCTGCTTGAGCATCGGGCGGGTCAGACGGTCGGCACTGTTCACGCCTTCGTACGAGAAGCGGTCCTTGTCGGAGATCCAGCACTCGTTGACGTCTTCGTTTTCCAGGGGCACCACGCGCATCACGCGCTGGTTCTTGGTCTGGACCACGAGGTTGGCACCCACGCCGTCGTGCGGCGACACCGACTTGCGACGAGCCAGTTCCCAGGTACGGGCCGAATAACGGAACGGCTTGCTGGTCAGCGCGCCAACCGGGCACAGGTCGATCATGTTGCCGGACAGTTCCGAATCCACGGTCTGGCCGACGAACGTCGTGATTTCCGAGTGTTCGCCACGGTTCAGCATGCCCAGCTCCATCACGCCGGCCACTTCCTGGCCAAAGCGCACGCAGCGGGTGCAATGGATGCAGCGGGTCATCTCCTCCATGGAGATCAGCGGGCCCACGTTCTTGTGGAACACCACGCGCTTTTCTTCCTTGTAGCGCGACTCCGAGGCACCGTAGCCCACGGCCAGATCCTGCAGCTGGCATTCGCCGCCCTGATCGCAGATCGGGCAGTCGAGTGGGTGGTTGATCAGCAGGAATTCCATCACGGACTTCTGGGCCTTGACAGCCTTCTCGGAGTTCGTGAAGACCTTCATGCCGGGCGTCACCGGGGTGGCGCAGGCGGGCAGCGCCTTGGGCGCCTTTTCCACTTCGACCAGGCACATGCGGCAGTTCGCCGCGATGGACAGTTTGCGGTGGTAGCAGAAGTGCGGGATGTAGGTGCCCAGCTTGCGGGCCGCTTCCATCACGAGGCTGCCTTCCGCAACCTCTACCTTCTTGCCGTCGATCTCGAGTTCAACCATGTTCTGCCACGCTTCAGGAATGGGCCGGGACCATGCACTGCTTGTGTTCGACGTGATATTCGAACTCTTTCCAGTAGTGCTTGAGCATGCCGCGTACCGGCATCGCCGCGGCATCGCCGAGCGCGCAAATCGTGCGACCCATGATGTTTTCCGCGACGTTATTGAGCAGGTCCAGGTCTTCCTGGCGGCCTTCTCCGTGTTCAATACGATTCACCATGCGGTAGAGCCAGCCGGTGCCTTCACGGCACGGCGTGCACTGGCCGCACGATTCTTCAAAGTAGAAATACGACAGGCGCAGCAGCGACCGCACCATGCAGCGCGTTTCGTCCATGACGATCACGGCGCCCGAGCCCAGCATCGAGCCGGCCTTGGCGATCGAGTCGTAGTCCATGGTCGACGCCATCATCAGGTCGGCCGGCACCACCGGGGCCGACGATCCGCCAGGGATCACGGCCTTGAGCGCCTTGCCGCCGCGCATGCCACCCGCCAGCTCCAGCAACGTGGAGAACGGCGTGCCCAGCGGGATTTCGTAGTTGCCCGGACGCTCGACGTCGCCGGAGATCGAGAAGATCTTGGTGCCGCCGTTATTCGGCTTACCCATCTTCAGGTATTCGTCCGGGCCCACGGCCAGGAGGAACGGCACCGCTGCGAACGTCTCGGTGTTGTTGATGGTGGTCGGCTTGCCGTACAGGCCGAAGCTGGCCGGGAAAGGCGGCTTGAAGCGCGGCTGGCCTTTCTTGCCTTCCAGCGATTCGAGCAGCGCGGTTTCTTCGCCGCAGATGTACGCGCCGTAGCCGTGGTGGGCATGCAACTGGAAGTCGAAGCCCGAACCCAGGATGTTGTCGCCCAGGAAACCGGCGCGGCGTGCCTCCTCGAGGGCTTCCTCGAAGATCTTGTATTCGTTCCAGATTTCGCCGTGGATGTAGTTGTAACCCACGGTGATGCCCATCGCGTACGCCCCGATAGCCATGCCTTCGATCAGCGCATGGGGGTTGTAGCGGATGATGTCACGGTCCTTGAACGTGCCCGGCTCGCCCTCGTCGGTATTGCAGACCAGGTACTTCTGACCCGGGAACGAACGCGGCATGAAGCTCCACTTCAGGCCGGTCGGAAAACCCGCACCGCCACGGCCGCGCAGGCCCGAGGCCTTGACGTCGGCAATCACCTGCTCGGGCGTTACCTTCTGTTCGAGGATACGGCGCAGCTGGGCGTAGCCGCCACGCTTGACGTAGTCCTCGAGGTGCCAGTTCTTGCCGTCCAGGCCGGCCAGGATCAGCGGCTTGATGTGACGGTCGTGCAGAGAGGTCATGTTACTTGTCCCCCTTGGCGGCGGCTTCGGCCTTGAGCTCGTCGACCAGGGCGTCGAGCTTCTGGTCGCTCATGAAGCTGCACATGCGGGTGTTGTTGACGATCATCACCGGTGCGTCGCCGCAAGCGCCCATGCACTCGCCTTCCTTCAGCGTGAAGCAGCCATCGGCGGTGGTTTCGTTGTAGTCGATCCCGAGCTTGCGCTTCAGGTATTCGCCAGCCCGGTCGCCGCCCGACAGCGCGCACGGCAGGTTGGTGCAGACGGTGAGCTTGTACTTGCCCACCGGCTTGGTGTCATACATGTTGTAGAACGTGGCCACCTCTTCCACCCACACGGGCGGCATTTCCAGGTAGCTGGCGACGAACTGCATGACTTCGGGGGAAACCCAGCCCACCTCGCCCTGTGCCACGGCGAGTGCCGCCATCACGGCCGACTGCTTCTGGTCGGCCGGATACTTCGCGATCGCGCGATCGATTTCCTTGAGAGCTTCTGCTGATAGCATGGTCATTGCAGTAATACGGCGAAGTCCTGCCCTTGTATGCCGGGCTTCGCTGGTTTGCAGCCGTCGCTGCCATGTTCTGCCGGCCCGGAATGCTCCAGCGCATTCCTTGCCGATCCGTCGCAGGCCGGAGCCTGCTGCCACCATTACCGCCGGGGCCGGCCGAACACGCCCGGATCGTCGTCCGGACAACGGCCTGTGACGGGATACCCTTCTGCCGGTATCCCTTAGCGGTCGATCTCGCCGAACACGATGTCCTGTGTCCCGATGATCGTGACCGCATCCGCAATCATGTGTCCCTTGGCCATTTCGTCGAGCGCGGCCAGGTGGGCAAAGCCCGGAGCACGGATCTTCAGGCGGTACGGCTTGTTCGCACCGTCCGAGATCGCGTAGATACCAAACTCGCCCTTCGGGTGTTCCACTGCCGCGTAAGCCTCGCCCGGCGGTACGTGGATGCCTTCCGTGAAGAGCTTGAAATGGTGAATCAGCTCTTCCATGTTCGACTTCATGTCCACGCGCGACGGCGGTGCCACCTTGTGGTTCTCGGAAATCACCGGACCCGGGTTGCGGCGCAGCCAGTCGATGCACTGCTTGATGATGCGGTTCGACTGGCGCATTTCTTCCACGCGCACCAGGTAACGGGAATAGCAGTCGCCCGCCGTGCCCACCGGGATGTCGAAGTCGATCTTGTCGTAGACCTCGTACGGCTGCTTCTTGCGCAGATCCCACTCGATGCCCGAGCCACGCAGCATCGGACCCGTGAAACCCATCTGCAGCGCGCGCTCCGGAGTCACCACGCCGATATCCACCAGACGCTGCTTCCAGATACGGTTATCGGTCAGCAGCGTCTCATATTCATCCACGTACGTCGGAAAACGGTTCGTGAAGTCTTCGATGAAGTCCAGCAGCGAGCCCGAACGGTTTTCGTTCATGACCTTGATGGCCTTCTCGTTGTGGATCTTCGACGCGCGGTACTGCGGCATCGTGTCCGGCAGGTCGCGGTAAACGCCGCCCGGACGGTAGTAGGCTGCGTGCATGCGCGCGCCCGACACCGCCTCGTACATGTCGAACATGTCCTCGCGCTCGCGGAACGCGTACAGGAACACGGCCATCGCGCCGACGTCCAGCGCGTGGGCGCCGATCCACATCAGGTGGTTCAGCAGGCGGGTGATCTCGTCGAACATCACGCGGATGTACTGCGCGCGGATCGGCACCTCGATGCCGAGCATCCGCTCGATCGCCATCACGTAGGCGTGTTCGTTGACCATCATCGACACGTAGTCGAGACGGTCCATGTAGGGAACGCTCTGGATCCAGCTCTTCTGCTCGGCCAGCTTTTCGGTGGCGCGGTGCAGCAGGCCGATGTGGGGATCGGCACGCTGGATGACTTCGCCGTCCAGCTCGAGCACCAGACGCAGCACGCCGTGTGCCGCAGGGTGCTGGGGACCGAAGTTGAGGGTGTAGTTCTTGATATCTGCCATGACGCCGTTCTCAGTGCTTCGTGCCGCCGTAGTTTTCCTCGCGAATCACGCGCGGCGTGATTTCGCGCGGCTCGATCGTCACCGGCTGGTAGATGACCCGCTTCTGCTCGGGGTCGTAACGCATTTCCACGTAGCCCGAGACCGGGAAATCCTTCCGGAACGGATGGCCCACGAAACCGTAGTCCGTCAGCAGACGGCGCAGGTCGGGGTGGCCTTCGAACACGATGCCGTAGAAGTCGAACGCCTCGCGCTCGAACCAGTTCACCGAGTTCCACACGTCGATCAGCGACGGCACCACGGGCATGTCGTCGTCCGGCGCGAACACGCGCAGGCGCAGGCGCCAGTTGTGCTTGAGCGACAGCAGATGCGTGACAGCCGCGAAGCGCGGGCCGTCCCAGGTGCCTTCGGCATAGTCGGAATAGTCGACGCCGCAGAGGTCGATCGCCTGCTCGAAGTGCAGCGACGGGTCGTCACGCAGCAGGCGTGCCACGTCGAGGTAGTCGGCAGCCTTGACGATCAGCGTCAGTTCGCCGATGGCCTCGGTCAGGTTCTGCACGCGCTTGCCCAGAACTTTCTCGAGGGCGGCCTTGAGGGTATCGAGGTTCGCCATGTCAGCCCTTGCGCGCAATGGTGTTGGTACGCTTGATCTTGTTCTGGAGCTGGATCACGCCGTAGATCAGCGCCTCCGCGGTCGGCGGGCAGCCCGGAACATAGATGTCGACCGGCACGATGCGATCGCAGCCACGCACCACCGAATACGAGTAGTGGTAGTAGCCGCCGCCATTGGCGCACGAGCCCATCGAGATCACCCAGCGCGGTTCTGCCATCTGGTCGTAGACCTTGCGCAGCGCGGGGGCCATCTTGTTGCAGAGCGTGCCTGCCACGATCATCACGTCGGACTGACGCGGCGACGGGCGGAAGATCACGCCGAAACGGTCCATGTCGTAGCGTGCGGCGCCGGCGTGCATCATTTCCACTGCACAGCAGGCCAGACCGAACGTCATGGGCCACAGGGAACCCGTGCGGGTCCAGTTGATCAGCTTGTCAGCGGTCGTCGTGACAAAGCCTTCGTTGAGAACGCCTTCGATTGCCATTTCACATCACTCCCAATCGAGCGCGCCCTTTTTCCAGATGTAGACGAAGCCCACGATGAATTCCAGCAGAAACACGCCCATGGCGATGAATCCCGGCCAACCGATGTCCTTGAGGGCAACGCCCCAGGGAAACAGGAAGGCAGTTTCGAGATCGAACAGGATAAAGAGGATGGCGATGAGGTAGTAGCGCACGTCGAACTTCATGCGCGCATCCTCGAATGCCTCGAAGCCGCACTCGTACGGCGACAGCTTCGCTGCGTCAGGATTGTTGGGACCGAGAATCCGACCAATGGACATCAGTGCCACACCGAGCACGATGCCAAAGAGGATGAAGACGAGGACGGGGAAGTAGGCTTCGAGTGTCAAGGTACGGCCAGCCTTATCTGGAATGTTGTCAACAGCACCAGCTAGCGGCGACCTGTTGCCCACCCCAGGCGCCATCCCGTCTTAGCACGGCGCCGCCTTGCGGACTGCCGGAGAGTCAATAGTGCGATCCGTGCATGACACGGACGCGACATTGACTTCCGATCAATTGTTTGGTGCCGACGGCGAGACTCGAACTCGCACAGCTTTCGCCACTACCCCCTCAAGATAGCGTGTCTACCAATTTCACCACGTCGGCTGGGGGAGAAACAATATTGCCTTGCGCCGGGTTTTTACACCCTACGAAGCGTTGTCAGAAGAGTCTGTCCTCTGGCTTTCGCCCCGCGCTGGGGAATCGTTTCAAGCCTTGCATTCTAACTCATGATCCCTGATTTGTTCAATGCACAATCACAAATTAAATCAGGAATCCTTGAACACACTGTTCGATTATTGCGTCAATGCCGAAGCTTACTTCGGCACTGCGGGCCCGGCCGGTGCCGATGCGGCAGCCGCTGCCGGCGCCGATGCGGACGGTGCCGAAGCCTGGGTAGCCTGCGGCTGCTGGCTTGCGCCCATCACGCCCAGCGAAGCCTGCGGCTTGTAGTTGCCCAGCAGCGTCAGGCCCAGCGTGCAAGCGAAGAACAGCGCCGCCAGAACGGCCGTGGTACGCGACAGGAAGTTTGCCGAGCCCGATGCACCGAACAGGCTGCCCGATGCGCCAGAGCCGAAGGCCGCGCCGACGTCGGCGCCCTTGCCGTGCTGCAGCAGGACCAGACCGATCACGCCCAGCGCGGACAGAACCTGCACGACGACCAACAGAGTCTTGAAAATTGCCATTTGGTTAAATTCGTTTCGTACTTGCCTGATCAGACAGTCGCATCCGGCATTCAGGCGTTGCCGATCGCGAGGAAATCATCCGCCTTCAGCGAGGCGCCGCCAATCAGGCCCCCGTCGATATCGGACATGGAAAACAGTTCCGCCGCATTGTCCGGCTTCACGCTGCCGCCGTACAGGATGGCGATACGCTCGCCCACGCCTGCGTCCTTGCCGGCGACCTGCGCGCGCAGTGCGGCATGGACGGCCTGAGCCTGCTCGCTGGTGGCCGTCTTTCCAGTGCCAATGGCCCAGACGGGCTCATAGGCCAGGACAATGCGATTCAATTGATCGATAGACAGTGCATCGAGCACGGCTTGCAGCTGACGGCCCGCCACCGCCTCGGTCTGCCCCGCCTCGCGCTCGGCGAGCGTTTCGCCGACGCAAACGACCGGAATCAGACCCGATTCCAGGGCGCGCAGTGCCTTGGCAGCCACCTTCGCATCGGATTCACCGTGGTACGTGCGGCGCTCGGAGTGACCCACCAGCACATAAGTACAGCCGAACTCGGCCAGCATCGGCGCCGCAACTTCGCCCGTGAAGGCCCCGCGGACTTCGGCCGACGTGTCCTGGGCGCCCCACGACACCTGGGTACCGGTGAGCAGCGACTGGCACTGGGCAAGATAGGGGAACGGTGCGCAGACGGCCAGTTTTGACTTGGCCGGCGCTGCCTTGATGCCTTCCAGCAGGGCCGCATTGGCGGCGAGGCTGCCGTGCATCTTCCAGTTGCCGATGACCAGCTTTTGTCTCACAAGGGTCCCCTCTCAAATCAAACCGGCTATTGTAGCGTGGTCAACGGGGGGCCGCCAGCGCATGGCGGCCAATTGCGGACAGCCAGTGGTCGTCGGCCCACAATTGCGACAGCGATGGTGCGATTGTGGGCCGACGAAACCCGTTACCAGGTCAGCACGATCTTGCCGGTGTGCTCGCTCGATTCCATCAGGCGATGGGCATCGGCGGCCTGCGCGGCAGGGAAGACCTTGTAGATCACGGGCTTGATCTTGCCCGAAGCCAGCAGCGGCCAGACGTTCTGGTGCAGCGCCTGCGCAATCGCGCCCTTGAACGATGCCGGACGCGGACGCAGTGTCGAACCTGTCACGGTGATGCGCCGGCGCAGGATATCGCCCAGCGGAATTTCGGCCTTGCCGCCGCCCAGCAGCGCGATGATGACGATGCGGCCGTCGTCAGCGATGCACGACAGTTCCCGGGCCAGGTACGAACCGGCCACCATGTCGAGAATCACATCAACACCCTTGCCTTCGGTCAAAGCCTTGACCTCGGCGACGAAGTCCTGCGTCTTGTAGTTGATCGCACGGTCGGCGCCCAACGCCTCGCAGGCCTTGCACTTGTCGTCGCTGCCCGCCGTCACGAACACCTTGAAGCCCATCGCCTTGGCGATCTGGATGGCCGTGGTACCGATGCCGCTCGACCCGCCCTGGATCAGCAGCGTCTCCGCCGCTCCGCGCGGGCCCTTGCCCAATTGGCCACGATCAAACACGTTGCTCCACACGGTGAAGAATGTCTCCGGCAGCGCGGCAGCTTCGATATCGCTGAGGCCGTCGGGCACCGGCAGGCATTGTTCGATCGGTGCCGTGCAAAGCTCGGCGTAGCCGCCGCCCTGCACCAGCGCGCAAACCCGGTCGCCCACTTTCAAGCCAAAACGGTTCGCCGGATTCGACAGGTCGCCGCCCACCACCACGCCGGCCACCTCCAGGCCCGGCAAGTCGGACGCACCCGGCGGCACCGGATAATTGCCGGTACGCTGGAACACATCGGGGCGATTGATGCCCGCTGCCGCCACGCGGATCAGGATCTCTCCGGCCTTCGGCTCCGGGTCGGGACGCTGCGTTTCCTGCAGGACTTCAGGGCCGCCGTATTCACGGATTTCGATGGCTTTCATGATCGCTCCTCATCAATGTCGTATGTCGCATGGCGCGCGGCAAGCATGCGCGCGCCCAAGGCAGGTAAAAGACTGACCGGCAGTGTAAACAAAAAAGCGGCTGGACATCGCCAGCCGCTTTTGCAGGTACTGCTATCGGTACCGCCTGCCGTTCAGCTTACTGCTGCTGTTCCGGCGAGGTCGATGCCGCCGGCGCATCGCCTTGCGGGGCGATCGGGCTGATGCTGCCGCCCTCTTCAGCCAGCGCAGCCTTCAGCGACAGACGCAGACGACCCTTCTCGTCGGCCTGGATCAGCTTCACGCGCACCTGCTGGCCTTCCTTCAGCCAGTCCTTGATGTCCTTCACGCGCTCGTTGACGATCTCGGAGATATGCAGCAGACCGTCCTTGCCCGGCAGGATGTTCACGATGGCACCGAAGTCCAGCAGCTTCAGCACGGTACCGGCGTAGATCTTGCCCACTTCGGCTTCGGCGGTGATGCCTTCGATGCGGCGCTTGGCTTCGGCCATGCCATCCGTCGAGGTCGAGGCGATCGTGATCGTGCCGTCTTCCTGGATGTCGATGGTCGTGCCCGTTTCCTTGGTCAGCGCCTGGATGGTCGAACCGCCCTTGCCGATCACTTCACGAATCTTGTCCGGATGGATCTTCATCGTGATCATGCGCGGCGCGTGCTCCGACAGCTCGGTGCGGGCGTGGCCCATCGCTTCCTGCATCTTGCCCAGGATGTGCATACGGCCTTCACGGGCTTGCGCCAGTGCCACCTGCATGATTTCCTTGGTGATGCCCTGCACCTTGATGTCCATCTGCAGTGCCGTGATACCCGTATCGGTACCCGCCACCTTGAAGTCCATGTCGCCCAGGTGATCTTCGTCGCCCAGGATGTCGGTCAGCACGGCAAACTTGTTGCCTTCCAGGATCAGGCCCATGGCCACGCCGGCCACGTGCGCCTTCACCGGCACGCCAGCGTCCATCAGTGCCAGGCAGCCGCCGCACACCGATGCCATCGACGACGAGCCGTTGGATTCGGTGATTTCCGAAACCAGGCGGATCGTGTAGGCGAATTCGTCTTCCTTCGGCAGCACCGGGATCAGTGCGCGCTTGGCCAGACGGCCGTGGCCGATTTCACGGCGCTTCGGGCTGCCCACGCGGCCCGTTTCGCCGGTGGCGAACGGGGGCATGTTGTAGTGGAGCATGAAGCGGTCGCGGTACTCGCCGGCCAGCGCGTCGATGATCTGCTCGTCGCTCTTGGTGCCCAGCGTGGCCACTGCCAGCGCCTGGGTTTCGCCACGCGTGAACAGCGACGAACCGTGGGCGCGCGGCAGCACCGACGAACGGATCTCGATCGGGCGCACGGTGCGCGTGTCGCGGCCGTCGATACGCGGCTCGCCGGCCAGGATCTGGCCACGCACGATCTTGGCTTCCAGGTCGAACAGGACGTTACCCACTTCCACCTTGTCGGCTTCCACGCCGGCTTCGGCCAGCTGGGCCTGCACGGTTGCGTAGATTTCCTTGAGCTTGGTGCTGCGTGCCGACTTCTGGCGCAGTTGGTAGGCTTGCTGCAGCAGCGGCAGGCCGATCTCGCTGACCTTGGCGATCAGTGCCTCGTTCTTGGCGGCAGGCGCCCAGTCCCATTCCGGCTTGCCGCCTTCACGGACCAGTTCGTGGATCGCGTTGATGGCGGTCTGCATCTGCTCGTGGCCATACACCACGGCGCCCAGCATCACGTCTTCCGACAGCTGGTTGGCTTCCGATTCCACCATCAGCACGGCACGCTCGGTACCGGCGACGACGAGGTCCAGTTCCGACGCGGCGATCTGCGAACGGTTCGGGTTCAGCAGGTACTGGCCGTCCTTGTAGCCAACGCGGGCGGCGCCCACCGGGCCGCTGAACGGGATGCCCGACACGGCCAGCGCGGCCGACGAGGCGATCAGGGCCGGGATGTCGGCCGGCACTTCCGGGTTGATCGACAGGACGTGGATGACCACCTGCACGTCGTTGTAGAAGCCTTCCGGGAACAGCGGGCGCAGCGGACGATCGATCAGGCGCGAGGTCAGCGTCTCGTTTTCCGACGGACGGCCTTCACGCTTGAAGAAGCCACCCGGGATCTTGCCGGCGGCGTAGGTCTTTTCGATGTAGTCGACGGTCAGCGGGAAGAAGTCCTGGCCCGCCTTCGGGCTCTTGGCTGCCACCACGGTGGCCAGCACCACGGTGTCTTCCACGTCGACGATCACGGCACCCGATGCCTGACGGGCGATTTCGCCGGTTTCCATGCGGACCGTGTGCTGGCCCCACTGGAATTCCTTGACGATCTTGTTGAACATGGTCATGAGCGTTCCTTGATTCATGCTTGCCTGCCGTAAACAGATACAGCGGGCCGACGCCTGCGCTCGCAGCGGCAGGCGGACTGCCGGAAATTTGCCCGGTCCGCAGTCTCAGGGAAGTGCTATGCCATTCCATCGCGCCACCGTCCGGCCCACATGAGGACGATGCGATACGCGATGGAATGACACAAAACCCCGTTTCCTTGGCCAGTTCCGGTGTCAGAAAGAGCGAGGTAACTTACTCCGTCGCACGGCGTGGCGCAACGGCGTACGGGCAAATTCGCCCGCGTTTAGTGTGAAACAAACATCACATCCATCACTGCCCGGCTAAAATTCGCCGGTGCAGAAAAGCAAAATGCCTGCCCCAGCAGTGCTGGCGCAGGCATCGTGGCCTCACGTGAAATCGTGCTTGAACAACGCTTGCAGGACCCGTGCTGCCATCCGCAGACCTTACTTGCGCAGGCCCAGGGCTTCGATCAGGGCGCGGTAACGGTCAGCGTCGTTGGACTTGAGGTAGTCCAGCAGGCGACGACGACGGCTCACCATGCGCAGCAGACCGCGGCGGCTGTGGTGATCCTTCATGTTGGCCTTGAAGTGCGGGGTCAGTTCGTTGATGCGGGTGGTCAGCAGTGCGACCTGGACTTCGGGGCTACCCGTGTCGTTGGCGCCGCGGGCGAACTTCTGGATGACTTCGGACTTGTTGGCAATTGCCATGATGTTTTCCTTTCACTTGCGAACGCTGCAGCACGGGATGCGCCGCCTGCGTCGTGCCTTGCTTTTTGACTCGGCATCCGCCGTCCGCAGCCAGATGACTTGCGGACGACAGCCGCGGATTATAGCCGAATTCCGTCCGGCGGCGAAGCCCATCCCCGGCATTGGCTCAATTTCGCGCCGGGCGCTCCATCCGGCACGTGGTGGGCAGCGTGGTCTGGGCCGTCTTGAGCTTCTTGATGGTCCGGAAGCCGTAGCCCGAACCCTCGTTGTCGAAACGCACCTCGCCGCCCTGCCTGGCCATCATCGAGACATAGAGCGGCTGCAGCACCTGGTGGTCGTCCGCCCGCACCGTGGCCTCGTGGAAACCGTTCGTGAAACGCATGTTTTCGAGCGCGTAGGCCACCGCCACGGCGTCGGTGCTGCCAGCCTGCTCGATCGCGCGAGCCAGCATTTCGACCATCATCTGCATGCGCAGATGCACGTAGTCGTCGCGCGGATCGGGATAGCGGGTGCGGAACGCCTGGTAGAACGCGTCGGACGCCGCGCCGCCCACGTTCGGATGCCATTCCGCCACGGCCAGCACCCGGCCCACGCCGGCATCGCCCATGGCAGCGGGCGCGCCCAGGCCGTTGCCATAGAACGTGTAGAAGCGCGCGTTAAGGCCGCCCTCGCGCGCGGCCTTGACCATCAGCGTCAGGTCGTTGCCCCAGTTGCCGGTAATCACGGCGTCGGCGCCGCTGGCCTTGATCTTGGCGATATACGGGGCAAAGTCCTTGATCTTGCCGATGGGATGGAATTCGTCGCCCACCACCTGGATATCGGGCCGCTTGGCCGCTAGCATTTCGCGCGCGGACCGGGCCACCTGATGCCCGAAGCTGTAATCCTGGTCGATCAGGTAGACCTTGCGCACCGCGTGTTCGCTGCGGATGGCCTCGGTCAGCGCCTGCATGCGCATATCGGCACTGGCGTCGAAGCGAAAATGCCAGAAACTGCAATTCTCGTTGGTCAGCGTGGGGTCCACCGCCGAATAGTTCAGGAACAGCACGCGCGCGTCGGGCTGGCGCTGGTTCTGGCGATTGATCGCGGCCACCAGCGCGCTGGCCACGGCCGAACTGTTGCCCTGCAGGACGAACGGAATGCGTTTGTCGACCAGGCTGCGGAACTGGATCAGGCTCTCGTCGACATTGCCCTTGCTGTCGAACGTCACCAGTTCCATCGGATGGGCGCCATCGGGCAGTTTCACTCCACCCCGGGCATTGATGCGATCGATCGCGATCCGCAGGTTGCGCACCACGGCCTCGCCTGCATTGGCGAAGGGGCCGGACAACCCGTCGATCATCCCGAGCCGGATCGGCGCGCCAACCGGCTGCTGTGCCGCAGCGGCCGTCGCCACGCAGCACAGCGTCGCGGCCAGCCACGCCCGCAGCCGGGCCATGCGCCCGCTTGTTCGGATTCCGCCCATTCGACTTCCCTTCTCTGCGCAAAAGCCGCGATGGTACACACATTGCGCCGGGGCCCGCTACACTACGACTCGTGCACTTTTTGCTGCAAATCACTGAACATGACGACATTTCCGACAGTCGCCCGGCACTGGATCGCCGCCGCGACACTGGCTGCCGGGGCCCTGGCCGGCTGCAGCAGCCTCGGGCCCGCCCTGACCCCCGTCAACACCGGCCTGAAGCTCGTAGGTCAACCGCAAAGCGCCGTGGCGGCAACCTTCGGCAAACCCACCGATGTGTACCGGCTCGACGAAGGCACCACCCGCTGGTTCTACTCGAAACAACCGCTTGGCGAATATTCCTATGCCGCCGATTTCGATCGCGACGGCAAGCTGACCAATTTCCGGCAGATGCTGACCACGACCGAGCTCTACAAGGCCAAGGTCGACGCGTGGACGAAGAAGGATGTGCTGGAACACTTCGGTGCCCCGCGCGAGCCGATCGAGTACTACCCGCGCCTGAAACAGGAAGCGTGGAGCTACCGCTTCCTGCATGAAGACCAGTGGTACTCGATGTTCAACTTCATGTTCGACGACGCGGGCGTGCTGCGCCGCACGCTGATCACCCCCGATCCGCTGCGCGACCGCCCGGACCCCCGCTGAACGCGCACAAACGACAAACCGCCCGGCCCTGCGGGATACGCATCGGGGCGGGCGGTTCATGACAGCCGGGGCCTTGTGAGCCCCGCCATCGCATCGCAGGAATCAGGTCAGATAAAGGTCAGATCTGCGGATTGATCTTCTGCACGGCCTTGTCGTGCAGCTTGTTCAGTGCAGCCAGGTAGGCCTTGGCCGATGCGGCGACGATGTCCGGATCGGTACCCACGCCGTTGACGATGCGGCCGGCCTTGGACAGGCGCACGGTCACTTCGCCCTGGGCCTGCGTACCGGCCGTGATGGCGTTCACCGAATACAGCACCAGTTCGGCACCGCTGTTCACGCGCCCTTCGATGGCGTGCAGCGTCGCATCCACCGGACCATTGCCTTCGGCCTCACCAGCCTGCTCGGCGCCATCGATGTTGAACACCACGCGGGCGTGCGGACGCTCGCCGGTTTCCGAGCGTTGCGACAGCGACACGAAGCGATAGTGCTCGTTGGCGTTTTCCTGCTCTTCGTCGGAAACGATCGCCAGGATGTCTTCGTCGAAGATCTCGGCCTTCTGGTCGGCCAGTTCCTTGAAGCGGGTGAACGCGGCGTTGATTTCGGCTTCGCTTTCGAGCTCGATGCCCAGTTCCTGCAGGCGCTGCTTGAATGCGTTGCGGCCCGAGAGCTTGCCCAGGACGATCTTGTTGGCGGTCCAGCCCACATCTTCCGCGCGCATGATCTCGTAGGTGTCGCGCGCCTTGAGCACGCCATCCTGGTGGATGCCCGAGGCGTGGGCAAACGCATTGGCGCCCACCACGGCCTTGTTCGGCTGCACCACGAATCCGGTGACTTGCGACACGAGCTTGGAGGCCGGCACGATCTGCGTGGTATCGATGCCAACGTCCATATTGAAGTAGTCGCGGCGCGTCTTCACGGCCATCACCACTTCTTCCAGGCTCGTGTTGCCGGCGCGCTCGCCCAGACCGTTGATCGTGCACTCGATCTGGCGCGCGCCGCCCAGCTTCACCGCCGCCAGCGAGTTGGCCACGGCCATGCCCAGGTCGTTATGACAATGCACCGACCAGACCGCCTTGTCCGAATTCGGAATCCGCTCGCGCACCGAACGGATCAGCTCCGCATAGCCTTCCGGCACGGCGTAGCCCACGGTATCCGGCAGGTTGATCGTGGTTGCGCCCTCGGCAATCACGCCTTCGAGCACGCGGCACAGGAAGTCCATGTCCGAACGGCTGCCGTCTTCGGGCGAGAACTCGATATCGTCCGTGAACTGACGCGCAAAGCGCACGGCCAGGCGGGCCTGCTCGTAGACCTGGTCCGGCGTCATGCGGAGCTTCTTCTCCATATGCAGCGCGGACGTGGCGATGAACGTGTGGATACGGAACGAGTTGGCCGGCTTCAGGGCCTCGGCGGCACGCGCGATGTCCTTGTCGTTGGCGCGGGCCAGCGAGCAGATCGTAGAATCCTTAACAACCTGGGCAATGGAGCGGATCGCTTCGAAATCGCCATTGGAGCTGGCCGCGAAACCGGCCTCGATCACATCGACCTTCAGACGCTCCAGCTGACGCGCAATGCGGATCTTCTCCTCGCGGGTCATGGACGCACCGGGCGACTGCTCGCCGTCGCGCAAGGTGGTGTCGAAAATGATGAGTTTGTCAGACATTTTGTGGAGCTCCTGGGCTGTGCCTTATGTACTGGTCCGCCGTCCCGCAATCGCGACACCGGGCATTCGGATCGGAATGCAAAACGCCCCGGCGTGCATGAATGCAGGCCGGGGCGTTTTCAAAAATCCTGGTGATTTCCGCGCCAGGGGGAGGTAACCGAGTCCCTTAGCGCGCGCGCGTCCCGACCTGATGGCCTAGTAGGCCACCTAGGGTGGTGCGGGCGATCTGGGTCTGGTGCGAAATCATGTCGGCGACTATAGCTCGTTTGCTGCGGCGGCGCAACCGGGTTATTTCGGAGGAATGCGCAGTTTTTGCCCCGGGTAGATCTTGTCCGGGTGCGTCAGCATCGGCTTGTTGGCCTCGAAGATCTTGTTGTATTCGGCGCCATTGCCGTACGCGGCCTGGGAAATCGCCCAGAGCGTGTCGCCCTTCACCACGGTGTGCCACTGCGACTCGTCGCTCTCCACGTTGACCGACATCTTGTCCTCGACCGAATCGACCCCCTCCACATTGCCGCAGCACAGGATGATCTTCTCGCGCGTGGCCTGGTCGGGCGCCACACCGAATACGGTGACCTTGCCCTGCGATCCGTCCACGGTCACGGTCAGGCCCGTGGCGGACAGTCCCATCTGGGCGATATAGGCCTCGATCGCGTCGCCGGCCGCGCGGTTGGCCGCCTCGGCCTTGTCGCTTGCGGACGGATCGGCCGCGGCAGCCTCCTGTGCCGCCTTCGCCTCGCCCTTGCCGAACAGTTTCTCTCCCGCTTCCTTGATGAAGTCGAACATGCCCATGACACTCTCCTGAGGTTGTGGAACGGAAAAACAAAGGGCGCCCGATGAGCGCCCTTTTCTTCAAGATCCGGTCAATTGCCGCTGCCCGCGCCGTTGCCGTTGCCGCCGGCACGCGCCTTGGCCACCCCGCCGGGCTGACCATGCACCGCACGCCAGGCCCATAGCACGTAGCCCGAGATCGCATAGGCCACGAACAGGCCAAACAGTGCAACCGGCGGGTCGGACGACACGATGACGAACAGCACCAGCACCAGCACCATCATGCCGAACGGCACGCGGTAGCGCACGTCGAGCGCCTTGCCGCTGTAGAACGGCGCGTTCGACACCATCGACAGGCCCGCATAGAGCGTGATCGCAAAGGCAACCCACGGCATCCACAGCTCCTTCACGGGCAGCTTGTTGTCGATGGCCAGCCAGACAAAGCCGGCCACCAGCGCGGCCGCGGCCGGGCTCGGCAAACCCTGGAAGAAGCGTTTGTCGACCACGCCGATATTGGCGTTGAAACGCGCCAGCCGCAGCGCGGCACAGGTGCAATAGACAAAGGCTGCAATCCAGCCCCACTTGCCCAGGTCGTGCAAGATCCACTCGTACATCACCAGCGCCGGCGCCACGCCGAACGATGTCATGTCCGACAGCGAATCGTACTGTTCGCCAAACGCGCTCTGCGTATTGGTGATGCGCGCGACGCGGCCGTCCATGCCATCGAGCACCATGGCCGCGAAGATGGCGATGGCCGCCACGTCGAAGCGCATGTTCATGGCCTGCACGATCGCGAAGAACCCCGCGAACAGCGCCGCCGTGGTGAACGCGTTGGGCAGCAGGTAGATGCCGCGCCGGCGCGGACGCACGTACTCGATGTCGTGCTCGTCGGCCTCGTAGGCGGCGTCGTTGCGCAGCTGGTTATGGCGGAACGGACGCAGATGCGTCACGTTGCCATTGCTCACGCGCTTGTTGCGTCGGTTGAAGGCACCCATGCCAGGTCTCCTGTCGCTGACCGATCCGGCCTCAGGCCTGGACGTCCAGCTCGGCGAGCACGGTGGACGAGGCCGACACCTTCTCGCCGATCGTCACGCGCGGGCGGGCATCGACGGGCAGATACACGTCGACACGCGAACCAAAACGGATGAAGCCGTAACGCTGGCCGCGCGACAGCGTGTCGCCGACCCGCGTGTAGCACAGGATGCGGCGAGCCACCAGGCCGGCCACCTGCACCAGCGTGACCAGCTGGCCGTCCGCCGCGCGACGGATCACCACCGCGTTGCGCTCGTTTTCCAGCGATGCCTTGTCCAGATCGGCATTGACGAACTTGCCCGGGAAATACTCGAGCTTCTCGACCTTGCCATCCAGCGAAGCGCGGTTCGAATGCACGTTGAACACGTTCATGAACACGCTGATCTTCAGCGCCTCGCGGCCGGCATACGGGTCCTGGGTCTTTTCTACCACGACGATGCGGCCGTCGGCCGGCGCCAGAATGGCATTGGGGGCCGACGGAATCGGCCGCGGCGGGTCGCGGAAGAACTGCAGCACGAAGATCGTGATGATCCACAACGGCAACGCCCACCAGAAGCCCGCGCTGACATGCACCAGCAGCGAGATGATGAAAGCGCCGGCCAGGAACGGCCAGCCTTCACGGGCGATAAGCGGATGAGGATAGTTCATGCAAGCGTTGTTCTGTTGTTCGCGCAGACGGTGCACATCATGTCGAATAGCCAGCCCGCAGCGTACCGCGTGGCATGCCTTCAGGATATGTCGGCGCGAGAGATAAGAAAAAATTCAGGCCAGCGCCTGAAAAAGTCCGACAAGGATAACAAAAAGCCGCCCAGTCACCGCCGAAATGTCTTGTGCAATCACAAAAGACCGGCGGCCGACTGGGCGGCTGCGGCACTGGCGAGGCACCTGGCCGCATCGGCCCGGTGCCCGCTTCTGCCCGTACTGCTTAGTTCTTCGACTGGTCGACCAGCTTGTTCTTGGCGATCCACGGCATCATCGCGCGCAGCTTCGCACCCACTTCCTCGATCTGGTGCTCAGCCGTCAGGCGGCGGCGCGAGATCAGCGTCGGGGCGCCCGCCTTGTTTTCCAGCAGGAAGCTCTTGGCGTATTCGCCGGTCTGGATGTCGGTCAGGCACTGCTTCATGGCCTTCTTCGTCTCTTCCGTCACGACGCGCGGGCCAGTGACGTACTCGCCATACTCGGCGTTGTTCGAGATCGAGTAGTTCATGTTGGCGATACCGCCTTCATAGATCAGGTCGACGATCAGCTTCAGCTCGTGCAGGCACTCGAAGTAGGCCATTTCCGGCGCGTAGCCGGCTTCCACCAGCGTCTCGAAGCCAGCCTTGATCAGCTCGACGGTACCGCCGCACAGCACGGCCTGCTCGCCGAACAGGTCGGTTTCGGTTTCTTCGCGGAAGTTCGTCTCGATGATGCCGGCACGGCCGCCGCCGTTGGCGGTGGCGTACGACAGCGCGATGTCACGGGCGGCGCCGGACTTGTTCTGGTGCACGGCGATCAGGTGCGGCACGCCGCCACCTTGCGAGTACGTCGAACGCACCGTGTGGCCCGGCGCCTTCGGGGCGATCATGATCACGTCCAGGTCGGCACGCGGAATCACGGCACCGTAGTGCACGTTGAAGCCGTGGGCGAAGGCCAGGGCGGCGCCTTCCTTGATGTTGGCGTGCACTTCGTTCTTGTACACGTCGGCGATCTGCTCGTCCGGCAGCAGGATCATGACCACGTCGGCGCCCTTCACGGCTTCGGCCACTTCCTTGACCGTCAGGCCGGCGTTGACGGCCTTGTTCCACGACGCGCCGCTCTTGCGCAGACCGACCGTCACGTTCACGCCCGATTCCTTCAGGTTCAGCGCGTGGGCGTGGCCTTGCGAGCCGTAGCCGATGATGGTGACATTCTTGCCCTTGATGAGGGAGAGGTCGGCGTCCTTGTCGTAAAACACTTTCATGATATTTCCTTCAATTTCTCAAATCTTCGTATTGGGGTGGCGGCGCAACACCTGACTGTTGGGGTCGTCGCGCCGCTTCGGGATACTGCGTGTCGGCTTGTGGCCGTGCTCTGTTGCCGGGGGCGCCGGTCAGACCTTCAGGATGCGCTCGCCACGGCCGATGCCGGAGCCGCCCGTACGGACGGTTTCCAGGATCGCGGTGCGGTCGATGGCATCGAGGAACGCATCCAGCTTGCCGCCGTTGCCGGTCAGCTCGATGGTGTACGTCTTTTCGGTCACATCGATAATGCGGCCACGGAAGATGTCGGCGGTGCGCTTCATTTCCTCGCGCTCCTTGCCCACGGCACGGACCTTGACCAGCATCAACTCACGCTCGATATGCGCGCCTTCGGTCAGGTCCACCACCTTGACCACCTCCACCAGGCGGTTCAGGTGCTTGGTGATCTGTTCGATCACGTCGTCCGAGCCGGTGGTGACGATGGTCATCCGCGACAGCGACGCATCTTCGGTGGGAGCCACCGTCAGCGTCTCGATGTTGTATCCACGGGCCGAGAACAGGCCCACCACGCGCGACAGCGCGCCGGGTTCGTTTTCCAGCAGGACCGAGATGATGTGACGCATTACAGGTCCTCCGCGCCGAGCAGCATTTCGGAGATCCCCTTGCCGGCCTGGACCATCGGCCACACGTTTTCAGTGGGGTCGGTCTGGAAGTCCAGGAACACGGTACGGTCCTTCAGGCGGAATGCCTCGCGCAGGGCCGGCTCGACATCGGAAGACTTCTCAATGCGCATGCCCACGTGGCCATACGATTCGGCCAGCTTCACGAAGTCGGGTAGTGCCTGCATGTAGGAATGCGAATACCGGTTGTCGTATTCGATTTCCTGCCACTGGCGCACCATGCCCAGGTAGCCGTTGTTCAGCGAACAGATCTTGACCGGGGTGTCGTACTGCAGGCAGGTCGACAGTTCCTGGATGCACATCTGGATCGAGCCTTCACCCGTGATGGTGACGACTTCCTTGTCCGGGAACGCCTTCTTGATGCCCATCGCGTACGGCAGGCCCACGCCCATCGTGCCCAGGCCGCCCGAGTTGATCCAGCGGCGCGGTTCGTCGAACTTGTAGAACTGCGCGGCCCACATCTGGTGCTGGCCCACGTCGGAGCAGATGAACGCGTCGCCCTTGGTCAGTTCCCAGATCTTTTCCACCACGTACTGCGGCTTGATGATCTCGGAACTGCGGTCGTACTTGAGGCAGTCCACCGAACGCCATTGTTCGATCTGGTCCCACCACTTCGCCAGCGCCTCGCGCTTGGGCTTGACGTCGCTGGCCTTGATCTGGGCGATCAGTTCCTGCAGCACGTCCTTGACGTTGCCGACGATGGGGATGTCCACCTTGACGCGCTTCGAGATCGACGACGGGTCGATGTCGATATGGATGATCTTGCGCGCCTGCGCCGTGAAGTGCGACGGATTGCCGATCACGCGGTCGTCGAACCGGGCGCCGATGGCGATCAGCACGTCGCAGTTCTGCATGGCCATGTTGGCTTCATACGTGCCGTGCATGCCGAGCATGCCGACGAACTGCTTGTGCGTGCCGGGGAATGCACCCAGGCCCATCAGCGTGTTGGTCACCGGATGGCCGGTCAGCGCGGCCAGCTCGCGCAGCTCGTCGCTGGCGTTGGCCAGCACCACGCCGCCACCCGAATAGATATACGGACGCTCCGCGGCCTGCAGCAGCGCCACGGCCTTGCGGATCTGGCCCGAGTGCCCCTTGTTCACCGGGTTGTACGACCGCATGTCGACGGCCTTCGGGTACTCGAATTTGCAGGCGTTGCGCGACACGTCCTTCGGGATGTCGACCACCACGGGGCCGGGACGGCCGGTGGCGGCAATGAAGAACGCCTTCTTGATCGTCGCGGCCAGGTCGCGCACGTCCTTCACGAGGAAGTTGTGCTTGACGATCGGGCGCGTGATGCCGACGGTGTCGCATTCCTGGAACGCATCCTGGCCAATGGCGTGGGTCGGCACGTTGCCGGTGATCACCACCATCGGGATCGAATCCAGGTAAGCGGTGGCGATGCCGGTCACGGCGTTGGTCACGCCCGGGCCCGAAGTCACCAGTGCCACGCCCACCTTGCCGGTCGCGCGGGCATAGCCGTCAGCGGCATGCACGGCGGCCTGTTCGTGGCGCACCAGGATATGTTCGAATTTCGTTTGCTTGTGAAGCTCGTCGTAGATATAGAGCACTGCGCCGCCGGGATAGCCCCAGACGTATTCGACGCCTTCTTCGGCAAGTGCGTTGACGAGGATTTCCGCTCCGATCATTTCCCGACCGGAGGATGAATTGCTGTCTGCGTGGGAGAATTCCGCGCTGGGCATGTTCATTTCTGTCCTTTGCAATTTTCGGCAAAAAATTGTTTGGATGCTCTCTGCCGGGCTTGTGGCTCGGGTTCAAGCGGTGCGCGTCTGCATGAAGAGACCGCCTTATAAGCGGTCTGATGAGACAACCACTGATGTCGTGAACCGTCGATGATACTGCAATGCACCAGCGCGGTAAATGTATCAGCGGAACTTTTTGCACGGTCGCCCCGGTCCAGGTCATCCGCGCGACGATCGTGCGTTGCGCAGTCAAGCGAGCATGTCTGCACTTGAATACAGGAGTGGCAGAGGGCAGGTGTTTTTTGTTAGGATCGCAGACATTTCCGGGGTGCCACAGGACGAGTCCGGCACATTCGGCCTGGCCTGACCGCCCAACTGCTGTTTTCGCCTGCATGGCCACCGACAAGGAACTCTCAGACTTTCTCGCCAGCGTCGAACGCCGCGCCTTCAAACAGGCCGTGTTCGCCGTGCGTGACGACGAAGCTGCGCTGGACATCGTGCAGGACGCCATGATCAAGCTGGCGGAAAAGTACGGCGACAAGGGGCCGAACGAACTGCCGCCCCTGTTCCAGCGCATCCTGCAGAACACCATTCACGACTGGTTCCGGCGCCAGAAGGTGCGGAACACCTGGGTCACCCTGTTCTCCAACCTGCGCGACGACCGCGAAGGCGACGACAGCGACCTGCTGGACACCCTGGAAGCCGAAAGCGGCACGGAGATGGCCGAAAGCAGCGCCGACAAGGTCGAGCGGGCCCAGGTCATGCATATCATCGAGCAGGAAATCCAGCGATTGCCCACGCGTCAACGCGAGGCTTTCCTGATGCGTTACTGGGAGGATATGGACGTAGCCGAAACCGCAGCCGTGATGGGCTGTTCGGAAGGCAGCGTCAAGACGCACTGTTCCCGCGCCACGCATACGCTGGCGCAAGCGTTGCGTGCGCGGGGAGTCCGACTATGAGCAGAAACGAACGAGATATCCAGGAACGGCGCTTCGCCCATGAGATCCGGGTGGCACTCGATGCCTCCGCGGAGGCGCTGCCGCGGGACATTTCCGAACGGCTGGCCGCCGCGCGGCGCATGGCGCTGGCCGCCAAGAAGGCTGAAGTGCGTGCTCACGTGCCGCAGCTCGTGCTGCCCAATGCACCGCACGGCTACGCCTTCGACGACGAGGATGACACCCCGCTGCACCGCGCCGGTGCGTGGCTGCGCAAGCTCGCCCTGGTGTGGACGCTGGTCGCGCTGGGTGCCGGCCTGATGGGCATCTACCACTGGCAGCAGCAGAAGCGCGTCGAGGAACTGGCCGATGTCGATGCCGCGATGCTGCTCGACGACCTGCCCCCGACGGCCTATGCCGACCAGGGCTTTCACGTGTTCCTGAAGCGGGACCGCGACCAATAAGATGGCCTGCGCACCTTCCCGTACCGACGCACTCCGTCGCCGGCTTGCCGCGCTTTGCGCCGCCGGCGCAACCCTGGCTGCACTTTCGATCGATGTCGCGACGGAAGAGGCGCACGCCCAGGGCCAGCAAGCGCAGTCGGCCAGCCAGCCGGCAGCGCGGCCCGTCATCAACGCCCATCCCACCTGGCAGGAACTGTCTGCGCCGCATCGTCAGATTCTGGCGCCGCTGCAGCCGCTCTGGGACACCATCCCGGAACTGAACCGCCGCAAGTGGCAGCGCATTGCCGACCTGTACCCCACGCTCAAGCCCGAGGAACAGCAGCGCCTGCAGGAGCGGATGGCCGAGTGGGTCAAGATGACGCCGCAGCAACGCCGTCTGGCCCGCGAGAACTACCAGATCACGCGCCAGTTGCCGCCGGAAAAGAAAGCGGAAGCGTGGGATCGCTACCAGCAGCTGCCGGAAGAGCAGAAGAAGAAGCTGGCGGCCGCCGAAAAGGTACCGCGCCGTCCGGGTGCTGTCAGCGCGCTGCCTTCGGGCAAGCGCCCGCCGGCCGATACGAGCCGGCAGCTCCACCATCAGGGCCGCCCGGCCAGCGCACCGGAAGCCTCGCCGGCATCCGCGCCCGGGGCGCCCGCCTTGGCGGGTAGTGCGGCAGCCACCGCCCCGGTGGCCCCGGCACCTGCGCCGGCCGCGCCGGCTGCGGCAATGCCGGCCTCGCCCGCCCAGGCACCGACGCTGTCGCCGCCGGTGACGGGCGAAGCGGCCACTGACTTCAACCAGACCGAAACGCGTCCGTAACACCCCCTCCGGCAGAGCCACCTCTGCCCACCCGATCTTCGGCAGCCTTGCCGGATTGCCCCACCGGAACGTCAGCGATCCACCGCGACCCCGCATCCCGGGAATTCCGGCAATGGCCCCCTGTGCGCCGTTTGGCATAATGGCCGCTTCCCCCGATCCGCCACGCGCCATGCCTGCCGCCACGCCAGCCGCCTCCGCCCAGAATCCCGCCACGCCGCCGCGCGCCCCCACGCTGGGCCGTCGCCTGCTTTGCATGCTCTACGAAGGCGTACTGCTGTTTGGCGTGCTGATGCTCGCCAGCGCCGTCTCGGTCCTGGCCCGTCCGCTGATCCAGCAGCTTGGGCTTCCCCACGTGTACGTGGATCAGGTATGGATGTTCATCGTGCTTGGCGTCTATTTCTCGTGGTTCTGGCAGCGTAACGGCCAGACGCTGGCGATGCAGACCTGGCGTATCCGCCTGGAGACGACCGCCGGCCAGCCGCCGGGCTGGTCCAAGGCGCTGCTGCGCTACGTGCTGGCCTGGCTGTGGCTGCCGCCTGCGGCCGCCGTGGGGCACGCGATGGGCCTCACGCTGTGGCCGTTTATCGGCGTGTTGACCGTCGGGCTGCTGATCTGGATGTCGCTGGCATGGCTCGATCCGCGCCGCCAGTTCCTGCATGACCGACTGGCCGGCACCCGCCTGACCGACCTGCGCCCGCAGCAGCCATGAGCCTGACGGCCGCCGCCCTGCGTCGCGTCGCCGTGCTGGTACAGACGGCGGCGGCGGGCGGATTGGCGGCCTGGCTGGCGCTGGGCCACGGTTGGGCATGGATGCCGGCACTGGCCGCAGGCCTGGCCATCGTGCTCCTGACCTTCGGCGCCAGCGTCGCCTGGGCGTTCGGCGCGACACTTGGCGGTCTGGGCATCCCGCGCCGGAACCGGCCGCCGCTTCCCGATCAAGCGCCATCCCGGCAACGTCTTGACGCCGGCGCAGCACTGCGCTGCTTTCTGGCCGAATGCCGCGCCGTCTTCCGGATGTTCAACTGGCTGCAGCCATTCCGGTCACGGCTGAGCCTTGCCCAGCCCACACGTCCGCTGCCCGATGCCCCTCCCGTACTGCTGGTACACGGCTACGGCTGCAACCACGCGGTCTGGCTCGACATGGCGCCGGCGTTGGCCGCCGCCGGCTACCGTTGCGAAGCCATCGACCTGACACCGGTGCTTGGCGACATCGACGACTACGCCCCGCAACTGCTGGCGCGCATGCGCGAGATGCAGGCGCGTACGGGCCGGGCCCCGCTACTGGTGTGCCACAGCATGGGCGGACTGGCCGCGCGCGCCGCGCAGGCGCTGGCCGCGCAGGCTGGCGACACGCTCTGCGCGGGCATCGTTACGCTGGGCAGCCCGCACCAGGGGTGCGCGCTCGCGCGCTTCGGCAGTGGACGCAATGCAGCGCAGATGCGATGGCAGAGCCCGTGGCTCGCCGCGCTGGCCGCCGCGGAGACTCCGCCGATGCGCGCGCGCATCGTATCGGTCTTCAGCTGGCATGACTCCATCGCCGGCCCGCCGGGCACGTCGTGGCTTGACGGCGCACAGCATCTGGCGCTCGACGGCATCGGCCATGTGTCGCTGCTGCGCGACCCGCGTGCCGTGCAGGCCACGCTCACGGCGCTGGCCATGCTCCAGCGACAGCCCGCCTCCCCCGCCATCGTCACGCCCCACTAGCCATCGCGCCGCGCCGCGGCCGGCAACCTTCATGTGACATTCATGTTTCCGTCACGGCTCCGTCATGCGGCACTGGCTCAATGCAGCCATCGCCGATACCGGGGCCACCATGGTTCAAGCCATCCGATCTGCACGCGTGAGTTTGTCGCGGGTTGCGCAGCGCCTGCGCGGCAAGCCTGACACGACGCTCTCGATGTCTGCCGCCTACGCGGCGTTCATGCCACCGCAGGCCGATCTGTCCCCTGCCCGGGCCATCCCCCCGCGCGACCCCGCCGACGCCGGCCAACGCCCGCCGGCCTCCGCCGAACCTTCTGCGCAACGCTACCGCGCCATCTGGCTGTCCGATATCCACCTGGGCACGCCGGGCTGCCAGGCCACCTACCTGCTCGACTTCCTCAAGCACAACGATTCCGACGTGCTTTACCTGGTTGGCGACATCATCGACGGCTGGCAACTGCGCCGTGGCTGGTACTGGCCGCAGAGCCATAACGACGTGGTGCAGAAGCTGCTGCGCAAGGCGCGCAAGGGCACCGAGGTGATCTACATCCCCGGCAACCACGACGAAGGTGCCCGCCAGTTCGACGGCCTGGCCTTCGGCGACGTCAGCGTGCGTGAGGACGCCGTGCACGTCACCGCCACCGGCAAGCGCCTGTGGGTCGTGCATGGCGACCTGTTCGACGGGGTGGTGCAGCATGCCAGATGGCTGGCCTACCTTGGCGATTCGCTCTACACGATGATCCTGGCGCTGAACCGCCACTTCAACCGCGTACGCGCCCGACTCGGATTCGACTACTGGTCGCTGTCCCAGTACCTGAAGCACCAGGTCAAGAACGCGGTGAGCTACATCAATTCCTTCGAACACGCGATGGTGGACGAGGCGCGCCGCCGTGGCTGCGACGGCGTGGTCTGCGGCCACATCCACAAGGCCGAGATCCGCGAGGTGGACGGCCAGCTCTACTGCAACGACGGCGACTGGGTGGAAAGCCTGTCGGCGCTGGTGGAAACCATGGAAGGCGAGTTGAAGATCGTCTACTGGACCACGCTGATCGATCCGCCAGTGCCTGCCACCCGCCGGCGCCGCCGCACCGCCGAGATCGCGGCCTGAGAAGGCCCGGGCCACCGCCTGGCCGGGCCCGCGAGCCAACGCCCATCGGCTGGGCCCGCCCCGGCCCGCCCGGCGCGGACCCGCCCCTCCCCCACAACACCACGGCGCTGCCGTCCCAAGGAGCCTCAATGAGAGTCATGATTGTCACCGACGCATGGGAACCGCAGGTCAACGGCGTGGTTCGCACGCTGAAGTCGACCCGCCGCGAACTCGAAGCCATGGGTCACACGGTGGATCTGCTCACCCCGCTGGAATTCCGCACGGTGCCGTGCCCGACCTATCCGGAGATCCGCCTGTCGATCCTGCCGGCCGCCAAGGTGCGCCGCCGCATCGATACGTTCCGGCCGGACGCCCTGCATATCGCGACCGAAGGCCCGCTGGGGCTGGCCGCGCGCGCCTATGCCCTGAAACACAAGCTGCCCTTCACCACCGCCTACCACACGCGATTTCCGGAATACGTGCAGGCGCGCTTCGGCGTGCCGCTGGCCTGGACCTATCGCTTCCTGCGCTGGTTCCACGGCCCGGCGCGCGCCGTCATGGCCCCTACCCCGGTGGTGCTGAAGGACCTGCACGACTACGGCATCACGCACGGCGTGCTGTGGACGCGCGGCGTGGACCTCGACGTCTTCACCGCGCAGCGAGCGAACGTTTTAAACACCGCCCATCCGATCTTCCTGTACGTGGGCCGCGTGGCCGTCGAGAAGAACGTCGAAGCGTTCCTGCAGCTCGACCTGCCCGGCTCCAGGTGGGTTGTTGGCGATGGCCCGGCACTGGCCACGCTGAAGGCGCGCTATCCGACGGCCAACTACCTCGGGGTGCTCAAGCAGCCGGAACTGGCGAAGGTGTATGCTTCGGCAGACGTCTTCGTGTTTCCCAGCAAGACCGATACCTTCGGGCTGGTCCTGCTGGAAGCACTGGCCAGTGGGCTGCCGGTGGCAGCATACCCGGTGACGGGTCCGATCGACGTGCTTGGCGACAGCCCGGCCGGCGTGATGCACGAAGACTTGCGGGAGGCCTGCCTGGAGGCGCTGCGCATCGACCGCGCCACCGCCCGTGCCCACGCGGAGAAATTCTCGTGGCGCGCGGCATCCGAGCAGTTCCTTGCGCATCTGCGTCCGCTGCCCAGCGCGGCTGGCGGATCCGATCATCCGGAATCTTCCGTCGCACCCGATCATGGCCAAGCCCCAACCCACGCTACCGCCCGATCCGTCGCTGCACCGGTCGACCGCCACCCGGGTGGCGGCTGAGGTGGAAACCGATTACTCGATCGCCAACAATCCGCACAAGGGCAACCGTGGCCTGACGCGCGCCTGGCACGCGGCGATCAACTCGCTGTCGGGCCTGCGCTATGCCGTGCTGGAAGAAAGCGCGTTTCGCCAGGAACTGACGCTGGTCGTTATCCTGACGCCCTGTGCGTTCATCCTGCCCGTGTCCGTGGTCGAGCGCGTGATGCTGCTGGGCACGCTGTTGCTGGTGCTGATCGTGGAACTGCTCAATTCGAGTGTGGAAGCGGCCATCGACCGGATTTCGCTGGAACGCCACAGCCTGTCCAAGCGCGCCAAGGATTTCGGCAGTGCGGCGGTGATGCTGGCGCTGATTCTCTGCGGCGGCACATGGATGGCGATCGGCGGCCCGCACGTCCTCCGGTGGATCGGGATGCTGATGAACTAGGCCCCTGAACTTGCCGCTTCGACTCGCCCGTTCGGCTAGTCGTTTCGCCAGAAAGCAGAACGCCGCCATCGCTGGCGGCGTTTTCCATCGCGGCAGGCTTTCCGGCTTACGTCTTCTCGCGGCCTTGCTGCCACTTGTCCACGCGCACGCGCGGCGCGGCGGCCAGCTGGCCGAGCAGGTCCTGCGGCGACGTCGATACGTGCAGCATGTCGGCGTGTACCTGCTTCAGGAACCCCTCGCCCACGGCGTGATGCAGGAACGCCAGCATGCCGTCGTAGAAGCCGGCCACGTTGAGCAGGCCCACCGGTTTGTCGTGATAGCCAAGCTGCGCCCACGTGAACGTCTCGAACAGTTCCTCGAACGTGCCCACGCCGCCGGGCATGGCGATGAAGGCGTCGGACCGGTCAGCCATCATCTGCTTGCGTTCGTGCATGTTGCGCACCACGTGCAGTTCGGTCAGACCGCGATGACCCACTTCCTTCTGCATCAGCGCGTCGGGAATCACGCCGATGGCCGTGCCGCCGTGCGCCAGCACGCTATCGGCCACGATCCCCATCAACCCCACCTTGCCGCCGCCATAGACCAGCGCCAGGCCCTGCTCGGCCATGGTCTGGCCCAATGCCTTGGCCGCTTCGGCGTATTCCGGCCGGAAGCCGGGACTCGAACCGCAGTACACGCAAACCGATTTCACTTTTTGTCCTTTTCGGCCTTGGCCGCCTCGGCCGCCGCCTTTTCCGCGGCGTACTCGCGCGCCAGCTGGTCGAACGCCTCGCGCGCCTTGCCGCGCAGGTAGGGCGCCAGGATCGAGAAGATGTGATAGCTCGACCCATGCAGATAGCCGCGGATCTGCTCGGGATCGTTGTACTGGCGCGGATGCTGCACGAACTGGAACGACAGCCAGTAGGTGGCAATGACAACAATATTGGTACACACCGCATCGACCTGCTCGGGCGTGGCTTCCATGTCGCCGTCTTCCTGGAACTGGCGGCAGATTTCCAGCGCGAACCGCTTCTTCTGGTCGACGATGCGCTTGAAGTTGGTCTCCAGCATCCGGTTGCGCGCCAGCAGGTCGTTGATGTCGCGATACAGGAAACGGTAGTTCCACAGGAACTCGGACATGTACTGCAGGTAGCCCCAGCTCTCCCCCAGCGTGGCCTTGTGGTCTTCCGGCATCTTCAGGCGGCGCTCCATCTCCTGCTCGAAGCGCACGAAGATCGAGTTGATGATGTCGTCCTTGTTGCGGAAGTGGTAGTACAGGTTGCCAGGGCTGATTTCCATGGCTTCCGCAATCGTCGTGGTGGTGACGTTGGGCTCGCCAAGTTCATTGAACAGGCGCAGCGACACGTCGAGGATGCGGTCTCGGGTACGGCGCGGACCGGCTTGCGGTTTGGCTTCCATGGGTATCGGAAAGACTGTGTAACGGCAGGATTGCGATTATAAGCACACCGGGCCGGGCACCCCGGCCCCAAGCGGCGTTTTCGGCACAGGAAGTGCCTAGAAGCGCGATCCGGGCTGTTTCAGGAAGGCCAGCTCTTCGGCGCTGCTCGCGCGGCCCAGCACCGCATTCCGGTGCGGGAAGCGGCCAAAGCGCGCGATGATCTCGTGATGCTTGATGGCCCATTCCACGACATCGACCCGGCCGGCCGTGTCCTGGCGCAGCGCCGTGGTTTCGCGCACGGAGATATCCTGGTCGGCCAGCGACTCGGCATGCTCGAACGGCAGATAGCAGAACACGCGATGCCAGGCCGTCGGCAGTTGCCGGTCCCAACCTTCGGCCAGCATGCGCCGCGCCACGGCCAGCGCCTGCGCATCGGTGGCAAAGCTGCGCGCATCGCCGCGGAACATGTTGCGGGGGAACTGGTCCAGCAGCACGATGCGCGCGCAGGCGCCCTCGGGCGTCACGGACCAGTCATCGTCGGCGCCGTCGTGCGCGGCCTGCCAGAGCGGCAGGAACTGTTCGCGGATGCTGGCATCGAAGTCGTCCGACTTGGCGAACCACTCGCGCCGTGACCCATCCCATTCGGGCGATCCCGGCGTGCCGAACCAGAACGCGAGCACGGCCTGCGCCGCCGCCGGCAACAGCTTAGCGCTGGACATTGCGCATCCAGTCGGCGGTCTGGAACAGCGCCTGCATCAGGCGCATCTGCAGCGACTCGGGCAGCCCCACGTCCTGCATGGCCAGCGCCATGCAGCGCATCCACTGGTCGCGCTCGCTGGTGCCGATTTCGAACGGCAGGTGACGCGCCCGCAGGCGCGGATGCCCGAATCGCTCGATAAAGTAGTTCGGGCCGCCCAGCCAGCCGCACAGGAACCAGAACAGCTTGTCGCGCGAGCCGTCCAGTGTGGGCGGGTGCAGCGCACGCAGCCCGGCGAATTCGGCTTCCAGGTCCATCAGGTCGTAGAAGCGGTCGACCAGCTCGCGCACGCGCCCTTCCCCGCCAATCAGTTCGTAGGCGGTGATGTCGTCGCGGTTGTCTTCGGGTTCTGCAGGTTCGGTAATCATGGCCAATCAGTTCACATCGCGCAGCGTGGCCAGCGCCGGCTGCCGCAGCACCTCGCGCAAGCCGAGCCAGCCGCCGGCAAAAGCGCACAGCATGCCAGAAACCACGCCGACCGGCACAATCCACGCATTGAAGCGATACGGAAAGTCGAACACGAACTGCGACAGCCCCCAGCCCACGCCGATCGCGCCCAGGCCGGCCAGGAACCCGGCCAGCCCGCCCACCACCAGGAATTCCGCATACTGGGTCTGCCGCACCAGCGACGCCGGCGCGCCCAGCGCCTTGAGCAGGCCGGCATCGCGCTTGCGCTCGTCGCGCGCACCCGACAGTGCAGCATAGAGCACTGTCACGCCGGCCAGCAGCGTGAAGACGAACAGAAACTCCACCGCCGCGATCACCTGGTCCAGCACGTTCTGGATCTGGCGCAGGATCAGGTCGGTGTTGACCACGGTGATGTTCGGGAACGCGGCGGTCAGCTGGTTGCCCAGCGCCGCCTTGGCCGGCGGCAGGTAGAACGACGTGATGTAGGTCTCGGGCAGCCCCTGCATCTTTGCCACCGGGAGGATCACGAAGAAGTTGACGCGCATCGAGCCCCATTCGAGCTTGCGCAGCGATGTCACCGGCGCCTCGACGATCTGGCCGGCCACGTCGAAGCGCAGCGTATCGCCCAGCCGGATATGCAGCGTCTTGGCGATGCCTTCCTCCACCGACGCGCCGCCTTCCCACCGGCCAGCCACCACCTCGTTGCCGTCAGGCATCTTGTCCATGTACGACAGGTTGAACTCGCGCTCCACCAGGTTGCGCGCGCGCCCGTCGGGGTAGCTGCTGGCCTGCACCGGCCGGTCGCCGATCTGGATCAGGCGTCCGCGCACCATCGGGAACAGCAGGTCATCGACCCCGCTCCTGGCCAGCATGGTTCGCAGCGGTTCGCGCTGGTCGGGCTGGATATTGATGATGAAGCGGTTCGGCGCGTCGGCCGGCGTGGCGTTGCGCCAGGAATCGATCAGGTCGTTGCGCGTCATGCCCAGCAGCAGCAAGGCCATCAGCCCCACCGCCAGCGCCACGGTCTGCAACACGGTCACCCCGCGGCGCCGCTCCAGCACCGCCAGCGCAAAGCGCCAGCCCACGCTGCCGCTGGCGCGCCCGCGCATGGTGCGCGACAGCGCCATCAGCAGCCCCAGGGCCAGCAGCGCAAACACCACGCCGGCGCCAGCAAATCCGCCCGCCGTGGTCAGCCCGAGCTTGAGATCGCGGGCCGCCACCATCAGCAGCGCAACGAACGCCCCCAGGCCCAAGGCATATGCCACCCAGGCGGAAATGGGCGGCACGCCCACGTCGCGCCGCAACACGCGCAGCGGCGCGATGCGCGTCAGCGCCAGCAGCGGCGGCAGCGCAAACCCGGTCAGCAGCACCAGCCCGGCCGCCACGCCCACCACCGCCGGCACCCACGACGGATGCGGCAGCGACACCTGCAGCAGGCCGCCCAGCGACATCAGCAGCCCGTAGTGCGCCGCGTAGCCCAGCGCCACGCCCACGAGCGCGCCCCCCAGGCCCAGCAGCAGGAACTCGATGCCGAAGGCCGCCAGGATCTGGCCGCGCGACAGTCCCATGCACTTGTAGACCGCGCACGCATCGGTGTGGCGCTGCATGTAGCGGCGCGCGGACATCGCAATGGCCACCGCCGCGATCATCGACGACAGCACCGCCACCAGCGACAGGAACCGCTCGGCGCGGTCCAGCGTCGCCCGCATCTGGGGCTGCCCCGACTCCAGCGATTCCACGCGGGTATTGCGCAGGTGGCGCTGTTCGATTTCGGCCGTGGCCCATTTGCGGTAGGCCTCGCCGGCGGCATCGGGGCCCGCCACCAACAGGCGGTAGGTCACGCGGCTACCCCAGCCGATCAGCTTCGTGGCATCGAGATCCGACATCGGCAGCAGCACGCGCGGCGCGAAGTTCATGAAGCCGGCGCCGCGATCCAGTTCCTGGGTGATGATCCTGTCGATACGGAACGTCTTGCTGCCAAGCTGCAGCCCGTCGCCGACCCGCAGGTTCAGGGCGGTCAGCAGCGCCTCGTCCACCCACACCGTGCCGGGGGCCGGAATGCCTTCGGCGTTCGATTCCGGCCCGCCGGGCGTCTGCGCGACCTTGAGCCGGCCGCGCAGCGGATAGCCGTCCGTCACGGCCTTCAGCGCGCCAAGCTGGCTGGGCGCCTCGCCCTGCGCCGGCGCGCCATGGGCCCGCGCCGTGGCCATGCTCGGAAAGGTCACCGTCTGCGCCACTTGCAGGCCATCGCGCCGGGCGCGGTCGCTGAAGGCGGCGTCGAACGGCTGGTCGGAGATCAGCAGCACGTCGGCGGCAATCATCTGCCTCGCGTCGCGCTCCAGCCCCAGGCGCATGCGGTCGGCCAGGAAGCCCACGCTGGTCAGCGCGGCCACGGCCAGCACCAGCGCAAACAGCAGCAGCGTCAGCTCGCCGGCCAGCCAGTCGCGGCGCGCCATGCGAAGGGCCTGGCGCCACGCGGAAAACCTTGCTTGGGGAACAACGGGATCGGAGGCAGTCGACATGTTCGGCTGACGGTTGGCAAAAGGGTCTCAGGGACGATGCGGCGGCTACTTTGCCGGCGGCCGGGACGCCGGCTGTGTCTTGTCGCGCAGGCTGGCATGCAGCCGTCGCGCGCCGCGCCACAGTTTGGGCACCAGCCACGCGGCAAGCACCAGGAACAGCACCAGCAGGATCAGGAACACGACCGGCAGGAAGAACGCCAGCAACAGCCCGCCCACCGTGCCGATATCCTCGGTGAATGAGGCCACCCAGTTCGAAAAAGGTTCGGGCGACACATTGATCAGCGCCCGCGTGCCCGCCTTGGCGGCATGGGCGGTGCCGGCCAGCGTCCCGCCGATCAGGCCGGCCGCCACGGTCCACTGCGGGTCCATGTGGCCAAACGCGGCGGCGGCCAGGATCGCCCCGGCCGGAATGCGGATAAAGGTCTGGATGCCGTCCCAGACGGTGTCGAAGCCGGGCACCTTGTCGGCCACGAATTCGGCCACCGTCATCGCCGCGGCCACACCGATCACCCACCACGACGACAGCACCTGCAGCCCCGATGGCAGGTCAAGCCAGCCCAGGCGGGCCAGCACGCCCGCCGTCAGCACGGCCAGGTACAGGCGCAGGCCACTGGCCCAGGACATGCCCGCAGCCAGCGCAGCGGTTTCCAGCATGGGAGCTCCTCGCGACCGAGCGCGCGTTCAACGTCCGGTGAGTGTACCGCCAGCGGCGGTCAAGGGGCCTCCCGGGGCGTCAGGACGGCGGTCGGCGCAAGTACGGCGCGCAAGTAAAGCGCACGACACATCGGTCAGGCCTGGCTGGCCGGTGCCGGTTCCAGGCGGGGAAGCTGAGGCAGGTCGGAGGCCACTTCGGCGATCATGCGGCGCAGCCACATCACGTCCGGGGCGGCATGGCAGCGTTCGTGCCAGAGCTGGTAGAAGCGCATGCGCGGGAACGTCACCGGCGACGGCACCATGCGGATGGGCAGGTACTGCGCATAGTGGGCGGCAAACTGGCGGCCCGTGGTGAATACCATGTCGGTCTTCATCAGCACGTAGGGCACCAGGCCGAAATACGGCAGGGTGACCTGGATATTGCGCTTGTAGCCCTGCTCGGCCAGCGCCTGGTCGATCATGCTGCGCTGCATCGACGCATACGGCGCGGGCGCCAGATGCGGCATTTCCAGGTAGTGGCGCAGGGTCAGGCCATGGCGGGCCAGCGGGTGCTGGGCGCCCAGCATGCAGACCACCTCGTCGTCGAACAGCGGCGAGATGTGCAGGTGCTCGGGCGGCGACAGCCAGTTGCCGACCACGATGTCCAGATGGCCCTGCTCCAGCGCGTCCAGGAAATCCGTGGACTGCGTCATCGGATGCACGAACAGCTTGGCGCCCGGCGCCAGCCGGCGCACGCGCTCGACGATATTGGGCAGGAAGAAGGCGTCCAGGTAGTCGGGCGCGCCCAGGTGGAACGTCCGCGTGGTGGTGGCCGGATCGAACTGCTGCGGCGGACGGGCGATGCGATCCATCGCCGCCAGGCTCTGTTCGGCCAGCAGCAGCAGTTCGCGGCCGCGCTCGGTTGGCACCATGCCGCTCTTGCCGCGCACCAGGATGGCGTCTCCGGTGATTTCGCGCAGCCGCTTGAGCGTGTTGCTGATGGCCGGCTGCGACTGGCCCAGGCGGACGGCGGTGCGGGTCACGCTCTGCTCGGTCAGCAGGGTGTGCAGTACCCGCAGCAAATAGGTATCGAGATGGTCGCGTCCGTGCATGGCAGGTGCCACCTGGCTCTTTTGGCGGGCGTGGGTGGCGTGGGGGAAGGGAACGGCGCATAGTGTAAGACAGCCACCGGGGATGCGGTCAAATCCGGCCAGTCGTCCCGATGCACTACGGGTAGACCCGTAGATCGGCGCTAGGCCGCCCCGGGGCAGCGATGGCGGGCACGGGCCGCCCACTGGCACGCGCCTTGATGGGGCATATCACATGGGCCAAATATTGCAGGAAAAGGCCTGATGCTATGTTTGCAGCCATCCCCGAAAGAGAGAAGACCATGGAGACGCAAACCATCCGCTTTTTCCACCGCGGCCAGGTCCAGGAAGTATCCGACGCCCCCGTAACCCGTACCGTGCTGCAGTACCTGCGTGAAGACGTGCGCTGCACGGGCACCAAGGAAGGCTGCGCCGAAGGCGACTGCGGTGCCTGCACCGTGGTGATCGGCGACCTGCAGGCCGACGGCAACGTCGAATTCAAGGCGGTCAACGCCTGCATCCAGTTCCTGCCCACGCTCGATGGAAAGGCCCTCATCACGGTCGAAGACCTGCGCCAGGCCGACGGCGCCCTGCACCCGGTGCAGGAAGCGATGGTCGAGTGCCATGGCTCGCAGTGCGGCTTCTGCACGCCCGGCTTCGTGATGTCGCTGTGGGCGCTCTACCAGCAGCACACGCCCGGCGGCGAACCGCCCGCGCGCCAGGACATTTGCGACGCACTGACCGGCAACCTGTGCCGCTGCACCGGCTACCGCCCGATCGTCGATGCCGGCCAGCGCATGATGGCCCTGCCCGCCCCGACCGCCAGCCGCCTGAACCCGAAGCAGATCGCCGACACCCTGCGCAACCTGAAGCGTGGCGAGACGTTCCATTACAACGCGGGCGGCCAGCACTTCTACGCCCCGCGCACCGCCGCCGAGTTCGCCGCGATCAAGGCCGCCGAGCCGAATATCCGCATCCTGGCCGGCAGCACCGACGTGGGCCTGTGGGTGACCAAGCAGTTCCGCGAACTGGGGAACCTGCTCTACGTCGGCCAGGTGGAAGACCTGAACACGGTCACCGAGCGCGATGGCTTTATCGAGATTGGCGCCGCCGTGACGCTGGAAAAGGCTTATGCCGCCCTGAATGCCGTCCATCCCGAGCTCGAAGAGCTGTGGAAACGCTTTGCGTCGCTGCCGATCCGCAATGCCGGCACCCTGGGCGGCAACGTCGCCAACGGGTCGCCCATCGGCGATTCCATGCCCGCGCTGATTGCGCTGGGCACCGAAGTGGTGCTGCAGCACGGGAACGTGCGCCGCGCGATGCCGCTGGAGGATCTCTATCTGGCCTACCAGAAGACAGCCATGGCCGAAGGCGAATTCGTGGCCGCGCTGCGCGTGCCGGTGAAGGGGCCGCAGCATTTCCGCACCTACAAGCTGTCGAAGCGGTTCGACGAGGACATTTCCGCCGTGTGCGCCGCCTTCGGCATCACGGTCGAGAACGGCATCGTCACGGCCGCGTGCATCGCCTTCGGCGGCATGGCCGCCACGCCCAGGCGCGCCGCGCTGGCCGAGGCCGCGCTGACCGGGCAGCCCTGGAACGAGACCACCGCGCGCGCCGGCATGGCCGCGCTGGGCCAGGACTACACGCCGCTGACCGATATGCGGGCCACTGCCGCCTACCGCAGCCGTGGCGCCGCCAACCTGCTCTATCGCTTCTGGCTGGAAACGCGTGATGGCGCGCTGCCCGCCGCCATGGTCAACGTCCGCGCCGTGGGCGCCGGTGAAACCGTGAGCGCCTGAGGAGAGCCCCCATGAACAAGCAAACCGAACCCTTCCTGCTCGACGCCAGCGTGGCCGCCGAATCCACCCCGGTGGTCGGCATTTCGCGCCCGCACGAATCGGCCCACCTGCACGTGGCCGGCACCGCCACCTATACCGACGACATCCCCGAGCTGGCCGGCACGCTGCACGCCGCCCTGGGCATGAGCACCAAGGCCCATGCACGGCTGAAAAACGTCAACCTGGACCGCGTGCGCAAGGCGCCCGGCGTGGTGGCCGTGCTGACCGTGGACGACATTCCCGGTGTCAACGACTGCGGCCCGATCATCCACGACGATCCGATCCTGGCGAAGGACGTGGTGCAGTTCATCGGCCAGCCGATCTTCGTGGTGGTGGCGTCGTCCCACGACGCCGCGCGCCGCGCCGCCCGCCTGGCCGATATCGACTACGAAGACCTGCCCCCGGTGCTGACGCCCGAGGCCGCGCACGCGGCCGGCAGCTACGTACTGCCGCCGATGCACCTGACGCGCGGCGAACCGGCCAGGCACATCGGCGCCGCGCGGCACCGCGACCACGCGAAGATCCAGCTCGGGGGCCAGGAACAGTTCTATCTGGAAGGCCAGATCGCCTACGCCGCCCCACGCGAAAACGACGGCATGCATGTCTGGTGCTCGACCCAGCACCCGACCGAGATGCAGCACGCCGTGGCCCACATGCTGGGCTGGCATGCGCACCAGGTGCTGGTGGAATGCCGCCGCATGGGTGGCGGCTTTGGCGGCAAGGAATCGCAGTCGGCCATGTTCGCGTGCTGCGCGTCGCTGGCGGCCTGGAAGCTGCTGTGCCCGGTCAAGCTGCGTCCGGACCGCGACGACGACATGATGATCACCGGCAAGCGCCACGACTTCACGTTCGATTTCGACGTGGGCCATGACGACGATGGCCGCATCGAGGGCGTGCGCGTGGAAATGGTGTCGCGCGCCGGCTTCTCGGCCGACCTCTCCGGCCCGGTGATGACGCGCGCCATCTGCCACTTCGACAACGCCTACTGGCTGCCGAACGTGCAGATCGACGGCTATTGCGCCAAGACCAACACGCAGAGCAATACCGCCTTCCGCGGCTTTGGCGGCCCGCAGGGGGCGTTCGCGATCGAGTACATCCTCGACAACGTGGCGCGCAACGTGGGCAAGGATTCGCTCGACGTGCGCCGCGCCAACTTCTACGGCAAGGGCGAGCGCAATGTCACGCCGTATGGCCAGACCGTGGAAGACAACGTCATCCACGAGCTGATCGACGAACTCGTGGCCACGTCCGAATACCAGGCCCGCCGCGCCGCCACGCGCGAATTCAACGCCAGGAGCCCGGTGCTGAAGAAGGGCATCGCCATCACGCCTGTCAAGTTCGGCATCTCGTTCAACGTGGCGCACTACAACCAGGCCGGCGCGCTGGTGCACGTCTACAACGACGGGTCGGTGCTGGTGAACCACGGCGGCACCGAAATGGGCCAGGGCCTGAACACCAAGGTGGCGATGGTGGTGGCGCACGAACTGGGTATCCGCATGGAGCGCGTGCGCGTGACGGCGACCGATACCAGCAAGGTGGCCAACACGTCGGCGACTGCGGCATCCACGGGCGCCGACCTGAACGGCAAGGCCGCGCAGGACGCCGCGCGGCAGATCCGCGAGCGCCTGGCCACATTCGCCGCCCGCAAGGCCGGCGTGGAGCCCGATGCGGTGCGCTTCAACGACGATCTGGTGATCGCCGGCGAACTGCGCCTGCCGTTTGGCGACCTGGCCCGCGAGGCCTATGTGGCGCGCGTGCAGCTGTGGTCGGACGGCTTCTACACCACGCCGAAGCTGTACTGGGACCAGAAGGCGCTGCACGGCCGGCCGTTCTACTACTACGCCTACGGTGCCGCGTGCGCCGAGGTGATCGTCGACACGCTGACCGGCGAATGGAAGCTGCTGCGCGCCGATGCGCTGCATGACGCGGGCAAGTCGCTGAATCCGGCCATCGACATTGGCCAGGTGGAAGGGGCTTTCATCCAGGGCATGGGCTGGCTGACCACCGAGGAACTGTGGTGGAACCAGAACGGCAAGCTGATGACGCACGCACCGTCCACGTACAAGATCCCGACGATCAACGACTGCCCGGAGGACTTCCACGTGCGGCTGTTCCAGAACAGCAACGTCGAGGACAGCATCCACCGGTCGAAGGCCGTGGGCGAGCCGCCGCTGCTGCTGCCGTTCTCGGTGTTCTTCGCGATCCGCGACGCGATTGCCGCCGTGGGTGACTACCGGGTCAACCCGCCGCTGCGCGCGCCCGCCACCAGCGAAGCCATCCTCGATGCGGTGGAAGCCGTGCAGGCCGCGATGGCCACGCAGGCCGCCGGCACCGAAGCCGTACCCGCCTGACGCCAGGCACGCAAGACAGCAAGAGAGACCACCATGCAGGACGCCCCGCTCAAACCGTTCCGCTTCGCCGATGCCGCCCGCTGGGTGCGCGCCGGCGTGCCCGTGGCGATGGTCACCATCGTCGACGTCAAGGGTTCCGCGCCGCGCGAGCCCGGCATCCGCATGCTGGTCACGGCCACCGACCTGGTGGGCACCATCGGCGGCGGCCATCTGGAATGGCGCGGCATGGATATCGCGCGGGCGATGCTGGCCAACCGTCATGTGCGCGGCAATCCCCATCGTCGTATCGAGCGCATTCCGCTGGGCCCGGCCCTGGGCCAGTGCTGCGGCGGCGTGGTGAAGCTGGCCTTCGAGGTACTGGGCGAAGCCGACCTGGCGTGGCTCGATGCCGTCGAGACCGTGTTCCGGGCCGGTCGGGCGTTGCAACGCACGGTGCCGCCGGACGGCGCGATCACGGTCGAAGCCAGCCGCGCGATGCTGCATACCGCTGTGCTGCACGCAGACGGTACGTGGACCGACACGCTGGTGCCGGACGACATGCACGTGGTGCTGTTCGGCGCCGGGCACGTGGGCCACGCGCTGGTCAAGGTGCTGTCGACGCTGCCGTGCCGCGTGCACTGGGTGGACGAACGCGACACGCTGTTCCCGGGCGGACTGCCCGACAGCGTGGAGGCCGAGGCCACCGATACGCCCGAGTCCGTGGTCGACCAGGCGCCGCCCGGCGCGTACTTCATCGTCATGACGCACAGCCACGCGCTGGACCAGCAGCTTTGCGAGCGGATCTTCCGGCGCACCGATTTTGCCTATTTCGGCCTGATCGGATCGAAGACCAAGCGCGCCAGGTTCGAGCACCGTATGGTGGAACACGGCGTGGACCCGGCGCGCCTGCCGGAAATGACGTGTCCGATGGGGGTGGCGGGCATCACCGACAAGGCTCCGGCTATGATTGCGGTTGCCATCGTCGCCCAGCTGTTGCAGGTTCGCGAGCAGCGCATCGCCGCGCTGCGTGCCAACCGGCTGGAGGCGGTGCTTCCGTAACAGCACAGCCGTGATCCGGCTGTCAGCATAGAAAAGAGGCCCCATGACCATCGATGCCGCGCTGGCGGACAAGATCCGCCGTACCCCCAAGGCCGAACTGCACGTGCATATCGAAGGCACGCTCGAACCCGAGCTGATCTTCCGGCTGGCCCAGCGCAACCACGTCAAGCTGGCCTACGCCGACGTGGAGGCGCTGCGCGCGGCCTACGCGTTCACCGACCTGCAATCGTTCCTGGACATCTACTACGCCGGCGCCAGCGTGCTGCTGACCGAGGAAGATTTCTTCGACATGACGATGGACTACGTCAAGCGCGCCGTGGCCGACAACGTGCGCCATGCCGAGATCTTCTTCGATCCGCAGACCCATACCGAGCGCGGCGTGCCGATCGGCACCGTGATCGACGGCATTTCCGACGCACTGGCGCAGGCCCGCACCGAATACGATTTTTCCAGCAGCCTGATCCTGTGCTTCCTGCGCCACCTTTCGGAGGAAGACGCGTTTGCCACGCTGGAGGCCGCACTGCCCTACCGCGACCGCTTTGTCGGCGTGGGCCTGGATTCGTCCGAACGCGGCAACCCGCCCGAGAAGTTCGCGCGCGTGTTCGCCAAGGCGAAGACGCTGGGCCTGCACCTGGTGGCGCACGCCGGCGAAGAAGGCCCGGCCCAGTACGTGACCGACGCGCTGGACATCCTCAAGGTCGAGCGCATCGACCATGGCGTGCGTGCCATCGACGATGCCGCGCTGGTAGCGCGGCTGGCGCGCGAACGCATTGCGCTGACCGTGTGCCCGCTGTCGAACCAGAAGCTGAAGGTGTATCCGGACCTGCGCGACCATTCGCTCAAGCAGCTGCTCGATGCCGGCGTGGCCGTGACGCTGCACTCGGACGATCCGGCCTACTTTGGCGGCTACATGAACGCCAACTGGGAAGCCACGTTCGACGCGCTGCCGCTGGATGCGGCCGACGCCCACAAGCTGGCGCGCAACAGTTTTGAAGCGGCCTTCCTGCCTGCCGTGCAGAAGGCCGAATTCCTGGCGGAGGTCGACCATTTCTGGTCGGCCGCGCCCATGACCCCGCCCGCGACGGCCCACGTGACTTCCACGAGCTAAAGCGGGCGCATACCCAGAACGCCGGATGCCGCGCCCGCTGCCAGCCAGGCACGGGCGGGGCGCCGGCCGCCCCGAGACAAGACGATGACGACGACTTCCCCCGCCTCCGGCACCCATGGTGCCGTCACCCGCGCCATCCGCGGCCGCATCCTTCATTTCCTGCGCGACCCGCAGTTTCATGACGATGCCTATCAGTATTGGGAAGACGGCCTGCTGATCGTGACGGCCGGCCACGTTGCCGCCGCCGGATCGTACGACAGCCTGGCGGGCGAGATTCCCGCCGGTGCCGAGGTGATCGACCATCGCGGCAAGCTGATCGTGCCGGGCTTCATCGACACGCACATCCACTATCCGCAGACCGACATCATCGCGTCGCCGTCGCCGGGCCTGCTGCACTGGCTCGACACCTACACGTTCCCCGAGGAACGCCGCTTCAGCGACGCCGCCTATGCGCGCGGCGTGGCCGACTTCTTCACCGACGAACTGCTGCGCAACGGCACCACCACGGCCATGGTCTGGAGCACCGTGCACGCCGCCTCGGCCGACGGCCTGTTCGCGGCCAGCCAGGCGCGCAACATGCGCATGATCACGGGCAAGGTGCTGATGGATCGCAACTGCCCCGACTTCCTGCGCGACACCGCCGAGTCCGGCGCGCGCGAATCGGCCGACCTGATCTCGAAGTGGCACGGCAAGGACCGCCTGGCCTATGCCATCACGCCGCGCTTTGCGCCGACATCGACCGAAGCGCAACTGGCCGCCTGCGGCGAACTGGCCCGCGCCCACGACGACGTGTTTATCCAGACGCACGTGGCCGAGAACCGCGACGAGGTGAAATGGGTGGGCGAGCTGTTTCCCGACGCCCGCAGCTACCTGGACGTCTACGACCGCTACAACCTGCTGCGTCCGGGTGCGTTCTACGGCCACGCAATCTACCTGGACCCCGAGGACCGCCGCCGGCTGGCCGACAGCGGCGCGGCCGTGGCGCACTGCCCCACGTCGAACCTGTTCCTGGGCAGCGGGTTCTATGACTTCCACCAGTCCGACGCCAACCGCCTGAACGTGACGCTGGCCACCGACGTGGGCGGCGGCACGTCGTTCTCGATGTTCCGCACGATGAACGCGGCCCACAAGGTGGCCCGCATGGGCGGCTATCACCTGACCGCGCTGCGCATGTTCTACCTGGCCACGCGCGCCGCCGCCGAGGCGCTGGGCTGGCAGGACCGTATCGGCAGCTTCGAGCCGGGCTGCGAGGCGGACTTCGTGGTGCTGGACCCCGAGGCCACGCCGCTGATCGCGCGCCGCAGCCATCGCTCTGCATCGCTGGAGGAGCAACTGTTCGCGTTTGCGATGCTGGGCGACGACCGCGTGATCGACAGCGTCTACATCATGGGCGAGCAGGCTACGGCCGATGCGCCACTGGCAGCCTGACGACGGCTCGCCACTTCGACAAGGGGCTTTTCGGTCGCATGCGAACGAAAAGCCCCTTTTAGAGGTCTTGTATTGACTGGAATCAACACAACCGTCATCAAACCCTTCTAGCCTGTCGCATCCGTGCGCCCTCGAAGACTGGGCGCCACCGCATTCCGACTCGCTGGACCATCGATGACTGCCCGATCCGACACCATTTCCCCTGCCGATGCCCAAGACATCGGCACGGCGGCCGCACCCGGCCCCTCCCGACAGACCCGCCCTTCCGGCGACGTTCCCCTGCCGGAACCGATCGCCTTCGAGGCACCATTTCCCAATCGCAAGACCATCCGCGGCTGGCTGATCCCGCTGGGCCGGCGCAGCACGTCGCGCGCGCTGTGCCTGTTCGCGTTCGACTACGCGCTGTTCGCGGCCGTGCTGGCCGGCGTGGTGCTGCTGTCGGCATGGTGGGCCAAGGTGGGCCTGGGCGTGCTGGCCGGCCTGATCATCGCGCGGCTGTTCATCATCGGCCACGATGCCTGCCACCAGAGCCTGACGGACCATCGCGGCCTGAACAAATGGCTGGGCCGGCTGACCTTCCTGCCGTCGCTGACGCCATACAGCCTGTGGGAAGTGGGCCATAACGTCGTGCATCACGGCTACACGAACCTGAAGGGCTTCGACTTCGTCTGGGCGCCCTACTCGCTCGAGGAATTCCGCGCGCTGCCGCGCCGTCGCCGCGTGATGGAACGCATCTACCGCAACGGCTTCGGCGCCGGGCTGTACTACCTGATCGAAATCTGGTGGTTCAAGCTGTTCTTCCCGAGCAAGCGCCAGATGGCCACGCGCCGGGCGGTCTTCATGTGGGACTGCGCGCTCGTCGCGGCCTTCGGCGCGCTGTGGATCGGCGCGCTGGCGTGGCTGGCCATTGCCACGGACCAGTCCGTGCTGCTGATGATCGGCACCGGCTTCGTGCTGCCCTTCCTGGTCTGGAACACCACGGTCGGCTTCGTGCTCTATGTCCACCACACGCATACGAGCGTGGCTTGGTACGACACCAAGCCGATGTGGGCCAAGGCCCAGCCGTTCGTGTCGACCACCGTGCATCTGCGCTTCGGCATGGGGATTGGCGCGGCACTGCATCACATCATGGAGCACACGGCACACCACGTGGACATGAGCGTGCCGCTGTACCAGCTCAAGCGCGCCCAGGCGCTGCTGGAGCACGCGCTGCCGGGACGCATCATCATCGAGAACTTCTCGTGGCGCTGGTACTTCCAGACCGCGCGGCGCTGCAAGCTCTATGACTTCAAGGCACTGTGCTGGACCGATTTCCGCGGTCGGCAGACCAGCGAGAACAGCCCGGTCCCGACCTGAGAATCATTCGCAAAGTATCGTAAAAACGCCAGATTGATGGACATCATCCTTCGGTCTGGCTACAATGCGGGCTTCCATTGGGGAGTAGCCGCCCTGATCTCACCGCGCCGCGCAATGCGGCACCCGGAAGACAGGGGCGTACGTCAACAGACTTGACCAAATGCCGACATGGCAGGCGGTTATGGCGTGCGCAGCCAAGGACCTTGTGTCCGACGCCTGGCGAGACCGATGACCATACCTTTCTGGCCGGGCCGGGAAAGGTGTGTGTCATTGGCATCTCGCGAGATGCGTTTGCGGCCCGGTTCATGCACCAATAAAAATGGAATCGTTCCTCGTCTCCACAGGTATCGTCGCGCTCGCCGAAATGGGTGACAAGACGCAGCTGCTGTCGCTCGTGCTGGCCGCACGGTATCGCAAGCCCCTTCCCATCATTCTCGGCATCCTGATCGCCACGCTGGTCAACCACGGCTTTGCCGGCGCGCTGGGCGGCTGGATCACCGGCATGCTGGGCGCCAACCTGCTGCGCTGGATCCTTGGCCTTGGCTTTATTGCGATGGCAGGCTGGATGCTGATTCCGGACAAGCTCGACGACGCCGAGGAAGCCAAGCCGGTCAAGGGCGCGCTGGGCATCCTGGGCACGACGATCGTGGCGTTCTTCTTCGCCGAGATGGGCGACAAGACGCAGATCGCCACGGTGGCCCTGGCGGCGCGCTTCCATGGTGAAGTGCTGGCTGTGGTGGCGGGCACGACGTTCGGCATGATGCTGGCCAACGCGCCGGCCGTGCTGCTGGGCGACCGCTTTGCCAACAAGATGCCAATCGCGCTGGTGCACAAGATTGCCGCGGCGATCTTCCTGGTGCTGGGCCTGCTGGCGCTGTTCAACGTGGGCGGCTGACCCACATCGGCAGCAGACATAAAAAAACGGGGCCGAAGCCCCGCTCAAACCCTCGCCGGTCCGGTACAGCCGGCTGCCGACTGCGCAGCCTCCGGACCGTCGATCACCGATGCCCGGTCAAATCAGTTGGTCGTCTTGGCGCCGCCCTCGAACCACTGGCCCAGCAGCGCGCGTTCGTCGTCCGTAATCTGGGTCACGTTGCCCAGCGGCATGGCCTTCTGCTGCACGGCCTGCTGGTAGATCAGCTGGGCGTGCGACTTGATACCGTCGACGCTGTCGAGCTTGATACCCTTGGCGGCCGTCGGCATCATCTTCGGCTGCTCGGCGTGGCACTGCACGCAGCGCGTGTTCATGATTTCCTGAACCTTCACGAAGCTCACGGCCGTGGCAGCGGCGTCGCCGTCGGCGCCCTTCGCCACTTGCTGGCGCGGCTGCGGGGCGATCAGGAATGCCACCAGGCCCAGGCACGCCACACCGGCCGTCGGCCACGCGAAGTTGATCTTGCCCTTGTGCTTCAGGATGAAGAACTGACGGATCAGTACACCGGCCAGCATGACCAGGATCAGCACCAGCCAGTTGTTCTTGGCCGCATACGTCATGCTGTAGTGGTTCGACAGCATCGCGAACAGCACCGGCAGCGTGAAGTAGGTGTTGTGCACGCTGCGCTGCTTGCCGCGCTTGCCGTGGATCGGGTCCACCGGCTGGCCGGCCTTCAGTGCCGCCACCACCTTGCGCTGGCCCGGGATGATCCAGAACAGCACGTTCGCGCTCATGATCGTGGCGATCATCGCGCCGGTCAGCAGGAATGCCGCGCGGCCCGAGAAGATATGGCAGGCCGCGAAGGCTGCCACGGCCACATACACCGCCACCAGAATGCCCACGGTCCGGTCGCTCTTGCCGAAGATGCGGCAGATCGCGTCGTAGACCACCCAGCCGACGATCAGGTACGTCACCGCAAAGCCGACGGCTGCGCCAGGCGACATGTCGTAGACGTTCTTGTCGATCAGGAACGTGCTGGCGTTGAACAGGTACAGCACCACCAGCAGCGCAAAGCCGCTCATCCACGTGGAATACGACTCCCAGTAGAACCAGTGCAGGTTCTCGGGCAGCGACTTGGGCGCGGTCAGGTACTTCTGCGGATTGTAGAAGCCGCCACCGTGCACGGCCCACAGCTCGCCGTCCACGCCCTTGTCCTTCAGGCCGGCATCGGTGGGGCGCGTCAGGCTGTTATCGAGCCAGACGAAGTAGAACGACGAACCGATCCAGGCGATCGCCGTGATGACGTGCAGCCAGCGCAACAGCAGATTGGCCCAGTCGAGAATGTAGCCTTCCATGACTTGTCTCCTTGTTCCCGTCCGCCTTGACTCAGCTGCCGCGGTAGGTCGAATACGACCACGGCGACACCAGCAGGGGCACGTGGTAGTGCGCGTTCGTGTCGGCAATGCCGAAACGCAGCGTCACCACATCAAGGAATGCCGGCTCGGGCAGCTTCACGCCCTGGGCACGGAAGTAGGCGCCAGCGCCGAAATCGAGTTCGTAGACCCCGGGCTGCAGGTCGGCGCCTTCCAGCAGGGGCTGGTCGGCACGGCCGTCGTGGTTGGTCTGGATCGACTTCAGGGTCTCGCGACGATTGTCGACAATTTTATGCAGGGTAACCGACATGCCGGCACCGGGCGTACCGGCGGCAGTGTCGAGAACGTGAGTGGTCAAGCGTCCCATCCTGTTCTTCCTTTGGAGTGTGGGTTGTGAGGGGCGCCGCTGCCTTCACTAGCACCATTTGTGGGAAATGGTGCCCGCTCGGTACGTGTTTCAACGCATCCCGGCGCTGGATTGGTGCGAGGCGACAATGCGCCCGCCCTATCCTGATGACAACTCGGTAAATACCCGTAGTTGTCGAAAACCTGAGTCGGTTTTGTTGACAATGGTGCTTGCATATCCAAATAATTGTCAACAATTTTTAGATCGGCGAAGCCAAATGATCGATATCAAGACCCTTGATGTTGATGCCTGCACGGCTCGCTACGATCGCTGACCATCGCCTGTCCCGCTTCCACGAGTGCCCAGCATGTCCAAGAATCTCAAGCTGATTGCCGCCGCCGACGCCCTGCCCGCGTCCACCGATAACAAGCCCGCCCGCAAGGGGTCGGTGGAAGAGCGCATGTATCACGAGATCTACGACGCGATCATGGAGCACCGGCTGCCGCCCCGGACGAAGCTGACCGAGCATTCGCTTTGCGAAATCTATGCCACCGCACGTCACACGGTGCGCAAGGTGCTGTCGCGCCTGGCCGCCGACGGCATGGTCGATCTGGAGCCGAATCGCGGCGCGTTCATCGCCAGCCCGTCCACCGACGAGGCCCATGACATGTTCGAACTGCGCCAGATGCTGGAGCGCGCGGTGCTGGAAAAGCTGGCCGCCATGCCGAACGTGCGCACCGTGATCGCTCCGCTGCGCAAGATGGTCAACGACGAGCGCCAGGCCTTCCTGACCCACGAGCGTCCCACCTGGATCCGCCTGTCCGCCGAATTCCACACCGCACTGGCCGACCTTTCCGGCAACGAACTGCTGGTGACGATGATGCGCCGGCTGGTGTCGCGCACCACGCTGATGATTGCCAGCGTCGAAGCCCCCGGCCACAACGCCTGCTCGTTCGACGAGCACGACGACATTCTCGACGCACTGGAACAGGGCGATGCCGCACTGGCCCAGTCGCGCATGGCGCACCACCTTGGCGCCTGCGCGGACCGCGTACAGCCGGACGAACCCGGCAACTTCGATCTTCGCACCGTGCTGGGCCGCTCCACCTAGCACGATGTTCCCGCCGCCGGGCAACAGAGACCCCCTGTTGCCGATGCCATCCCGCCGGTTTTCCGTCGCTGATCAAGCCCGCCAGAGGCGCGACTGAAACCGGACAAGAACCGCCAACAAACGCCCTCGACAAAAGGCGACGACAAGGCGGTCAAGGGTGGAACCCGGCGTGCGTTCCCATCGAAACCAAAGGAGAGGAGACACACCCATGAATTCCGCAAGCACCACGGTCCCCACGGATCTGACAAACGAGCGGCTGCCCTCCGGGCGGTTGCTGGCGCTGGGCCTGCAGCACGTGCTGGTGATGTATGCCGGCACGGTTGCCGTCCCGCTGATCGTTGGCGGGGCGCTCAAGCTCCCGAAGGACCAGCTGGCCTTCCTGATCAACGCCGACCTCTTCGCGGCCGGCCTGGCCACGCTGATCCAGGCCATCGGCTTCTGGAAGTTCGGTATCCGCATGCCGGTGATGATGGGCGTCACGTTTGCGTCGGTAGCGCCGATGATCGCCATCGGCAACGATCCCAACGTCGGCCTGCTGGGCATCTACGGCGCGGTGATCGCTTCCGGGGTGTTCGGCATACTGATTGCGCCCATGATGGGGCGCATGCTCGGACTCTTCCCACCCGTGGTCACGGGCACGGTGATCACCCTGATCGGCGTGTCGCTGATGCGCGTGGGCATCAACTGGGCGGGGGGCGGCCAGCCCACCACGCGCGCGGTGATCGACGGCGTGGTCAAGGACGTGCCGAACCTGGCGTATGGCGACCTGGGCAACCTGGCCATCGCCGGCCTGACGCTGCTGGTCATCCTGGCGCTCACCCGCTATGGCCGTGGTCTGGTGGCCAACTGCGCCGTGCTGCTCGGCATCATCATCGGCACCTTCGTGTCCATGGCGTTCGGCAAGGTATCGTTCGACGGGCTCCATGACGCCAGCTTCGTGGCCGTCATCACGCCGCTGCACTTCGGCATGCCGACGTTCCAGCTGACCGCCGTGCTGTCGATGTGCATCGTCATGCTGATCACGCTGGTGGAATCGACCGGCATGTTCCTGGCCTTGTCCGACATCACCGGCCGCAAGCTGAGCACGAAGGACCTGACGGCCGGCCTGCGCGCCGACGGCCTGGGCACGGTGATCGGCGGGGTGTTCAACACGTTCCCGTACACGTCGTTCTCGCAGAACGTGGGCCTGGTCACGGTGACCGGCGTGCGCTCGCGCTACGTGGCGGCGGCCGGCGGCCTGATCCTGATCGCGTTCGGCCTGTTCCCGAAGATGGCGCACGTGGTGGCCTCGGTGCCGCAGTTCGTGCTGGGCGGCGCCGGCATCGTGATGTTCGGCATGGTGGCGGCCACCGGCATCCGCATCCTGGGCGGGTGCGATTTCAACCGCAACCGCCACAACCTGTTCATCGTGGCGATCTCGATCGGCTTCGGCATGATCCCGACCCTGTCGCCCACGCTGTTCCAGTACCTGCCCAAGTGGACCGACCCGTTCACGCACAGCGGCATCGTGCTGGGCACCATCGTGGCGGTGGCGCTGAACCTGTTCTTCAACGGCATCCAGTCGGCCGAGGAAGCCATGCGCAACGCCGCCGCGAACAGCCACGGCACGGAGTAACGCCACACGCCAACGACGAACAATCGACGCTGACAATCGGACTCGACAATTGCGCACGGACAATCCACGGCACGTTGCGCACGGTTGTCAAGTCTTTCGCCGGAAATCTGGCACGCGCTTTGCGTAAGCCAGTGCGCTCCAGGTTCCGGCCAGGCCCTCGCCCGAACAGCGGGTCGGGGGCAGCAGTTTGGATTTCTCTCCTGAAGCAGACACAACGAGATGACACACGATAACTATCCACGCGATCTCATCGGCTATGGCGCCCAGCCACCGCACGCCCGCTGGCCGGGCGGTGCGCGTATCGCGCTGCAGTTCGTGCTCAATTACGAAGAAGGCGGCGAGAACTGCGTGCTGCACGGCGACGCCGCGTCGGAGCAGTTCCTGTCCGAGATCGTCGGTGCCGCGGCTTACCCCGCGCGGCACATGAGCATGGAAGGCATCTACGAGTATGGTTCGCGCGCCGGCGTCTGGCGCATCCTGCGCGAGTTCGAGCAACGCAAGCTGCCGCTGACCATCTTTGGCGTGTCGATGGCCCTGCAGCGCCATCCCGAACTGACGCGCGCCTTCGTGGAACTGGGCCACGAGATCGCCTGCCACGGCTGGCGCTGGATCCACTACCAGAACATCGACGAGGCTACCGAGCGCGAGCACATGCGCATCGGCATGCAGATCATCAAGGAACTGACCGGCGACATGCCGCTGGGCTGGTACACCGGCCGCGACAGTCCCAACACGCGCAAGCTGGTGGTCGAACACGGCGGCCTGCTGTACGACGCCGACTATTACGGCGACGACCTGCCCTTCTGGACCGAGGTGGAAGTCACCGGGGGCGAGAAGAAGCCACACCTGGTGGTGCCGTACACCCTCGACTCCAACGACATGCGCTTTGCCACGCCGCAGGGCTTCAACACGGGCGAGCAGTTCTTCCAGTACCTGAAGGACGCGTTCGACGTGCTGTACGCCGAAGGCGATCCGCGCGGGCTCGATCAGCCGAAGATGCTGTCGGTGGGCATGCACTGCCGCCTGCTGGGGCGCCCGGGACGCTTCCGCGCACTGCAGCGGTTCCTGGACTACGTGCAGTCGCACGACAAGGTATGGATCTGCCGGCGCGTGGACATCGCGCGCCACTGGATCGACACCCACCCGTACCGGAGCCAGGCATGAGCCAGAACCCCTACACCATCACCCAGCTGAATGCGATGCCCGAAGCCGAGTTCGTCCAGGTACTCGGCGGCATCTACGAACACTCGCCGTGGTTTGCCGAAGCGGCCGCGAAGCAGCGCCCGTTTGCCAACGCGGCCGAACTGGCTGCCGCGCTGCGCGGCGCCGTTGACGCGGCGGGCCAGGAAGCCCAGATCAAGCTGGTGCGCGCCCACCCGGAGCTGGCCGGCCGCGCCGCCGTCCGGGGCGAGCTGACCGCCGAATCCACGCGCGAACAGGCCGGAGCCGGCCTGGACCAGTGCACGGCCGAGGAATTCCAGCGCCTGCAGGACCTGAACGCGGCCTACAACCGCAAGTTCGGCTTCCCGTTCATCCTGGCCGTGCGCGGCTACGACCGGCACGGGATCATCGACGCTTTTGCAAGACGTATCGAAAACGAGCCGGCGGTGGAGTTGCAAACATGCATCAACCAGATTCATCGCATTGCGCAGTTCCGCCTGAACGACTTAGTATCCGCCTGAAAAAAATCCACGGCAGTCAAGAGAGAGAAATTCAGGAACGTTCAGCGACGCAGCATCGCTGTAAAAAAGGACCCGGCCGCGCCGGTGCCAACTGCCACTGGCAGATACCGTGCGCGGCCGAGGGACAAAGCAGAAGAAGACCCCGCCAGGGTCCCGGCACACAAGAAAACGTTCTGAGCAGCATCACAACCACGGAGGTCTTACATGACGAAGCAGTACAAGCCGGCTCTCAAGCTGGCGGCAATCGCGGCCACCCTTTTCTCCGGCGCAGCCATGGCCCAGTCCAGCGTGACGCTGTACGGCATGGCCGACGCTTTTGTCGGAGGTGTCAAGGCACCGGGCTCGGGCGACCGTGCCTACGTTGTCAATTCTGGTGGCATGCAAACCTCGTACTGGGGCATCAAGGGTACCGAGGACCTGGGCATGGGCACGAAGGCCATCTTCGACCTGAACGGCTTTTTCCGCCCGGACACCGGCAGCACGGGCCGCTTCACCGGCGACTCGATGTTCAGCCGCAACGCGTTCGTCGGCCTGACGAACGACAAGTACGGCACGCTGAAGCTGGGCCGCAACACGACGCCGTACTTCGTGTCGACGATCCTGTTCAACCCGCTGGTGGACTCGTACACCTTCAGCCCGATGATCTTCCATACGTACTTCGGTACGCCGGGCACGGGCCTGTACGATCCGGGCATCATCGGTGACTCGGGCTGGAACAACTCGCTGGTCTACTCGACGCCGACCTTCGGCGGCCTGACCGCCAACCTGATCTACGGCATGGGCGAGTCGGCTGGCAGCAACAGCAAGAACAAGTGGGGCGGCAACCTGACCTACTTCTCGGGCAACTTCGCCGCCACGGTGGCGTTCCAGCAGGTCAAGTTCGACGTGGCACCGTTCGACCCGCAGAACCCGGCGCTGGCCAACCTCGACAAGCAGTCGGCCGTCCAGGCTGGCGTGACGTACGACTTCAAGTTCGTGAAGGCGTACCTGCAAGGCCAGTACATCAAGACGAACTTCACGACCAGCACCACGGGCGACATCAAGCACATCGACGGCCAGGCCGGTGTGTCGGTGCCGGTCGGCGCGGGTAACGTGCTGGCGTCGTACACGTTCGGCCGCGTGCTGAACGAAGTGACCAGCATCAAGCGCAATACGTTAGGCGTGGCCTACGACTACAACCTGTCGAAGCGCACCGACGTGTACGCCGCGTACTACTACGACAAGGTCACGGGCGTAGAGCACGGCGACACCTTCGGCGTCGGCGTTCGCCACCGCTTCTGATCACGGCAGTCGGCTACACCCGCAGCACTGAAGCCTGCCCGCGCGGCAGGCTTTTTTCTTGCGCGCGGCAGTCACCGTTGCGCCACAATGCTGCGCCGCAGCGCGATCTTGCGCCAATGCAGCAGGATCGGAAGCCATTGCTCCATAGGGCGATTCAATTGGCGGCGCCCCCCTGTTCTACCTAGATTGGTCTTCCGGACTGTGTGCCGGACCACGTAAACCAGGACGAGTGAGGTGACGCATGCGGCGCTATGTGAAATCCCGATCGGAACTGATGGCCATCCTGAGCCAGTGCCTGGACAACAACCCGGAATGCGGCGAGGTGGAGTTGCATGCGATGCGCGTGCATTCGCCGGACCACACGGGTTGCAACTGGAGTGCTGAGGTCGATTTTCGCCAGGACACCTTCGACGATTTGGCACAGCAGATGGCCGCGGCCCGTTCGATCATCGTGGTGATGCGGGAGCAGTACAACGTGCTGCAATAGCCAAGGTCTTGGCTGGGCACACGCCACCCGTGCGTACTGACCCGCCGACGCGCTGACACCCCGGCAGACGTGCCAGCGCACCGACAAAAAACCGGGCCGCGAGAATCTCTCGCGGCCCGGTTTCCTTTTGCGACCATCAGATCTGCAAAACTCTCAGATCGGGTGCAGGTGCTTAGCGGATCGCGCCAGCCTCCGCAACGGCCACGGCCGTCATGTTGACGATGCGGCGGGTGGTGGCCTGCGGATTCAGGATGTGAACCGGCTTGGCGGCGCCCAGCAGGATCGGGCCCACCGTCACGCCCTGGCCGCCCGTCATCTTGAGCAGGTTGAACGCGATGTTGGCCGAATCCAGCGTCGGCATGACCAGCAGGTTGGCGCTGCCGGCCAGCTTGGTGCCCGGCAGGAAGTGGCGGCGCACGTCTTCATCGAGGGCGGCGTCGCCCTGCATTTCGCCTTCCACTTCGAGTTCCGGTGCCACGCGGGCCAGGATCTCCGCCGCTTCGCGCATCTTGCGCGCCGACGGACGGTTCGACGAACCGAACATCGAGTGCGACATCATGGCCACCTTCGGATGCAGCCCGAAGCGGCCGATTTCCTTGGCCGCCAGTTGCGCGATCGCGGCCAGTTCCTCGGCGCTCGGATCATCGTTGACGAACGTGTCGGTGATGAACAGCGTATGTTTTTCCAGCATCAGCGCGTTCATCGCGGCAAAGACCTTGGCGTCCGGCGCCAGGCCGATCACGTCACGCACGTGTTCGAGATGAGCCTCGAAGCGGCCGACCGTGCCGCACAGCAGCGCGTCGGCATCGCCCATGTGCATCAGCATCGTGCCGATCAGCGTGTTGGAGCGGCGCAGCGCCACCTTGGCCATGTCCGGCGTCACGCCATCACGGCCACGCAGCGCGTGGTATTCCTCGTGATAGGCGCGGTAGCGCGGATCGTCTTCCGGGTTGATCAGTTCGAAGTCCGCACCGGCGCGCAGGCGCAGGCCGGCCTTTTCGATGCGCATCTGGATCACGTGCGGGCGGCCGATCAGGATCGGACGGGCCAGGCCTTCGTCCACCACACCCTGCACGGCGCGCAGCACGCGCTCTTCCTCGCCTTCGGCGTAGGCCACGCGCTTCGGCGCGGCCTTGGCGGCCGAGAACACCGGCTTCATGATCAGGCCGGTGTGGTAGACGTAGCTCGACAGCTGCTGGCGGTAGGCTTCCAGGTCCTTGATCGGACGCGTGGCCACGCCCGACTCTTCCGCAGCCTTGGCCACGGCCGGCGCGATCTTCTCGATCAGGCGCTGGTCGAACGGCGTCGGGATGATGTAGTCGGGGCCGAACTTCAGTTCGCGGCCGCCGTAGGCCGCGGCAACGGCATCGTTCAGTTCGGCTTCGGCCAGCTCGGCGATGGCCTTCACGCACGCCAGCTTCATTTCCTCCGTGATCTTCGTGGCGCCGCAATCGAGCGCGCCACGGAAGATGTACGGGAAGCACAGCACGTTGTTCACCTGGTTCGGATAGTCCGAACGGCCGGTGGCGATGATGCAGTCCGGACGGGCGGCCTTGGCCACTTCCGGGCGGATTTCCGGTTCCGGGTTGGCCAGCGCCAGGATGATCGGCTTGTCGGCCATGGTCTTGACCATGTCGCCGGTCAGCACGCCCGCGGTGGAGCAGCCCAGGAAGACGTCGGCATGCTTGACGATGTCGGCCAGCGTGCGGTCCGCCGTGTCCTGCGCGTAACGGGCCTTGTTGGCTTCCATGTTCGCGTCGCGGCCCTGGAAGATCACGCCCTTCGAGTCGACCACATACACGTTCTCGCGCTTCACGCCCAGGCTGACCATCGTGTCCAGGCAGGCAATGGCTGCAGCGCCCGCGCCCGACACGGCCACCTTGACCTTGCCGATTTCCTTGCCCACCACCTTCAGGCCGTTCAGCAGTGCCGCGGCCGAGATGATGGCGGTGCCGTGCTGGTCGTCATGGAAGACGGGGATGTTCATGCGCTCGCGCAGCTTCTTCTCGATGTAGAAGCACTCGGGCGCCTTGATGTCTTCGAGGTTCACGCCGCCCAGCGTGGGTTCCAGCGCGGCGACGATCTCGACGATCTTGTCCGGGTCGCGCGCATCGAGTTCGATGTCGAACACGTCGATGCCGGCGAACTTCTTGAACAGGCAGCCCTTGCCTTCCATCACCGGCTTGCCGGCCAGCGGACCGATGTCGCCCAGGCCCAGCACCGCCGTCCCGTTGGTGATCACCGCCACCAGGTTGGCGCGCGAGGTGTACTCGGCGGCCATCGCGGGGTCCTTGTGGATCTCTTCACAGGCGTAGGCCACGCCCGGCGAATAGGCCAGCGACAGGTCGCGCTGGTTCGACAGCGCCTTGGTGGCCGTTACCTGGATCTTGCCCTTGGTCGGGCTGCGGTGGTATTCCAGCGCGGCCAGACGCAGTTGCGCTTCGGGGCTGTTCGGGGCGTGTTGCGGTGCATCACCGCTGGTCTTGCTGCTCATTCTGCTTGTCCGGGAAGAGAAGGCGAAAAAAATCGAGCAGCCATTCTATGCCCACCCATCCCCTGCCGGAAGGGCTTTGCCTGGGTCCGGACAGTGTTTTTACGGCGCAGCGTCGAAAAAACTCCTTTTACTTCACGGTAGCCAGTGCGATTCGTCCACCCGCGAAACAAGCCGGTGGACGAATGTCGACGAATGCATGCCGGTTTTTCGCTACTTCTGGTCCTTCTGGACTTCCAGCGTGATGCGCCGCGGTCGTCCGCTTTCGCCCGGGAAATCAGTGAACGCGCTGCGGATCATGTAGGGCATCACGGCCGCCAGGTCGCCGCCCTCGGTGGTATTGCGCGCCGTCACCTGGTAGACCCGCTTGCCGCTGGCGGCATCCTTGAAGAAGACCCGCAGGTTCGAGAACGTCACCGGCACATCGCGCACCACGGTCTGCGGCGGCCAGTAGCCCGGGCCCCAGCCATACGGGCCCCACGGGCGATACCCGCCGTACGGCCCCCAGTACGGGCCCCACGGGCCATACCAGGGATCGGGATAGACGGTTTCCGCCACCCGCACGAAGCCGGGCGCGGCGTCATAGTCCATCGTCACCAGGTACCGGGCCTGTCTGGGGGGCGCCTGCTCGAAGCCGACGCCGGACAGGGCCTGGGACAGCCACAGTTCGTAAGTCTGGCGATCGAGCTGCGCATCCTGCTGCGGTGCGTGGTCGAATGCGTAGGTACGCGGCGCGTCATTGGTCCAGGCCGCGTCGCGGAACGCGGTCACCTCGGTGGTGACGGTACTGGCGCAACCGGCCAGCCATAGCGCGGCGAGCGCCGCCAGCACCCCCAGGCCCCCCCGCCCACGCCGTTTTCCCCATGAAACCGCTGCTTGCCACATCGTCACACCTCGTTATTCTTGATTCGGTCACGTTTCCTCAGACACGATCGGGGCAGCCGAATTCCCACGCCGGCACCAACGCGACGCAGGCCTGAAACCGCTTGGCTACAATGGGGGCTTCAGGGCCGGTTGTCACCGTTCACGGCCCGCCGCCCCCGGTCACCCGAAGACAGGATCTCCCCATGCTGCGTACCGACACGCCCGTTACCGTCTATCGCAAGGACTATACTCCGCCCGCGTTTGCCATCGATCATGTCGATCTGGTGCTCGACCTCGACCCGCAGCGCACCCTCGTCACCAGCACGCTGAAGCTGCAGCGCACCGGCGCCGCCGATGCCCCGCTGGTACTCAGCGGCGAAGCACTGGAACTGATCGGTATCACCCTGGACGGCCAGCCGCTTGCCACCTACCACGCCGAAGCCGACACGCTCACGCTGACCGGCCTGCCGGCGCAGGGCACGCTGCAGATCACGGTGGCCTGCAACCCGGCCGCCAACACCACGCTATCGGGACTCTACGTCTCCAATGGCAATTTCTTTACGCAGTGCGAAGCCGAAGGGTTCCGCCGCATCACGTATTTCCTTGATCGCCCGGACGTGATGACCACGTACCGCGTGACGCTGCGCGCCGACCGCGCCGCCTGCCCGGTGCTGCTGTCCAACGGCAACCTGCTGTCGCAGGCCGACCTGCCGGACGGCCGCCACGAAGCCGTCTGGGAAGACCCGTTCCGCAAGCCGTCCTATCTGTTTGCGCTGGTGGCGGGCAAGCTCGAACGCATCGAAGAGAAGATCGTGTCGGCGTCGGGCAAGGAGAAGCTGCTGCAGGTCTGGGTGGAGCCCCAGGACCTGGACAAGACGCGCCACGCCATGGATTCGCTGATCCATTCGATCCGCTGGGACGAGCGCCGCTTTGGCCTGGAACTGGATCTCGACCGTTTCATGATCGTCGCCGTCAGCGACTTCAACATGGGCGCGATGGAGAACAAGGGTCTGAACATCTTCAACACGAAGTACGTGCTGGCCAATGCGCAGACCGCCACCGACGTGGATTTCGCCAATATCGAATCGGTGGTGGCGCACGAATACTTCCACAACTGGACCGGCAACCGCGTGACCTGCCGCGACTGGTTCCAGCTGTCGCTCAAGGAAGGCCTGACCGTGTTCCGCGACCAGGAGTTCTCGGCCGACATGATGGGCTCGGAATCGGGCCGCGCGGTCAAGCGTATCGAGGACGTGCGCGTGCTGCGCCAGGTGCAGTTCCCCGAGGATGCCGGCCCGATGGCCCATCCGGTGCGTCCCGACAGCTACGAGGAAATCAACAACTTCTACACGGTCACGGTCTATGAGAAAGGCGCCGAGGTCGTGCGCATGTATCAGACCCTGCTGGGTCGCGACGGCTTCCGCCGCGGCATGGACCTGTACTTCCAGCGCCATGACGGCCAGGCCGTGACCTGCGACGACTTCCGCGCCGCCATGGCCGACGCCAACGGCCGCGACCTCACGCAGTTCGGCCTCTGGTACAGCCAGGCCGGCACACCGGTGGTGACCGCCCGGACGCAATGGGATGGCGCCGCCGGCACGCTGGCGCTGACGCTGACGCAGAGCTGCCCGAAGGTGGGCATCGAAACCAAGGCCGGCACGCCGGACAAGCAGCCGTTTCACATCCCGTTCGCACTGGGCCTGATCGACGCCCAGGGCAACGACCTGCCGCTGCAGCTCGACGGCGAAACCCAGGCGGCCGGCACCACGCGCGTGCTCGATTTCACCCAGGCCGAGCAGACCTTCCGCTTCGTCGGCCTGCCCAAGGGCGCCAGGCCCCCGCTGCCGTCGCTGCTGCGCAATTTTTCGGCCCCGGTGATCGTCGACTACGAATATTCCGATGCCGAGTTGACCTTCCTGCTGGCGCACGACAGTGACGCGTTCAACCGCTGGGAAGCCGGCCAGCGCCTGGCCACGCGCGCCCTGCTGCAACTGGTGGGCGACGTGCAGGCCCAGCGCGAACTGAAGCTGGATCCGGCGCTGGTGGCGGCCTTCCGGACCGTGCTGACCGATGGATCGCTGAACCCCGCATTCCGCGAGCAAGCCCTGATGCTGCCGGCCGAAGCCTATCTGGCCGAGCGCATGGGCGTGGCCGATCCGGCCGCGATCCATCGCGCCCGCCTGTTCATGCGCGAAGGCCTGGCCCGCGCGCTCAAGGCCGAATGGCTGGCTGCGTACCAGGCCAATGCCACGCCAGGCGACTACAGCCCCGATGCCGCGTCCATGGCCAAGCGGGCACTGCGCAACCTGGCGCTGGGCTACCTGGCCGACAGCGGCGACGCCGACATGCAGGCGCTGGCCGACCGGCACTACCAGCAGAGCGACAACATGACCGACCGCTTTGCCGCGCTCTCGGCGCTGGTCAACAGCTTCGCGCCGGGCCGCGAGCACGCCCTGGCCGATTTCTACGAGCGGTTCGAGGACGACGCGCTGGTCATCGACAAGTGGTTCTCGCTGCAGGGCATGCAGCGCGGCGAGGTGGGCCCGCACGCCGGCAAGCGCACGATCGACACGGTGCGTGCGCTGATGGAGCATCCGGCCTTCAACCTGCGCAACCCGAACCGGGCACGGTCGCTGATCTTCAGCTTCTGCTCGGGCAATCCGGCCCAGTTCCATGCCGCCGATGGCTCGGGCTACGCGTTCTGGGCCGACCAGGTGCTGGCGCTCGACGCGATCAACCCGCAGGTGGCCGCTCGGCTGGCGCGGGTGATGGACCGCTGGCAAAAGTACGAGATCCCGCTGCGCGACCGCATGCGCGCGGCGCTGGAACGGGTGGCGGCGGCGCCCACGCTGTCGCGCGACGTGCGCGAGATCGTCGGCAAGGCGCTGGCAAGCTGATGTGCCTGCGAAGGCGCTCGACGGGCCGAAAACGGCCTGTTCGCAGCGCCGGCCCTGTAGAATGGCGGCCATCCAAGGAGAACCCACCATGACACGCATCAGCCTCACCCGCTATCTGGTCGAGGAGCAGCGCAAGCACAACACGATCCAGCCGGAACTCCGGCTGCTGATCGAGGTGGTTGCGCGCGCCTGCAAGGCCATTTCCAACGCCGTCAGCAAGGGCGCCCTCGCCGGCGTGCTGGGCTCGGCCGGCACCGGCAACGTCCAGGGCGAAACGCAGCAGAAGCTCGACGTGATCGCCAACGAAGTGCTGCTGGACGCCAACGAATGGGGCGGCCACCTGGCGGCCATGGCATCCGAGGAAATGGATTCGTTCTACGAGATCCCGAACCGCTACCCGAAGGGCGAATACCTGCTGCTGTTCGATCCGCTAGACGGCTCGTCGAACATTGACGTGAATGTGTCGATCGGCACGATCTTCTCGGTGCTGCACATGCACAAGCCGGGCGAGACCGTCACCGAGAGCGATTTCATGCAGCCCGGCACCCACCAGGTGGCGGCCGGCTATGCCGTGTACGGCCCGCAGACCACGCTGGTGCTGACCGTGGGCAACGGCGTGCACATGTTCACGCTCGACCGCGAGGCCGGCAGCTTCGTGCTGACGCAATCGGACGTGAAGATCCCGGAAGACACCAAGGAATTCGCGATCAACATGTCCAACATGCGCCACTGGGCACCGCCGGTGCGCCAGTACATCGACGAATGCCTGGCCGGCGAGGATGGCCCGCGCGGCAAGAACTTCAACATGCGCTGGATCGCGTCGATGGTGGCCGATGTGCACCGCATCCTGACGCGCGGCGGCATCTTCATGTATCCGTGGGACAAGCGCGAGCCCGAGAAGCCGGGCAAGCTGCGCCTGATGTACGAAGCCAACCCGATGGCGTTCCTGGTCGAGCAGGCCGGCGGCGCGGCCACCAACGGCCACGAGCGCATCCTGGACGTGACGCCGACCAAGCTGCACCAGCGCGTTTCGGTAATCCTGGGCTCGAAGAACGAAGTGGAGCGCGTGACGCGCTACCACCAGGAAGCGGCCAGCAAGGCCTGATCCGCCGCATCGCGGCGGAAACTTCCACGCAAACTGGGCGCCCCGGCGCCCTGTTTGTCTTTTGCTTTTCCGCACCCCTCTGCCCCTGGCTTCCGGCGGCGGTCAGAGAGCAACCTGCCACTGCATGCGCCATGCGACCGTGTCGCCCGGCGCCAGGCGACGTAGCCCCGTGCCCTCCCAGCCACGCGCTGACAGGTTGACCGCATCTGCCACGTGCGACACCGGCTCCACGCATACGAAATCGCAGCCGCCCGGTGCGTGCAGCACCAGGTGATCGAGCCCATCGCCGGCGCGCAGCGTCAGCGCGGCGCCATCGGGCCGCTTCAGCGTCGCCGCACGCCTCCAGCCACTGTAATAGACGCTCAGATCGGCATCGGGCAGGTGGCGCTCGCGCAGGAACCGTTCGCGATTCCCCACCACGGTACGCCCTGTGGCCACGCCACCGGCATCCGCCGGCCACCTATGCATGGCATCGAACTGCAGCCGCATGCCGGGCAAGCGCGCGAAGAACGGGTGAAAGCCGCCGCCCACCGGCATAGCCGTTTCGCCATCATTACGGATGGCCAGCTCGGCATCGAGGCCATCTTCGGTCAGCCGCAACGTCTGGCAGGCAGTGAGCGCCCAGGGCCAGTCACCGCCCGCTGGCGCATGTACCAGCGCCATGACGATGCGGTCGCGACCCTGTTCGACGACGGTCCAGGGGCGCGCATGACCGAACCCGTGCATCGCATGGGCCTGCCCCGGATGCGCGGGCAGATCGATATCGCGCCCGTCCCAGCGGAAACGGCCCTCACGAATGCGGTTCGAGAACGGCAGCAACGGATAGCTGCCGGCCTTGGGCCACTGGAACCCGTCAAAGCCTTGTTCCAGCGCCTGCCAGGGCATGGGCGCCAGCCAGTCGATGACATGGCCGTCGGCCCGCGCGGTACTGAATGTTGCCATGCGCCCGCCGGCGGCGGGCGCCACCGTCAGCGTATGCGCGCCCGCGTGCAGCGTATGAAGGGGGCCAGGTGCAAGCCAGGGCATGTCAGTCCTCAACGTCTCGACGCCCCACTCCTGCGCGCAGGAGTGGGGAAACACCGCCTACTTCAGCAGCACGTCGGGCAGCCATAGCGAGAACGCCGGCACATAGGTCACCAGCAGCAGCGCAGCCACCAGCGCACCGTAAAACGGCCAGATCGTGCGCATGACCTGCCCCACCGACACCCCGCCGATCGCACAACCCACGAACTGCGTGGTGCCCACGGGCGGCGTGTTGAGCCCCAGCGCGCAGTTGATCAGCATCAGCATGCCGAACTGCACCGGGCTCATGCCGTAGTGCATGCAGATCGGCAGGAAGATCGGCGTACAGATCAGGATGGTGGCCGCCATGTCCAGGAACGTGCCCAGGACGAACAGCATCAGGTTCACCATCAGGAAGATCACCCATGGGCTGGTGGACACCGAACTCAGGAACTGGCCGGTCAGTTCCGCCACGCCGTAGAGGCTGATCATGTACCCGAACGTGGCCGAAATGCCAATCAGCAGCAGCACCACGCCGGTGGTCTTCACCGCCTTGGCCGCGGCCTTGACGAACTGTTCCTTCGTCAGCGAGCGGTACAGGAACACGGTCAGCGTCAGCGCATACAGCACGGCAACCGCGGCCGATTCCGTGGCCGTGAACACGCCCGACAGGATGCCGGCCAGGATCAGCACCACCACGAACAGGCCCGGCAGCGCGGCGGCCAGCGAATGCCCCACGATCTCCCAGCCCGGGAACTTGCCGGACGGATAGCCGCGGCTGCGCGCCACGAAGTACGCGGCGGCCAGGTTGCAGATCGTCAGGATCAGCGCCGGCAGCACGCCCGCCAGGATCAGCGCGGCAATCGACACCTTGCCGCCCGCGGCCAGCGTGTAGATGATCATGTTGTGGCTGGTCGGCATCAGCGCGCCCACCAGCGCCGCGTGGGTGGTCACGTTGACGGCGTAGTCGGCGTGATAGCCCTCGCGCTTCATCATCGGGATCATCACCGCGCCCATGGCCGACACGTCGGCCACCGGCGACCCGGACACCCCGCCGAACAGCGTGCAGGCCACCACGTTGGACATGCCCAGGCCGCCGCGCACATGGCCGGCCATCGACTTGGCGAAGTTGACGATGCGGTCGGCAATGCCGCCGTACAGCATCAGCTCGCCGGCGAAGATGAAGAACGGGATGGCCAGGAACGAGAACGCGTTCATGCCCGAGGTCATCTGCTGGAACACCACCGCCAGCGGCAGGCCTTCGTAGAGGATGGTGGCCACGGCCGACAGGCCGATGGCGAATGCCACCGGCACCCCCAGGATCAGGAAGCCGAAGAAGCAGACGGTAAGAATGATCAGTGCCATGCCGGCTCCACTTCCGTGCCTTTCAGCACTGCAATGATGTGTTCGATCGAAAACAGCACGATCAGCGTGCCGGCAATGACCGGCGGCAGATAGCGCCAGCCTTCGGAAATGCCCAGCGTCGGCAGCTTGTAGTCCGCCACCGAATGCGCCAGGAACGCGCAGTTGTAGGCCATGACGGCACCGAACACGCCCACCAGCACATGGATCAGGATCTCCAGCCTGGTGCGCAGCCGATCGGGCAGCAGGACCAGCAGCGATTCCAGGCCGATGTGGCCGGCATCGCGCACGCCCACGGCGGTGCCCAGCATCGTCACATACAGCACCAGCAGCATGGCGATGGATTCGGCCCAGGTGGGCGTGTCGTTGAGCACGTAGCGGCCGAAGACCTGGTACAGGACGGCGACCACGAGCAGCAGCAGGCCGAACACGCCCAGGCCCAGGCAGGCACGGGCCAGGGCGGCGCAGAACCGGGTGTAAACAGGGGCGCGCACGGCGCCCGCGTCAGCGGCGGGCTCGCGCACGCCATCCGCCGGCGTGGCCGGCGTGGGAGATGGCGAAAGCATGATGGACTCCCTGCAACCTGAGGTCGGCGGTCTACTTCGTTTCCTGCGTGCGGCGCACCAGGTCCTTCATCTGCGCGCTGGTGATGAAGCGGTCGTACACGGGCTTCATCGCGGCCTGGAACGAGGCCTTGTCCACCTGGATGATCTGCACGCCCGAAGCCTCGACGAGCTTGCGCGACTTCTGCTCGCGCTCGTCCCACAGCTTGCGCATGTAAGGCACCGAATCCTTGGCGGCCTGGCGCACCATGGCCTGGTCTTCCTTCGACAGGCGATCCCAGGCGACCTTCGAGAACATCAGCATTTCAGGCGCCATCGAGTGCTCGGTCAGCGAGTAATACTTGGCCACTTCGAACTGGCGCGAGCTTTCGTAGCTGGGCCAGTTGTTCTCGGCGCCATCGACCAGACCGGTCTTCAGCGCGGTGTAGACCTCGCCCCACGGCATCGGCGTGGCATTGGCATGCATGGCTTCGAGCAGCGACACCCAGAGGTCCGACTGCTGCACGCGGATCTTCATGCCCTTGGCGTCGGCCAGGGTCTTGATGGGGCGCTTGGTGGTGTACATCGAGCGCGAGCCGCTGTCGTACCAGGCCAGCCCGATAAAGCCGTTCTTTTCGCACGACTTCAGGATGTCTTCGCCGACCGGGCCGTCCAGCACGTGGCGCATGTGGTCGGTGGACCGGAACAGGAACGGCATCGTCGGCACGATGGTGGCTTCGCAGATGTTGTTCATCGCGGCCGAGTTCACGCGCACCATCGCCAGCGCGCCAATCTTGGTCTGTTCGATGGCGTCCTTCTCGCTGCCCAGCGCGCCCTGCGCGAAGACCTTGATCGACATCTTGCCGTTCGATCGCTGCTTGAGCAGGTCGCCCATGTAGCGCACGGCCTGCACGGTCGGGTAGTCGTCGGGGTGAATGTCGGCGGAGCGGAAATCCGCGGCGTGCGCCCCGACCGGCAACGCCACGGCTGTCGCAAGTGCGGCCATCAGGGTACCCAGGCGGGTACGTGCGAAGTGTTTTTGAAACATGTGTCTTGCCTCCAGCGTTATCAGTTATTTGTCGTTCAAGTCAACACATTGCCCGGCCCGCCCGGCTCGACGCGCCGTCTTCGGATCAGGAGCCGTCACGCAGCACGGGCTCGGGCGTGCCGAGCACGCCAGGGCGCAGCGCCACCACCGCGCCGGACAGCGGATCGGTGTCATCGGTGCGGATCGACGTCACATAGAGCGTATCGAGGCCGCTGCCGCCGAACGCACACATGGCGGGCTTGGCGAACGGCACCGCCAGGCTGCGGTCCAGCCGGCCATCGGGCGTGAAGCGATGCACCTGCCCGGCATCGTTGCCGCAGATCCAGTAGCAGCCATCGGCATCGACAGCCGCGCCATCGGGCCGTCCGGGGTAGCGGTTCATGTCGATGAACACCCGGCCGTTGGACGGCGCGCCGGTGTCGATGTCGTAGTCATAGGCCCACACGGCCTGCCGGGCCGGATGCGAATCCGACACGTACATCGTGCGGCCATCAGGGCTGAAGGCCAGGCCGTTCGGCGTGATCATCTCGTCGCGGATCACGTCCAGCGCGCCGGTGCGGGCGTCGAAGCGATACAGCTTGCCGTCGGTGGCGGCCAGCGACATGTCCATCACCATCGTGCCGGCCCAGAAGCGGCCCTGCCGGTCGCAACGGCCATCGTTGAACCGCATGCCCTCACGCGCATGCGCCACGGCTGCCACGCGCCGGGCCTCGGGTGCAGGCTGCCCCGCCACCAGCCGGCCCATCCGGAAAATGCCGGTCTCCATCGCCAGCAGCCAGCCGCCGTCGGCGGTCATGGCCATGCAGCCGGCCATCTCGGGCACGGCCCACTGGTCGATGCGGCCGCTGGCCGGATCGAAGCGCCACAGCGAGCGATTCGGGATATCGGTCCAGTACAGGGCGGCTTCCGATGCATGCCAGACGGGGCTTTCGCCCACGCCGCAGCGCATGTCGCCAATCCGCTCAAAGGTGTCGGTCATCGCGTGCGGGCCCCCTCAGTCGCCGAACGGGCCGGCCTTGACGAAGGCCCCGCCCTGGTACCAACCGGCCGGATCGTCGGCCGGCAGCGGCGGCACCGATTCCACCTTGGCGCGGAACTGCTCGGAAGACTCCACGGGCTTGAATCCCAGACGCGCGGCCTTGCTGTTGTCCCACCAGCTGTCGCGATTGGCCGAAGCGCCATAGACGATCAGGAAGCCAACCTTCGGCACGAAGATGGCGCGCTTGATCAGCTGTTCCAGGTCGTCGTAGCCCAGCCACGTCACCATCATGCGGCGATCCTTGGCCTCGGGGAACGACGAACCGATGCGCAACGCCACGGTGTCGATGCCGTAGCGGTCGCTGTAGAAGCTGCCCAGCTGCTCGCCGAACGCCTTGCTGACACCGTAGTAGCCATCGGGCCTGGGCGGCGTATCGGCATCGAGCACTTCGCCCTGCCTGTAGTAGCCGATGACGTGATTCGAACTGGCAAACACGATGCGGCGCACGCCGTGGCGGCGTGCCGCTTCGTAGAGGTTGTACGTGCCCTGGATGTTGGCGGGCAGGATTTCCTCGAACGGCCGCTCCACCGACACCCCGCCAAGGTGGACGATCGCATCGACGCCTTCCACCAGCGCATGCACAGCCTTGGAGTCCGAGAGGTCGCACGTCACCACCTCTTCCTGCTCGCGGGCGTCGCCCAGGCTGGCGATATCGGACACGCGCACCACATCGGCATAACGCTTGAGCCGATCACGTAGAACTTTTCCGAGATTTCCAGCGGCGCCGGTCAGCAGAAGGCGATGGCAACGGGTGGTGACGCCGTCGAGCGGGTCTTTGGAGGTCTGAGACATGGTGTCGGGCGGCACAGGTGCGCGGGATCCAACTCAACGCGCGCCAATGACTGATTAGGGTGTTATTGATCTGTCGTCATACAACGCAACTGGAATCTAATCGTCTGCCCGATTGGGGTCAAGGTAATATCGTCTCGGTAAAATCCCTAGAAGTTTTAAGCTCCATACATGCAGACGTTAATTGCTGCTGTGCGGGTTCTTTTCACGCAAACGTGTGAAAACCAGTTTTTCAGCGCATCAATATCGCCCCGCCGGATTTGCCTCGTGCGGCTATAGCAAACGCTTTCCCGTTGAACGTGAATAACTTGCGTGAAACGGACAGCGATTTGCTGCAATGCAAATTAAGCCAATACATAAATCTGGACTGCACCCCCATTGCAACCGATTGAACGGGTATTTGATATGGCGCGCCAGTGTTGCTGATCCACCCAATGTCTGGTCGTATGTCTTGCTTCGTTATTTTTCTGTAAGGTACGATGTCATAGGACATCAGATCACCGATTGCCTTTCCCAATCGATCTGGACTGCCTGTCCCGGCGCCCGGCGCGTGACTTCCCTGCGCGCCTCCCATGCCAGCCGGTGAGGGCAATGCACGAGCCGATCCACTTCGGCCAGAAGTCGAACAAGCATTTGGCACCGGCTCTTCCGCAGCAAAAACGAAATCAATAGCCAGGATGGAGACACACATCATGAAGCGAGCCCTTGCGCCCTTCGTCACGACAGCAGCCCTAGCCGCCATCGGTGCCGCATCACCGGCCCAGGCCCAGTCGAACGTCACGCTTTACGGCATCGTCGACACCACGATCCGCTACACCTCGAACGAAAGTGCTGCCGGCAACGGCAAGGTGCAGATGACCGATGGCGTGCTGACCGGCAGCCGCTGGGGCCTCTACGGCGTGGAAGACCTGGGGCGCGGCTACCAGGCGCTGTTCGTGCTGGAATCGGGCTTCTCGCCCGATGCCGGGCAGAGCCTGCAAGGCAACCGCCTGTTCGGCCGCAAGGCTTATGTCGGCATGCAGGGCGACTTCGGCACCATCACGCTGGGTCGGCAATTCACGGTGATCCACGAGGTCATCGCCAGCTACGACGCCATGGCGCTGGCCAACCTTGCCATCGTTGGCTTCCAGGGCGGCAACTACACCGGCGGCGTCCGTCAGGACAACATGGTCAAGTACGCCGGAAAATTTGGCGGCTTTACGATTGCAGCCCAGCACGCCTTCGGCGAGCAACCGGGCAGCGTGGCGCGGTCGTCGTCGACAGGCGGCAGCCTGACGTACGCGACGGGTCCGTTCATGGTGGCCGGCGGCTACCAGATCATGAAGGACACCACGAGCTACTACGGCGTGACCGTGCCGAACAGCGACCAGAAGGTCTGGACGCTCGGCGGCACCTACACCGCAGGTCCGGCCACGATCTATCTTGGCTACACGAACAGCAACGTCGACAACGCCGGCTACAAGAACCAGGCCGGCTACCTGGGCGCCAAGTACCAGTTCAATCCGGCATGGTCGCTGATCGCCCTCGGCACCTACGACCACCTCAAGCATGCCGGCGATTCGGGCAACCGCTTCACCGGCGCGATGATGCTCGACTACGCGTTCAGCAAGCGCACCGACGTCTACCTGGAAGCCGACTACACGTCGCTGACCGACGCGTGGCGCACGCTGGGCGCGCAGCCGACGTTCCAGACGCCGTTCTACGGCCACGGCAGCCGCGTGGGCGTGATGGCCGGCCTGCGCCACAAGTTCTGATCGCCCGGTCGCCGCCGGTCGCCGCCGGGTGCCGGGTCAATCGGGAACAGGGGGCAGCTTCGCCCCTTTTTTGCGCCAAGCCATCGGCCGCGCCTGTGCGATCCTTGCGCCTGTTGTCGCCGCGCACTGCCGGCTGCGACAGCGGCGTACCGGGCAGCCCCCGCTGGCAGGATTCGATAAAAAACCTGCACAAGGGGCTTCACAAACCCGGGAGTCGCTGATATTATCGCTGGCTCTATCCGATTCGACGCAAACGCAGCAACAGCGCGAATCGCAGCGATAGGAACAGGTTTTACAAGTCAGGATTCGCCGGTGTAGCTCAGTTGGTAGAGCAGCGCATTCGTAATGCGAAGGTCGTAGGTTCGACTCCTATCTCCGGCACCATCACTTGAAGTAGGAAGGGCAACCCATTCGGGTTGCCCTTTTTGCTTTGGCTTTCGCTTTGGGGCTTGCCGCGCCGCCGTCACCCGCCGCACTGCCTGACGATCATCGACGCGTTGGCCACAGCCCCCATCATCTGCTCACGATCCACATTGGATTCGATCCGGTAGTCCGCCTGCAGGCGCAGCAGCCTGCCGCGATTAAGCATCCGCGCCAAGGCGATCGATCGCCAATAGCCCGGGTGCTCACGGCGCACACCCGGATGGTATAGCTGATTGACCAGCGTCTCGTGCTTGCCAGTCTTGCGGAAGCCGCCGCTACCCGGCGCAGGCAACGCGCAATGCCATGCATAGGCAGCGTGATAGGCCGCGAAGTAGCAGCGGCTGATGGCCGACCGGAAATTGGCTTCGCCATGCGCGGCTTCGGCGATGACACCCGCGCACCGGAGCATGTCGCCCGCCACCACACTTATGGCTGAAATACGACGTCGAGTTGCGCGGAAGGCGTAAGGCCGCGCGCCAGTTGCAGCGCGGTCAGTGTCTCGTTCAGCGTGTAGGTATCAATGCCCTCCCCCACTTGCACCACGTAGAGCACCGCATCGTCTTCCGCGTCCAGGCCGGCGCATTCGCGCGATACCTGACAATCCGACAGCGCGCGCCCGTGTCGGCGCAGCAGTGCATCCGCGGCATCGAGATGCAATGCCTCCAGCGCCGCCGCGTCGCGCGGATTGCCGCGCCGGGGTTCGCGCGGCGCGTCACCATGCAGGTAAGACAATGCGGACGACCGCGTCACGGTGCCGGCCGCATCCACATCCGCTCTTGCAGCCACCGCTGCGTCCCTCACCATTCCCGTCATCGCGTCCTCCTTGTCGCTGGCTATCCGGATTGGATGACCGAAATTCTAGGCACGAAACGCCACGAAAAACCGGGGCGTCAGTGAAATCGGATTCGTCTCAATAACATTTCGAGCGACGCTGCCGGCCTGTTACGACGCCACGCGCGGATGGTAGGCCGGTTGCCATGCGTCACGAAGGCTGCCGCGCATCGGCAGGAATCCATCGCAGCCCAGCATCTGCAACACTACTGCTTCCATGCGCTCGATCGACGCCGACTTGGGCAGGTGCTCCACAACGCCGCACGTTTCCAGCGATGCGGGCACGCGCAGCCACATGTTGTCGGACAGGAGCAGGATGCGCGCGTGGGGCAGCGCCTGATGCAGCTGGCGCAGCAGGTACCAGTTGTCGCTGCTGTCGCCGGACATGCCATAGACCACGATGGACGTCTCCAGGCCTGACTCCAGCGCCAGGATGCCGGCCGGGTCCAGGGCCCGCACGGCGCCGACGCCCGGTATCCGTTCCAGCAATCCCTGCATGCCCAGACGTACCAGCGGCTGGTCTTCGATCACGAGTGCGGTCATGTTGCGTTTCCCCCGGTGTCTAGTTTTGATATGGGAGACCGAGCAAACGGCGTGCCAGACAATATCTGTCCGTCACGGCGCCGCACGTGCAACTGCAAAATTGGCTGAAATGCTACGCGCGGCAAGGATTCGGCGGCAGTGCGCGCCATCGCACGGCATTCAAGGCGCCCTGTGTGATGGCGCCACGATGTTACGGGCAACGTAACGTGTCACGCCTCACCGTAACGACACCCGTCATATCCGGCCCCCGGACCGCAATGCCGAACCGGCGGCCAGCCCTCGGCAACCGGCCCGCTTTCCGCAGGATCAGGTCACCGTGATCCGGTCTTCGATGACCCGCACCTGGCCGCCGGTCTTGTCTTCCATGACCTTCAGCACCTTGTGTCCCACCTGCAGGGTCACGCCGCCATGGATGCGGCGGCCCACGGCGATCACGGCGTCGTCCGACGGCTTGATCTGCTCGGCCAGCCTGGCGATGTCGGCATCGAGTTCGAACAGGTCGCGGTTGATCTTGTACATCGTGGCGCGTGCCTTCTCGCGGACGTCGCCCTGCGCGCGCTCGGGATTCTTGGCAAAGAAGGCCACCAGCTGCTGCAGCTTGGCCTGGTCGTCCAGCACCTTGCGGCGGCGCGCTTCCAGTTCGCCCTTCTGCTGGTCCGCAAACGGGTTCAGGCCAACCTGCACGGCGGTGGCAGATCCTGCCGGGGCGCCCAGCGTGGCCACGCTGACGGACTGCAGCGCGCGCGTGCGGCCGCCGCTGATGCTGCCCTGGGACGTGGGCGTGCCCACCACCACGCGCTGGCCCGCCGACACATCGCTCTGGCGGATGCCGCTTTCGACCACGACCTCGGTCGCGGCCTCGACGATCGCATTCTGGATATAGCGCGCGTGCACCGCACCCCTGGTACGCACGCTGGCCACCTCGTTGGGGTCGCCGCCATGAGCAGAGTCGGCCTTGCCGATGATGCCGCCCTTGACGATCACGTCGCCCCCGGCTTCCACATGGGCCGCCTCGATCGTGCCCTGCACCACCACGTCGCCCGTGACACGCACCGACATGCCGGTGCGGATATCGCCCGACACACGCAGCGAGCCATCGAAATTGACGTTGCCCGAATGCAGGTCCACCGCATCCACATCCACCACCGGGCTGACGATCACGCCATTGGGCAGCACGCGCGGCGATCCGGCGATGACCGCCAGCAGCAGGTTCGGGTCGTTGGGGTCGGCGGCCACACCGGTCAGGTCCGCCGCATAGGGCGTGTCCACCACGGGCTCGGCCGCAATGGGCTTGCCCAGCACGTCCATGCCGTCCTTGCCGGACCTGGCCGGGGTGCGACGCATCAGCGCCGTGCCGGGATTCACCAGCAGCAGGTTGCCAAGGTCGCGCAGATCGACGCGCTCGTCCTCGTTGTCGGCCTGTGCCGGTCGTTTCTGCTGCACCAGGCTGTCGAAGCGCGCCATTTCGCCCTGCACGGGCGCCACGCCGCGTGCGATCTCGCGGCCTTCGCAACTGCCGGCCTCCAGCGCCACGCCAATGGCTGCGGAATCCAGCAGCGCCACCACGCCCATCGATGCCGCAGCGGCGGCGATATCACTTTCCTCGATGCTGCGGCCGCCTTCGGGCGGCATCAGCGTCAGCAGGAGCTGCAGCTTGTCGGCGGAGATCTCCAGTTCGAACGCGCCATCGAGCACCGTGCCGATCACCGCGTCGATTTCGCGGTCGGTCAGCTGGCACTGGGTCAGAAAGCCGGTCACGGCCGCCTGGTCCAGGCGCGCCCCCTGCCAGCCGTGCTCGGCCAGCGATGCTTCCAGCGCCGCCCGGTCGGGCGGCAGCCGGCCCGGTTCCGGCGTAAAGCAGGCCCTCACCTGATCGCCCGGCTGGTTGAGTTCCAGGCGTAATCCCACGTCCGCGTTCATGGCTCCCCGCTTTCTCGTTCTGCATGGCGCCATGCCGGCTGGGTTTCGTGCCCCGGGTCCTTCCGCTTGGACGGCCGTACCTGCGCCAACTCTGCTTGTCGTGATCGAAGGTTTAACGGCAGGCGCGCGAGTGAGCTTTAGCCCACAAAAGTGGGGTGCGGGTGTTTCGACGGTGTTTTCGGTAAACTGTCGGCCTTTCCGCAGCCTCCACAGCCCCAGTTCCCCCGATGTCCAGCACCCACGAAGTCCGTCCCGGCCAGTCCATCGAGCTGCTCAAGGAACTCCATATCCTGACGCGCGACGGCAAGATGAACCAGGACAGCCGCCGCAAGCTCAAGCAGGTCTACCACCTGTTCCAGTTCATCGAGCCCCTGCTGCGCGAGGTAAAGGACGCCAAAGGCGCCGTGTCGCTGGTGGACCACGGCGCCGGCAAGTCTTACCTGGGCTTCATCCTTTACGACCTGTTCTTCAAGGATCTGAAAGACAGCTCGCATATCTACGGCATCGAGACGCGCGAGGAGCTGGTCACCAGTTCGACCGAGCTGGCCAGACGCCTTGGCTTCCCGGGCATGTCGTTCCTGAACCTGTCCGTGGCCGATTCGATCACATCGCCGGCGCTACCGGAGACGGTCGACGTCGTCACGGCGCTGCACGCATGCAATACCGCCACCGACGATGCCATCCGCTTCGCGCTGGCCAAGCGCGCGCAGCATATCGTGCTGGTGCCGTGTTGCCAGGCTGAAGTGGCAGCGGTGCTGCGCAAGCACAAGGGCCGGCTGCTTGCGGGCAATCCGATGACGGAAATCTGGCGCCACCCGCTGCACACGCGCGAATTCGGCAGCCAGCTGACCAACGTGCTGCGCTGTCTGCAGCTGGAAGCGCACGGCTACCAGGTCAGCGTGACGGAGCTGGTGGGCTGGGAACACTCGATGAAGAACGAACTGATCATTGCCCAGTACAAGGACCTGCCGCGCCGCCGGCCGGCCGAGCGGCTGCAGCAGGTGCTGGAGTCCGTCGGGCTGGAGGAACTGAGCGACCGATTCTTCACCCCCGACACGTCCGCCACGCCCGCCACGTCGGAGTAAGCGGGCGCGCGCAACGCCGCGACGATTGCCCGCTCAGAGATCGCTCTGGCCCGCCATCCACTTGAGCCACCCCGCGTGGCCAAGCTGGCGCAGGGTTTCCATGTTGCGCTCGTAGATGTCCTCGGCCTCCGGGAAAGCCTCCGCCGCGCGGGCGATGCTGTCCTCGCGCAGCAGATGCAGAATGGGATACGGCGCCCGGTTCGTGTAGTTCTCGATATCGTCCGGCGCGGTGCCCTCGAACTGGTATTGCGGGTGAAAGCTCGCGATCTGCAGCGTGCCTTCCAGCCGGAGGCTGCCGAGCAGCCGGTCCGCGAAATACAGGAAGTCGTTGTAGGCCAGGAAATCGGCCAGCGCGTGCGGCACGATCAGCAGCGTGGTATCCACCTGCTCCGGATCGGCCTCGGCCAGCGCCCGCAGTTCGCGCTCCAGGTCGTCCAGCACGTCCTCGTCGCGCGTGGCCTGGCTGACCACATACCGCACCTGCCCCTTCACATGCACGCTCTTGGCGAACGGGCACAGGTTCAGGCCGATCACGGCACGCGTGAGCCAGTGGCGCACGTCGGCGACGACGCGCTCGTCTTCGGGGCCGACGGCCTGCCCGGGCATCGTCACTGTCCGTTCTCGATGTGCAGCGCCACGGCCTCGGCCACTTCGATGCCGTCGATGGCCGCCGAATAGATGCCGCCCGCATAGCCGGCGCCCTCGCCGGCCGGATACAGGCCGCGCACGTTGATGCTCTGGTAGTCGTCGCGATTGCGCCGGATGCGCAGCGGCGACGACGTACGCGTCTCCACGCCCGTCAGCACCGCATCGTGCATGGCAAACCCGGCAATTTTCTTGTCCAGCTCGGGCAGCGCCTCGCGGATCGCGTCGATGACGTAGTCCGGCAGCGACGTGCTCAGGTCCGTGGGCGTCACGCCCGGCTTGTACGACGGCTCGACCGATCCCAGCGCCGTGGACGCACGCCCGGCAATGAAGTCGCCCACCAGCTGGCCCGGCGCGCGGTAGTCGCCACCGCCCAGCGCGAACGCGCGCTCTTCCCACTTTCGCTGAAATGCGATGCCAGCCAGCGGGCCGCCCGGGAAATCCTGCTCGGGCGTGATCCCCACCACGATGCCGGCGTTGGCGTTGCGCTCGGCGCGGTAATACTGGCTCATGCCGTTGGTCACCAGGCGCCCCGGCTCGGACGCCGCGGCCACCACGGTGCCGCCCGGGCACATGCAGAAGCTGTACACGGCACGGCCGTTGCTGGCGTGATGCACCACCTTGTAGTCGGCCGCGCCCAGCAGCTTGTTGCCCGCGAACTTGCCGAAGCGGCTGCGGTTGATCAGGCCCTGCGGGTGTTCGATGCGGAATCCCAGCGAGAACGGCTTGGCTTCCATGAACACGCCCCGGTCATGCAGCATGTGGAACGTGTCGCGTGCGCTGTGGCCCACGGCCAGGATCACGTGGTCGCACGGCAGGTAGTCGCCGTTGGACAGCTTGAGCCCGCGCACCTGGCCGTTGTCGATGTCGATATCGTCCACGCGCGTCTCGAAGCGGATTTCCGCGCCCAGTTCCAGCATCTCGGCGCGCATCTTCTCGACCATGCTCACCAGCCGGAACGTGCCGATGTGGGGCCGCGCCTTGTAGAGGATGTCCTCGGGCGCACCGGCACGCACGAATTCCTGCAGCACCTTCCGGCCGTAGTGCTTCGGGTCCTTGATCTGGCTGTACAGCTTGCCGTCGGAAAACGTGCCGGCGCCGCCCTCGCCGAACTGCACGTTCGACTCCGGATTCAGCACGCTCTTGCGCCACAGGCCGAAGGTGTCCTTGGTGCGTTCGCGCACTTCCTTGCCGCGTTCCAGGATGATCGGGCGATAGCCCATCTGCGCCAGCAGCAGTCCGGCCAGCAGCCCGCACGGCCCCAGGCCGATCACCACCGGACGCGACTTCGGGCCGCCTTCGGGCGCCCTGGCCACGAAGTGATACGCCATGTCCGGCGTGACGCTCCAGTTCGGTTTGCGCTGCATGCGCTTGACGGCGGCGGCCTCGTCCTTGACCTCGATGTCGATGATGTAGGTCAGCTTGATATCGTCGCGCTTGCGGGCATCGTGCGCACGGCGGAACACCGTGAATCCGACAAGGCCGTCGCCCTTGACACCGATCTGGGCCAGATGGCTGCGCACGGCAGCCTCGAGGTCGCTCTCGACGTGGTCGAGCGGCAGTTTGACTTCACTGAGACGTAGCATGGGGTACCGATTCTTCTGCGGCCTGGATGTCTGGTGGCCGGGCGTTACCCAGCAGGAGGCCAGAACGGCCGAGCCGCGATTTTAGCAGCGACCATAGGCCCGGGCGCGGCGCCGGCGTCATGATCCGCAACTGCACCGGCCCCTGCGCCACCAGTTGGTGCCAACCTGCCGCATCCGTCACACAGACACCGCCGGGGCACAGATGCCGGGGCACCCGGCACACCTGTTCGGCCAGCCAGCGCGGCGCGCCCGCCATGGCCACCCGGCCTTGCTGGACATGCACCACCGCGCCGGCCTTCAGGTGCAGGCTCAGGCACTGGCCGGCAGCCAGGAAGAGGGTCTGGACGTCTCCGGAAATCGTCTCGGGGGATGACATGGCGGCACTCCTTGGCAAATGAAGAACGTGCCACCAGCGTATCGGCGCGCCTGCCGGGCCAACAGGCACAAGCGTCCGCCCCCTCGACCAGAACAGATGCAAAACTTTGGCGCTGTTACGATACAGCGGCGTACCATCTGTATCTGTTCCAACCGTCGCGCCCGCGCGAAGATGCCGCCATGTCCATCGTTGCCCCTGCCATCGCGCCAGCCTCCGCTGTCCGCCCCGTCCCGCCGCACGCATCCGGCCCGCTCTACCAGCAGCTGGCGGGCCACTATCGCCAGGCGATCTCGGCGGGCACGCTGGTGCCGGGCGATCGCATGCCGTCGGTGCGGGCGCTGATGGGGCTGCACGCGGTCAGCCTGTCCACCGCGCTGCAGGCATGCCGCGAACTGGAGGCGGCCGGCCTGCTCGAAGCGCGGCCCCGGTCGGGCTACTTCGTCTGCGCGCCGGCGCAACCGGCCCTGGCGCCTATCGAGGAGCCGGTGCCCGGCCTGCCCGATCCGGCGCAGTACGTCGGCATCCACCAGCGCATTTCTGCCATCCTGGCCCGCAGCAAGCATCACCGGATCAACCTGGGCGGCGCCTGCGGGGCGCCCGAGCTGTACCCGACCGATGCGCTGCGCAACGCGGCCACGCGGGCCCTGCGCCGCTACCCGGAACTGTTCGGCACATCGGTCGATTCCGATGGGCATCCGGCCTTCCGGGCGGCGCTGGCCCGTCACGCGCTGCGGTCGCGCATCAACGTCTCGCCAGAGGAAATCGTAGTCACGCACGGCGCCACCGAGGCGCTGACGCTGGCCCTGCGCGCGGTGGCCGGCCCCGGCGACGTGATCGCCGTGGAATCGCCCACCTATTACGGTCTATTGCAGATCCTGGAAAGCCTGGGCATGCGCGCGCTGGAGATCCCGTGCAGCCCCCAGACCGGCATCTCGCTCGAGGCGCTGGAACTGGCCGCCCAGACCTATGCCAACATCAAGGCCGTTTGCGTGGTGCCGAACCTGCAGAATCCGCTCGGCTGCGTCATGCCCGACGCGCACAAGCAGCGGCTGGTGGCGTGGTGCGCCGCGCGCGGCATCGCCATGATCGAGGACGACTGCTGTTCGGCCACGTTCGACGACGATGCCCCGCTGCCAGCGGCCAAGGCGTGGGACACCACCGGCACGGTGATCCACTGCGCGTCGCTGCACAAGGTGCTGGCCCCCGGCATGCGGCTGGGCTGGATCACGGCCGGCAAGTGGCAGGCGCGCGTGGAAATGCTGAAATTCGGCCTGTCGCGGCCCAACGAGATGCTGACGCAGATCGCGGTGGCCGAGTACATGGGCACCGGCGCGTTCGACCGCCACCTGCGGCGGCTGCGCACGCAACTGCGCGTGCAGCGCGAATGGATGGCGCAGCGGGTAGCCACCACCTTTCCGGCCGGCACGCGGCTCACGCTGCCGCGTGGCGGCCTGCACCTGTGGGTGGAAATGCCGGGCGGCGTGTCGTCCGAGGCCGTATTCGAGCAGGTGATCGGCGACGGTATCCGCGTGATGCCGGGCGCCATGTTCTCCAATTCGAACCGCTTCAACCATTTTCTGCGGCTGAACTGCGGCAACCTGCGCACGCCGGAACTGGAGCGCGCGCTCGACACCGTGGCCGCGGCGGCGCGCCGGCTGGCGGGCTGACAGCCTGGGTGGCCGACTGGCTGGGCGGCAGCCGCCGGCGCCTGGCGCGCGCCAGCCACATCCACATCGGATACATCGCCGTTTCTTTAGATTTCTCCCCACAAGCGGTGCGCGCTCGCCTATGCTAGTGCGCGGTACGCCATCCATCACAAAAAGGGAGAACAACTTGGGGCACGCAACCGCCGCCTCGCGGCTCGACAACGACTATCAAACCCTGTTCCAGCTGGCGCCCGTGTCGCTCTGGCTGGAAGACTTCAGCGCGGTGCGCCGGGCGTTTGAACAACTGCGAGCCGATGGCGTGACCGACCTGCGTCGCCACCTGCGCGACAACCCCGCCGAAGTGGCGCGCTGCTCGGCGCTGATCCGCGTGCTCGACGTGAACCAGCGCACGCTGGACCTGTTCCGCGCCAGCGACCTGGCCGACCTGGTGGCCAACCTCGACAGCGTGTTCCGCGACGACATGTTCGACCAGCACGTGGAGGAACTGGGCCAGCTCTGGGACGGCGGCAACCACTTTTCCAGCCAGACCGTCAACTACACGCTGGACGGCGAACGGCTCGACATCCGCCTGGAAGCCACGGTCATGCCCGGCCACGAGGCCGACTGGTCGCGCGTGCTGCTGTCGATCGAAGACATCACGGCCCGCGTGCGCACCGAGCGCGACCTGCGCCGCGCCCAGCAATATGCGGTGGGGCTGTTCGAGCATTCGCCCGTGTCGCTGTGGGTGGAAGACTTCAGCGCCGTGAAGATGCTGCTGGACGAAGTGCGCGCGGCCGGCATCACCGATTTCCGCACCTTCCTGAACGTGCATCCCGATTTTGTCTCGCGCTGCATGCAGGAAATCCGCGTGCTCGACGTCAACCAGCAGACGCTGACGATGTTCGGCGCGCCCAGCAAGGAAATCCTGCTGTCGCGCCTGGGAGACGTGTTCCGCGACGACATGCGCATCCACTTTGCCGAGCAGCTGATCGACCTGTGGCACGAAAAGCTCTGGCAGCAGCGCGAGGTCATCAACTACGCGCTGGACGGCCGTTCCGTGGACGTCTTCATGCAGTGGTCGGTGTTCCCGGGCCGCGAGGCCGACTGGGACCAGGTGCTGGTGTCGCTGACCGACATCACTGCGCGCAAGAAGGCCGAGGCGTATGTGGAGTTCCTGGGCAAGCACGACGTGCTGACCAAGCTCTACAACCGTGCCTATTACGAGGACGAACTGGCCCGCCTGGGCCGCAAGGGCCCTTGGCCGGTCAGCGTGGTGGCGGTGGACCTGAACGGCCTGAAGGCCATCAATGACCAGTTTGGCCATGGCGATGGCGACGCGCTGCTGCGCCGCACCGGCGAGGTGCTGAAGAAGGCGGTGGGCGAGCAGGCCTGCGTGGCCCGCACCGGCGGCGACGAATTCATGGTGCTGCTGCCTGGGCGCGACGAACGCGGCGCGGCGACCGTGGTCGAGCAGATCCAGGAAGTGGTGGTCCTGAACAACCAGTTCTACCCCGGTGCGCGGCTGTCGTTCTCGATCGGCACGGCCACGTGCGCCCAGGGCGACCGGCTGACCGACACGGTCAAGCTGGCCGACCATCGCATGTACGAGGCCAAGCGGGCGCACTACGCGGAACTGGGCAACGAGCGGCGGCAGCCCGAATCCGATCTGCACTGACGGCTGCGGACGACAAACCCCAGGACGAAAAAAAACCGGCAGTCATCTGCCGGTTCCTGTTTGCGCGGTTTGCGCGGTTTGCGCGGTTTGCGAGGTTGGCGCGGCCGCCAGTTCGGCGGCAGCGGCAAGCCGGGGATCAGAGGAACACGATCAGTGCCACCCCGCCGATGATCAGGCCGAACTTGGTCACGTAATACAGGTTCTTGTTCCACGACTTGAAGCGGCGGCGATACTGGCCGCCCAGCCACACGAAGCGGAACAGCTTGTTGATCGCGCCGGTCTGGTCGTTTTCGTCGTTCGGCGAGCTGGCGGCCGTCATCACCTTGCGGCCCATCCAGTGGTTGACCGCGGCGGCCCAGCGATAGCGCATCGGGCGCTCGATGTCGCAGAACAGGATCAGGCGGTCTGTCTCACTCTTGTTTTCGGCCCAGTGCAGGTAGGTCTCGTCGAACACCACGCCCTGGCCGTCCCGCCAGCTGTGGCGTTCGCCGTCCACTTCGATGAAGCAGCGGTCGTCGTTCGGCGTGGACAGGCCCAGGTGGTACCGCAGCGAACCGGCGAACGGGTCGCGGTGCGGGTTGAGCTTGCCGCCCGGCGGCAGTTCGGCAAACATCGCCGCCTTGACCGACGGCATCTCGCGCAGCAGCGCCACGGTGTTCGGGCACAGCGTTTCCGCCGACGGATGCTGGGCCTCGTACCACTTGAGATAGAACCGCTTCCAGCCGTACTTGAAGAACGAATTGAAGCCAGCGTCATCGTTCTTGTCGGCGGCCTTGATCTTGCGCATGGCGATCAGGGCGAGGCCCTCGTCGCGAATCTGCGGCCACGCGGCACGCAGTTTCTCCAGTTCAGGAAAGCGGTCGACGTCGATGTACGGCGTGCGCGGCACGCCCGAGAACATGTACATGAAGCAATTGACCGGCGCCACCAGTGCCGAATGGTCAAGCACCTGGCGCATGAACGGCAGCCGTACCTTGCCGCGGAAATGCACATACAGGATGGCACCCACGTAGGCGGCGACGATAATCCATTTGATCACCCGAAATCCCTCCAGGACAAACCCCGCCCCCGGGTGTGACCAGTTGGCCGTCGGGGACGGCCTGAGAGCGGAAAACGCGCTATTTTAGCCAAACGGCGACGCTCACGCATCGTGTGATGCATGAGCCTCGCCGCAGGCTGGTGCGTTCAGGGCGTGCCGCGCGATTGCCGGGCGATCCGGTCGATCAGTACGCGCGCATCCTCGGCCTTGCCTTGCAGGGTCAGCAGCCGGGCATTGAGCACGATGTTCTCCAGCACCAGCTTGGCCGTGGACGCCCACAGCGTGGCCAGCAGCGCCTCGTGGGACAGGCCCGAGGTTTCCAGTTCGGTGGAGCGTTCGGCAATGATCCTGCAGGCCAGGGCGCGCAGCTTTTCGTCATCGAAAGGCAGGTTCGCGTAGTCGATGGGATCGGCCTTTTCCACTTCCACCATCAGTTGCAGCAGCAAATCTTCGGTCATCGGCGCACTCCTGGGGGCAAACGGGTCCGGTCGGGTCCGGACCAGGTCAAACGCGGAAATCGGCGGCCATGTCGGCGTCCGTGCGGGCTTCGAGCCGGCCAGAGCGGCACGCCTTGACGAAGACGTCGTAGTCGCGCTCCACCTGGTCGGCGTAGGCATTCGAATAGGCGATCATCGATTCGGCCATGCGGTCGTTGTTGCCCAGGTAGCCGCTGACCTCGGCGGCCAGCCCGCCGGCCTTGGCATGGGCACGCGCCAGCACCCAGCCGCACACGCGGGCATAGGCGGTCAGCACATTGACGTCCATCAGTTCGATGTCGGCCGAGAACTTCATGTCGCGCAACTGGCGGATGTAGAAATGGCGTCCGAACGGCCCTTTCGACCAGCCCAGGAACAGGTCGCTCGCGGCTTGCATCAGGCGCTGCCCCTCCACCACGCGGCGTCCCTCATGCGCGACCGCCGCCGACTTGAAGTAGCGCGCCACCACCGACCGGGTGGCCTCCTTGACCTGCAGGAACAGCGGCTTGCCATGACTGTCGATCATCAACTGGATCAGGCAGCGCGTGCCGACGCTGCCGACGCCCACCACCTTGAAGGCCATGTCATGCAGCTTGAAATGCGACAGCAGTTCGCGCCGGTCGCGGGCAAGCGTCGAGACGTAGTCGGCAAAGCACTTTTCGACGATCTCGCGCGGATTGTCGACGGCCAGCCAGTCGTCCTCGGCACGGAACAGCGTCTGCGCGCCCCGCACATGGAACACGGCGGGCGGCGCGTCGAGAATGCGCCAGCGCTCGCCATCGTGTTCGGACAGCTTGGGCAGCAGGGTTTCGTGCGTGCGCTCCGCGGCCCGCTCCATGGCGCGCCTGACGCGCTTTTGAATATCGGGATCGTCCGTGCTTTCCAGCAGCCGCTCGAACGTGATGCGGTCGTACCAGGTTTCCAGGATGCCCATCTCCGCGTACTCCGCCATCCGTTCGCGATAGCTGGTCACCACCTCGTAGACCAGGTTGTCGGCAACCTGGGTGCCGTGGCGCAGATGGCGCGCCGCCACCACGAAGCTGGCGGTCAGGCGCTTCAGATCCCATTCCCACGGGCCCGGACTGGTCTCGTCGAAATCGTTGACGTCGAACAGCAGCGCACGCTCGGGCGTCGCGAATCCGCCAAAATTCGACAGATGGCAATCGCCGCAGATCTGGTGGATCAATCCCGTGTTCGCCGTGCCGGCCAGGTCGTGGGCCTGGATGATGGCACTGCCACGGTAGAACGTGAATGGCGACGCGATCATGCGCCCGTAGCGCAGCGGGATCAGACGCTCCACCCGACCGGCGCTGCTTTCCTCCAGCAGACGAACCGGATCGCGATCGACATTGCCGATCGATTCCTGTGTGCGTCGCGGCACCTTCTGACGCAGGGCCTTGCCGCTTTCGAGCCGCTTTTCGAGCTCTGCCACCGTTTCCACACTTGCCTCCACGCCCATCGGGCCCAGGACAACGTTAGATTTTGTGCAGCATATGCAACCACGCTAAGACAACTGTTACAGCTTGTCAATTTGCCAGCGTACATCCCAGAAGCGGCGTCGGTGTCACGATGCATCGCAGCCGTCACATGTCATCGTGCGCGGAAAGAAAATCAGACGCTAGCCTACAAAACCGTCACAACTATCCGTGTAAGCTGTGGTCTCAATTCCGCATCGCCAACGAGAAGAGCAGCATTCATGACCAAGCGATTTCTTGCTGCCATGCGTCAATACGTGTGGTTCAAGGGGGTAAAGCATCATGTGGTCCAAGGCGTCGAAGCCTTGGCCGACCTGCTGAAATCCCCATCTGTCGCGGCCCGTGCAGTGGCCGCCATCGTGTCCGAAACCGAACACGGCGTGCAGGTATGGGTATCGTATTTCGGCAAGCCGATGGATCCGCACACCAACTACGTGCTGTGGCCTTCGCGCGTTCTGAAGCCGGCCCGACGACGCATCGCACCGCCGCAGTTGCCGCCGCGGCATTGATCCGCACGGCCGGCATCGGTCCGGACGTGCCGGCATTCCTATTTCAGTGTTTTCGTTGTTCGCCAAGGAGCCACCATGCCCGAACCGCAACATGATGAAGCACTGGTCAACAGCTTTCTGGAGCGCGTGTCGGCCCTGTCCGTCAGTGCTTTCGATGGCGCCGACGTGAACCAGGAACTGACGCAGCTCATGAACGAGGCCGCACGCGCATGCGGCGGCGGCGGCAACCTTGCCGTACTGACGTCCCGACTCAAGGCCCGCGCCGAAGCCGCCGAACGCGAAGGCCAGCCGCAGGTACGCGATACGTTCCAACGCGCCGCCTCGCTGATCAAGGCCTGATCCCCTGCCCCTGACAAACAACGCCCCCGCCGGCAACATGGCTCGCGGGGGCGTTGCTCGTCCGCATACGTCGCATCATCGTGTGCGAAAAAGACGAGCGCACGCTGCCTCGCGCCGGATGCGGTGCACGGAATAAAAAGGAAACGGGAAGCGAACAGCAGGAGGGGAAAACAGCGGAAACGCAGAGGAAAACAAAAGGGCTACACATCATGTGTAGCCCTTTCGAGTATCTGGTTGCGGGGGCAGGATTTGAACCTGCGACCTTCGGGTTATGAGCCCGACGAGCTGCCAGACTGCTCCACCCCGCGTCTGAAGAAAGAGATTATGCAGCAATCTGGGGCGCGTGGCAAGCGTTTCATGCACCAGCACGAAGAAAAAGGCCTCCAACATCTTGGAGGCCTCTGTTCATCACCGCGCATCCTCCGATGACAACGCCTATGCGCGACGTTGCAACGGCTTCACGTTGTCACCTTCCAGGCCCTTCACGGCCTGCGCGACATAGCGGTTCACATGATCGAGCGCCTCGAGTTTGGTATCGAAGGGCTGGCGCGGAAACGGATTGTGACGCGCCATCAGAACCTCGCCATCCTCGCGACGAATGATCTCGATCATGATGGCCCACTTGTCCTTGGGCAGCATGATCACTTCGTAGACGATCTTTAATCCTTCGTATTCGGGCATGGCGCGCTCCTGGTTTTCTACTGCTGGCGCGCACCGCGGCGCGCCTCAGTACCAGACTAGGAGCCATCCCCCGATCCACGAATGACCTGGATCAAGTCAAAACCAATGAGGCCGGTATCGGCGTGTGATACGCCATTGCACGTATCGCAAGGAACTTTGCGGCCAGGAACCGCCAGACAGGCCCAGCGCTATCGCGCCGGGACCACCAGCTTGTCGATCAGCGCATAGGCTGCGGCGAATGCCGCCACTTCGGCCGCATGGCGGGTGGCATAGACATGCGCGCCACTGGCAAGCCGCTCGGTGTCCCCGGCATCGGCCGGGTCCATGCCCTCCTGCGCCACCCGGACTTCGTAGCCCCATGTCTGCGTATCGCCCACGCTGCCGGCGACAGCATCGTGATGCGAGGTCACCAATACGTATGCGTCCATGCCGCGATAGCCTTCCACGCGCCAGTCGTCCTGTTGCATGTGTTGCCTCCGTGAGTAGCGATCAGGATTGAAATTGGAGCCAGCCAGCGCGCAGGCGTTCCGCGCCGACCATGCATACAGCATAGACAGCGAACGCGGCGCGAACGAAAACAAAGGGGGAAAGGAAGAAGCGGGAGGGGAACGGGAATGAAAAAAGGGCTTCCGTCTCCGGAAGCCCTTCTCTCGTATAGGTTGGCGCGGCTGGCAGGATTCGAACCCACGACCCCTTGGTTCGTAGCCAAGTACTCTATCCAACTGAGCTACAGCCGCAACCGAGAAAAGAGATTATATAGAAGTTTTCAGTTTTGTGAACCCCCTTCGCGCATTTTTTTCATCGACGGGGGTCGATGAGCGCAACTTCCTATAATTGAAGCTTCATGAAGTGATCCGGAACATGAACAAGGCATTTGTCAAAGAGTCGTCCAACGATGACGACGACGATCTTCCCGAGGGCGCGACACCGCTGCCCGCCGGCACCAAGAACTACATCACCGCCGCCGGCTACAAGCGGCTGCGCGACGAATTGATGCACCTGATCGATGTGGACCGTCCAGATGTCGTCCAGATCGTGTCATGGGCCGCGTCCAATGGCGACCGCTCGGAAAACGGCGACTACCTCTACGGCAAGAAGCGCCTGCGCGAGATTGACCGGCGCATCCGCTTCCTGACACGGCGGCTGGACAAGGCCGAGGTGGTGGACCCATCGCTGCAGGGCGATAACGACCAGATTTTCTTCGGCGCCACGGTCACGTACGCGAACCAGTCAGGCGAAGAAACCACGATCACGATCGTCGGCATGGACGAGGTGGACCTGGACAGCAACCACGTCAGCTGGATTTCACCGATCGCCAAGGCCCTGATCAAGGCGCGCGAAGGCGACACCGTGCCGCTGCGCACGCCGGCCGGCATCGAACAGATCGACATTCTGGAAGTGAAATACCCGGCGAAATAACAAGGAGACGCCGCGAAAACGATGCCGGCGTCGTTGCGCGGCCTCGGGTCTCTAACCGTCGTTCCGGTCGCGGAAGATGCGGATCACATCCGGGTTCCGACGCAGTGCGCGCATGACGTTGGCCAGGTGCAGGCGGTTTTGCACCTGGATCACGAACTGCATGTACGTGGCTTCCTGATGCCCCGCCACCTGCTGCTGCTCCATCGCCACGTGGGCCACGTTGGCGTCGGCGGCGGTCAGGTCGGCGGCCACACGCGCGACGATGCCTTTCACGTTGCGCACCATGACCTTGATCGACACATCGAAGGCCCGGGTCGTCTTCTTGGCCCACATGACCTCGATCCAGTGCTCGGGGTCCTTGCTGTGCAGGCGCTTGGCCACCTTGCAGTCCTGCACGTGGATCTGCAGGCCTTCGCCCTTGCCCAGATAGCCAACGATCGAGTCGCCCGGGATCGGACGGCAGCACGCCGAGAAGATCATCGACATGCCTTCGTCGCCGGTGATCGGCACGGCCGGGGCTTCCTCGCCGGCGAATGTCTGCACCGCGGCCAGCAGCGCGCTGTCCACATCACCAGACAGCTCCTGCAGCAGGATCTCCATGCGCCGGGCCACCACGGCCGGCACACGCCGGCCCAGCGCCAGGTCGGCGAAGATGTCCTCGCGCACCTTGTTGCCGGTCCACTGGATCATGCGCTCCCACACCGACTGCGGCACCGCCTTCAGTTCGATGCCGAGCTGGCGCGCGGACTGGTCCAGCAGGCGCTCGCCCAGCTGGATGGCCTCGTCGAGCTTGGTGGTCTTGAGGTAGTGGCGGATCGCCGCGCGCGCCTTGCCGGTCCGCACGAACGCCAGCCAGGCCGGATTCGGCTTCGAGTACGGCGCCGTCACGACTTCGACGATATCGCCGCTCTTGAGCTCCGTGCGCAGGGGCAGCAGCTCGTTGTTGATCTTGACCGCCACGCACTGGTTGCCCAGGTCGCTGTGCACCGCGTACGCAAAGTCCAGCGCCGTGGCGCCACGCGGCAGCGCACGGATATGGCCTTTTGGCGTGAATACGTAGACGGCATCCGGGAACAGGTCGATCTTGACGTGCTCCAGGAATTCCTGCGAATCGCCGGTCTGACTCTGGATATCGAGCAGCGACTGCAGCCACTGGTGGGCCTGCTGCTGGATATCGTTGGCATGGTCGGCCTGGTGCTTGTACATCCAGTGTGCCGCCACGCCGGCCTCGGCAATCTGGTGCATGCCGCGCGTGCGGATCTGAAACTCCACCGGCGTGCCGAACGGACCCACCAGCGTCGTGTGCAGCGACTGGTAGCCGTTGATCTTCGGAATCGCGATGTAGTCCTTGAACTTGCCCGGCATCGGCTTGTACAGCCCGTGCAGCGCGCCCATCGCCATGTAGCAGTGCATCTGCGTTTCCACGACCACGCGGAACCCGTAGACGTCAAGCACCTGCGAGAACGACAGCTGCTTGTCATGCATCTTGCGATAGATGCTGTACAGGGTCTTCTCGCGCCCCGACAGCTCGGCCACGATACCGGCGTCGCCGAGCGCGCCCTGCGCCGCCTCCAGGATGCGGCGAACCACCTCGCGGCGATTGCCGCGCGCGGCCTTGACGGCCTTCTCCAGCGTGGCGTAGCGGAACGGCGAGCCAACCTTGAACGACAGTTCCTGCAGCTCGCGGTAAATCGTGTTGAGACCCAGCCGGTGCGCGATCGGCGCGTAGATCTCCATCGTTTCCAGCGCGATCCGGCGCCGCTTCTCGGGCGGCACGAAATCGAGCGTGCGCATGTTGTGCGTGCGGTCGGCCAGCTTGACCAGAATCACCCGCACATCGCGCGCCATCGCCAGCAGCATCTTGCGGAAGCTTTCCGCCTGCGCCTGCTCGCGGCTCTGGAATTCGAGCTTGTCCAGCTTGGTCAGGCCATCGACCAGTTCCGCAACCTTTGGCCCGAACTTCTCGGCCAGCTCGCTCTTGGTGATGCCCTGGTCTTCCATCACGTCATGCAGCAGCGCCGCCATGATGGATTGCACGTCGAGCTTCCAGTCCGCGCACAGTTCGGCCACGGCCACCGGGTGCGTGATGTACGGCTCGCCGCTCTGGCGGTACTGCCCCAGGTGCGCCTCGTCCGAGAACTGGAAGGCCTCGCGCACCACCGCCTGGTCAGCCGGCTTCAGATAAGCCAGCTTCTCCATCAGCCGCGCGATCGAGATGACCTGCTGCCTTGGCGGCACCGCCGGCTGCGACGTCGGACCAAAGAAATGCCGGTATGACTGCGCCAGCACCGCATCGATGAACAGGTCGCCGCCCGGCGTGGCCGGCACGGTGCCAGCCACGGGTTCGGCTACCAGTTCATTGGCCAGGGCCGCGCGCGCCTTGCCCTGCTGGATCGGCGGCACGACGGCACGCTCGCCGACGACGTTGTCGCCGAGCGGATCGGGCAAATTGGGAGCACCGGTACGGGCTGTCACGGGAAGAATTCCGGGACGCTTACGGCCGGCAGGCGCGGAAGGCGCCGGAGGCAGGGATGTGGAAACCGGTACGACACCGGGCAGCGGTGCGCCGGGCGCCACAGGCGTGGCGACCGCACCGGCCGGAGCCGGCACGGCGCCAGGAGGCTTCGCCGCCGGCAATGCACGCGAATGCCCGACCCCGGCGTTGGCCGGGGGAGCAATGGCGGGATCGGTCGGCGACGAAGGCATGGCAGCCCCTGGAATTCAACCGGATGCGCGGCGGGATGCGTACGCACGCGAAGCATGAATGAACCACGGGCCGCCCTGGCAATCAGGTCGGTACCTTCTTGAGCATCTCGATACCCACCTGGCCAGTCGCGATTTCGCGCAGCGCCACCACGGTGGGCTTGTCCTTCGCCTCGACCTTGGGCGTATGGCCTTGCACGAGCTGACGTGCCCGGTAAGTCGCGGCGAGCGCGAGCTCGAAGCGGTTCGGGATGTGTTTCAGACAATCTTCGACGGTAATACGCGCCATATCAAATCCACCTTGGGATAAAACCTGTTCGACAGGCCGGTATTTTACAGCACGCCGCCGGAACCTTCCGGCGACGGGCCTGCAATCAATGAATGCCGAGCTCGATAAACAGCTCGGCGTGACGGGCCTTCTGCGACGAAAAGCGCAAACGGGTCGCGTGAACGACGTTCTGCAGCTGCTTCAGCGCATCCTCGAAAACCTCGTTGATGATCACGTAATCGGACTCCGAAGCATGGGCCATTTCGCTACCGGCCGCCAGCAGGCGCCGCACGATCACGTTCGGCTCGTCCTGGCCCCGCTTCTTGAGGCGGTCTTCCAGGGCGGTCAGGGACGGCGGCAGGATGAAAATCTCCACCGCATTGGAAAAACGCTTGTGGACCTGCTGCGCGCCCTGCCAGTCGATCTCCAGCAGCACGTCGTTGCCCTGGGCCATCTGTTGCTCGATCCAGACGCGCGAGGTGGCGTAGTAGTTGCCATGCACTTCGGCCCATTCCAGGAATTCGCCGCGATCGCGCGCGGCACGGAATTCCTCGACCGTGGTGAAGTGGTACTCGCGGCCGCTCTGCTCGCCGGGGCGCGGCTTGCGGGTGGTGTGCGAGATCGACAGGCGGATGGACTGGTCCTGCGCCAGCAGCGCATTGACCAGCGTGGATTTGCCGGCCCCTGACGGTGCCACCACCATGAACAGGTTGCCGGGATAGGCGGTATCGATGGCGGTGTGGGTGGTGTCGCTCATGATCTTATTCGAGGTTTTGAATCTGTTCGCGCATCTGCTCGATCAGGAGCTTGAGCTCCATCGACGCATCGGCAAGTTCCTTGGCAGCGGCCTTCGAGCCCAGCGTGTTGGCCTCGCGGTTGAGCTCCTGCATCATGAAATCCAGGCGCTTGCCGACCTGGCCGCCCTTCTTCAGGATATGCCGCGTTTCGTTGAGGTGGGCCTGCAGGCGCGACAGCTCTTCGGCGATGTCGATGCGGATGCCGTAGACCGTGGCTTCCTGGCGGATACGCTCGGCCACTTCTTCGCGGCTCATCGACGGCATGCCGTTCGGCGCGGCCAGGTTGAAGGCCTCCTGCAGGCGCTCGGTCAGCTTTTCCTGATGGTGGGCGATCAGCTGGGGAATCATCGGCGTCAGCCGCTCGACGATGGCCAGCATGGCGTCGATACGCTCCTCCAGCGTGGCCTTGAGCGCGGCGCCCTCGCGGCCGCGGGCCTCCAGCAGTTGCTTCAGGGCGTCGCGCGCGGCACCGGTCACGGCTTCGCGCAGGGCTTCCTGCGACAGTTCGGGTTCCACCAGCACGCCCGGCCAGCGCAGGATCTCGCCCATGCGCATGGTACCCGCGCCGGCGAAGGTGCCGGCCACGGTGGATTCCAGCGCGCGGATCTGGTCCAGCAGGCCCTGGTTCAGCGCCAGCGTGGCGCCGCCGGTGTCGGTGCGCTGCAGGTTGATACGGCATTCGAGCTTGCCGCGCGACAGCTCGCCCATCAGCATTTCGCGCAGCGCCGGCTCGAAGGCGCGGCACTCTTCCGGCGCACGGAACAACAGGTCGAGAAAACGCGAATTGACAGTGCGGAATTCCACGGAAACCGAAGCCGTGCGGCCGCTGGGTTCGCCCTGGGCGTTGGTCAGCGGTGCCTGGCGGGTGGCCAGGCCATAGCCTGTCATGCTGTGGATCATCGTCGTTAATCTCGCGAAAGAGTCGAAAAATCAGGATTCGGCACGAAAACCGGGGCCGGCGGCCCGGCCAGCGCGGCCGTACAGGCGCTAAAACGCCCGAAAAATCAATGGGAAAGCGGCGGTCGGAAAGCGCGGAGTTTTGGCAACACTCCCCGCTAATGATTTCTTTACAAGTGACCGATTAGACCGGAGAATCCGGGAGCAAATGAGGTCCCGAATCCTATGACAGAGTCCAAGGGCGCCAACCAACCCAAGAGCGCGCCGCTCCCTATCGGCACGCTGCTTGCCAACTACCGTATTGTAAAGAAGTTGGCCAGCGGGGGGTTCAGTTTCGTCTACCTCGCCACCGACGAGACCGGCGCCCCGGTTGCCATCAAGGAATACCTGCCGTCTTCGCTGGCGCGCCGCAATCCCGGCGAACTGATTCCGGTCGTCCCCGACGAAAACGCCGCCTCGTTCCGCCTTGGCCTGAAGTATTTCTTCGAGGAAGGCCGCTCGCTGGCGCGTATTTCGCACCCCAGCGTGGTTCGCGTGGTGAACTTCTTCCGCGAGAACTCCACGGTCTACATGGTGATGAACTACGAGCTGGGCAAGACGCTGCAGGAGCATATCCTGCAGGCCCGGCAGCAAGGCAAGTCGAAGGTGCTGCGCGAACGGTTCATCCGCAAGGTCTTCCACGACCTCATGAGCGGCCTGCGTGAAGTGCATATTCACAAACTGCTGCACCTGGACATCAAGCCCGGCAACATCTATCTGCGCGAGGACGAATCGCCGATCCTGCTCGATTTCGGTGCGGCCCGGCAGATCCTGACCATGGAAAACGCGCGCTTCCAGCCGATGTACACCCCCGGCTTCGCGGCGCCCGAACTCTATGGCAAGCATTCCGAGCTGGGCCCGTGGACCGACATCTACAGCCTGGGCGCCACGCTGTACGCGTGCATGGCCGGCATGCCGCCGCAGGAGGCCAACCAGCGCGAGAAGGAAGACCGCATGGCTGAATCCTTCACGCGGCTGCGCGCCACCTACACCAATGGCCTGGTCGACCTGGTCGAGTGGTGTCTGCGCCTGACGCCGTCCGAACGGCCGCAGAGCGTGTTCCGGCTCCAGAAGGAGCTGCGCGACCAGAGCAATGCGCTGGGCGAGCAATCGGCCGCCGCGGCAGCCAGCGCCCCCGCCGCGACGACCGGCGAACGCGTCAATGCCACCAGCCGCTTCATGACGCTGCTGCGCCGCCGCGAAGACAAGAGCATCGACAAGCCGACCGCCGCCAAGCCCGTTCACGCCGAAGAAACCGGCCGAAGCGGCGACTAACGCACGAACCCGACACGAATTACCGCAATGCGATTCTCCGTCTATCAGGAAAGCCGGAAAGGCGGCCGCCGGATCAACCAGGACCGCATGGGCTATTGCTTCACACGCGATGCCCTGCTCATGGTGCTGGCCGATGGCCTGGGCGGCCATGCCTTTGGTGAAGTCGCCGCGCAGCAGGCGCTGCAGACGCTGGCACGCCAGTTCCAGTCGCAGGCCCGCCCGTCGATCCGCAACCCTGCAGACTTCCTGCAGGACACGGTCATGCTGGCGCACCGCGAGATCCATCGCTACGCCGAAGCCAACAAGCTGCCCGATGTGCCCCGCACCACGGTGGTCTGCTGCCTGATCCAGAACGGCCAGATCCACTGGGCCCACGCCGGCGATTCCCGCTTCTACCTGATGCGCAAGGCCGCGCTGCTGACCCGCACACGCGACCACTCGAAGATCGAGAACCTGCTGCAGCAGGAACGGGTGCTGCCCATGGAAGTGGCCAACCACCCGGAGCGCAACAAGCTCTACAACTGCCTCGGGTCGCCCAACCTGCCGCTGATCGATATCGGCGGCCCGGTGCGGCTGGAGCCGGGCGATGTGGCGCTGCTGTGCTCGGACGGACTGTGGGGCGTGCTGGACGAAAAGGTCATCGTCGACAAGGTGACCCACCTGTCGGTCGTCCACGCCATCCCGGACCTGATCGAGCAGGCCCTGGCCAACGCCGGCGAAGGTGCCGACAACACCACAGCGATTGCCATGATGTGGGAAGCGGATGCCACCGTGCCGAACGAGGACGCGGTGCTGACCGACACGCTGCCGCTGAACGCGTTCACCACGTCGATCCTGGAACGCACCGGCACCGACACCGACCTGCTGTCCGAGGAAGAAATCGAACGCTCGATCGCGGAGATCCGCGCGGCCATCGACAAGACCTCGAACCTGATGCGCTGACGCGCCAGGCAGCCCCCAAGGACGCAAGATCGCCCCGCCGGCGTTAGAATCGCGGTCTTACCCGATTCCAACGAAAGACTCCCCATGCGACCCAGCGGACGCGCGGCCGACGCGCTGCGACCCATCAGCCTGACCCGTCACTACACCCGACACGCCGAAGGTTCGGTACTGAGTGCCTTTGGCGATACCAAGGTGCTGTGCACGGCCAGCGTGCTGGCCAAGGTGCCGCCGCACAAGAAGGGCAGCGGCGAAGGCTGGGTCACCGCCGAATACGGCATGCTGCCGCGCGCCACGCATACGCGGTCGGACCGCGAGGCCGCACGCGGCAAGCAGACCGGCCGCACCCAGGAAATCCAGCGCCTGATCGGCCGGGCCATGCGCTCGGTGTTCGATCTGTCCGCGCTTGGCGAATATACGATCCACCTTGATTGCGACGTGCTGCAGGCCGACGGCGGCACGCGCACGGCCGCCATCACCGGCGCCTTCGTGGCCGCCCATGACGCCATCGGCACCATGCTGCGCAGCGGCGTGATCCAGGCCAGCCCGATCCGCGACTTCGTGGCCGCGGTGTCGGTCGGCATGGTCGATGGCGTGCCGGTGCTGGACCTCGATTATGCCGAGGACAGCACGTGCGACACCGACATGAACGTGGTGATGACGGGCAGCGGCGGTTTTGTCGAAGTCCAGGGCACGGCCGAGGGCGCGCCGTTCAGCCGGGCGGACCTCGACGCCATGACGCGTCTGGCCGAAGCCGGCATCGCCGAACTGGTGCGCCACCAGAAGCAGGCGCTTGGGCTCTGACGCGCGGGAGGGAATGACGATGCAACGGCTGGTCCTGGCCTCCAACAACGCCGGCAAGGTGCGCGAATTCAGCGCGCTGCTGTCGCCGCTCGGATTCGACGTCGTGCCGCAGGGCGAGCTGGGCATTCCGGAAGCCGAAGAGCCGTTCGTCACGTTCGTCGAAAACGCGCTGGCCAAGGCCCGCCATGCCAGCCGCCTGTCGGGCATGCCGGCGCTGGCCGACGACTCGGGCATCTGCGTGGACGCCCTCGATGGCGCGCCCGGCGTCTATTCGGCCCGCTACGCGCAGATGGTCGGCAAGCCGAAGTCCGATGCCGCCAACAACGCGCACCTGATTTCGCAGCTGGCGGGCAAGCTGAACCGCCACGCCCACTATTACTGCGTGCTGGTGCTGGTGCGCCATGCCGACGATCCGCGCCCGATCATCGCCGAAGGCACGTGGGCGGGTGAAGTGGTGGACGCCCCGCGCGGCGCGGGCGGCTTTGGCTACGACCCGCACTTCCTGCTGCCCCGGATCGGCAAGACGGCCGCCGAACTGAGCGCGGACGAGAAGAACAGCATCAGCCATCGCGCGCTGGCCCTGCAAGGGCTGGTGGCACGGTTGCAGGCCGCCAGTCTCAAGGTAGGCGCATGATCCCGATCATCCCCGCCGGCAGCGGCAAGCCGGCTGACGTGTCGCCGGCCGGCAATCAGCAGCTCTGGCTCAAACCGGGGCAGATCGCCCTGCCCGGCTCGCCGCCGCTGTCGCTGTATGTCCATATCCCCTGGTGCGTGCGCAAATGTCCGTACTGCGACTTCAACTCGCATGCGGCACCGGGCAAGAACGACAGTCACGACATCCCCGAGGACATGTATCTCGATGCGCTGCGTGCCGACCTGGAGCAGTCGCTGCCGCTGGTGTGGGGCCGCCCGGTGCATACGGTGTTCATCGGCGGCGGCACGCCCAGCCTGCTGTCGGCGGCGGGCATGGACCGCCTGCTGTCCGACATCCGCGCGCTGCTGCCGCTCGATGCCGACGCCGAGATCACGATGGAAGCCAACCCGGGCACGTTCGAGGCCGAACGTTTCGCGAGCTACCGGGCCAGCGGCATCAACCGGCTGTCGATCGGCATCCAGAGCTTTGACGACCGGCACCTGCAGGCGCTGGGGCGTATCCACGGCGAGCGTGAAGCGCGGGCGGCCATCGACATCGCGCTGAAGCACTTCGACAACGTCAATCTGGACCTGATGTACGCCCTGCCCGGCCAGACCATCGACGAATGCGTGCGCGATCTCGAAGCCGCGCTGTCCTATGGCACCACGCACCTGTCGCTGTACCACCTGACGCTGGAGCCCAACACGCTGTTCGCGAAGTATCCGCCGGCCCTGCCGGACGAGGACATCGCCTACGAGATGCAGGACATCATCGAGGCCCGCACGGCACAGGCGGGCTTTCGCCATTACGAAACGTCGGCCTATGCCCGCCCGCATCGCGAGGCCAGGCACAACCTCAATTACTGGCGTTTCGGTGATTACCTGGGGATCGGCGCCGGCGCGCATGGCAAGCTGTCGTTTCCGAACCGTATCCTGCGCCAGATGCGCCACAAGCATCCGGCCACGTATATGGAACAGGCCATGGCCGGCAACGCCGTGCAGGAGGCCCGCGAAGTTGGCGCGGACGAACTGCCGTTCGAGTTCATGCTCAACGCACTGCGGCTGACCGACGGCGTGCCGGCATCGAGCTTCCACGACTACACCGGCCTGCCGCTGCACACGATCGGCAAGCAACTGGCCGCGGCGGAGAAAAAAGGGCTGCTCGAAGCGGACCCCACCACGATCAAGCCGACCGAACTGGGCCGCCGGTTCCTCAACGACCTGCAGGAGATGTTCCTGAAGGATTGAGCCGGCATGGCTCATGGTCGTTCGATGAAGGTGAATCCAAAGCAAAAGCGCCACACCCTGATCAGGTGTGGCGCTTTTGCTATGTACTGCGTTGGCTGACCGACGATCAGTACGGCGTCGCCATGTCGTTGGCCACGCGTGCGCGGTCACCCACGCGCAGATTGCCCAGATTGCTCTGCGTCACCGTGGCCACGCGGCCATCGTCAAGCCGCACGTTCACGCGGTAGGCGGTCGACGTATTGCTGCCGGCGCGCTTTTCGATCTGGTTGCCGGCCACGGCGCCACCCACGGCACCGACGATCGTGGCCGCGGTCTGCCCGCGTCCGCCGCCGACCTGGTGGCCCAGCAGGCCGCCCGCCGCGCCGCCGATCACGGTGCCCAGCAGGCCCGAACTGCCCTGCGTCGTCTGGATCGGCTCGATCGATTCCACGCGTCCGGTAAAGACCGAACCGCTCGGCGCCTGGTAGCTGTTGGTGCCCGGCTGCTGATAAGGCTGCGGAGGCGGGGCCGTGTTGTAGTTGCCGTAGCCGCCGTAACCGGGCTGCGCGCAGCCGGCCAGGCCAGCGGCCAGCGCCAGTGCGCCGAGGCTGCCAAGCGCCAGCCACGACCTGGGCGTGTCCTTGTTGTCCTTGTGTTGTCCCTGCATGATCAATGCTCCTCTGATAGCGGATTGAGGCGTTTGGAAAGGTGGACCTGCGCGGCAAGCGCCCGCAAATCGACCTTTCTAGGAACCTTACAGCCCCAACATGGTTCCGCGCTGTCCGACAAAGACCGACAAATGCGCCAGTGCCCGACCCATTCCGGGCCGAAGCCGTCATGGCCCCGTCAACCATGCGACCTGTCGTGCGCCCATCAAGCCGCACACTGCCAGGCCCTGCGACCTTGTATAATGCGCGGCCGGGCATGACGGATGACACGCCGCGCCCGGTATCCAACCCGAAAGGAAGCGTGGCCGAGTGGTTTAAGGCAGCAGTCTTGAAAACTGCCGATGGGGTGACCCATCCGTGAGTTCGAATCTCACCGCTTCCGCCAGACAAATGAAAAATGCCGCGGCACCGCTCCGATCTGGAGCCAGTGCCGCGGCATTTTTTGTTGGCCGCCCGCAGGCGGCCAGATCGGTCCGACTCAGTCCGCCTCAGTCAGATTGATACTTCGGCGAACGCGGGCCGTACAGGATGCCGTTGGGCATCCCGGCCGACAGCAGGCGTGCGCTCGCGGTGCCGGCCACGGGATAGCTGGCGTCGGTCAGGTGGTTCATCGCCTGGTTGATGGCTGCCGTGACCAGCATGCCGATCAGGCCGCCGCCGCTGCTGCTGCTGTCCTGCGCCGCCACCGCCCTGCCGCTCCAGAGTTCATCGCCGGTCTTCAGGTCCACCAGCGTCGCTTTCGCGGCCACGCGGGTCACGCTGCTCAGCACCTGGTAGCGCGAGCCGTAGTCGGTCACGGTCACATACAGCGCCGCGTCGGCCCCGAAGATCTCGCGCAGCTTGGGCACCGGCACAGTATGGATATCACCGGGCACGGTCAGGCCGTTCTGGCGGAACGTTTCGTCGACCAGCGCCACCGGCAACACGTAGTAGCCCGATTCGGCCAGCGGATACGTGGCCTGCGCCAGCATCGCGTAGGTGGCCTTGATGTCGGGCGACTCGTTCAGCGGCGGCAGCACCACGATCGAACGCGGGCGCGCTTGCTTGAACGCGGCGTAATTCACTTGCGTGGTCGGCACGGCGCAGCCGGCGAACAGCGCGGCCGTGCCCAGGGCGGCGATACAGGTCAGAATGCGGCGCATCATTTGGTGCTCCCTGCGGTGACGTCAGACCTGGCGGCGGCCGTGGTTTCCGCCCTGGCCTGCGGTGCGGTGGCGGCCCCCGCTTCCTTGCGTTCGTCGGTCTTCATGTTGCGCATCAGGAAGTCCATGTACGGCGTGGACTCGGGGAACAGCGTCTTTTCGGTCTGGAATTCCTTGACCGTCTGCTCGCCCTTGCCCACGTTCAGGTAGAGCATGCCAAGCTGGGCGTGATAACCGGGCGGCACCGAACCGCCCTTGGCCTTGATCTTTTCCAGGCCGCTTTCCAGCGCGGTGATCTGCGCTTCCTTCGACTCACCCTTGAAGTACTCGTAGACCTGCGACTGGTAGCCTTCCCACTGGTACATCGACTGCGGACCGGCGCAGCCAGCCAGCAGGCCGGCCGCCGACAAAAACGCCGCGTTGCGCAGCGTGACCCATTGCTTCATGTTTTTCTCGCTTCTTTTGTTGGTAACGACTTACTGCTGAACGGGCTTCCAGGCCCCGCTTTCGATCGCGTTCACCAGGTTGTTCACGGCTTCGCGCATGGCCAGGTCCATTACCTTGCCGTTGAGCGTCGAGTCGAAGCTCGCCGTTCCGCCAAAACCGATCACCTCGCGATTCGACAGCTTGTATTCCCCCGCGCCCTGCGTGGCGTACACGACTTCGGACGTGCTGATATTGACGATATTCAGGTTGACCTTCGCGTAGGCCACCTGCTCGCGGCCGCGGCCCAGGATGCCGAACAGCTGCACGTCGCCCACTTCCTTGCGGCCGAACTCGGTGATATCGCCGGTGACCACGAAATCGGCACCCTTGAGCTTCTGGGCCTGGTTCTTGATGGCGGCTTCGCGCTTGATCTCGTCGAGATTCTCGCGCTCCAGCACGTTGAAGCGGTTGGTCTGCTGCAGGTGCGTCACCAGGCTGGTCTTGGCCTGGCCGCTCAGGCGGTCGATACCGTCCGAGAACACACCGCGCATGTAGTTCGAGCGGTTATCGAACTTGCCCACCGCGATCGGTGTGCGCACGCCGTTGAACGGGCGGCTCGCGCTTTCCACCTTCTGCACCGGCAGGGCCGTCGACGTTTCGGTCGCGCAACCGGCCAGGCCCATGGCGGCCACGATCCCGGCCAGGCAGCAGCTCTTCAGATTCCTCACTTCCATTTCTCCAGATAGCGTCAAGGGTCGGCGATTTGCCGACCCGGCAACATGGACCAGCGGCCCAGATTCATCAATAGCAAAAGGGCGAAATACTACTGACACAGATCAAATTTGTCAGATTTTTGGCATGCCGCTGGCCTGGCACTGCCCAAATCGTTATCGGACATGTCCCGCGATTGTTGAGGCCGAGGCTGGGGTACCCCCACTTCAGGCGGGGCTTGGCGGCAATCCCTCGCCAGCCATCGGGCGCGCAAAGAAAAACCCCGCCATGCAGGCGGGGCCAATGTCCAGCAACTTCCGTGGAGGCATTACTCGGCGGTGATCCTGCCTTGCTCGATCACGGTCTTCCAGCGTTTGAGTTCCTGGTTCTCGAACTCCGCGAACTGTTCCGGCGTGTTGGCGACGACCTCGAAGCCCTGCTCGCTGAGCTTCTTCTGCATGCCAGGGTCCTTGAGCGCGCCGACGATGGCGCCGTGCAGGCGGGTTTTCACGTCAGCCGGGAGCCCCTTGGGCGCGGCCACGCCCTGCCACGAATACACATCCACGTCCTTGACGCCACCCTCGGTCATGGTCGGTACGTTCGGCAGCACCGACGACCGCTTGTCCGAGGTCACGGCGAGTGCCTTGAGCTTGCCGGTACGGATATGCTGCAGCACCGCGTTGATGTTCTGGAACGACACATCGACCTGGCCCGCCAGCAGGTCGGAGATGGCCGGCGCACCCCCCTTGTACGGGACGTGCAGGCCTTCGGTACCGCTCTTCTGCCAGAACAGCGCGGCGGTCAGGTGATCGGACGAGCCCGCACCCGAACTGGCAAACGACACCTTGCCGGGGTTCTTCTTCATGTAGGCCACCAGTTCCTGCAGCGACCTGGCCGGAAAGTTCGGGTTCGCCACCAGCACGTTCGGTGCGCGCACGGCCACCGTCAGCAGGTCGAAATCCTTGGCCGGGTCGTACTGCAGGTTCTTCTGGAGGAACGGATTCACCGCAAAAACGCCAATCGAGGCCACCAGCATCGTGTAGCCATCGGCCGGCGCACGCTTGACGAACGTGGCACCGATGGCGCCGGTGGCGCCCGGCCGGTTATCCACCACGAACGGCTGGCCGAGCTTCTCGTTGAGCGGCTGGGCCAGCAGGCGCGCGATGGTGTCGGTGGACCCGCCAGCCGGGAACGGCACCACGACCGAGACCGCACGTTGCGGCCAGGCGGTGCCCGAAGCCATGGCGGCGGTGCTGACCGTCATGCCGGCCGCCAGCGCAACGGCCACGCCGGCAAGGCGGCGCAGCCACGTGGAAGCGAAAGCCCCGCGCGGGGCGGCCGTGAAGGTGTACTTCATGTTGTTGTCTCCTGCTTTGAACGAAAGCTGTGCGGCTTCTCTGAATAGGTGGCCGATACGTCGATCAGCGCACCATGCAAGGCATCTTGTTGTTGAACTTCCAGTTGGGGATCAGGAACTGCATGGCGACGGCGTCGTCGCGCGCGCCCAGGCCCTTTTCCTGATAGAGCCGGTTGGCGCGCGCCAGCGCGTCCATGTCCAGTTCCACGCCCAGGCCCGGGGTCTTCGGCACCTGCACCAAGCCGCCTTCGATCTTCAGCGGATGGCGCGTCAGGTGTTCGCCGTCCTGCCAGATCCAGTGCGTATCGATGGCAGTGACACGGCCCGGCGCGGCGGCGGCCACGTGCGTGAACATCGCCAGCGAGATGTCGAAGTGGTTGTTCGAATGCGAGCCCCAGGTCAGGCCCCATTCCGAGCACATCTGCGCCACGCGCACCGAACCCTGCATGGTCCAGAAGTGCGGGTCGGCCAGCGGAATGTCCACCGACTGCAGGCGCACCGCATGCCCCATCTGGCGCCAGTCGGTGGCCACCATGTTGGTGGCGGTCGGCAGGCCGGTGGCGGCGCGGAATTCGGCCATGATCTCGCGGCCCGAATAGCCGTCCTCGGCGCCGCAGGGGTCTTCGGCGTAGGCCAGGATGCCGTGCTTGTCGCGGCACAGGCGGATCGCGTCCTTCAGCAGCCAGCCGCCGTTCGGGTCCAGCGTGACGCGGGCCTTGGGGAACCGCTCGTGCAGGGCGATGATCGCTTCCATTTCCTCGTCGCCGCTCAGCACGCCGCCCTTGAGCTTGAAGTCGTTGAAGCCGTATCGCTCATAGGCCGCTTCGGCCAGGCGCACCACGCCCTGGGCATCCATCGCCACTTCGTTGCGGATGCGGAACCACGCGTTGTCGGCGCCGGGTTCGGTGCGGTAGTCGAGCGTGGTCTTCCTGCGGTCGCCCACATAGAACAGGTAGCCCAGCATTTCCACGGCATCGCGTTGCTGGCCTTCGCCCAGCAGCGCGGCCACGGGCACCTGCAGGTGCTTGCCCAGCAGGTCCAGCAGCGCGGCTTCCAGCGCGGTGACGGCGTGGATGGTGATGCGCAGGTCGAACGTCTGCAGGCCGCGCCCGCCGGCATCGCGGCTGGCAAACTGTTCGCGCACCTTGTTCAGGATGGCCAGGTAATGGCCAATGCCCTGCCCCACCACGAGCGGGCGCGCGTCTTCCAGCGTCTGGCGGATGCTTTCGCCGCCGGGCACCTCGCCCACGCCGGTGTTGCCGGCGCTGTCCTTGAGGATCACGATGTTCCTGGTGAAGTACGGGCCATGCGCGCCCGACAGGTTCATCAGCATGCTGTCGTGGCCAGCCACGGGCACCACGGTCAGCTCGGTCACGACGGGCGTGACCGACGTTAGAGGCGTGGCGGGCAAGGCGCCCGGAGCTTGGGAAGTTGCGTTCATGTGGAGGGTCTCCGATTCCTGGTGTCTGGGCCGCCGGGTTCGCGCTTCCTCGTGGGTGTGCGGAAATGCGCCCTGCTGTCTGTTGCTCATACGCTAATATATTAGTCGACCTGTGCGGCGGCGCGGTCGTGCTGCCACAACGGGTTCGTGGCGGCAAGTTCCTGTGCGTTATCGGTCGTCGTATGACTTATGACGCAGTATAATGAGCCCGTACCTGCGCGGTCAACATTGCCGCCGTCAGGGTCATCCCCACAATGGTTCCAACACCTGCCCGCCCATGTCCAACGCTTCGATGACTTCGCCCGCTCCCCTGCGCCGCCGTGGCCGCACGCTTGCTGAAGAAGTAGTCGGCAACCTGACCGAGAGCATCCAGCAAGGCCAGCTCAAGCCGGGCGACAAGCTGCCGACCGAATCCGAAATCATGGCTACCCTCGGCGTGAGCCGCACCGTGGTGCGCGAAGCCCTGTCGCGCCTGCAGGCCAGCGGCCTGGTGGAAACGCGCCACGGCATCGGCACCTTCGTGCTGAACCGGCCCATCGAGACCCATTCGCCGTTCCGCATCGACCCATCGGCGATGGTCACGGCCATGGACGTGCTGGCCATGCTCGAATTCCGCGTGAGCCTGGAAGCCGAGGCTGCCAGCCTGGCCGCCACGCGCCGCAGCGATGACCAGCTGCGCGCCATGCGCCGCGCGCTGGACGACCTGAAGCGCAACGCCGCCGAGGGCAGCGACGCGGTGGGTTCGGATTTCGAATTCCACCTGTCGATTGCCCGCGCCACCGGCAACCGCTATTTCACCGACATCATGGGCCACCTGGGCACCATGGTGATCCCGCGCAGCCGGCTGCAGGTGAGCCAGCCCGAGCGCGAACAGTATCTGGAGCGCGTGAGCTTCGAGCACGAGAGCATTTTCGATGCGATCGAGCGACGTGATCCTGAAGCCGCCAAGGCGGCCATGCGCATGCACCTGACCAACAGCCGCGAACGCCTGCGCAAGGCGTCGGCGGCAGCCGGTTCCTCGACCTGAACCCCATGCGTCGCCTGGCCGCTTCCCCGGCAGGCGACGCGGTTGCGAGGCGCCCCGTGATGTCATATGATGTCTTACGACGAAGCTTTGACAACGTGACGGTGTTCTGGCCGTCCTTTCCCAATTTCCCGCAGGACCCAAGATCATGACGATGACTGGCGAAATGCTGATCGGCGCCTCTGCCGTTCGCGGCACCGAATCCACCTTTTACGGCATCAATCCGGCCACGGGCGAAAGCCTCGAACCGGCCTACCAGGGCAGCACGTCGGCCGATGTGGACCGTGCCTGCGCGCTGGCCGAAGCCGCGTTCGACACCTATCGCGCCACGTCCCCCGAGCAGCGCGCCACGTTCCTGGAATCGATCGCCGCCGGGCTGGAAGCCTTGGGCGACGCCCTGATCCAGCGCGCGCATCTGGAAACCGCCCTGCCGATCGCCCGCCTGCAAGGGGAACGCGGCCGCACCGCCGGTCAGCTAAGGCTGTTCGCACGCGTGCTGCGCGATGGCCGCTGGCAAGATGCCACGCTCGACAGCGCCCTGCCCGAGCGCACCCCGCCGCGCCCCGACCTGCGCATGCAGCGCATCGCCGTCGGCCCGGTGGCCGTGTTTGGCGCCAGCAACTTCCCGCTGGCCTTTTCGGTGGCCGGTGGCGACACCGCCTCGGCGCTGGCCGCTGGCTGCCCGGTCGTTGCCAAGGCACACCCTGCACACCCGGGCACGTCGGAACTGGTGGGCCGCGTGATCCAGAAGGCCGTGGCCGATGCTGGCCTGCCCGAAGGCGTGTTCTCGCTGGTGCAAGGGGTGGGCAACGCCATCGGCACGGCGCTGGTGGCGCACCCGGTCATCCAGGCCGTGGGCTTCACGGGTTCGCGCGCCGGCGGCCTGGCCCTGATGAACGTGGCCAACAGCCGCCCGGTGCCGATCCCCGTCTATGCCGAAATGAGCAGCATCAACCCGGTGTACCTGCTGCCCGAGGCGCTGGCCGCCCGCGGGGAGCAAATTGCCCGTGACCTGGTCGATTCGCTGGTGATGGGCGTGGGCCAGTTCTGCACCAACCCCGGCCTGCTGCTGGCCATCGAAGGCCCGGCGCTGGAGACATTCCGCGCCGCGGCGCATGGCGCGCTGACCGGCAAGCCGGCCGCCACCATGCTGACCCCGGGCATCCACGCCGCCTTCGAGCGTGGCGTGGCCCAGCTGTCGGAAATCTCGGGCCTGACTCGCGCCGCCTGCGGCGTGGATGCCACGGGCCCGAACCAGGCCCGCCCGGTGTTCTTCGAAACGTCGGCCGACAAGTTCGTGGCCGACCACCGCATGCATGCCGAAGTGTTCGGCCCGTCCACCGTACTGGTGGTCTGCAAGGACGCCGACGCGCTGGTGGATGTCACCCGCATCCTCGAAGGCCAGCTGACTGCCACGGTCCAGGCCGATGCCGGCGACCATGCCGTTGCCGCCAGGCTGCTGCCGGCCCTGGAGCGCAAGGTGGGCCGTATCCTGTTCAACGGCTTCCCGACCGGCGTGGAAGTGTGCTTTGCGATGGTTCACGGCGGCCCGTTCCCGGCCACCTCGGACACGCGCACCACGTCGGTGGGCACCACGGCGCTGGACCGCTTCCTGCGTCCGGTCTGCTACCAGAACTTCCCGGCCGCCCTGCTGCCGGACGCGCTGAAGGACGGCAATCCGCTGAACGTGTGGCGCCTGAAGGACGGCGAGCTGGGCCACGCGTGATCGGTTTTGCTGGATGAATGAAAAACGGCCGCTCGTCACAGAGCGGCCGTTTTTTATGGTGTCGCGGGGGATGCGCTTGCCAGCCGTTCAAGCCGCAACACGATCCTTCTGCGGCGCCACTACCGGCGCCGGCCCGATCGTCGTCACCGGCGAACTGGCGGGCGGCTGGATCACCGGCGCGGTGCCGCGCGAGCGGCCCGAGCTCAGGTAGTCGGCAATCGATTCCTGCGTGACTTCGCCCAGGTAGACGCCGTCCCCGTCGATCACCGGCAGCCAGCTCGTGTTGTGCTGGTACATGCGAGACAGCACGATGCGCAGGTGCTCGTCGAATGCGGCCGTGGTGGTGAACGGGCGCATCACGTCCGCGCACTGGCCGCCCTTGGCCAGCGCGTTGCGCACGTCGCGGCGCGTCACGTAGCCCAGCGCCCGCTGGGCGTCGTCCACCACGGGCAGGTGGCGCACGTCGGCATCGTCCATCACACCGAACGCTTCGGCCAGCGTCATGTCGGGGCGGCAGCTTGGCGGCAGCGTGGCCGCGTCGCCGGCGCGCACCAGCAGCAGGCGCTTGAGCGTGTTGTCGTGGCCCACGAAGGCCTGCACGAAGTCGTCGGCCGGATGGGCCAGCAGCGCGTCGGGATGGTCGAACTGCACCAGCCGGCCGGCGCGGAACACGGCCACCTTGTCACCCAGCTTGATGGCCTCGTCGATATCGTGCGACACCATGATCACGGTCTTGCCCAGCTGGCGCTGCATCTGGAAGAACTCGTTCTGGATGCTCTCGCGGTTGATCGGATCCACCGCGCCGAACGGCTCGTCCATCAGCAGCACGGGCGCATCGGCGGCCAGCGCGCGAATCACGCCGATCCGCTGCTGTTGCCCGCCGGACAGCTCGCGCGGATAGCGTTTGAGCATCTTGTCCGGGTCCAGCTGCACCATGCGGATCAGCTCGCGCGCCCGTTCGCGGCATTGCTTCTTGTTCCAGCCCAGCAGGCGCGGCACGACCATGATGTTCTCTTCGATGGTCATGTTCGGGAACAGGCCGATCTGCTGGATCACGTAGCCGATCTTGCGGCGCAGCGTGACGCCGTCGATGCCGGTGGTGTCCTCGCCGTCGATGCGCACGGTGCCCGACGTCGGCTGGATCAGCCGGTTGATCATCTTCAGCGTGGTGGTCTTGCCGCAGCCTGACGGGCCCAGGAACACGCAGATCTCGCCGCGCGGCACGGTCATGCTGACCTCGTTGACGGCGCGCACTTCGGTGCCGTCCTTCTGCGGGAAGGCCTTGGTGAGTTTGTCGAGTTCGATCATTGTCGGATTCCTTTCGGTGTCAGGGCACGCTGCAGGCTTTGCAGCGCGACGTCGGCCACGATGGCGAGCAGGCTCACGAGAACGGCGCCCACGGCAAGCTTGCTCATGTTGCTCTGGCTGATGGCCTGCAGGATCAGCACGCCCAGGCCACCGGCGCCGATGATGGCGGCAATGGTGGCCACGCCAATATTCATGACCACCGCCGTGCGCACGCCGCCCAGGATCACGGGCACGGCCAGCGGCAGGTCCACCAGGCGCATGCGCTGCCACGTGGTCATGCCGATGCCGCGCCCCGCTTCCTGGATGCCGTCATCGATATGGGTCAGCGCGGTGTACGTGTTGCGCATGATCGGCAGCAGCGAGTACAGGAACACCGCCGTCACGGCCGGCACGTAGCCCAGCGCGTGGCCGAAGCGCGCGAAGATCGGGATCATCAGCCCGAACAGCGCGATCGACGGCAGCGTCAGCACCACGGTGGCCAGCGCCAGCAACGGCGTGGCCAGGAAACGGTGGCGGGTGATCAGGATGCCCAGCGGCACCCCGATGACGATGGCCATGCCCACCGCCGAGCCCACCAGCGCGAGATGCTCGCCGGTGAGCCGCAGCAGCGTCGGCCAGCTATGGTGAAGGTAAGTCAGCAGATCCATGCGGCGCTCCTCAGATCAGGCCGTGGGTGCGCAGGAAGTCGCCTGCCACCTTGTCCACGGGTTGCTGGTCGATGTCGACCTTGTAGTTCATGTCGGTCATCGCCGCGTTGTCGAGCTTTGCTGCCAGCGCGTTGAGCAGCCCGCCCAGTTGCGGATGCGCGTCGAGCACGGCGCGGCGCACCACGGGCACCGCGTTGTACGGCGGGAAGTAATGCAGGTCGTCCTCCAGCAGTACGAGGTCGAAGCCCTTCACGCGGCCGTCGGTCGTGTAGACCAGTCCCAGGTCCACCTGGTTGTTCTTGAGCGCGGTGTAGACCAGGCCCGGATCGAGCTGGATCACGTCCTTGCGCGTGAACGGCAGCTTGTACGCGGCCTTCAGCGGCTCCAGGCCGTCGGGGCGCGCGGCGAATTCCATGTCCACGGCCAGCGGATGCTTCGTGCTCTCGCCCTCGGCGCGCATTTTTGCGGCATAGGCCGACAGCGTGCGGATATCGCCGGCGCGCTCCTTCGGCATGGCGAATGCGTAGGTGTTGTTGACCTGCGAGGCATCGAGCCAGACCAGGCCCTTCGCGGCATCGAGCGTCTTCACGCGCTTGTAGCTTTCCGGGCCGTCGAGCTTTTCCTCGACCTTGTTGAACACGATCAGCGCGGTGCCGGTGTAATCCCACACCACGTCGAGCTGGCCCGATTCCAGCGCCTGGCGCATCAGCGTGCTGCCCAGCCCCGAGGTCAGCGTCGTGTCGATGCCCTTGGCCTTCAGGTACTGGGTGGTCATCGACGACAGGATCAGCTGCTCGGTGAAGTTCTTGCCGCCCACCCGCACCGGGCCCGCGCCTTCCTGCGCGCGCGCCGGGGCCGTGGTCAGCAGCAGCACGGCCAGCGCGATGCCGATGGCGGCGGCCAGCCAGAACACGCGGCCTTCCACCAGACGATTCACGGATTTGGATTTCATACGATTCCTCACTGCGCCAGACCGCGGCGACGCAGGTAGATCTGGCCGGCGGCGGCGAACAGCGCGTCCAGCACCAGGGCCAGCAACGCGGTAGCGGCGGCGCCCAGCAACAGCAACGGCTGGTTGTTCAGGTAGATGCCCGGGAAAATCAGTTCGCCCAGGCTGTTCGCGCCGATCAGGAACGACAGCGGCACGGTGCCCACATTTATCACCAGGCTGATGCGCACGCCGGCCAGGATCACGGGCAGCGCGTTGGGCAGTTCCACACGCACCAGGCGCTGGCACGGCGTCATGCCGATGCCCCGCGCGGCTTCCTTCAGGGCGGGCGACACGGTGCGCAGCCCTTCGTAGGTGTTGCGCACGATCGGCAGCAGCGAGGCCAGCCACAGTGCCAGGATCGCCGGACGCTCGCCGATGCCCAGCACGGCCAGCGCCAGGGCCAGCACCGCCAGCGACGGCACGGTATTGCCGATGTTGAAGACCTGCATGAGCCGGTCGGCCCAGCGGCGCATGCACGGGCGGCTCAGCGCGATGCCGGCCGGCACGCCGGTCAGCAGGGCCAGTGCCATCGAGATCGCCACCAGGCGCAGATGGTCGGCCACGTCGTAGAACAGGCGGTCCTGGTACTGGTGGATGACGTCAACGCCGATCCACGCGACCAGTCCGGCCAGCGCAACGGCAACGACGCCCCCCCAGGCCAACGCCCGGATGGTTCGTTTTGACATATTTCCCCTCTCCAACCCCGGTGCGGCCAACCATGCCAATGCCAATGCAAATGCATGAATCACCACATCCCGGATGCGGAAAACAAAAGGGCCAGCGGAAATGTCGATGGGGTGCCCGCCGGGGCCCTGGTTCAGATTGCCTTGCCGCCATGACCGGCACGATTGCCAGCGGACGGACTATTGGGTGCGGCACCGGCCTGGAGACCGGCGAAACACCCGATTGATGGGGTCCAGGCATGAAGCCCAAACCCGCAGGAGCGGCGCAACCCGGAAAGGTTGGCCAGTGGCGGCGATTGATGCCCGACAGATGTCGTGTCGGTATGGCGCCGCCGGTCAATCGGCCGTTGCCAGACAACGGATTGCGGGGTTCGGGGTGCAGCCCCGACCACAGCAATTTTTGGCAACGGATGACAAAGAGACCGCTATTCTACACAACTTCTGCGATCCTGTCATCTTCACCGTTTCCGTCTCCGAAATAACCGGGTTTCGCGCGAAATTTCCGAACCCAGCTTCGTTGCATTCATGCGATCGATCGATGCCTCTCCGTTCCATCAGCGGAACAATCTGTTGCCTGTCGGCCCTCTACCGCTTTCTGGCCAAACCCTTACATTGAGGGGGTAGACACGACGGCCGGAAGCCAGGGTTTCCAGGCCGTCCCAACCGGAGATTTCACATGACCACCCGTATCGCCACCGTTCCGGCCACCGCCACGGAAACCGTGCAGCGTTCGCGCGCCGTGGATCGCGTGGTTCGCGGCATCGCCACGTCCGACGGCGCCGGCGTGAAGCTGACCCGCGTGCTGACGCAGAACCTGCAACGCCGGCTCGACCCGTTCCTGATGCTCGACGCCTTTGGCACCGACAACAAGGACGACTACATCGGCGGCTTCCCCGATCACCCGCACCGCGGCTTCGAGACCATCACCTATATGCTGGCCGGCCGCATGCGCCATCGCGACAGCGCCGGCCACGAAGGCCTGCTGGAAAACGGCGGCGCGCAGTGGATGGTGGCCGGCTCCGGCGTCGTGCACTCGGAATTGCCGGAGCAGGAAGACGGCCGGATGGAAGGCTTCCAGCTGTGGCTGAACCTGCCGGCGGCGGACAAGATGACCACGCCCTGGTATCGCGACATGCCGGCGGCGGCAATTCCAACCGTGGCACTGCCGTCGGGCGGCACGGTGCGCGTGCTGGCCGGTGCCTCGCATGGCGTGGCCGGTGCCGTGACGCGTCCGGTCACCGAACCGCTGTACCTGGACGTGCATCTGCCGGCTGGCCAGTCGTTCACGCAGGCCCTGCCGGCCGGGCATAACGCGTTTGTCTACGTCTATCGCGGCGCCGTGACGATCGGCGACGCGGTGGTGGAAGCGCAGCGCATGGGCGTGCTGGACAACGCGGGCGGGTCCGACGGCGTGGTGGTCACCGCGAACGAGGACACCCGCTTCCTGCTGATCGCGGGCCAGCCGCTGAACGAGCCCATCGCGCAGTACGGCCCGTTCGTGATGAACACGCAGGACCAGATCTACCAGACCCTGGCCGATTTCCGAGACGGCCGGTTTGCGACGATCCCCGCCAGCGCCGCCTGACACGCGCAACTGATCCGGGTCAACCCTGACCGCCGCCCTCCCTAGCCGGCAGCGCGGCGGTTTTTCTTTGCGGCTGTGGCCGGCACGCGACTTGCAACCTCCCGGTACCCGTTGTGGGGCATGGCTGGAGGGCCAAAGTGGTCCGCCCAGCCCCCACGCACTTATATAATCCACCCCAAATTCCGGGCATCACGCAATCATGATGATGACGACCTGCCTCGCGGCGATGCTGCGCCACGCACAGCCGTCGTCACGTGCTTAAAAACAGAACGTTGCTGCCACAACAATTCGAGCCGCCTCAGTGACATCACAATCCCCCCCCAGGCTGGCGCTTGCGCATATCACCAAGCGTTATCCCGGCGTGACCGCCAACGACGACGTCAGCCTGACGGTCGCGCCCGGCGAGATCCACGCCGTCCTTGGCGAAAACGGCGCCGGCAAGTCCACCTTGATGAAGATCATTTTTGGCGCGGTACGTCCCGACGCCGGCGAGATGCACTTCAATGGGGCGCCGGTTTCCATCGCCAGCCCCCACGACGCCCGCAACCTGGGCATCGCCATGGTGTTCCAGCATTTTTCGCTGTTCGACACGCTGACCGTGGCCGAGAACATCGCACTGGGCCTGTCGCCCGCCGATGCCGGCAATATGAAGCAGCTATCGGAACGCATCCGCGCCACGGCCGAGCGGTATGGTCTGCCGCTGGAACCGCAACGCCACGTGCATACCCTGTCCGTGGGCGAGCGCCAGCGCGTGGAGATCGTGCGCGCGCTGCTGGCCAACCCGCAGTTGCTGATCCTGGACGAACCCACCTCGGTGCTGACGCCGCAGGCCGTGGAAACGCTGTTTGTCACGCTGCGCCAGCTGGCGTCCGAAGGCACCAGCATCCTCTATATCAGCCACAAACTGGACGAAATCCGAGCTCTCTGCCACCACGCCACCGTGATGCGCATGGGCCGGGTGACCGGCAATTGCGACCCGCGCCAGCAAAGCGCGGCCGAGCTGTCGCGGCTGATGATCGGTGGCGAACCGCCGCGCGAAGCGCGTGTGGCCACCCAGCGCGGCGCGGTGAAGCTGTCGGTGCGCAACCTGTCGATGCCGCGCGCCCACCAGTTCGCCACGGAACTGCAACACATTGCACTGGACGTGCACGCCGGCGAAATCGTCGGCATCGCGGGGGTATCGGGCAATGGCCAGCAGGAGCTGCTGGCTGCGCTGTCCGGCGAGGATGCGCGCACGGCCGGCGCAGCCATCGATCTGGACGGCAAGCCCGTGGGCCGGCTCGATGCCCGCGGCCGCCGCCGTGCGGGGCTGGCGTTCGTGCCCGAGGAACGGCTCGGCCGTGGCGCGGTGCCAGGCATGAGCCTGGCGTCGAATGTGTGGCTGTCGCACCAGACGCCGCCCTACGTGCAGGGCGGCATGGTGTCGCCCAGGGCAGCCGAAGGCCTGGCCGCCAGCATCATCAGCCGGTTCCGCGTCAAGGCCAGCGGGCCTGCGGCACTGGCGCGCAGCCTGTCGGGCGGCAATCTGCAGAAGTTCATCGTCGGCCGCGAGATCGAGGCCGGCCCGAAGGTGCTGATCGTGGCGCAGCCCACGTGGGGTGTGGATGTCGGCGCGGCCGCGCAGATCCACAACGAGATCCTGTCGCTGAAGGCCGCCGGGTGCGCGGTGCTGGTGGTATCCGAAGAACTCGACGAACTGTTCGCCATCTGCGACCGCCTGCACGTGATCGCCAAGGGCCAGCTGTCGCCGTCGATCCCCGTGGATATCGCCACGCGCGAGCAGGTGGGCCTGTGGATGAGCGGGCTGTGGGAAGGCGGGCCGGCCAGCCGGCGCGACAACGCCGACGTGGAGGTGCCGAGCCATGGCTAAAGTGCTATCTCCCGTTGTGCTGGCCCCGCGCGGCGTGCCGTCGCGCCCGATGGCCTATGCCTCGCCCGTGTTCGCGCTGGTGCTGACGCTGCTGTTCGGCGCCCTGCTGTTCGTGGCGCTGGGCAAGGACCCGGTGGCGGGCCTCAAGGTATTCCTGGTCGATCCGCTCAAGGACACGCGCGCGATTGGCGAGGTGCTGCTCAAGACCGTGCCGCTGGTGCTGTGTGCGCTCGGGCTTTCGGTCTGCTATCGCGCCAACGTCTGGAATATCGGCGCCGATGGCCAGCTGATTGCCGGGGGCATCCTGGCCGGCGCCACGGTGCTCTGGTTCGATACGCCCGGCAGCACGTGGAGCGGCCCGGTGGTGCTGGTGCTGGCCGCGCTGGCCGGCTGCGTCGGCGGCATGTTGTGGGCATCGCTGACGGCGCTGCTCAAGGACCGCTGCAATGCCAACGAGATCCTGGTGTCGCTGATGCTGACCTATATCGCCCAGCAGTTGCTGCTGTGGGTGGTCAACGGTCCGCTGAAGGACCCCAACGGCATGAACTTCCCGCAGTCGAAGGTGTTTTCGTCGATGTTCCTGCTGCCCAACCTGCTGCCCGGTTCGCGCCTGCACATGGGCTTTGCCGTGATGCTGGTGCTGGTGGTCGTCATGACCGTGTTCGTGTTCCGCAGCTTTGCCGGCTACCGCCTGCAGGTGGGCGGCACCGCGCCGCTGGCCGCTCGCTATGCCGGGTTCTCGTCGCGCAGCGCGCTGTGGACGGCGTTGATGATCTCGGGCGCCTTCGCGGGCCTGGCCGGCGCGTTCGAGGTGACCGGCCCGATCGGGCAGCTGCTGCCGTCGATCTCGCCCGGCTATGGCTTTACCGCGATCATCGTGGCCTTCGTGGGGCGGCTGCATCCGGTGGGCGCCGTGTTCGGCGGCATCGTGATGTCGCTGTTCTATATCGGCGGCGAAATGGCGCAGTCCCGGCTGGGCCTGCCGTCGGCGCTGGGCTGGGTCTTCCAGGGCATGCTGCTGTTCTTCCTGCTGGCCTGCGACACACTGATCGACAACCACCTGCGCTGGCGCGCGCGTGCCGCCTGATCCGGAGCTGACAACAAAATGGAACAACTTGCTCCCCTGATCGCCACCGCGATCAACGCCGGCACCCCGCTGCTGCTGGCCGCGCTGGGCCTGCTGGTCAACGAGCGCGCCGGCGTGCTGAACCTGGGTGCCGAAGGCATGATGCTGGTGGCCGCCGCCTTCGGCTTCATGGTCGGGTATCAGACCCAATCCCCGCTGCTGGGCTTTGTCGCCGGCGCTGGTGCCGGCATGCTGATGGCCACGCTGTTTTCGTGGCTGGCGCTGGTGCTGGCCACCAACCAGGTAGCCACCGGCCTGGCGCTGTCGATCTTCGGCACCGGCTTGTCCGCGTTCATCGCACAGCGGTTCGTGGGCTACGCCATGCCGGCCAAGGCCAGTGCCGTCCCGGGGCTGGCCGACATCCCGTTCATCGGCCCGGCATTCTTCCAGCATCACTGGATGGTGTACGTCAGCCTGCTGCTGTGCTTTGCCATCATGTGGTTCCTGTTCCGCACGCGCGCCGGCCTGACGCTGCGCGCCATCGGCGAATCGCCAGAATCGGCGAATGCGCTGGGCTATCCGGTGCGCTGGATCCGCTTTGGCGCGCTGCTGTTCGGCGGTGCCTGCTGCGGGCTGGCCGGGGCCTACCTGTCGCTGGTGTACACGCCGATGTGGGTGGAAAACCTCGTGGCAGGCCGTGGCTGGATCGCGCTGGCGCTGACCACGTTCGCCACGTGGCGGCCGGGCCGCGTGCTGGTGGGCGCCTGGCTGTTCGGCGGCGTGACCATCCTTCAGTTCTACCTGCAGGGCATCGGCGTATCGGTGCCGTCGCAATTTCTGTCGATGCTGCCGTACGCCGCCACCATCGTCGTGCTGGCCCTGATCTCGCGCAACCCGGCCTGGATTCGCCTGAACATGCCCGCATCGCTGGGCAAGCCGTTCCGTCCGGGCAACGCCTGAACACCCCTGTACCGCATCACCGAAGTCTTAAAAAAACAGCAGTATCCGAAGTACAACCTCATCACAGAAGACGTCTTACTAGGAGAGATCGAATGATCGTGACACGCAGGACCACGCTGGCTGCCCTGGCCGCCACCGCCGTGCTGGCCCTGGCCGGATGCGGCAAGAAGGAAGCCGAGAAGCCGGCCGGGACCGCCGCGCCGGCATCCGCCCCCGCTGCTGCCGCCAGCGAACCGCTGAAGGTGGCCTTCGTCTACATCGGGCCGGTGGGCGATGCCGGCTGGACGTACGCCCACGACGCGGGCCGCAAGGCCGTGGAAGCGAAGTTCGGCGACAAGGTCAAGACCACGTACGTGGAAAACGTGCCCGAGTCCGCCGCCGACGCCGAGCGCGTGTTCCGCGACCTGGCCAGCCAGGGCAACAAGCTGATCTTCGGCACCACGTTCGGCTACATGGAATCGATGCTGAAGGTGGCCAAGGAATTCCCGGACGTGAAGTTCGAGCACGCCACGGGCTTCAAGACCGCCGACAACCTGGCCCAGTACGACGTGCGCACCTATGAAGGCGCGTACCTGGCGGGCGTGGTGGCTGGCAAGATGAGCAAGACCGGCAAGATGGGCGTGGTGGCATCGGTGCCGATTCCCGAGGTGATCCGCAACATCGATTCGTTCACGCTGGGCGCGCGCTCGGTGAACCCGAAGGCCACGGTCAAGGTGGTGTGGGTCAACAAGTGGTTCGACCCGGGCAAGGAACGTGAAGCCGCCACGACGCTGATCGGCCAGGGCGTGGACATGCTGATGCAGAACACCGACTCCGCCGCCGTGGTGCAGACCGCGCAGGAAAAAGGCGTGTACGCGTTCGGCTGGGACAGCGACATGAGCAAGTTCGGCGAGAAGGCGCACCTGGCGGCATCGGTGATCTCCTGGGGCGTCTACTACACCAAGGTGGTGGACGACGTGCTCAACAACCAGTGGAAGAACAGCACCATCTGGTGGGGCCTCAAGGAAGGCATGATCGACCTGAAGGGCTTCAACGCCGCGGTGCCGGAAGACGTCAAGGCGCTGGTCGAGGAGCGCAAGAAGGGCATCGTCGACGGCAGCGCGCCGATCTGGAAGGGTCCGATCAAGGACAACGCCGGCAAGGAACAGGTCGCCGGCGGCGCCGTGGCCGACGACGCCTTCCTGCACAACGTGAAGTTCTACGTCGAAGGCGTGGAAGGCAACGTGCCGGGCTGATCTTTCAAACCCACCAGCCGGCTCCCCTCTTCCGCCCGCCGGGAGAGGGGAGAAAACCCTCAGGAACTTGAATCCCCCCTGATCGGCCCAAGCTACTCGTTCATGTCCTGCTGAACGTGTGACCAAGGAGGCCCATCATGTGGAAGCGACTGTCAGCCCTGTGGACGCTGGTACGGCGCGACGGCCGGCTGTTCTGGTTTGCCCTGCGCCACCCCGACGCGCCGCCGTGGCTCAAGCCGGCCGCGTTCGGCCTGCTGTGCTACGCGATCTCGCCCATCGACCTGATCCCCGACGTGATTGCCGGCCTTGGCATCGTGGACGACGTGGTCATCATTCCGCTGGCCGTTCATCTGATTCTAAAGCGCCTGCCGCCGCACATCCTGCGCCAGGCCGAGATGCGCGCCACCGCCACCACGGTCAGGCCGCGCTGACGCTGGCGCCCCCCGGCGTCACCCAAAGAGCCAAAGAAAAACCGCTGCGGAAAGCAGCGGTTTTTTCATGGGCGCGTGGCTGGCCGGCGATCAGGCCTTCGGCACGAAGCAGTGCCGCGCCAGTTCCACCACCAGCAACTCGGCCGTGGCCAGATTGGTGGCGCATGGCACATTGTGGACGTCGCACGCACGCACCAGCGCGTTGATGTCCGGTTCGTGCGGCTGCGGGGTCATCGGGTCACGCAGGAAAATCACCGCCGTGACGCGCCCCTCGGCCAGTTGCGCGCCGATCTGCAGGTCGCCGCCCCAAGGGCCCGACAACATGCGGGTGACCTCCAGCCCGACCTCGGCCGCGATACGGCCGCCGGTCGTGCCGGTGGCGAGCAGGTCGCACCGCGCCAGGAAGTCGCGATGGCGGCCGGCAAAGGCCACGATGTCGTCCTTCTTGTGATCGTGGGCAATCAGCGCGATACGCGGCCGGGGCTCCGGCATGATTTCCGATGGTCCCATCAGAACGTCCCCGGGTAGGCGCCGCCGTCCAGCAGCACGTTCTGGCCCGTCATGTAGGCGGCCTGCTTGCTGCACAGGAACGCGCAAGTGGCGCCGAACTCGGCCGGATCGCCGAAGCGGCGGCTCGGGTTGGCGGCAGCGCGACGCTTGGCCATTTCCTCGATGCTGATGCCGGCCTTCTGCGCGCCGCCTTCCATCGTCTTCTTCAGGCGGTCGGTGTCGAACGGCCCCGGCAGCAGGTTGTTCACGGTCACGCCATGCTGCGCCACTTCGCGCGCCAGGCCGGCCACGAAACCGGTCAGGCCCGAACGGGCACCATTGGACAGGCCCAGCACGTCGATCGGCGCCTTCACGGCACCGCTGGTGATGTTGACGATGCGGCCCCAGCGGCGCGCGATCATGCCGTCGATGGTCGACTTGATCAGTTCGATCGGCGTCAGCATGTTGGCGTCCAGCGCGGCGATCCACGCGTCGCGGCCCCAGTCGCGGAAGTTGCCCGGCGGCGGGCCGCCGGCGTTGTTCACCAGGATGTCCAGGTCGCCCAGCTTGGCCACGGCGTCCAGGGCCAGCTTGCGGCCTTCCGGCGTGGTGATGTCGGTGGCCACCGCGATCACGCGGCGGCCATGGCGGGCGCGCAGGTCGGCGGCGGCCTTCTCCAGCGCCTCGGCGCCACGGGCCACGATCACCACATCGACACCTTCCGCCGCGAGCGCATCGGCACACGCCAGCCCAAGCCCCTTGCTGGCGCCGCACACCAGCGCATGCTTACCGCGCAGTCCAAAATCCATGGCTTCCCTCTCCTTCCTTGGTTGGTTCTCTTCGAATGACTTGTTTCAGGCCTTCCGGCTCGACAGCAGATACATACCACCCAGCACCAGCGCGCTACCGGCCAACTGCACGCCCGTGACCGGCTCGCCCAGCAGCCAGAACGCCAGCGCCAGCGTGGACACCGGGCCGATCATGCCGGCCTGCGATGCCAGCGGCGCCCCGATGCGCGACACCGCGATCATCGTCAGCGACACCGGCAGCACGGTACAAAATACCGCGTTGATGACCGACAGCCACAGCACGGGCGCCGGCTGCGCCAGTTCGGCCAGCGGCCGGCCCAGCACCACGTACTGGATCACGCAGCACAGCGTGGAGACGCACATCGCATACGCCACGAGCCGCAGCGACCCCACGCGCTTGACCAGTTCGCCGCTCAGAATCAGATACACACCATACGACATCGCGCTGGCCAGCACCAGCGCGCCGCCCAGCCAGACCTGGCCGCCGCTGACATCGAGGTCGTGCGCGAACACCAGCACGATGCCGGCATAGGCCAGCAGCAGCGAAATCCACTGGCGGGCATGAATATGGCGGCGGAACACCAGCGCCGTGACCAGCAGCACGAACGACGGCGTCAGGAACAGGATCAGCCGCTCCAGCCCGGCCGTGATGTACTGCAGGCCCAGGAAATCCAGAAAGCTCGACAGGTAATAGCCGATGAATCCGAGGAACACCACCCGGCCGCGATCGGCCCATGACAGCGCCGGCAGCTTGCGTGCCTGCCACCACCCGATGGCCATGAACAGCGGCACCGCAAAGAGCATGCGCAGCGTGATGACCATCACGGCATCCACGCTGTAGCGGTACATGAGCTTGGCCACGATGGCCTTGGCGGAAAACAGCACGGCGCCGACGGCCGCGGTGGCAAGTCCGACGCGCTGTGCGACAGGCACTTCGGCGGACGGGGAGAGGGACTTCTGGGAAGCAGGCACGGGGACGCTGGAATCTTGACGCCGGGCCGCGCCCACGCTCAACGCAGGCGGCACGGCGGAACCCGCCGATTGTATGTCAAAAGCCGCCAGTGCTCGGGGCGCCGGCCCGGCGCCGGGGCATCCGGCGGCAATGCCTGCTTTCCCATACAATGGGTCGCGCCGGGCCACGCACCGTCATGGTGCGTGCACTGGCCATATAACAACATTTCGGAGATTCCCGAGCCATGCCGCTCCATCGCCTTGCCGCGCGCCGTCGCGTTTTCCTGTCCGCCACCGTTCGTACCGCACTGGCCGCATCCGTCCTGCCGATGCTGGCCGGCGCCGGCAGTGCCCTGGCCGCCGACGCCTTCCCGAGCAAACCCATCCGCTTCGTCGTGCCCTACGCGGCGGGCGGCACCACCGACCTGGTGGCGCGCACCGTCGGCCAGCGCGTTGCCGAGAAGCTGGGGCAGCCCGTGGTCATCGAGAACCGGCCCGGCGCGGGCGGCAACATCGGCATGGAAGCCGTGGCCAAGGCGCCTGCCGATGGCTACACGATCGGCTTTGGGGCCATTTCGACCAACGCGCTGAACCCGCATATCTACAAGCACGTACCGTTCGATCCGCGCCGCGATTTCACGGCCATCAGCCTGCTGGGCACCTCGACCATCGTGCTGGAAGTGAACAACGACCTGCCCGTGAAGACGGTGCCGGAACTGATCGCCTATGCCAAGGCGCATCCGGGCCTGACCTATGCCACGGCGGGCACCGGCACGTCGATGCACCTGGCCGGCGCGATGTTCTCGCAGATGACGCAGACCGGGCTGGTCCATGTGCCTTACAAGGGCAGCAGCCCGGCCATCAACGACATGCTGGGCGGTCATATCCAGGTGATGTTCGACAACCTGCCCGCGTCGCTGCCCCATATCCAGGCCGGCAAGCTGCGCGCGCTGGCCGTGGCGGGCAAGACGCGCTCGCCGTCGCTGCCCAACGTGCCCACGCTGGCCGAAGCCGGCCTCCCCGGCTACGCCGTGGAACCGTGGTTTGGCGTGTATGGCCCGGCCAACCTGCCCGCGCCGGTGACCCAGGCCCTGAACGCCGCCTTCGTCGAAGCCCTGGCCCGTCCCGACGTGCGCGACAAGCTGGCCCAGGCCGGTTTCAACCCGAAGGGATCGAGCGCCACCGAGCTGCAGGCGCTGACGCAAACCGAGTACGAGCGGTTCGGAAAGGTCGCAAAATCGGCGGCCATCACGGTGGACTGACCGCCGAGCCGCCTCGCTCGGCCCGGCGCGCATCCATTACAATCGCGCTGCATCGGGCCCTCTCGCCTCAGGGAGGGCCCCTACCGTTTGCCGAGCCCGCCATGAAACAGGATCCCCGCTTCCCCAACCTCTTCATCCTCGATCACCCGCTGATCCAGCACAAGCTGTCGCACATGCGCGACAAGGAAACGTCGACACGCACGTTCCGCGAGCTGCTGCGCGAGATCACGCTGCTGATGGGCTACGAGATCACGCGCAACCTGCCGCTGACCACGCGCCGCATCGAGACCCCGCTGGTGGAAGTGGACGCCCCCGTCATCGCCGGCAAGAAGCTGACGATCGTGCCGGTGCTGCGCGCCGGCGTGGGCATGAGCGACGGCCTGGTGGAGCTGATTCCGTCGGCGCGGATCGGCCACATCGGCGTGTACCGCGACGAACAGCACCGCCCGGTGGAGTATCTGGTGCGCCTGCCGGACCTGGAAGACCGCTCGTTCATCCTGTGCGATCCGATGGTGGCCACCGGCTACTCGGCCGCGCATGCGGTGGACGTGCTCAAGCGCCGGGGCGTCCCCGACGAAGCCATCACGTTCGTGGCGCTGGTCGCCGCGCCGGAAGGCGTCGAAGTGTTTCAGAAGGCGCATCCGGGCGTGAAGCTGTTCGTTGCGTCGCTGGACAGCCATCTGGACGCGCACGCCTATATCGTGCCGGGCCTCGGCGATGCGGGCGACCGCCTGTTCGGCACCAAGAACTGAGTGCCTGTGACGCCGGCTGGCGTTGTCCGAGCCGGCGGCATTTGATGCGCCTCAATGTTGATGGGGGCGGGCTGATCCAGACTGGAATGCCGTCTACGGCATATTCCAAGCAAGGAGCCACCCCATGGAAGCACTGAAAATCCTCACCTCCACGGCGACCGGCCTGGCCAGCCTGGCCGTCATCGCATTCATCATCGGCATGGCCGCCTTCTATGCCTGCCTGTTCGCCCGCAAGGCGCGCGAGGATGCGGAAGCGGCCAGGCGCGGCTCGGAATCATCGGGTCGCCCGCAATAAAAGACGCCCGCGCAATGCGGGCGTTTCCACATGGCGGCCCTGGCGGATGATTACTTTTTCTTGCCGCCGCCCAGCAGGCTGCCCAGCACACCGCGAATCAGTTCGCGCCCGACCTGCGACCCCACCGTACGGGCCGCCGACTTGGCCACCGACTCCAGGATCGAATCGCCACGCCCGGTCTTGCCCGTGCCGCGCGTGAGCGAGCCCCAGACTTCACCGACCCAGCCGCCCTCTTCCTGTGCCGGGGCGCCGCCCGGCTGGGCGCCAGGCTTCGGGGGAACCTTCGCATCGGCCGGCGTGCCGTTGGAGGCCTGCGCCACGGCGCCACGCAGTTTTTCGTAGGCCGATTCGCGGTCGATGGTCTGCTCGTACGTGCCGGCCACCAGCGAACTGGCGATCAGCGCCTTGCGTTCGTCGTCGTTGACCGGACCGATCCGGCTGCCCGGCGCCAGCACCCAGGCGCGCTCGGTCACGCCCGGCGTGCCCTTGGCATCGAGGCACGACACCAGCGCCTCGCCCACGCCCAGCTCGCCGATCACCTGTTCCAGATCCAGCTTCGGATTGGCCCGCATGGTCGTGGCCGCCACCTTGACCGCCTTCTGGTCGCGCGGCGTGAAGGCGCGCAGCGCGTGCTGTACGCGGTTGCCCAGCTGGCCCAGCACGGTGTCGGGGATATCCACGGGATTCTGCGTCACGAAATACACCCCCACGCCCTTGGACCGCACCAGCCGCACCACCTGCTCGATCTTGTCGAGCAGCGCCTTGGGGGCGTCGTTGAACAGCAGATGCGCCTCGTCGAAGAAGAACACGAGCTTGGGCTTGTCGAGATCGCCGGCCTCGGGCAGCTTTTCGAACAATTCCGATAGCATCCAGAGCAGGAAGGTGGCATAGAGGCGCGGCGCGTTCATCAGCTTGTCGGCCGCCAGGATATTGACGACGCCCTGGCCCTTCTCGGTCTGGATAAAGTCGTCCAGGTTCAGCATCGGTTCGCCGAAGAACCTGTCGGCGCCCTGCGATTCCAGCGCCACCAGGCCACGCTGGATGGCGCCGATCGACGCCGACGAGATATTGCCGTACTCGGTGGTGAACTGGCTGGCGTTGTCGCCCACGTACTGCAGCATCGCGCGCAGGTCCTTGGCATCGAGCAGCAGCAGGCCGCCGGCATCGGCAATGCGGAACACCAGGTTCAGCACGCCCTGCTGGGTGTCGTTGAGTTCCAGCATGCGCGACAGCAGCAGCGGGCCCATGTGCGACACCGTGGCGCGCACCGGATGGCCTTTTTCGCCGAACACGTCCCACAGCGTGGTCGGGCATCCGCCCCACACCGGCTCGGGCAGGCCGTGTTCCGCCAGGCGGGCCTTCAGCTTGTCCGATGGCTGGCCCGGCTGGGAAATGCCGGTCAGGTCACCTTTGACGTCGGCCATGAACACCGGCACGCCCAGCCGCGAGAAGCCCTGCGCCAGGGTCTGCAGCGTGACGGTCTTGCCGGTGCCGGTGGCGCCGGTGATCAGGCCGTGCCGGTTGCCCATTTCAGGCAGCAGCACCATTTCGTGGTCGGCGTTCTTGGCGATAAGGATGGGATCGGCCATGGCGGGGTCTCGTCGGTCGGCGGTCGGGGCAGGAAACAGGTGCGCTGCGGATAGGGAACGGGTACGGGCAGGGCAAACAACCCATACATGGCACTGCGGCGGCAGGGGCGCGTGATAAAATCCTGCGCTGATTATAGCCAGCAGATTGGCACATCAATCACATGGCGTGGCCGCCGGATCGTCAGGATTCGTCCCAGAGACCCATCCGGCCCGGCCCCGCCGGCGCAATGCCGCCGGGTTCCCACACCACACGACACGTTTTCCGCTTCGGAGAGAAACATGGCCGGTCATTCCAAATGGGCCAACATCAAACACAAGAAAGCTGCCGCTGACGCCAAGCGCGGCAAGATCTGGACACGCCTGATCAAGGAAATCACCGTGGCCGCCAAGCTCGGCGGCGGTGACATCGATTCGAACCCGCGCCTGCGCCTGGCCATGGAAAAGGCCATGGACGCCAACATGCCCAAGGACAACATCCAGCGGGCGATCCAGCGTGGCGTGGGTGGCCTGGAAGGCGCCAACTACGAAGAAATCCGCTACGAGGGCTACGGCCTGGCCGGCGCCGCCATCATCGTCGACTGCCTGACCGACAACCGCACCCGTACCGTGGCCGAAGTGCGCCACGCGTTCTCGAAGCACGGCGGCAACATGGGCACCGAGGGTTCGGTGGCGTTCATGTTCACGCACTGCGGCCAGTTCCTGTTCGCGCCGGAAACGCCCGAGGACAAGCTGATGGACGCCGCGCTCGAAGCCGGCGCCGACGACGTGGTGACCAACGACGACGGCTCGATCGAAGTCACCTGCCCGCCCAACGATTTCGGCGCGGTCAAGGCTGCCCTGGAAGCGGCCGGCTTCAAGGCCGAACTGGCCGACGTGGTGATGAAGCCGCAGAACGAGGTCAGCTTTACCGGCGACGACGCCGTCAAGATGCAGAAGCTGCTGGACGCGCTGGAAAACCTGGACGACGTACAGGAAGTCTTCACCAACGCGGTGATCGAGGAATAAGCCCTCACGCCGCGCCCCACGGCGGCAGCCCGGATCCCGGTCCAGCTGCCGCTTTTCGCATGCGTTTCTTTTCTGGCAGTGGATCATGAAAGTTTTGGTTGTCGGTTCCGGTGGGCGTGAGCACGCACTGGCCTGGAAATTGGCCCAGTCGCCCAAGGTGCAGGTCGTCTACGTGGCGCCGGGCAACGGCGGCACGGCGCTCGACAAGCGCCTGCAGAACGTGCCGCTGACCGATCCCGAAGTGCTGGCCGCCTTTGTGGAGCGTGAAGGCGTGGCCTTCACCGTGGTGGGCCCCGAGGCCCCGCTGGCCGCCGGTATCGTCGATGTGTTCCGCGCCCGCGGCCTGCGCATCTTCGGGCCGACCAAGGCTGCCGCGCAGCTGGAATCGTCGAAGGACTTCGCCAAGGCGTTCATGCATCGCCACGGCATCCCGACCGCCTTCTACAAGACGTTCTCGGACGCCGCCGGCGCCCACGCCTATATCGACGCGCAGGGCGCGCCGATCGTGATCAAGGCCGATGGCCTGGCCGCGGGCAAGGGCGTGGTGGTGGCGATGACGCTGGAAGAAGCGCACGGCGCCGTGGACATGATGCTGGCCGACAACAAGCTTGGCGATGCCGGCGCCCGCGTGGTGATCGAGGAATTCCTGGAAGGCGAGGAAGCCAGCTTCATCGTGATGGTGGACGGCAAGAACGTGCTGGCCCTGGCCACCAGCCAGGACCACAAGCGGCTGCTGGACGCCGACGCCGGCCCCAATACGGGCGGCATGGGCGCCTATTCGCCGGCCCCGGTGGTGACGCCGGCCCTGCACGCCCGCGCGCTGCGCGAGATCATCCTGCCGACCGTGCGCGGCATGGAAAAGGACGGCATCCCGTTCACGGGCTTCCTCTACGCCGGCCTGATGATCGACAAGGACGGCAACCCGAAGACGCTGGAATTCAACTGCCGCATGGGCGATCCGGAAACGCAGCCGATCATGGCGCGCCTGAAGACCGACCTGGTCGACGTGATGGAAGCCGCCGTGGATGGCAAGCTGGACCAGATCGAGCTGGACTGGGACCGCCGCACCGCGCTGGGCGTGGTCATTGCCGCCTACGACTACCCGGAAAACCCCCGCAAGGGTGACGTCATCACCGGCATCCCGGCCGAAACCGACGACGCCGTGACGTTCCACGCGGGCACCACGCTGCAGGACGGCACGCTGCGCACGTCCGGCGGCCGCGTGCTGTGCGTGGTGGGCCTGGCCGACACGGTCAGGGCCGCGCAGAAGAACGCCTACGCCGCCGTGGAGCAGATCCACTTCGACGGCATGCAGTTCCGGACCGACATCGGCTACCGCGCCATCAAGCGCTGACCGCGCCCACAGCCGTCGTCAGGCCGGTTTTTCCCGGATTCGCCCCGGACCCCGTGGGGCGAATCCAGCCGGTACAATCGTGACACCGCGATGACGGCCGGCCCCGCCCGGCCGTCTTTGCCACCGGCCACCCTCACCCGCCCATCATGATCGATTCCCAGGCAGTCCGTGACTATCTGCTCGGCCTGCAAGACCGCATCACCGACGCCGTTGCCGCCATCGACGGCCAGGCGTTCCTGACCGACAGCTGGGAGAAGCCCCCCACCGAACGCCTGCGCGGAAGCGGCCGCACGCGCATCCTGGAGGGCGGTGCGGTCATGGAACGGGCCGGCGTGGGCTTTTCGCACGTGCGCGGCGACACGCTGCCGCCATCGGCCAGCGCCAACCGGCCCGAACTGGCGGGGCGCAGCTTCGAGGCCCTGGGGGTGTCGCTGGTATTCCATCCGCGCAACCCGCATGTGCCTACCGTGCATATGAACGTGCGCTGCTTCATCGCCGTGAAGCCCGGTGCCGAGCCGGTCTGGTGGTTTGGCGGCGGCATGGACCTGACGCCCTACTACGGCGTCGCCGACGACTGCGCGCACTTCCACCGCACGTGCAAGGCGGCGCTGGCACCGTTTGGCGATGACCTGTACCCGCGCTTCAAGCAGTGGTGCGACGAATATTTCTTCCTCAGGCATCGCGGCGAGGCGCGCGGCATCGGCGGTATCTTCTTTGACGATGTCTCCGCCCCGGGCTTCGACCAGAGCTTTGCGATGATGCGCTCGGTGGGCGATGCCTTCCTGGACGCCTACCTGCCGATCCTGCGCGCGCGCAAGGACACTCCCTATGGCGAACGCGAGCGCGACTTCCAGGCCTATCGTCGCGGGCGCTACGTCGAATTCAACCTGGTGTTCGATCGCGGCACGCTGTTCGGGCTGCAGTCGGGCGGCCGTGCCGAGTCGATCCTGATGTCGATGCCCCCGCAGGTGACCTGGCGCTACGACTGGCAGCCCCAGCCGGGCACGCCGGAAGCGGCGCTCTATACCGATTTCCTGCCGGCGCGCGCGTGGGCCTGAACCTGATGACCGAAGCCCCCCAAGCCGCCGCCCGGCTCGACGACCCGCAGCGCCCCTACCGCCTGGGTATCCTCGGCGGCACCTTCGACCCGCCCCACCGCGGCCATGTCGCGCTGGCGCAACTGTGCATCGACCACCTGGACCTGGACGAACTGGTCTGGATCCCGACCGGCCATTCGTGGCAGAAGGGCGACCATGTGACCCCGGCCGCCGACCGCTTCGCCATGACCGAACTGGCGGCCGCATCGCTGGTGCCGGGCCGCGCCAAGGTACGTGTCAGCCGCATGGAAGTGGACCGCGACGGCCCGAGCTACACGATCGACACCGTACGTCACCTGCGCGACGCATACGGCCCGCATACGTCGATGGCGTGGCTGATGGGTGCCGACCAGTTGCTGCGGCTGCACACCTGGCACGGCTGGGAGGCGCTGTTCGAACAGGTGCACCTGTGCATCGCCACGCGGCCGGGCTTTCACCTGGAAGAACTGGGCGGGCCGGTGCTTGCCGCGCTGCAGGAACGCCTGGCGGACACGCACCTGATACAATGCTCGCCCTCCGGACATATGTGGATCGACCAGACGCTGGCCGTCGACCTGTCGTCCACCGGCCTGCGCGAGCACCTGGCCGAAGGCCTGTTGCCGGACCAGACGGATGACCGACTGCCGGCCGGCGTGGCACACTACATCGCGCGTCACGGGTTGTACCGACACCCCTCGCCCGACGCGCCCCTACCCGAATGAAGCTGAACAAGAAAGACACCATGGATATTCGTAAACTGCAGCGCGCGATCGTCGACGGGCTCGAGGATGTGAAGGCGCAGGACATCAAGGTGTTCGACACCACTCACCTGACCGAACTGTTCGACCGGGTGGTGATCGCCAGCGGCAATTCGAACCGCCAGACCAAGGCCCTGGCGGCATCGGTACGGGAAACGGTCAAGGACGCCGGCGGCCATATCGTGGCCGTGGAAGGCCTGGAGACCGGCGAATGGGTGCTGGTGGACTGCGGCGACGCCGTGGTGCATATCCTGCAGCCCCAACTGCGCCAGTACTACAACCTCGAGGAAATCTGGGGCGACAAGCCGGTCCGCGTGAAGCTGGCCGCTGCCAAGGGCCTGGCCAAGGCCAGCGAGCCGATGGACGACGAGGACGCCGAACCGGCCCCGCGCGTGCGCCGTGCGTCGAACCTGCGCCCGGCACTGGCCCGCCTGCCCGAAGGCATGAAGGAGCCGTCGCCGCCGATGGGCCACGAGGACACCGATCCGGACGCCATCGCCACGATCCGCAAGCCGGTCCGCAAGACCACCAGCACCGGCACCGGCACGGCCGCCAAGGCGCCGGCGCGCAAGACCACCACGGCGCGCAAGACGTCGGCCGGCACGGCCGCGAAGACGCCGGCCCGCAAGACGGCCGCCGGCACCGCCGCCAAGGCCCCGGCACGCAAGACCGCCACCGGCACGGCCACCAAGGCCCCGGCACGCAAGACGGCCGCCACCAAGACCGCAGCCGCGAAGACCGCCGCGCCGCGCAAGCGCGCCACGCGCTCGGCCTGAGCGCAGTCGGCCCGCTGTCCTGAAGGTATTTCCACCGGGCATCGCACATGCAACTCGTGATCGTGGCGGTTGGCCACAAGATGCCCGCGTGGATCGAATCCGGCTTTGCCGAGTACACCAAGCGGATGCCGCCCGAGCTGCGCATCGAGCTTCGCGAGGTCAAGCCCGAAGCGCGGTCGTCCAGCAACAACGCCGCCACGGTGATGCAGCGTGAAGCGGCGCGCATCGAGGCCGTGCTGGGTTCGCTGTCGAAGCAGTTGCGGATCGTCGCGCTTGACGAGCGCGGCAAGGACTGGACCACCGTGCAGCTGGCCGAGCAGTTGACCGGGTGGCAGCGCGAAGGCGGCGACGTCGCCTTCCTGATCGGCGGTGCCGACGGGCTCGATCCCGCGCTCAAGGCGCGCGCCCAGACGCTGGTGCGCCTGTCCAGCCTGACCCTGCCGCACGGCATGGTGCGCGTGCTGCTGGCCGAACAGCTATACCGCGCCTGGTCGGTCACGCAGAACCACCCGTACCACCGCGCCTGATCCAATCCCCCCCTGGTTCGCTCCCCTCTCCCGCTTGCGGGAGAGGGGAACCAGGCCCACACGGGCCGCGGAAGCCGATGCCGAGCCGGTACAATCGTCGCCAACAACTGCTGGCCGATTTCCGTGACCTCCATCCTCTATCTTGCTTCCCAATCTCCCCGCCGCCGCGAACTGCTGACCCAGCTTGGCGTCCAGTACGAACTGCTGCTGGCCGATGCCGGCGAAGACGCCGAGGCGCTCGAAGCCATACTGCCCGGTGAATCGCCCGACGCCTACGTACAGCGGGTCTGCGCGCTCAAGGCCGATGCCGCACTGCAGCGCCGCGTGCGGCGCGGCCTGCCCGATGCGCCGATCCTGACCTCCGATACCACCGTCTGCCGGGGTGGCGACATCCTCGGCAAGCCGATTGACGCCGCCGATGCCGCGCGCATGCTGGCCACGCTGTCCGGCACCACGCACCGCGTGCTGACGGCAGTGACCGTGGTGTCGGCGCTGGGCCCGCGCCATGCGCTGTCGATCTCGCACGTCACATTCCGCGCCATGGGCGCCGCCGAGATCGACCGCTACGTGGCCAGTGGCGAGCCGCTCGGGAAGGCCGGCGCCTATGGCATCCAGGGGCGCGCAGCCGAGTTCGTCGAGCGTATCGACGGGAGCTATTCGGGTATCATGGGCCTGCCCTTGTTCGAGACGGCGGCGCTGTTGCGCGAGGCGGGTCTGCGCTTCTGACCTCGCCCCCTCCGCCGCATCCGGCCAGGGCATGCAGGGGTCAGATGCCCGGTCTCCCCGGGCGACAACAACAAGCGCCGGCAGACCGGCGACGGCATCCATGGCTATGACCGAAGACATCCTCGTCAATATCACGCCGCAAGAGACCCGTGTGGCCATCGTGCAGCAGGCGGCCGTGCAGGAACTGCACGTCGAACGCACGCTCACGCGCGGGCTGGTCGGCAACATCTATCTGGGCAAGGTCGTGCGCGTGCTGCCGGGCATGCAGTCGGCATTCATCGATGTGGGCCTGGAGCGCGCGGCGTTCCTGCACGTGGCCGACATCTGGCATCCGCGCGACGGCGAGAAGAACGGCCACCTGGCCATCGAGAAGACGCTGTTCGAAGGCCAGGCGCTGATGGTGCAGGTGATCAAGGACCCGATCGGCACCAAGGGCGCGCGGCTGTCCACGCAGGTCAGCATCGCGGGCCGCACGCTGGTGTACCTGCCGCAGGACCCGCATATCGGCATCTCGCAGCGCATCGAAGGCGAAATCGACCGCGAGGCGCTGCGCTCACGCGTGCAGGGCCTGGTGCCGGGCGACGAGCGCGGCGGCTTCATCGTGCGGACCATTGCCGAGGAAGCCAGCGACGAGGAACTGAGCAACGACATCGCCTACCTGCGCAAGATCTGGGCGTCGATCCGGCTGAACGCCACCACGCAGCCGGCGCCGAGCCTGCTGTACCAGGACCTGAACCTGGCCCAGCGCGTGCTGCGCGATTTCATCAACGACGCCACGGGCGTGATCCAGGTGGACTCGCGCGAGAATTTCGTGAAGCTCGTCGAGTTTGCCCAGGAATACACGCCGGCGGTGCTGTCGCGCCTGTCGCACTACACCGGCGAGCGCCCGATCTTCGACCTGTTCAATATCGACGCCGAGATCGAGAAGGCGCTGTCGCGCCGGGTGGACCTGAAGTCCGGCGGCTACCTGATGATCGACCAGACCGAGGCGATGACGACGATCGACGTCAATACCGGCGGCTACGTCGGCGCGCGCAACTTCGACGACACGATCTTCAAGACCAACCTCGAAGCGGCGCACACCATCGCGCGCCAGCTGCGCCTGCGCAACCTGGGCGGCATCATCATCATCGACTTCATCGACATGGAGAACGTGGAGCATCGCGACGCGGTGCTCTCGGAGCTCAAGCGCGCGCTGTCGCGCGACCGCACGCGCATCACGGTGAACGGCTTCTCGCAGCTGGGCCTGGTGGAGATGACGCGCAAGCGCACGCGCGAATCGCTGGCGCATGTGCTGTGCGAGCAATGCCCGGTCTGCACCGGCAAGGGCCAGGTCAAGACCGCGCGGACGGTCTGCTACGACGTGCTGCGCGAGATCATGCGCGAATCGCGCCAGTTCAACCCGCGCGAATTCCGCATCCTGGCCTCGCAGGAAGTGATCGACCTGTTCCTCGAAGAGGAAAGCCAGCACATGGCCATGCTGGGCGACTTCATCGGCAAGCCGATTTCGCTGCAGGTGGAATCGACGTTCCACCAGGAACAGTACGACATCATCCTGATGTAAGGCACAGCCCCGGCTCCTGCATGGCGCCGGGCGCTGAACCACGGGCCTGACATCGGTTGCACGGCCTGCCGCGCGCCGCTCGGCCATCTGCCCCGTCCCACCCCCGCCCTGCGCCCCATCGCGCACTCGCCTCCCCGCATCGAAAAACCTCTGCCTCACGTCATCGTTCTGTCATCCGCCCTCGCCAGAATGCGCAGGTCATTCAAGCAAGGGAGTCGACATGACGCATGCAATCGAAGTGCGCGGCCTGAGAAAGTCGTTCCGCGCGGACCGCAAGGCGCTTGACGACGTCACGCTGCACATCGCCCCCGGCGAGATGGTTGCCCTGCTGGGCGCCTCGGGTTCGGGCAAGTCGACGCTGCTGCGCCACATGGCCGGCTTTGTCGCTGGCGACACCGGTTCGGGCGAGATTCTCGTCAACGGCCGCACGGTGCAGCGCAACGGCCGTCTGGCGCGCGATGTCCGCAAGGTGCGCGCAGAGATTGGATTCGTGTTCCAGCAGTTCAACCTGGTGGGCCGCCTGCCGGTGATCACCAACGTGCTGGTCGGCCTGCTGACCCGCGTGCCCAAGTGGCGCAGCCTGATCCGCTATTTCAAGGCGGACGAAGTGCAGACCGGCCTCGATGCATTGGCCCAGGTTGGTATAGACGACTATGCGTTTCAGCGCGCCTCGACGCTGTCGGGTGGCCAGCAGCAGCGCGCCGCCATCGCCCGCACGCTGGTGCAGAACGCCCGCGTGATCCTGGCCGACGAGCCGATTGCGTCGCTGGACCCCGAATCGTCGCGTCGCGTGATGTCGCTGCTTGCCCAGATCAATCGCACCCGCAAGGTAGCCGTGGTGGTGTCGCTGCACCAGGTGGATGTGGCCATGCGCTACTGCCCCCGTGTGGTGGCCCTGCGCCACGGGAAGGTGGTGTACGACGGTCCCTCGGCCGCGCTGACGCCGAAGATGCTGCGCGACCTGTACGGCACCGAGGCCGACGAGCTGCTGCACGACAGCGTGCCCGACGCGCCGGCGCCGGCCGCCGGCGTACCCGTCCCGGCCATGGTCCGGATGGACCTGGCCACCGCCTGATCGCATTTTTACGAATTACCCAGACCGCGTTTCCCCATCAGTCTTTCCAAACGGAGTTTTCGATGCTTCGCAGAACCTTCCTCGCCGTGGTGGCCTCGGGTGTCGTGGCGCTGCCCGCCTTTGCCCAGGATGCCAAGACCCTGAACATCGGCTTCATCTCGACCGAATCGTCGTCGAACCTGAAGAATGCGTGGCAGCCGGTCATCGACGACCTGAGCAAGACGCTGGGCGTGCCGGTCAAGCCGTTCTTTGCCTCGGACTACGCCGGCATCATCGAAGGCATGCGCTTCAACAAGGTGCAGATCGCCTGGTTCGGCAACAAGTCGGCCATGGAAGCCGTGGACCGCGCCAATGGCGAAGTGTTCGCGTCGGTGATCGACAAGGACGGCAACCCGGGCTACTGGTCGCTGCTGATCGTGCGCAAGGACAGCGACCTGAAGTCGGTCGAGGACGTGATCAAGCGCGGCCGCGATCTGTCGTACGGCGCCGGCGACCCGAATTCGACGTCGGGGACGGCCGTACCGGGGTACTACCTGTGGGCCGCCAACAAGGTGGAACCGAAGACGCTGTTCAAGGCCGTGCGCATCAGCAACCACGAAACCAACCTGCTGTCGGTGCTGAACAAGCAGGTGGATGTGGCCGTGAACAACACCGAAAACTTCGAACGCTACCGCATCAACACGGGCAAGAACGCCTATGACGAAGTGCGCGTGCTGTGGAAGTCGCCGCTGATCCCGGCCGATCCGCTGGTCTACCGCAAGGACCTGTCGCCGGAGATGAAGAAGAAGATCCAGACCTTCTTCGTCAACTACGGCAAGGGCGCCAACGCCGCGCGCGAGAAGGAAACGCTGGCCGCGCTGACCTACCAGGGCTTCCGCCCGTCGAGCGATGCCCAGCTGGTGCCGATCCGCCAGATCGAGCTGGCCAAGGAAAAGGCCAGGATCGAGACCGATACCACGCTGGCCGCCGCCGACAAGGAAAAGAAGCTGGCCGACGTGACGCGTCGCCTGGCCGACCTGGACAAGGCGGCCGCCGCCACCGTGCAGCAGTAAGCCGTACCGGAGACCGGCGATGCCCGATGCGGGCGCTGCCGGTCTTCCCTGTTTCCCGCCTTCCCTTCCGGATTCCCCATGACCGCCACCGCCAAGCCTGGCCTGCCCCCTTCGCCCCAAAGCCATGTTCGGCCGCCGCGCACGTCCCTGTCCGTGATGCTGATCTGGGCAGTGCTACTGGCTCTGCTCGCCATGTCGTGGCAGGGCGCCGACATGCGCCCGCTGGACCTGTTGCGCGATGCCGGCAACATGGCAAAGTTCGCCGCCGATTTCTTCCCGCCCAACTTCCGCGACTGGCAGAACTATCTCGACGAGATGCTGGTGACGGTACAGATCGCGCTGTGGGGCACCGCACTGGCCGTGCTGATGGCCGTGCCGCTGGGGCTGCTGTGCTCGGCCAACATCGTGCCGGTATGGGTGTACCAGCCCGCCCGGCGCATCATGGATGCCTGCCGCGCCATCAATGAAATGGTGTTCGCGATGCTGTTCATCGTCGCCGTGGGCCTGGGTCCGTTCGCCGGCGTGCTGGCCATCTGGATCCACACCATGGGCGTGCTGGCAAAGCTGTTTGCCGAAGCCGTCGAGGCCATCGACCCGCGCCCCGTGGAAGGCGTGCGCGCCACCGGCGCCGGCCCGATCGAGGAAATCGTCTACGGCGTGATCCCGCAGGTGCTGCCGCTGTGGCTGTCGTTCGCGCTGTATCGCTTCGAATCGAACGTGCGCTCGGCGTCGGTGGTGGGCATCGTCGGTGCCGGTGGCATCGGCACCGTGCTGTGGGAGATCATTCGCAGCTTCCAGTACGCCCAGACCTGCGCGGTGATGATCATCATCATCCTGTTCGTGGTGGCCATCGACATGATGTCGGCCCAGATCCGCAAGGTGCTGGTATGACATCCGGCGGCGCGCTGCGTGCGCCACGTGTGAGGCGCGATGCCTGACGCGGGGCGCGCCAGGGATTGAGACGCTGGCCCTCTCCCCCGCCCCTCTCCCGCCACGCGGGAGAGGGGAGAAAACCACGGGATATCAGCCGCGCTCTGGTTGCTAACCCCTCCCGCCACGAGGAAGGGGGAGAAAACCACGGGACATCAGCCGCGCTCTGGTAGCTCCCCTCTCCCGCCACGCGGGAGAGGGGCCGGGGGAGAGGGTCAGCCGGTCAACCGGCGATCAGGCTGGCAAACGCGTCAGCCGAATCCTTCAGTTCACCGCTGTTGTCGATTTCGACCAGCCGGCAGCCAGCCGGCACATCGAACGGTTGCGTGGCCCGTGCCAGGCGCCCGGCAATCGCCGCTTCGGTTTCGCGGCCACGATTGCGCAGGCGCACCGCCAGCGTCTCGGGTTTCACGCGCACATGCACGGCACAGAGCTTCGGATAGCGCGCCGCCGCGTCGGGCAGGTATTCGCGCGATCCATTGACGATGACCTTCAGGCCCTGCGCCAGCCACTGCTCGATCTCCACGCCGATACCGTAATGCAAGCCGTGGCTCTGCCAGTGCATGGCCAGGCAGCCCAGCCCGACGCGGCGCGTGAACTCATCGGCGGTCAGCGCCACCGACGCCTCGTTGGCATCGGCGGCGCGCGTGATATAGCGATGGGCGATGACCACCGGGTCGGCCGGCTTCAGCCGTTCGTGCAGGGCCCGCAGCAGTGAATCCTTGCCGCTGCCGGACGGGCCCATCACGTAGAACAGGCCATTGCCGTCGGTCTCAGGGCGGAGACTCATGCCAGCCAGCCCGCGCCGGCACCGTCCACCGTGGTGCCGTCGAAGCGATAGTGACGCGCGGCGACGAAGTCGGCGCCGGCCTCGGGTTGCACATAAAGACTGATGCTGTCCACGTGCAGCGGCTGCTCCAGCAGCCGGGCGCCCGCCGCCGACAGCCTATCGAAGGCCGCGGCCTCGTCGGCCGCGTCGAGCATGCCGGTCAGCGTGATGTGGAAAGTGAACGTGTCGAACACGTACGGATAGCCCCATGCATCGAGATGCCGCCGTTGCGCCGGACTCAGCCGGTCCGGGTTGCGGCGCGCGATCTCGGCTTCGGTGGGCGGCGCGCGGAAACGATCGAACCCGGTGACGCAGGCATCGGCCAGCGCATGCATCCGCCGGCCGCCCTCGCCGTCGGCATCGTCCAGACACCAGGCCAGGAAGCCGCGCAGCGCACGCAGCGTCAGCGGGGCGTCGAACGGCTGGCGCCCCGCAGCGAAGGCGCGCATGGCGCCATCGAGCATGGCCGCGTCCGTGCCTTCGGCCAACCGGAATGGCGGTTTCAAGGTCGCGTGCAGCGCGTAGTGCGCGGGGGCCTTGACCCACTCGGCGGGCCGCTGTGCGATGCCCGGGGGCAGCGGCAGCGCGGCACCCGTATCGGCATCGCGGCCCAGCCATTGCGCGCCGAAGCTGCGGAATGGCTCGGCAGGTGCCAGGTAGATCGCATAGCGATGGGCCGATCGGGAGGGTCGGGTCGCCTGGCTCATGCGGCCAGGCTGGCCTGGTTGGCCAGGTCGATCAGCGGCAGCGCCACGGCGGCGTGGCGCAGTTCGCCATTGACGATGGTGCCGCACACGCGCGGCAGGCCCGGCAGGCTGTCGTCGATCAGCACCGCATCGGCACGCATGCCCGGCACCAGCGCGCCACGGTCGCGCAGGCCGGCCGCGCGTGCCGGGTTACGCGACACCAGATGCCAGGCCTCGGGCAGGCTGCAGACACCCAGTTGCACGAGCTTGAACGCAGCCTGCAGCGGCGCGGGATAGTAATAATCCGAAGCCAGCACGGTACAGAGGCCAGCGGCAATCATTTCGGTGGCATTGGGCGCGCCGGTGTGGCTCTGGCCGCGCAGCACATTGGGGGCACCGAACACGGTCTCGTCGCCGATCTGGCGCGCCAGCCTGGCCACTTCCACGGTCAGCGGAAATTCGGCGATGGCGCAGCCCTGGCGATGGTAGTGCTGGCGCGTGGCCACATCGGGATCGTCGTGCGACGCCACCGGCAGGCCAGCCTCGCGCGCGGCACTGATCAGTTGCGAAACGGCGGCCGGCACGTCCTGCGCGTGGCGGCTGGCCGCGCGCAGGCGGCTGCGGAATGCCTCCATGTCGCACTCGGCGCGCTCGGCGTATTGGGCCAGCTTGCGCTCGTCGTTCATGCGGCGCGCCATGGTCGGCAGATGGTCGTTGATGGCCAGCAGGCTCACGCGGCCATCGGCCATCCATTGCAGGGCCGTCTCCACGCCGGCCAGGTGGTAGGCCTCGAAGCGCAGGTGCACCTTGTGCGACGCACCGAGCACCGGCGCCAGTTGCGACAGCGCCTCGAACATGCGCACCGCGTAGGCTTCACCGCGCAGCCCCCCTTCCCAGGACAGCGTCACGCCGTGGAATTCGGTCGTGATGCCATGCGCCAGCAGCTGGCGGTCCACATCGAGCAGCGCCGGGCCATATGGAAAGCTGACGCCGGGACGCGGCATCACCGACCGTTCGAACGCATCGCCATGGATATCGACGATGCCGGGCAGCACCAGCAGGTCTCCGGCGTCGATGCAGGGGCCGCTGCCGCCGGCCTGCTGCGCGATGTTGCCTTGCTCGAAGCCCAGCGTGGCGGGGGCGATGGTACCGGCACCCAGCACACGGCGGCCAGTGATGCCGTGCAGCGGGAGCGAACAGGTTTGTATTGTCGTTTGCATGATGGGCGTTACGGGTTCGCCAGCAAGTTAGCGCCGGCACATGACATACATATGTCTAGACCAATAGGGTCGCATGCCGGATCAAGCCATGAGGCCGACTGTGCCGCCAGGGCAAGCGGCCCGTCTGTCAGTCGTTGTCGGACACCGTAAGCTGCACCCAGTCGCCAGCGAATCGGGTCATGCTGTACTGCACGGGCACGCCGTCGATATCGACGTTGAGCGCCTCCACCTGCAGCACGGGGCGCGTCTTGGGCTGGTTCAGCAGCCGCGCCACCGGGGCGCTGGGCATGGCCGCGGTGATGCGCGACCACTTGCGCGTGTAGTCGGCAATGCCGAACTGCGCCAGCGCACGCGAAATGGACTGCGTCTCGCGCACGGCATCTTCCAGGCCCGGAAACCGCTTCGGATCGAAATAATGCTCGGCGACGTCGATGGTGCGCGCTTCGGCCTTGCCCACCATCTGGATATGCAGGATATCGGCCGTGCGCGGCAGGCCCAGGTGCCTGGCAATCTCCGGCGCGCGCAGCGTCTGGCTGTCGACGATCTCCAGATGCCCGCGCATGCCCTGCGCGGCCAGGTTCTGCGAAAAGCGCGTGCGGCGGCCGATCGCGTAGTCGATCGCATGCTCCTGCACGAAGGTACCGCGGCCCTGCTCGATGCGAACCAGACCGCTCAGTTCCAGTTCGCCCATCGCGCGGCGGATGGTGTGCCGGTTCACGGCAAAGCGCGTGGCCAGTTCCGGCTCCGGCGGCAGCTGCTCGCCGGGACCATAGAGTTTGTTGCGGATGTCCTCCGCCAGCGCCTCGCCAATCTGGCGCCACACCGCCACGCCGGAGCCCCGTTCCACTTCCCGATCAGACATCTTCGCTCTGCCCTGTGTCATCAAGCCTTAATGGTTGCCGTGCGATTGTGCCCGAGTCCCGGTGCGCCGGTCAGGTGTCCGAGCAAAGTCCCCGACCCGTCACGAAACGTTCATGTGGCTGTGGTCTAGTATCGCCGTGTTGTGGTAGTTTACATCTAAACGTATAGACGTATAGGGGTGATCATGCAAAGTGAAACCGCCAACCAGGCCAATGCGGCACGTGCCGCCTGGCTGCGGGTGCTGGCGCTGGCCCAGTCGGATGCGCTCGATGCGGCGTACACCCGGCTGCAGGAACAGGCCACCCTGCCGGGATATCGCCTGTTGCGCAAGCCCGAATCGGGCATGGCCATGGTGCGCGCCCGGGCGGGCGGCACCGGCGCCCAGTTCAACCTGGGTGAAATGTCGGTCACACGCTGCGCCGTGGTGCTGGACGAATCCGGCGATGTGGCGGCCACGGCCGGCGTCGCGTATGTGCAGGGTCGCGGCCAGCGCCACGCCGAACAGGCCGCCGTGCTCGATGCCCTGCTGCAACGGCCGTCCTGGCACCAGCGCGTGCAGGACGTGGTCGTCGCCCCGCTGGCGCAGGCCCTGACCGAACGCGCCGCGCGGCAGGCCGCCACCGCCGCGCAAACCCGCGTGGAATTCTTCACGATGGCCCGCGGAGAAGATTGAGATGTCGCCCCCCCAGAATACGATGCAGGCCTTCGCTCCCAGCCCCACCCCGGCCACCTCGCTGCTGCCCGGCTTCGACAATCCGGTCGATGATGCACAGGCCGTGTTCCGCGCCACGCTTGAAGCGTTCGCGCATCCGGGCCGCCTGGAAGTGCTGCCCGTCGGCAGCGGCCAGCCCGAAGGCCTGTCCCCGGTACTGGCCGCGCTGCTGCTGACGCTGGCCGATCCGGATACCCCCGTGTGGCTGCCTGCCGGCGTGCCGGCCGCCGCGCGCGCTTTCCTGCGTTTTCACTGCGGCTGCCCGCTGGCCGATGCCCTTGCCGACGCCACCTTCGTGTGCGTGCCCGCCGGGCATGCCATGCCCGCGCTGGCCGACTGCGCGCAAGGCCTGCCTGCCTATCCGGACCGCTCCGCCACGCTGATCGTCGAGGTCGATTCGCTGCGCGACGGCGACGCGCTGACGCTGACCGGCCCCGGCATCGAGACCACGCAGGCGCTGCACGTGCGCGGCCTGCCCGCCGATTTCCGGCCGGCCTGGCGCGCCAACAATGCCCGCTTTCCGCTGGGCGTGGACCTGCTGCTGGCCAGCGGCCAGCAATTCTGCGCCTTGACGCGCACGACACGCGTGGAGGACTGACATGTACGTAGCCGTCAAGGGTGGCGAGCGCGCCATCCTCAATTCGTACCAGATGCTGGACAACTACCGCCGTGGCGACACGTCGGTGCCCGAACTCACGCTGGCGCAGATCCGCGAGCAGATGCCGCTGGCGGTGGCCCGCGTGATGGCCGAGGGCTCGCTCTACGACCCGCACCTGGCCGCGCTGGCCATCAAGCAGGCCGCCGGCGACCAGATCGAGGCCATCTTCCTGCTGCGCGCCTATCGCACCACGCTGGCCCGCTTCGGCTACACCCAGGCGATCGATACCGGCACGATGACGCTGCAGCGCCGCATCTCGTCGACGTTCAAGGACGTGCCGGGCGGCCAGGTGCTGGGCCCGACGTACGACTACACGCAGCGCCTGCTCGACTTCACGCTCGAAGCGGGCCGCGACCCGGCCCCGCTGGCGCCGTCGCCTGAACCGCTGGCGTCGAACATGCCGCGCGTGACCGGCCTGCTCGAAGCCGAATCGCTGGTCGAAGCCGACACGATTCCCGCCGGCGACCCCGCGCCGCCAGACCTCACGCGCGAGCCGCTGACCTTCCCGGCCGAGCGCCCCGCGCGCCTGCAGAACCTGGCCCGCGCCGACGAAGGCTTCCTGCTGGCCATGGGCTACTCGACGCAACGCGGCTACGGCAATTCGCACCCGTTCGCCGCCGAGATCCGCTACGGCAGCACCGAAGTGGAAATGTTCATCGAGGAACTGGGCTTCGCCGTGACCATCGGCGAAGTGGAACTGACCGAATGCCAGATGGTGAGCCAGTTCGCCGGCAACGCCGACGAGGCGCCGCGCCTGACGCGCGGCTACGGGCTCACGTTCGGCTACAACGAGCGCAAGGCGATGTCGATGGCGCTGGTGGACCGTGCCATGCGCGCCGAAGAGCTTGGCGAAGCCGCCGACAACCCCGCCAACGACATCGAATTCATGCTGTACCACAGCGACAACGTGGAAGCGTCCGGCTTCGTGCAGCACCTGAAGCTGCCCCACTACGTGGACTTCCAGGCCAACCTGGAACTGCTGCGCCGGCTGCGCGCCGAGCAGGCAGGCCAGGCCACACCGCCCACCGCATCCACCGGCGCGCCGCAGCCGTCGCCTTCGCCATCGCCATCGCAAGAGGAGTCGCTGGCATGACCATCGCCAACGCCAACCCCGGCGCCGCCACCGCAACCATTGCGCGCGACGACCACTACAACTTCGGCTACCTGGACGAATCCACCAAGCGCATGCTGCGCCGCGCGCTGCTGAAAGCGGTGGCCATCCCTGGCTACCAGGTGCCGTTCGGCAGCCGCGAAATGCCGCTGCCGTATGGCTGGGGCACGGGCGGCATCCAGGTGACCGCCGCCATCATCGGCCGCCACGACGTGCTCAAGGTGATCGACCAGGGTTCGGACGACACCACGAACGCCATCAACATCCGCCGCTTCTTCGGCCGCGTGACCGGCGTGCAGACCACGGAGCGCACCGCCGAGGCGACCATCATCCAGACGCGCCATCGCATTCCGGAGACGAAGCTGCGCGCGGGCCAGACCATGGTGTACCAGGTGCCCATCCCCGAGCCGCTGCGCTGGCTGGAGCCGAGCGAGACCGAAACGCGCACGATGCACGCGCTGGCCGAATACGGATCGATGCACGTGAAGCTCTACGAGGACATCGCGCACCACGGCCACATCGCCACCACGTACGACTACCCGGTGATCGTCAACCAGCGATACATGATGCGCCCGTCGCCAATCCCCAAGTTCGACAATCCCAAGCTCGACCGCAGCCCCGCGCTGATGCTGTTCGGCGCCGGCCGCGAGAAGCGCGTCTACGCCGTGCCGCCGTACACGTCCGTCAAGAGCCTGGACTTTGTCGACCACCCGTTCACCGTCGAGAAATGGTCGAGCTGCTGCGCGCAATGCGGCGCCACCGACAGCTATCTGGACGAGATCATCACCGACGATGCCGGCACGCGCATGTTCGTGTGCTCGGACACCGAGTACTGCGCCGACCGCCAGGCGGCCCAGGCCGTCAAGACCGCCGCCGGAGGCCAACCATGAACGCCACGCCACTGCTTTGCGTCCGGCAGCTCACGCACACCTGGGACGGCGTGCACGGCTGCCACGACGTCACTTTCGACCTGTACCCTGGCGAAGTGCTGTGCGTGGTCGGCGAATCGGGCTCGGGCAAGAGCACGCTGCTGCAGGCGCTGTCGATGCAGGTGCGCGCGCAGCGCGGCAGCGTCAGCTACGACATGCGCGAAACCGGCCTGACCGACCTGGCCTCGCTGTCCAGCGCGCGCATGCGCCTGCTGGCGCGCACCGACTGGGGCTTCGTGCGCCAGCATGCCCGCGACGGCCTGCGCATGCAGGTCAGCGCCGGCGCCAACATCGCCGAGCGCCTGATGGCCGTGGGCAACCGCCACTACGGCGACCTGCGCGAGATCGCCGGTGCCTGGCTCGAAAAGATGGAAATCGACCTGGGCCGCCTGGACGATGTGCCCAGCACGTTCTCGGGCGGCATGCAGCAGCGCCTGCAGATCGCACGCAACCTGGTCACGCATCCGCGCCTGGTGTTCATGGACGAACCCACCGCATCGCTGGATGTCTCGGTGCAGGCCCGCCTGCTGGACCTGATGCGCCGGCTGGTGACGGACCTGGGTCTGGCCGCCGTCCTCGTCACGCACGATCTGGCCGTGGCGCGCCTGCTGGCCCACCGCACGTTGGTGATGCAGGGCGGCCGCGTGGTCGAACAAGGCCTGACCGACCAGATCCTCGACGACCCGCAGCATCCGTACACCCAGCTGCTGGTTTCCTCCATCCTGCAGGGCTGATCACGATGCAAGCAGATTCCCGGAAGCTGATCGAGGTCCGTGGCCTCGGCAAGATGTTCACGTTGCACAACCAGGGCGGCATCCGCCTGCCCGTGCTCCAGGCGATCGACTTCGACGCGTCGCGCGGCGAATGCCTGGTGCTGTCGGGCCGCTCGGGCACCGGCAAGAGCACGCTGCTGCGCTGCCTGTACGGCAACTACCTGGCCACCGAAGGCACCATCCGCCTGCGCGATACCAGCGAAGCGGGCGAGCCGTGGGTGGAGCTGACCCATGCGTCCGAACAGCGCGTGCTGAAGCTGCGCCGCGACGTGATCGGCTATGTGTCGCAGTTCCTGCGCGCCATCCCGCGTGTCTCGGCGCTCGATGTGGTGGCCGATCCGATGCAGCAGCGTGGCGCGAGCCACGAGGAAGCCCGCGCCCGCGCCGCCGTGCTGCTCGAACGCCTGAACCTGCCGCGCCGCCTGTGGGACCTGCCCCCGGCCACCTTCTCGGGTGGCGAGCAGCAGCGCGTGAACATCGCGCGCGGCCTGATCGGCGGCCATCCGATCCTGCTGCTCGACGAGCCGACCGCTTCGCTCGATGCCGACAACCGCGCGGTGGTGATCGCACTGATCCGCGAGGCGCTGGCCGAAGGCCGCGCGCTGATCGGCATCTTCCACGACGAAGCCGTGCGCGATGCCGTGGCCACACGTGCGCTGCCGCTGCAGCCGGTGGCGGCCGCCAACGCCTGACACCCGGCGCCCAACGCATGCCAACATCGGCACCGCCCCCGACAAACCTGCCCTGAGCCCGACACGGAACCGGACATGTCCACCACCTACCTGACGCACGCCACGCTCGTTCTGCCCGACGCCGTGCTGCACGACAGCGCCCTGCTGATCGCCGACGGCCAGATCGCCGCCATCGAACCCGAGTCGGTTCCCGCCCATGCCGCGGTGATCGACCTGCGCGGCCATACCGTGATGCCGGGCCTGATCGACGTACATTGCGATGCCATCGAAAAGGAAGCCGAGCCGCGCGCCAACGTCCTGTTCCCGCTCGACTTTGCCGTGGCGCAGGTTGATCGCCGCAATGCCGCCGCCGGCATCACCACGCCGTACCACGCGCTCTCGTTCGCCAGCAACCAGTTCGGCGTGCGCAACAACGACACCGCCGCCACGCTGGTGCGCACGGTGGCCCAGTACCGCAAGCACAGCCTGGTCGACAACCGCATCCACTGCCGCTACGAAGTGACCGATGCGGCTGCCGTGCCGGTGCTGGAAATGCTGATGGCCGAAGGCGTGGTGGACCTGCTGTCGGTGATGGATCACTCGCCCGGCCAGGGCCAGTTCAAGACGCTCGACGCCTACCTGTCGTACATGATGGGCAACCATGGCATGAGCCGCGACGAGGCGGCCAACGCCGCCGCGAAGAAGACAGCCGAACTGGACGGTGCCACCGAGCGCGTCAACCGCCTGGTGTCGAAGGCCCACGCGCTGGGGGTGCCCACGGCCAGCCATGACGACGATTCGCCACAGCGCATCGCCGCCATGCATGCGCTGGGCGTGCGCATGAGCGAATTCCCGATCAACCTGCAAACGGCGCAGGCCGCCGCCGCGCATGCACTACCGACCATCCTGGGCGCGCCCAACGTGCTGCGCGGCAAGAGCCAGAGCGGATCGATGCGGGCCATCGACGCGATCCACGCCCGGGTCGGCAATATTCTCTGCTCGGACTACCAGCCATCGACGCTGATCGCCGCCGCCTTCGCCGCCGCGCGTCTGGCCGAGCTGCCGCTCAACGACGCGCTGGCGCTGGTCAGTGCCAACCCGGCCGACGCGTGCATGCTCGACGACCGTGGCCGGCTGCTGCCCGGCAAGCGCGCCGACGTGATCGCCGTGGCCAGCGTGGCCGGCCAGCCGCTGGTCACGCATACGTGGTCGGCCGGCCGTCTGGTGTTTGCGGCAGGCTATCCGGCCGTCCATCCTGCGGCCTCCCATACCGCCGCGCGCGCGGCCGAAGCGCCTGCCGTGGCCTGACCCTGCGCACCGGCGCGCGATCAAACGCGCGTTCGGCAATGTCGCCCGCCCAGCCATGAAAAAGGCCGCGCATCGTCGCGCGGCCACATTTATTGACTATAGGCGCTACGCGCGGCGCTGGCACGGTAGGACTAGTCCTCATCACTGGCGGCTGGCCTTTGCACCGCTATCCCCTACTCTGGAGATGCAGGTGGCGGGAGCTTGAAGGGGTCGACATGATGTCAATGCGGATCACGGTGCCAGCGATGCTGGCCATTTTTTTATGTGCGGGATGCGCGGACCTGTTGCCGCAGAAGGTCGATCGATCGCCGCCGCTGGCGGGCCCGCAGGTCAATGCCGACACGACTTACCCACCTGCCCCGCTCGCGCGCCCCACGCCAATCCCGCCGCACGAGATCAACATGACAGGCACCTGCAAGCGCACCGAGGAGGACGGCTTCCGGGAAGATGCCGTGGTACGCGTATCCCACAATGCCGTGCAGACGCTGACCTGGAAACTGTGGGTGTCGCGCAAGGGGTCGTGCCACTTCGACCTCGATGAATTCAAACAGGTGCAGCAAACGCCGCATATCGAACTGCATGCCATCGACGGCAGCGGCTGCAAGCTTATGGTGTGGCAGGACCCGCGCCGCATCACGCTAGCCCACGCACGGTGCGAGAAGCACTGCACGCCGGGCATCTACGAGCAGGCCTGGCCGGTGCTGTTCGATCCACGTAACGGCAACTGCGCGCAGATCCGCTGAAGATCGGCGGCCGGGGCACCGCGCCGGCCTGCCTGCCGGCGCGCCTGGGTGCGGCTACTTCGCCTTGGGCACGCGGCCCATCAGGAAGAACTCGTCGTTCGGACGCATGCCGATGGTGTTCGCCATGCGGTTCGACAGGCCAAAGAACGCCGTGATGGCGGCGATGTCCCACGCGTCCTCGTCGTCAAAGCCATGGACGCGCAGCGCGTCGAAATCGGCCTCGCCGATCGTATGCGACGCCTCGCACACTTTCATCGCGAAATCGAGCATGGCGCGCTGCCGCGGCGCGATATCGGCCTTGCGGTAGTTGACCGCCACCTGGTCCGCCACCAGCGGCTTCTTTTCGTAGATGCGCAGGATGGCGCCGTGCGCCACCACGCAGTACAGGCACTGGTTGGCGCCCGAAGTGGCCACGACGATCATCTCGCGGTCGCCCTTGGTCAGGTTGCCGCTCTCCTTGAGCATCAGCGCGTCGTGGTACGCAAAGAAGGCCCGGCATTCGTCGGGCCGGTGCGCCAGCGCCAGAAACACATTGGGAACGAAACCCGCCTTTTCCTGCACTTCCAGCACGCGCTGGCGCAGGTCATCGGGCAAGCCGGCAATCTCCGGGACGGGATAGCGGCTGATCGGGGGTCGGGTGGACGGTGATGCCTGGGTCATGTCTGTCTCCTCCGGGTAGGTTTCCCGTGTGTGTACATGCCCGGCCATGGCAGGGCACCATGGCCGTCGAAACCGTGTGTCGCTTACTCCGCCGCCGTGGCGAACTGAATGCGGTGCAAGCCGGCGTACAGCCCGTTGGCGGCCAGCAGCGCACCGTGGCTGCCCGCCTCGGCCACGCGGCCATGTTCCAGCACCACGATGCGGTCGGCGTTTTCAATCGTAGACAGCCGGTGGGCAATCACCAGCGTGGTACGGCCTACCATCAGCGATTCCAGCGCCGCCTGCACCTGGCGCTCCGATTCGGAGTCCAGCGCCGACGTGGCTTCGTCCAGGATCAGGATCGGGGCGTCCTTGTAGATGGCCCGCGCAATCGCCAACCGCTGGCGCTGGCCACCGGACAACTTCATGCCGTTGTCACCGATATTGGTTTCCAGCCCTTCCGGCAGGCCCTTGACCACATCGGTCAGGTAAGCCGCCGCCAGCGCGCGCTCGACGCGCGCCATGTCGATCTTCTCGCGCGGATGTACGCCATACGCTACATTGGCAGCCACCGTATCGTTGAACAGCACCACGTCCTGGCTCACGAAGGCGATCTGGCGGCGCAGGTCGTTCAGGCCGAACTGGTCGATCGGCTTGCCGTCGAGCATGATGCGGCCTTCGGTCGGGTCGAAGAAGCGCGGTAGCAGGTTCACAAGCGTGGTCTTGCCACTGCCCGACGGCCCCACCAGCGCCACCACCTCGCCCGGTGCGGCGTGGAAGTTCACACGGTTCAGCGCCGGACGGGCGGCATCGCCATAGCGGAAGCCGACGTTTTCGAACACCAGGTCACCCCGGGCGCGCTCCAGCGGCAGCCCGCCGGTCTGCGGCTCGATCGGCTCGTCGATCAGCCCGAAAATCATCTCGGCGGCGGTCAGGCCCCGCTGCAGCGGCTGGTTCAGGTCGGTCAGGTGCTTGAGCGGCGAAATCAGCAGCAGCATGGCCATCACGAAGCCGGTGAACCCGCCGATGGTGGTCTGGTTGCCCTGGGCCTGGATCATCGCGATGGTCAGGATCACCGACAGCGCCAGCGACGCCAGGAACGCCGTCACGGGCTGGTTCAGGCCACCGGCCACGGCCATGCGCATCGAATAGCCGCGCAGGCGCTCGGCCATCGTGGCAAACCGCGCCGTTTCGTATGCCTCGCCGCCGTGCAGCTTGACGACCTTGTAGCCGCCAGCCGCTTCCTCGACCACGTAGGCCGCGGTGTTGGTCAGTGCCTGGTGCTCGCGGTTCAGCCGGCGCAGCCGGCGGTTCACCTTCGACATCACGAAGCCGATGGTCGGCAGCAGCACGGCCACCACCAGCGTCAGGCGCCAGTTCGTGTAGAACAGGTACACCAGCAGCGCCAGCACGGTCAGGGAGTCGCGCACCAGCGTGATCAGCACGCCGGTCAGGATCTGCATGACCTGGTTGACCTCGAAGATCACGGCGTTGATCAGCGAGGCGGCGGTGTTGCGGTGATAGAACAGCGCCGGCGCGTGCAGCATGCGCTCGAACATCTGCATGCGCATCTTGAGCAGCACCTTGTTCGAGATCAGCGACAGCAAATATCCGGACGCGAACTGCGCCACGCCGCGCACCAGCGCCACGCCGACCAGCAGCGCCGGCACGTGCCAGAGCTTGCCGGCGTAGCTGCCGCCAAAGCCCTTGTCGAGCAGGTCGTTGACCACCTTCGGGATAATGCCCTCGCTGGCCGCCACGAGTGCCATGGCCAGAATCGCCAGCACGAAGTTGCGCATTTCGGGCTTCAGGTATGCCCAGACGCGCTTGAGGGTGTCGGTTTCCTGGGGCGTTTGCTTTTTGCTGTCTTTCACGTTGGCTCCACTTGCCGATCGGGGCCCGCACCGACTGCCGCTAGAATGGCGGGCAAATCCGGTCTGCGGGATCCATCGCAAGCATGTCTATGAAAATCTCTGTCGTACTGATTACAAAGAACGAGGCACACAACATCCGGGACTGCCTCGAAAGCGTCTCCTGGTGCGACCGCGCGATTATAGTGGACTCCGGCAGCACGGACGGCACGCTGGAGGTTGCCCGCGCCATGGGTGCCGAAGTTCATGAAACGGCTACCTGGCCCGGTTTCGGCCCCCAGAAGAACCTCGCCCTGTCCAAGGTCCAGAGCGAATGGGTGCTGTCGATCGACGCCGACGAGCGCGTCACGCCCGCCTTGCGCGACGAAATCCTGGCCGCCATCGACTCCGGCCGCGCCGACGCCTACGACATGCCGCGCCTGTCGCGCTTCTGCGGCCGCTTCATGCGCCACAGCGGCTGGTATCCCGACCGCCTGACACGCGTGTTCCGCGCCGGCCGCGCCCGCTTTACCGACGATATCGTCCACGAGAACGTGGTCACCGACGGCCCGGTCGGCCATCTGCAAACCCCGCTGCTGCACTACACCTACGATGATTTCTCGCAGGTGCTGCGCAAGATCGACCAATACTCCACGCTGGGCGCCAGACAGGCATTCCAGCGCGGCAAGCGCGCCACCGTGTTCAGCGCCTGGACCCACGGCAGCTGGGCGTTCCTGCGCACCTGGCTGCTGCGGCGCGGCTTTCTGGATGGCCCGCAGGGGCTGGCCGTCGCGCTGATGAACGGCCAGGCCAGCTATTACAAGTACATCAAGCTCTGGCTGCTGCACCAGCAGGCGAAACATCCGCCTGCGTCAGCCGATTGACCAGCGCGCCGAACGCCTGAGCCGTCGGGCCGAAACCCATCTGTTCGATGTGGCGGGCGGCGTGGGCCAGCAGCGACTGGCGCAGCGCGGCATCGTGCAGGCCACTGCGGATCGCCGCGGCCAGCCCTTCCACATCGCCCACCGGCACCAGCAGGCCGGCGCGGCCATCGTCAAGAATCTCGCGGGGGCCAGTCGGGCAATCGGTGCTCACCACCACCTGGCCCACCGCCAGCCCTTCCAGCAGGACGTTGGGCAGGCCTTCCATCTTCGAACTGAACGCCATCAGGCGCGCCTGGCGAATCCAGGCGTAGGGGTTCGACTGGAAACCGGCGAACGTCACGCGCCCGGCCAGGCCCAGCGATTGCGCCAGGGCTTCGAGCCTGGGTCGTGACGCGCCATCGCCAACCAGCACCAGTCGCTCGTCAATCCCCTGTTCGACCAGCCGCGCATAGGCATGCAGCAGCGAAGTAAAGTCCTTCTGGCTTTCCTCCAGCCGGCCTATCGAGACGATGAACGGCTCGGCGGGCGCCAGCCCCGGCTCCAGCGGCTGCGCGGCCCGGGCGCGAATATTGTCGAGGTCGATGGCGTTGTACAGCCGCACCAGCCTGGGCGCCGCGTCGGGCATCAGTTCGCGGGCATCGGCCAGCATGCTGTCGGTCAGCATGACCACCGCGTCGTAATCGACCTTGCACTGATGCCGCAGCTTGCGCAGCTTGCGGCCATGGCCGCGCGCCAGGTGCGCCACGCTGAAATGCTGGTAGCCGATCATCGGCACGGGTAGCGGCCCGGTAATGCGCGATAGCGACATGTCGTAGTCCACGACCATGTCGAAGCCCTGCTCCAGGATCGCCATGAAGCGGCGCCGGACGATCGGCTTGCGCACCGGGGGCAGCAGGGCTTCCTCGTAGATCTTGCCCAGCACGCCCAGCTTGCGCTGCTTCTTCAGCTGGCGGCAATGCGACAGCCAGCGCTCGGGCGCCAGCACGTGGACATCCACGCTGGCGGGCAGCCGGGCCCGGAAGTGCGACGCCAGCTCCGGCGAGGGATAGGTGACCGTCAACGCCAGATCGAACCTGTCCTGCAGCGATGTCAGCAGCGAGACCAGCGAGGTCTCGATGCCACCATGCAGGAAATGGGTGACGTGAAACAGGATGCGTTGCCTGCGGCCCACCGTCGCTCGCTCAGGCATATAGCATGCGCACACTGTCGCCCAGCGCATCGCGCAGGGTGGTCAGCGCCTCCTCGGAGGGGGTGATCTGCCACTGGTCGCCCAGCGTGGCCTCGCACTGGGCCGACTTGTTGACATAGCGGATGCGCACCGGCACGCCCGGCACCTGGGGCCCCTGGGCCCCATTGGCCAGGAACGGCGTCAGCAGTTCCCGCAGGCGCTCGGTCGAGGCATTGCCGTTGAAACCCAGGCACACCGCATCGGCGTACCGGGCGCGCGCGGTCACCAGGTCCATCACCGACTCGGCCGTGAAGCGCACGCCGCCCGTGAATGTATCGTGCCGCGCATTGCCCTGGGCGATGATCAGCTCGTCCTCGCGGAACATGTGGCGGTTGGCATCGTACAGTTCGTTGAACACGGTCATTTCGATCTGGGCCGTGCCGTCGTCGATCATGACGATGATCAGCTTGCCGCGCTGGGTCATCTGCGTGCGCACGCCCATGATGACGCCGGCGACCACCTTGCCGCGCACGTCGCGGCCGTAGCCGCCGCCGTTGCCCTGCACTTCCTTTTCCAGCGCGGCCAGCGTGCCCTTCACGAACTTGCGCACCTCGTCGCGCGAGGCGTCGAACAGGTGGCCCGAGAAGTAGTAGCCCAGCGCCTGCTTTTCTTCCTGCAGCGTGCGCTTGGCCGTCCAGCGCGGTTCGTCGATCAGTGCCGGGCGATGGGCGTCGCCGGCATCGTCCATGAGATCGAACAGCGACACCTGGTTGGCCGACTCGGCCTTCTGCTCGGCCGCTTCCATCGCGATCGACACCGAGGCCAGCAGCTGGGCGCGGTTGTCATTGAGGCTGTCGAACGCGCCGGCGCGGATCAGCGCCTCGATCGTGCGGCGGTTGACCTGGCGGCGGTCCACGCGCTCGCAGAAATCGAACAGGTCCTCGAACGGCTTTTCTTCGCGCGCGCGCAGGATGTCCTCGATCGCGCCCTGGCCCGATCCCTTGATGCCGCCCAGGCCGTAGCGGATGGTCTTCGCATCGGTCGGGGCAAAGCGATATTCGCTGGCATTGACGTCCGGCGGCAGGACCACGATCTTGTTCAGGCGGCAATCCTCGTAGAGGATCTTGACCTTGTCGGTGTCGTCCATGGCCAGCGACATGTTGGCTGCCATGAATTCGGCCGGATGGTGCGCCTTGAGCCACGCCGTGTAGTACGCCAGCAGCGCGTAGGCGGCCGCGTGCGACTTGTTGAAGCCGTAGCCCGCAAACTTCTCCATCAGGTCGAAGATGTCGTCGGCCTGCTGCGCGCTCAGCCCGTTCCTGGCGGCCCCCTCGCGGAACAGCTCGCGATGCTTGGCCATTTCCTCGGCCTTCTTCTTGCCCATGGCCCGGCGCAGCAGGTCGGCGCCGCCCAGCGAGTAGCCGCCGATGATCTGCGCCATCTGCATCACCTGCTCCTGGTAGACCATGATGCCGTAGGTCTCCTTGAGCACCGGCTCGACGCGCGGGTCCGGATATTCCACCTTCTCGCGGCCGTGCTTGCGGGCGCAGAAGCTGGGGATCAGGTCCATCGGGCCCGGACGGTACAGCGCCACCAGCGCGATGATGTCCTCGAAGCGGTCAGGCTTGGCGTCCTTGAGCATGCCCTGCATGCCGCGGCTTTCCAGCTGGAACACCGCCACCGTGTTGGCGCTCTTGAGGATCTCGAACGCGGGGCCGTCGTCGAGCGGGATCTGGCTGCAGTTCCAGTCGGTCTTGCTCGGGTCCAGGCGGCGGATGTAGCGTTCGGCCCAGTCCAGGATCGTCAGCGTGGTCAGGCCCAGAAAGTCGAACTTGACCAGGCCAGCCGCTTCCACGTCGTCCTTGTCGTACTGGCTCACCACACCGCTCATGCCGTCGGTGCCCTGCGTGTACAGCGGGCAGAAATCGGTCAGGCGGCCCGGCGCGATCAGCACCCCGCCGGCGTGCATGCCGACGTTACGCGTCATGCCTTCCACGCGCTGGGCAAGCTCCAGCAGCTGGCGGACTTCTTCCTCGTTGCGTTCGCGCTCGGCCAGCGCCGGCTCTTCCTTCTTGGCTTCCTCCAGCGTCACCAGCTTGCCCGGCTTGAACGGAATCAGCTTGGCCACGCTGTCGACAAAGCCGTAGCCCAGATCCAGCACGCGGCCCACGTCGCGCACCGCCGCCTTGGCGGCCATCGTGCCGAAGGTGGCGATCTGCGACACGGCTTCCTTGCCGTACTTTTCCTTGACGTACGTGATCACGCGATCGCGGCCGTGCTGGCAGAAGTCGATATCGAAGTCGGGCATCGACACCCGCTCCGGATTCAGGAAACGCTCGAACAGCAGCGCGTACTTGAGCGGGTCCAGGTCGGTGATGCCCAGCGCGTAGGCCACAAGCGAGCCAGCACCCGACCCCCGGCCCGGCCCCACCGGCACGCCGTTGTTCTTGGCCCAGTTGATAAAGTCCGCCACGATCAGGAAGTAGCCCGGGAAGCCCATCTTGATGATGGTGCCGGTCTCGAATTCGAGCCGTGCGTAGTACTCGGGGCGCTTGCTCTCGCGCTCGGCCTCGTCGGGGAACAGCACGGCAAGGCGCTTTTCCAGCCCGTCCTTGGCCATGAACACGAGGTAGTCGTCCAGCGACATGCCATCGGGCGTCGGGAACAGCGGCAGGCGCGGCTTGCCCAGTTCCAGCGTCAGGTTGCATCGCTTGGCGATCTCGACCGAGTTCTGCAGCGCCGACGGGATGTCGGCAAACAGCGCGCACATCTCGTCCTGCGTCTTGAAGTACTGGTCGGTCGTGAACTTGCGGGTGCGGCGCGGGTTGGCCAGCAGCTCGCCTTCGGCGATGCACACGCGTGCCTCGTGCGCGGTGAAATCGTCCGGCGTCATGAACTGCACCGGATGCGTCGCGACCACCGGCAGCTGCAGCGCGGCGGCCAGTTGCACGGCCTGCTGCACATAGGCGTCGGTGCCGGGATGCCCGGCGCGCTGCAGTTCGATATAGAACCGCTGCGGGAACACCGTGGCCCAATGGCGTGCCGCGCGGCGCGCCGCGTCGGGATTGCCGTTCGCCAGCGCCAGGCCGACGTCGCCGCCCATCGCGCCGGACAGCGCGATCAGCCCGGTGGCCAGCGGCAGGCCTTCCTCGCCCGGCTCCTCGAACCAGCCCGGCTCCAGCTCGGCACGGCCGCGATACTGGTTGCTCAACCAGGCGCGCGACAGCAGCGTGCAGAGGTTCAGGTAGCCGATGCGGTCCTGCACCAGCAGCTGCATGCGTGCCGGCTTGTCGCGGTCATCGGCGTTGGTCAGCCACACATCGGCGCCGACCACGGGCTTGATCCCGCTGCCACGGGCTTCCTTGTAGAAGCGGATCAGCCCGAAGGCGTTGGCCAGGTCGGTCAGCGCGAGCGCGCCCATGCCGTCCTTGGCAGCAGCCTTGACGGCGTCATCGAGACGGACGATGCCGTCCACCACCGAGTATTCGGAATGGAGGCGAAGGTGTACAAAGCGGGGTGCAGACATAGGGCGCCATTGTACCGGCTCCCCCCGCCGCTCACTCTGAGAGTTTTCGCAAAGTAACACCTCGGCATGCCCCGCGCGCCACTCACCGGACCCGCACGCGGCGGGTTTCGGGGGCGGCGCCAAGCGGCTATAATTTCGCCTTTCCAATCAGGCAGTTACCAAGCGCGCTGGCGCGCCCTGCAGCCACCCTGCAGCGCCCGGCCGGCGGCATTATTCCATGCAGATCGTCAACATTTCGGCTTACAAGTTCGTCACGCTCGACGATATCGAGACCCTGCGCCCCGCCATGCGCGAGTGCTGCGAGGCGGCGGGACTGAAAGGCACGATCCTGCTGGCGCCGGAAGGCATCAACATGTTCCTGGCCGGCACCCGCGAGCAGATCGACGGTTTCATGGCGTGGCTGCACGCCGATGCCCGCTTCGCCGATATCGTCCCCAAGGAAAGCCTGTCGGAAAACCAGCCCTTCAAGCGCATGCTGGTGCGTGCCAAGAAGGAAATCATCACCATGAAGATGCCGCTGATCCGACCGGAAGCCGGCCGTGCGCCGTCGGTGCGCCCGGTGGATCTCAAACGCTGGCTCGACCAGGGCCATGACGACGAAGGCCGCCCGGTGGTGATGCTCGACACGCGTAACGATTTCGAAGTCGCGGTGGGCACGTTCGACGATGCGGTCGAATACAACATCACGAAATTCAGCGAGTTTCCGTCCGCCGTGGCCGAAAACCGGGCGGCGCTCGACGGCAAGACCGTGGTGTCGTTCTGCACGGGCGGCATCCGCTGCGAAAAGGCAGCCATCCACATGCAGGAAGTGGGTATCGAGCGCGTGTACCAGCTCGAAGGCGGCATCCTCAAGTATTTCGAGGAAGTCGGCGGCAGCCACTACCACGGCGACTGCTTCGTGTTCGACTACCGCACCGCGCTGAACCCGAACCTGGAGCCGGCCGGTCCGGTGCAGTGCTTTGCCTGCCGCGCCGTGGTGACGCCCGAGGAGCAGCAGCACCCGAAGTATGTCGTGGGCCAGAGCTGCCCGCACTGCGCCGACACTGCCGTCGCCCCTGCCGCTGCCTGAGCCTCAGGCGGCCAGCAAGTGGTAGAGATTGCGTAGCATGCCGGCCGTCGCGCCCCAGATGAAGCGATGGCCGCCGCCCTCGCGCGGATACGGCATCGAATAGAACTGGCGCTCGCCGCCTTCCCAGCGCAGCAGGCGGCGCTCGTGGCGGGCAGGGTCCATCAGGAACGCCAGCGGCACCTCGAAGATTTCGGCCACCTCGCCCGCATCGGGCTGCAGCGTAAAGCCGGTATGAACCAGGCCCACCACCGGGCTCACGTGGAAGCCCGTGCCGGTGATGTAGTCCGGCAACGATCCCAGAACCTCGATGAAGTCCCGCTTGAGACCGATTTCCTCCTCGGTCTCGCGCAGGGCCGTGGCGATGCGGTCGGCGTCGAAGGTTTCCTGGCTGCCGCCCGGAAAGCTGATCTGGCCGGCATGTGCGTTCAAATTCGCATTGCGCTGGGTCAGCAGCACGGTCAGGCCGTCCGGGTGTTCGACCAGCGGCACCAGCACCGAAGCTTGCCGCAACCCGCGCGTGCGATCGTAGACGCGCGACTCGTCGGTCAGCTCGGGCTCCCACGCCGGCGGCGACAGCAGCCGGTGCCGGATGAAATCGGGTTGCATGCGCGGCGCACTGAGCGGCGCGCGGCGGCTGTCGGTCTCGATAACCGGCAGCGCCTCGGGATCGAATTTGGGGCGCATAACGTCGTCAAGTATGACAGAACGTCAGAATGTTGCATCGCAGCATACTCGTTCATCGCGCATCGCCGGAAATGCAAAAAGGACACCCGAGGGTGTCCTTCGCAATGCCGGCTGAGCACCGGTTGCCCGGTGCGTGGCGCGGAAAAGCTTATTCTGCGGCGACGGCAGCGGCCTTGGCCTTCGTCACCAGCTTTTCCTTGATACGTGCCGACTTGCCCGAACGCTCGCGCAGGTAGTACAGCTTCGCGCGACGGACGTCACCGCGACGCTTCACTTCGATGCCGGCGATCAGCGGCGAGTACAGCTGGAACGTACGTTCCACGCCTTCACCCGACGAGATCTTGCGCACGATGAAGGAGCTGTTCAGACCACGGTTACGCTTGGCGATCACCACGCCTTCGTAAGCCTGCACGCGCTTGCGGTTACCTTCCACCACGTTCACGTTGACGATCACGGTGTCGCCAGGTGCGAATGCGGGGATGGTCTTGTTCGCGGTCAGACGCGCGATCTCTTCCTGCTCGATTTGCTCGATGAGGTTCATCGTTTTCTCCTTAACCATCTTACCGGCGTTAATACCCATATTCGGGCCCCGGCAGAGGATGGGGTTTCACTTGGCAGGAGCGAACTCCTGCCCTGCTTTCGCCGCCAGGGTCGACAGGTATTTCTCGTCGGCCTTGGACAACAACCCTTGCGCGCGCGCCGCCACGATCAGATCGGGACGCTTGCGCGCGGTATTGGCCAACGCCTGCTGGCGCCGCCATTTTTCAATCTCGGCATGATGGCCCCCGAGCAACACATCGGGCACCCGCACACCTTCATATTCTTCCGGCCGCGTGTAATGCGGACAGTCGAGCAGGCCATTGACGAAGCTGTCCTGCACCGCCGACTGCGCATCGCCCAGCACACCGGGCAGATGCCGCACCACCGCGTCGATCAGCGCCATCGCGGGCAGTTCGCCACCCGACAGCACAAAATCGCCGAGGCTGATTTCCTCGTCCACGCGACGGTCGATCAGGCGCTGATCAATCGCCTCGTAGCGCCCGCACAGCAGCACCAGCCCCGGGCGCTGCGCCAGTTCCATGACCTTGCCATGGCTCAGCGTCGCGCCTTGCGGCGACATCAGCACCACGTGCGGCCGCTCGACACCAGCGTCCGACTGTGCCGCGCTGGCGGCATTGATCGCATCTTCGAGCGGCTTGCCCAGCATCACCATGCCAGGCCCGCCGCCGTAGGGGCGATCGTCGATCGTACGGTAATTGTCGACCGTGAAGTCGCGGGGATTCCAGGTGCGCAGCGCATAACGCTGCTGCTTCGCCGCCCGGCTGGTGATACCCCAGTCGGTCAGCGCGCGAAACATCTCGGGAAACAGCGTGATTACATCGAACTGCATCAGCGCCTCCCTCGACGGCAATTCAGGAACGTCAGTAGTCCAGCCCCCAGTCGACCACGATGCGCCGGGCCGACGTATCGACCGCGCGCAGGAATGCGTCGACAAACGGGATCAGCCGCTCAGCGGCCTTGCCGTCCGGCAGCTGGTATGCCACCTGTAGGATCTGGTGGGCGCCGTTGTCGATCAGCCCGGTCACGTCGCCGAGCGATTCGCCCTGCTCGTTGACCACGGCGCAACCGATCAGGTCGACCCAGTAAAACTCACCTTCTTCCGGCGCGGGAAAATCCGCACGCCGGATCCAGACGCGGCGGCCCTTGAGCATTTCCGCCACATTGCGATCCGAAACGCCGGTGGCTTGCGCCACCACGGTACCGCTATGTTCCCGCGACTGTGAAATCTTGACGCTGACAGCTTCCGCCGCCTCGGCAGGCGCCGTGACCACACCGGCAGCCGGCGCACGCAGCAGCCACCAGCGGCGGGCATGCAGCAATGCGGAGGCGTCGTCCGCATGCGGCTGGACCTTGATCCAGCCCCGGATGCCGTATGCGGCGCCCACGTAGCCAACCTCGACGAGATCGTCGGGCAAGCTATCCGTGAACAGCAGCGAGGCAGGCAGCTTGGCTGGCCGGCCGGCGGCACCACCTTGCGTGGCGGCAGTCGACAGGTTCAGCGGCTTGCGGCCGGTGGCGTTGCCAGTCACGTTGGCGGAGCGTCTTTACGCGTCAGCGCGCACCGCCCGAGCGGTTGCGCCTGAACAACTATCAGGCAGCAGCCTTGACGGCGGCTTGCTTGACCAGGCGGGCAACGGTCGGCGACAGTTGGGCGCCAACGCCTTGCCAGTAGGCCAGACGGTCTTGCGCAACGCGCAGGCCTTCTTCCTTGTCGGAAGCCAGCGGGTTGTAGAAGCCAACGCGCTCGATGAAACGGCCATCGCGACGGTTGCGCGAATCGGTAGCAACGATGTTGAAGAACGGGCGCTTCTTGCTGCCGCCGCGAGCCAGACGGATTACGACCATGTTAATTCCTCGAAAAAACGGGGTGTGCGAACACGAAACGCAAGAGTATAGCCCACTTCCCGAGTCCAAACAAACACTTAGGGCTTTCCAGCACGATACCGTCCCCGCGGAGCGCCGTTGACGCAACAATTGCGGGATGACGTCGTGGCGAAATCGCGAACCGGCGGTATGGCGCGAGCCCGAATCGACACTTTCGTGGCCGGAAGGGGCCTGTACCGCTGTTGATCGCCCTCGCCCTGGCATTTTCGCCTGCTGCTCGCATTCCCGCACGCCTTGAAACAGGCCTCTAATCGCCGTCAGCCGAGGCGCCACGCGGGGTTTCGGCGGACGCGACAAACGTGGCAAAAATGACGAAACAATCCGTTACACCAGTAACGGGTTTCGCATAGGCCATCACAGCCCCGCTGCGTACCATGAACCCAACGCCTGACTCATCACCTGCTACAGGACATTGGGATTCCGCATGCTTACACGCCCCCACCTGCGCCATCTGGTGGCTGGTGCCGTGGCCGTCATCGGCCTGGTTGGCACAGTTGCCACCAGCCACGCACAAGTCGCCTTCTGGCAGCGCGCCTTCGCCGAGCATCCGGTTCGTATGGGCCGGGTGGGCGCCGGGTGGGACGTTGCCAGCGTGCGCGCGGAAAACCGCGATCACGTCCAGGCGCAGATCGACCGGATGGAACAGCGCGCGCGCAACGACGACCGGCTGAGCGGCCGCCCGCCCGGCCCTGGCGGCCAGAGCGATGAACGGTCCGCACGCCAGTCTGGCGGCGCCGATCGCAACAACGGAGGCGACGCGTCGATGCGCGGCAACGAGATGCGCCCCGCCCATGTCGGCCCCGGCTGGCAGGCGCGCGGCCGCGACGGCGGACGCTGACGCACTTCCCGGGGAAGCCCACCCCAAAGGCCGGAACTTCCGGCCTTTTTTCATGGTCAGTCTTGACGTGCGTGCCAGAAAACGCCGCACAGGCTGCCGCCCGGCGCTGTCCGGGATCTCCAGCGTGCCGTTGTTGCGCGGACGGCAATCAAACTGACCTGCCTCTGCCCGGCACCCACTGTCCGGGTCCTGGAGGCTGGGCGCGGCCTCCACAAGAACGATCTGTCGAGGTTCATCATGTCTCCCCTTCTTCACGACCTGGCCCGACACGCGGGCCAGTTGTCATTGTCGCTGCTGTTCATGCTGATGCTGACCCTGGTGCTGTACAGCGAAACGCATATCTCCCAAATGGTGGCCGGCGCCCTGGCGTCGATCTGGCCGTCCTGACGCTACAATGGGCGCCGATGCCGCCGGCATCGAAGGGATTTTCCGTTCGCCTAGTCTCGCCTACGATGCCTGCCGCCAGCCAAGCCCCCGCCATTGCCCGTGAACCCGCCAGCCCACCCACAGCGCGTGGCGGAAAATCCAAACTGATCACCGTCGCGCTGGCCTTCCTGCTTGGCAGCCTCGGGGCACATCGCTTTTATCTGAAGGGTCTGCGTGACCCGTTCGGCTGGGCCCATCTGCTGGCCACGGCAGCGGGTGCCATCGGCGTGACCTCGCTGATCGTGGGCGCCGGCAATCCGGCCCTGAACTGGATGTTTGCCGTGGCGGGTGGCGTATCGGTCATCGGCGCCTTCCTGACCGCCATCGTGTTCGGCCTGCGGCCCGACGACAAATGGGATGCCCGCTATAACGCGCACGGTACGCCCACGCGCTCGGGCTGGCCGGTGGTGATTCTCGTCATCCTGTCGCTGATGATCGGCACGGGCCTGCTGATGGCGGGGCTGGCGATCAGCTTCCAGACCTTCTTCGAATCGCAGGTCGAAGCCGCCAAGGCGCTGTCACAGGAATAGCGCCCCTTGACCGACCGCAAGACTCCACGCAATAAGCCTGTCGATAACTCGTAAAACGACCATACTGCTTAGGTCCAAATGACAGGCGGCACTGCACCGCTGCAGGGCTGCGAAGGAGACGCTGATGGAACATCCCAGCTACGAGGAAGGACGCCTGGCGGCGATTGCCGTGCGCCTGGCCATGTCGTCGGGCTTGCCGCCCGCCAGTGCCCGGACGGCACTGGAACTGGCCTGCCGCATGATCGGCGACAGCCTGGATGCACCGGCGACAGCACGCAAGGAAACTCAGAAGAGCGAGCCTTGCCTGTCTTCGCCGCCGCACGGCCGCATCGATCGCGTCGGTCTGGGCGGTGGCCTGAACCGCGACGTATCGAGCTCGAAGCGGTTATAGCGAAATCCGAGACGATCCGCGGCCTTGTAGAACCGCTGCCGGATCAGATCGGCCCAGATCCCCGTGCCGCGCATGCGCGAAGCGAAATCGGCGTCGTAATCCTTGCCGCCACGCATGTCGCGTACGCGGTTCATGACCCGCTCGGCACGGTCGGGAAAATGCGCCTGCAGCCATTCCTGGAACAGCGGGCGCACTTCCCACGGCAAACGCAACACGACGTAATTGGCGTAGACCGCCCCCGCGTCATGCGCGGCTTCCAGAATTCTTTCCAGATCGGGCTCCGTAATGAACGGGATGACCGGGGCCACACTCACGCCCACCGGAATCCCGGCATCGGTCAGTTCCCGAATCGTGCGCAGCCGGCGCGACGGCGTAGCGGCGCGGGGCTCCAGCGTGCGCGCCACGTCGGCATCGAGCGTGGTGATGGTCACCGCCGCCACCGCCACCCGCTGTGCGGCCATCGGCGCCAGCAGGTCGATGTCGCGCTCGATCAGCGATGACTTGGTGATCAGCGCCACCGGGTGGTCGGTCTCGTGCAGCACTTCCAGAACGCCACGTGTGATGCGCTGCTCGCGCTCGATCGGCTGATAGGCGTCGGTATTCACGCCCAGCGCAATCGTCTCGCAGCGATACGATGGCCGGGACAATTCGTCACGCAGGCGCTCCGCGGCGTTGGCCTTGGCGTACAGCTTCGTCTCGAAATCGAGCCCCGGCGACAGGTCCAGGTAGGCGTGCGTCGGGCGCGCAAAACAGTAGATGCAGCCATGTTCACAGCCGCGATACGGATTCAGCGACGTATCGAACGGAATATCGGGCGATGCATTGCGCGAGAGGATCGACCTGGCCTGCTCGCGCGTCACCTGCGTGACCAGCCGGGGCGGCAGCGCCGCGTCTGCACCCGTCCCGTCGCCGGATGGGGATTCCTCCGGCGCCAGCCACCCATCGTCGAACGCCTCGCGCTGATCGCGCTCGAAGCGTCCCTGCAGGTTGCTGACAGCACCGCGGCCCTTTCGGGGCGGCATGGGAATCGGGGGCATGGGGTGGGTCTTGGGGCGATAGGTACTGTACAAATATACAGTATCGATGACCGTGATCCAAGCCCGAATTCAGGTCGTGCCGGATACGCTACTTTCCTTGGCGTCCACCGCGATCGCCAGCGTTTCCTTGATTTCTTCCATCACGACATAGCTCTTCGACTGCGCGGCGCCGGGCAGTTGCAGCAGGATGTCCCCCAGCAGCCGGCGGTACTCCCCAATCTCCCGGATGCGTGCCTTGATCAGGTAATCGAAATCGCCCGACACCAGATGGCACTCCAGCACCTCGGGGATGCGCAGAACCTCGCGCCGGAACTGTTCGAACATGTTGCCCGACTTGTTGTTCAGCGATATCTCGACGAACACCAGCAGCGCGCTGCCCAGCAGGGCCGGATTCAGCCGCGCGTAGTAGCCCATGATGACGCCGTCGCGCTCCAGCCGCTTCACGCGCTCGATGCAGGGCGTGATCGTCAGCCCCACGGCTTCCGCCAGGTCTTTCATCGATATCCGGCCATCGCCCTGCAGCACCCCAAGGATCTTGCGATCCAGGCGGTCCAGCGAGCGGACCGGCTGGCGGCTTGTTCTCATGAATCTTTCCTGTTTTTATAAGAAATTCGCGAACTAACACTGCTTCGAAGTCAATAGTATAGAAGCGAATTCTTCTATAGCCTTGGTTGGCAGTACGGAGCCCCGAAAATGCGCGTTCTTGTTCTTGGCAGTGGCGTGATTGGCGTCACCAGTGCGTGGTATCTGGCCCGCGCCGGTCACGAAGTGACCGTGGTGGACCGCGAAGGCGGCCCGGCACTGGGCACCAGCTTTGCCAATGCCGGCCAGATCTCGCCGGGCTATGCGTCGCCGTGGGCCGCTCCGGGCGTGCCGCTGAAGGCGATCAAGTGGATGTTCCAGGAACATGCGCCGCTGACCATCAAGCCTGATGGCTCGCTGTTCCAGCTGCAGTGGATGTGGCAGATGCTGCAGAACTGCACGGCCGACCGCTATGCCGTGAACAAGGAACGCATGGTGCGGCTGGCCGAGTACAGCCGTGACTGCATCCGCACGCTGCGCGCCGAGACCGGTATTGCCTACGAAGGCCGCCAGCAGGGCACGCTGCAGGTGTTCCGTACCGATGCGCAGATGGAAGCCGCGTCGCGCGACATCGCCGTGCTGGAAGAAGCCGGCGTGCCCTACGAATTGCTCTCGCGCGACGAACTCGGCGCGAGCGAACCGGCGCTTGCCGCCGCCGGCCAAAAGCTGGCGGGTGGCTTGCGCCTGCCGAACGATGAAACCGGGGACTGCCAGCTGTTTACCGAACGGCTGGCAGCCATGGCTGCGTCGATCGGCGTGCAGTTCCAGTACAACCGGTCGATCGACGGCCTGCTGACCCAGGGCGATGCCGTGACCGGCGCCATCGTCGGCGGCGAGCCGATGCTGGCCGATGCCGTGGTGGTGGCGCTGGGCAGCTGGTCCACGCCGTTCGTGAAGCCGGTGCTGCCGGGCCTGTCGAATCTGCCGGTCTATCCGCTCAAGGGCTTCTCGATTACGGTGCCGCTGCGCGATGCCGACAAGAGCCCGGTGTCGACGGTGCTGGACGAGACCTACAAGGTGGCGATCACGCGCTTCGACGATCGCATCCGCGTGGGCGGCATGGCACAGATCGTCGGCTACGACCGCTCGCTCGATCCGAACAAGCGCCGTACGCTCGAACACGTGTTGACCGACCTGTTCCCGGGTGCCGGCGATGTGAGCCGCGCCACGTTCTGGACCGGCCTGCGTCCGATGACGCCGGACGGCACGCCCGTGGTGGGCCCTGCCGGCATTCGCGGCCTGTGGCTCAACACCGGCCACGGCACGCTGGGCTGGACCATGGCTTGCGGCTCGGGCCGGTTGCTGTCCGACCTGGTATCGGGCACGCGCCCGGCGATTCGCGCCGACGACCTGTCGGTGGATCGCTATCGCAAGCCGCCGCGCACGCACCACGTGCCGCGTCCGGTGGCGGCATGATTGCCAGCGCTGCAGAAACAGGAAGGGCGACCCGCGGGTCGCCCTTTTCGCATTGTTACGATGGCGTGACGCGCATCAGAACTGATCGGCCATCATGGCCTTGACCGGCTCCGCGCCTTCCACGATGGCCGCGCGCAGCGACGAGGCCTGCGACAGGATGTGCTGGCCAAAGAAATACGCGGTCGCGATCTTGGCGTCGTAGAACGCCGGATCTTCCGCACGCTTCGCGTCGGCCACCAGCATGGCGCGGCCCAGTTGCCAGCCCGACAGCACGATGCCGCAGAGCTTCAGGTAAGGCACGCTGCCGGCAAACACGGCGTTCGGATCGCCCTTGGCATTTTCCACCACGAACTGCACCACGGCTTCCAGCGCCTCGCGGCCCAGCTTCAGCTGCGTCTGCACGGCCTTGAACGACGCGCCGCCGTGCTTGCCCAGTTCGGCTTCGGTTTCGGCGATCTTCGCGCAGATGGCACGCGCGACGGCGCCGCCATCGCGCACGGTCTTGCGACCGACCAGGTCGTTGGCCTGGATAGCCGTCGTGCCTTCGTATATGGTCAGGATGCGGGCGTCGCGATAATGCTGCGCCGCGCCCGTTTCCTCGATGAAGCCCATGCCGCCGTGCACCTGCACGCCCAGGCTCGTCACGTCGATCGACAGCTCGGTGCTCCAGCCCTTCACCACTGGCACCAGGAACTCGTAGAGCGCCATGTTCTCGCGGCGCACGGCTTCGTCGGGATGCTGGTGGGCGATGTCGCTGGCCGCGGCGGCCACGTAGGCCACGGCGCGGGCGCCTTCGATCAGCGCGCGCATCGTCATCAGCATGCGCTTGACGTCCGGATGATGGATGATCGTCACCGCCTCGCGCGCCGATCCATCCACGGGCCGGCTCTGCACGCGGTCCTTCGCGTACGCCACGGCCTGCTGGTAAGCGCGCTCGGAAATCGCAATGCCCTGCATGCCCACCGCGAAGCGCGCCGAGTTCATCATGATGAACATGTACTCGAGGCCGCGGTTCTCCTCGCCCACCAGCGTGCCGATGGCACCGCCGTGGTCGCCGAACTGCAGCACCGCCGTGGGACTGGCCTTGATGCCAAGCTTGTGCTCGATCGACACGCACTGCACGTCGTTGCGTTCGCCCAGCGACCCATCGGCGTTCACCTTGAACTTGGGCACGATGAACAGCGAGATGCCCTTCACGCCCTCGGGTGCGGTGGGTGTGCGCGCCAGCACCAGGTGGACGATGTTGTCCGCCATGTCGTGCTCGCCATACGTGATGAAGATCTTGGTGCCGAAAATCTTGAACGTGCCGTCGCCCTGCGGCTCGGCGCGCGTGCGCACCGCAGCCAGGTCCGACCCGGCTTGCGGCTCGGTCAGGTTCATCGTGCCGGTCCACTCACCCGAGATCAGCTTGGGCAGGAAAGTTGCCTTCTGGTCATCGCTGCCCGCCGTCAGCAGGGCCTCGATGGCGCCGTCGGTCAGCAGCGGGCACAGCGCGAACGACAGGTTCGCACTGTTCAGCATCTCGATGCACGGCGTGGCCACCAGCTTGGGCAGGCCCTGGCCTTCGAATTCGGCCGGATGCAGCACACCCTGCCAGCCGCCTTCGCCAAACTGCCGGAACGCATCCTTGAAGCCGGCCGTGGTGGTGACCACGCCATCCTTCCAGCTGCTGGGGCTGAGGTCGCCCGGACGGTTCAGCGGCGCCACCACCTGTTCGTTGAACTTGGCGGCTTCTTCGAGCACGGCCTGCGCCGTATCGGGGGTTGCCTCTTCGTAGCCGGGCAACTGGCTGATCTGTTCAAGCCCTGCCAGTTCGTTCATGACGAACTGCATGTCCTTGAGTGGTGCGCGATAGGTCATCGTATGTCTCCACGATCCTGCAAAAAAGCCGCTCGCGGGAAGCTACCCGGAACGGCTTTATAGTAGTTCTGCGTGCGGCCGGTTCAATGCGATGTCGAACCGGCCGGTCGGGCTTTATCAGCCCAGTGCTGCCACCAGCTCGGGCACCACGGTGTTCAGGTCGCCCACCAGGCCGTAGTCCGCCACCGAGAAGATCGGGGCTTCCGCGTCCTTGTTGATCGCGACGATCACCTTGGAGTCCTTCATGCCGGCCAGATGCTGGATCGCGCCCGAGATACCGACGGCGATGTACAGCTGCGGGGCGACGATCTTGCCGGTCTGGCCCACCTGGTAGTCGTTCGGCACGAAGCCGGCATCGACTGCGGCGCGCGATGCGCCCAGCGCCGCGCCGAGCTTGTCGGCCAGCGGGGTCAGCACCTTGGTGTAGTTCTCGCCCGAACCCACGCCACGGCCACCCGAAACGATGATCTTGGCGGCGGTCAGTTCCGGACGATCGCTCTTGGTCACTTCGCGCGACACGAATTGCGAGATGCCCGCGTCGGCCACGGCCGGCAGCGTTTCCACCGCAGCCGAGCCACCTTCGGCGGCGGCCGGGTCGAATGCCGTGCCACGCACCGTGATCACCTTGATCTTGTCTGCCGACTTGACCGTGGCGATGGCGTTGCCGGCGTAGATCGGACGCTCGAACGTGTCGGGCGAATCCACCTTGGTGATGTCCGACAACTGGGCCACGTCCAGCTTGGCAGCCACGCGCGGCAGGATGTTCTTGCCCGAAGCGGTCGCCGGGGCAACGATGTGCGAATAGTCGCTGGCGATGGCCAGGATCTGTTCGCCCACGTTTTCGGCCAGGCCGTCGGCAAAGTACGGTGCGTCGGCCAGCAGGACCTTCGACACGCCGGCGATCTTCGCGGCGGCATCGGCCGCGGCGCGGGCGTTGGAACCGGCCACCAGCACGTGGACGTCGCCGCCGCACTGGGCAGCAGCCGTCACGGCGTTCAGCGTGGCGGCCTTGATCGATTGATTGTCGTGTTCAGCAATGACAAGTGCAGTCATGTTCTTTTCTCCCCCGCGCTCAGATAACCTTGGCTTCCGACTTCAGCTTTTGCACCAGCGTGGCAACGTCCGGCACCATCACGCCGGCGCTGCGCTTGGCAGGCTCGACAACCTTGACGGTCTGCAGGCGCGGCTTCACGTCGACGCCGAGGTCTTCCGGCTTCACGGTATCCAGCGGCTTCTTCTTCGCCTTCATGATGTTCGGCAGCGTCACGTAGCGCGGCTCGTTCAGGCGCAGGTCGGTGGTCACCACGGCCGGCAGCTTGACCGACAGCGTTTCCAGACCGCCATCCACTTCACGCGTCACCGAAGCCTTGCCGTCGGCCACCACCACCTTCGAGGCGAACGTGGCTTGCGGCAGGCCGGCAAGCGCGGCCACCATCTGGCCGGTCTGGTTCGAGTCGTCGTCGATGGCCTGCTTGCCCAGAATTACCAGGCTCGGCTGTTCCTTGTCGATCAGTGCCTTCAGCAGCTTGGCCACGGCCAGCGGTTGCAGGTCTTCGTTTGACTCCACCAGGATGCCGCGGTCGGCGCCAATGGCCATCGCGGTACGCAGGGTTTCCTGGCACTGGGCCACGCCGCACGACACGGCGATGACCTCGGTGACGACGCCGGCTTCCTTCAGGCGCACGGCCTCTTCGACGGCGATTTCGTCGAACGGGTTCATGCTCATCTTGACGTTGGCCAGGTCAACGCCCGTGCCATCCGACTTCACGCGGACCTTGACGTTGTAGTCCACCACCCGCTTGACTGCGACGAGTACTTTCATGCGCTCACTCCACTGATAGCTGATAGTTCCAAAGTTTTTGAATCGCTCGCCATTATAACCACCGGGGTGGCGACTCTCTTGTTTTTCGAACGATCGTACTATTTTATCGACAAAGAATTGCCGGGCATAGCCGGCAATCCAAAAAAATTATCGCGATTGTGCCGCAGGATGCCCTGCCGGCGCACGGTTTGGATGAAAACCTCCAGAAATTACCAGGCGGTAATCACGGATTCCTTAAAAGTGCTCTGCACGTACTGCTTGATTTCAGGCGAGTGATACGCCTTCACCAGCTTGGCCACCCAGGGCTTGTCCTTGTCGGCGGTACGGATGGCGATCAGGTTGGCGTAAGGACCCTTCGGGCCTTCCATGGCGATGGCGTCACGCGTAGGCGACAGGCCGGCCGATTCGGCGTAGTTGCCGTTGATGGCAGCGGCGTCCAGGTCGTCGAGCGAACGCGGCAGCTGTGCGGCGTCCAGTTCCACGATCTTGATCTTCTTCGGGTTCTCGACGATGTCCAGCGGCGTGGCCTTCAGGCCGGCGTCCGGGCGCAGCTTGATCAGACCCTTGGCCTGCAGCAGCAGCAGACCGCGGCCACCGTTGGTGGGGTCGTTCGGCACACCCACGCGGGCGCCCTGCTTGATCTGGTCGAGCGACTTGATCTTCTTCGAGTAGACGCCCATCGGGAACGTCACCGTGAAGCCGACATGCGTGAACTTGTAGCCGCGATCCTTGATCTGGGCTTCCAGATACGGCAGATGCTGGTAGCTGTTGGCGTCGAGATCGCCGGCGGCCAGCGCCGCGTTGGGCTGGATGTAGTCGCTGAATTCCACCACCTGGATATTCAGGCCGTCCTTGGCCGCCACCTTCTTCACCTGCTCCATGATCTGGGCGTGCGGCCCCCCCGTGACGCCGATCTTGATCGGCTTGTCCTGCGCAAACGCGCCGGCCGACACCACCACACCCAGCGCGACGATGGCGCTCTTGATCACACTACGACGTTGCATTGCGATTTACCCCTGAGTTTCCCTGCGTAGAAATTGTTATGGCTCAACGATGGCTCACCGATGGCTGATCCGGCGCACCAGCCAGTCACCAAAGCTCTGCACTGCCTGGACGAACACGATCAGGATCAGCACCACGGCCACCATGATCTCGGTGATGTACCGCTGGTAGCCATAGCGAATGCCCAAATCCCCGAGTCCGCCGCCGCCGATGGCGCCGGCCATGGCCGAATAGCCAACCAGGCTCACGAACGTGATCGTCAAACCCGCCACGATGCCGGGCATGGCTTCCGGCAGCAGCACCTTCCAGACAATCTGGCCGGTGGTGGCGCCCATCGATTGCGCGGCCTCCACCAGGCCCTTGTCCACCTCGCGCAGCGCGGCTTCCACCAGGCGCGCGATGAACGGCACGGCGGCGATCGTCAGCGGCACGATGGCCGCCGTGGTGCCGATCGACGACCCGACGATAAAGCGCGTGAACGGGATCACCACCACCAGCAGGATGATGAACGGGATCGAGCGCACCGCGTTCACGACCACGCCAATCGTGCGGTTGAACAGCGGATGCGACAGCACGCCGCCACGATTGGTCAGGTGCAGCAGCACGCCCAGCGGCACGCCCAGCAGCGATCCGACCACGCCCGAGATGGCCACCATCAGCAAGGTCTCGCCGAACGACGACAGGAACAGGTCAAACATTTCAGACCACATGTTCGATCTCCTCCACGACCACGCCCTGCGTCTGCAGATAGTCCATCGCCGCGCGCACCGCGGCAGGTTCGCCCGTGGCCATGATCGCCAGCGAGCCAAATGCCTGGCCCTGGATCTCGTCGATATGGCCGTGCAGGATGTTGAAGTCCAGACCGTGCTGGCGAATGGCTTGCGCCAGCACCGGCTGGTCCACGTTGTCGCCGGTGAATGCCAGGCGGTAGACATGGTCGCGGCCATTGCCCAGGCGGCTTTCCACACGCTTGAGCACGCTGGCCGGCAATTCCTGCGCAATCACGTCGCCGATCATCGCGCGGGTGACCTCATGCTGCGGGCGCAGGAATACGTCGATCACGCGCCCCGATTCCACGACCTGCCCGGCTTCGAGCACGGCCACGCGGTCGCAGACCTGCTTGATGACCTCCATCTGGTGCGTGATCATCACGATGGTCAGGCCCAGTTCCCGGTTGATCTGCTTGAGCAGTTCCAGGATCGAGCGCGTGGTCTCCGGGTCCAGCGCCGACGTGGCTTCGTCCGACAGCAGCACCTTGGGCTTGCTGGCCAAGGCGCGGGCGATGCCCACACGCTGCTTCTGCCCGCCGCTGATCTGCGCGGGATAGCGGTCGCGCAGCTTCGACAGGCCGACCAGTTCCAGCAACGGCTCGACGGTCGCGGCGATGTCCTGCTTCGACTTGCCCGCCAGTTCGAGCGGCAGCGCCACGTTGTCATACACGGTGCGCGACGACAGCAGGTTGAAGTGCTGGAAGATCATGCCGATCTCGCGACGCGCCTCGCGCAGCGCGCCGTTGTTCAGCGCGGTGAGATCCTGGCCGTCGACGATCACGCGGCCGCTGGAAGGCCGGTTCAGCAGGTTGATGGCACGCACCAGCGTGCTCTTGCCGGCGCCGCTTCGGCCGATGATGCCGAAGATCTCGCCGGCGGCGATGGAGAGGCTGACATCGCGCAGGGCATGCACTTCCCCCGACCCGCCGGGGAACCGCTGCGAGAGTCCTTGCAGTTCGATCATGAAGAGAAAAGAAAACGGCAACAGCGCGGGGTCTCCTGCGGTGTTGCCGGGTCTTATTTTTGTGAAGCCCGCATTTTATGCGATCCGCTTCATACCTCAAACGAGATTTTTCCGATGCCTTTATGCGCTCACGTCATATAGGGCGTCATTTTGGGCCGAATAAAGCATATTCAGGCTTCCATTAGCACCTTGAGATGGGCGAAGACACTACGCGCGAGCGCGCTGAGGTTATAGCCGCCCTCCAGACAACTGACGATGCGGCCCTGCGCGTGGGTCTTGGCCACCTGCACCAGTTGCTCGGTGATCCAGGTGTAGTCCTGCTCGACCAGCCCCATCTGGCCCAGGTCGTCCTCGCGGTGCGCGTCGAAGCCCGCCGAGATGAAAATCATCTCTGGCTTGAACTCGTTCAGACGCGGCAGCCAGATGGTTTCCACCACCTCGCGCACGGCCATGCCGTTGGTGTACGCCGGCAGCGGAATATTCGACATGTTCGCCGCCAGGTGCTCGGTGCCGCTGTACGGATAGAACGGATGCTGGAAGAAGCTGCACATCATGACCTGCGGGTCGTCGCGGAAGGCCGCTTCGGTGCCGTTGCCGTGATGTACGTCAAAATCGACAACCGCCACGCGCTGCAGGCCGTGGGCCGCGATGGCGTGCCTGGCCGCAATGGCCACGTTGTTGAAGAAACAGAAACCCATCGCATGGTCGGGCTCGGCGTGATGGCCCGGTGGACGCACGCAGCAGAATGCGTTTTCGAGCTGGCCCGCGATCACCGCGTCGGTGGCGGCCACGGCTGCACCGGCCGCATGGGTGGCGGCGGTGAGGGTGTGGCAGTTCATGGACGTGTCGGGGTCGATCGGGTAGTAGCCGGTCGATGGACTGTTGGCGCTCAGGCTGGCAACGTAGTCGTGCCGATGCACGCGCTCGATCTGCTCGTCGGTGGCGGCCGGGGCATCGCGCCGGTCGAGCAGGCCGTCCATCCCGTGCGAAATCAGATGGTCTTCGATGGCCTGCAGGCGTTCCGGGCATTCGGGATGGAAAAACCCCATCTCGTGCTGCAGGAACGACGGATGCGTGTAATAACCCGTTGGCATTTTGGATTGTGGGTCAAGTTTGTCTCCAGCCATTACGTTAGCACAGGACGTACCCGGACTCGGCGACGCCCGAACTTCGTAACCAATCCCCCCGGAACGGGGCGTCGCGTGTATCGCATCCGCTATACTCGGTGCGACTTGCAAAGGACATCATGACCGACCAACAGCGTTCCTTGCGCCGCCCGCTATTGGGCGCCGCACTCACCGCTGCCGCATTGGGCCTGTGCGGCGTTTCTCCAGGACTCCTGGCCGCCGGCCGACGCGTAAGTGTCCGGGAAGAGGAAATCGAACCGGGCCGCTACCGGAATCATCCGAAGACGCAGGCATTCATCGACGAGATGGTGGCGCGCAATGGCTTTCAGCGGGCCGAACTGGAATCGTATTTCAGCCAGGCCGTGTATTCGGCCACGGTCTCGCGGCTGATCATGCCGCCGACCACGCCGGGCAAGAAGAGCTGGCGTGCGTACCGGTCGCGCTTTATCGAGCCGATCCGCATCAATGCCGGTGTCCGCTTCTGGCAACAGAACCGCGAGGCGCTGCGCCGCGCGGAGGCCGAGTTCGGCGTGCCGGCATCGGTCATCGTCGGCATCATTGGCGTGGAAACGATCTACGGCCGCGACATGGGCACATTCCGCGTGCTCGACTCGCTGTCCACCCTGGCGTTCGACTACCCCGACACGCCGAATCGCGACGCCCGCACGACGCTGTTCCGCAACCAGCTTGCCGATTACCTGGTCTGGTGCCGCGACACCAGGACCGACGTGTACTCGGTCCTGGGCTCCTACGCCGGTGCCGTGGGCATCCCGCAATTCATGCCGACCAGCCTGCGCGAATACGCCATCGACTACGACGGCGACGGCCATGTCGATCTGCGCAACAGCCCCACCGACGCCATCGGCAGCGTTGGCCGATTCCTGCAACTGCATGGCTGGGAACAGGGCCGGCCCGTGGTCTGGCGGATCGCCGGCGACGCCGGCAGCCTTGGCGTGGCCACGGCCGCGGCCGACGGCGAACCCTGGCCGACGCGCACGCTGAACCAGCTGACCAAGGCCGGGCTGCGCGTGGACGAACCGATCGACGTGCAGCGCGAAGGCGAAACAGGGGTGCTGGTCGTCGATTTGCCGACGCCGGACCAGCCGACCGAGTACATGATCGGCCTGCGCAACTTTTATGTCCTGACGCGCTACAACCGCAGCTTCTTCTATGCGCTGGCGGTGTATCAGCTGGGCGAAGCCGTCAAGGCCGCCATGGGTTGAGCGCCAAGGCCCCTGTCAGGCAAAAAGCCCCGCGGCGATGCCGGCGGGGCTTTTTGTTGGGTGGCGAGTCCCTGGGGTCAGGCGCTGGATTCAGGCCGGGAAGACCCCGGTCGACAGGTAGCGGTCGCCACGATCGCACACCACGAAGACGATCGTCGCATTCTCCACTTCCTCGGCAATGCGCAGCGCCACGCACAGGGCGCCAGCGGCCGAGATTCCACAGAAAATGCCTTCCTCGCGGGCCATCCGGCGTGCCATGTGTTCCGCATCGGCCTGCGTGACAGGCTCCTGGCGATCAATGAACTTCGGATCGTAGATCTTCGGCAGATACGCTTCGGGCCACTTGCGTATCCCCGGAATGCGCGACCCTTCAGCGGGCTGGGCACCGATGATCTGGATGGCGGGGTTCTTTTCCTTGAGGAAGCGCGAAACACCGGTGATGGTGCCGGTCGTGCCCATGGCCGAGACGAAGTGGGTAATACGGCCCTCGGTGTCCTGCCAGAGCTCCGGTCCCGTGGACTCGTAGTGTGCCAGCGGATTGTCCGGGTTGGCGAACTGGTCCAGGATCACGCCCTTGCCCTCGCGCTCCATGGCATCGGCCAGGTCGCGCGCATACTCCATGCCGCCCTTGACCGGGGTCAGGATGATTTCCGCGCCATAGGCCGCCATGCTCTGGCGACGCTCCAGGCTCAGGTCCTCGGGCATGATCAGCACCATGCGATAGCCGCGGATGGCGGCTGCCATGGCCAGTGCGATGCCCGTGTTACCCGACGTGGCTTCGATCAGCGTGTCGCCAGGCTTGATGCGGCCACGCTCTTCTGCGCGGCGGATCATCGACAGCGCGGGGCGGTCCTTGACCGAGCCGGCCGGGTTGTTGCCCTCGAGCTTGCCAAGGATCACGTTGCCGCGCGCTTCGATGGCAGCGCCGGGAATACGCTGCAGTCGTACCAGCGGCGTGTTGCCAATGGTGTCTTCAATCGTTTTGTAGGCCATGGTGCGGGGAGGTCGGTTTTCGTCGGCCATTGTAATGCACCAACCTTACCCGCACCGGCGGCCGGGCCATTCCGCCCCGTGCCGGCGCGCGCCGGTTCAGTGCGTCAGACCCTGGTCTTCCGGATGACGGCTGCCCAGCAGGTGGTACAGCAGGATCGCGCCGAACGTGGCCGTCCCGATGCCGCCCAGCGTCATGCCGCCGAATTTCAGCGTCAGGTCGCCAGCGGCCACGGTCAGCGTCGCACCGACCGTGATCAGGTTGCGCGAGCTGGAAAAATCCACGTGGTTCTGCACCCAGATGCGCCCCGCCGTGGCCGAGATCAGGCCGAACACGACGATGGTCAGCCCCCCGATGACCGGACCGGGAATCGTCAGGATCAGCGCGCCGAACTTGGGCGAGAAACCGAGCAGGATCGCCACCGCCGCGGCCACCACGAAGATCAGCGTCGAGTAGATGCGCGTGACAGCCATCACGCCCATGTTTTCGGCGTACGTGGTCACGCCGGTGCCGCCGCCGGATGCCGACAGCATCGTGGCCACGCCATCGCCGATGAATGCGCGGCCGATGTACGGATCGAGATTGCGACCCGTCATCACGCCAATGGCCTTGATATGGCCCAGGTTCTCGGCCACCAGCACGATGGCCACCGGCGCGATCAGCAGCATCGCGTTGGCCTGGAAGACCGGCGTGGTGAACGCCGGCATGCCGAACCAGCTGGCTGCGGCCACGCCGGAAAAGTCGATGGGGTGGCCCAGGCCCATCAGGTTGGTCGCCACGAAATACGCGAGGTAGCCCGCCAGGCCGCCAAGCAGGACCGGCAGGCGCCCCAGCATGCCCGGCGCCCGTACCGCGATCAGCCCCACGGCCAGCACCGTCAGCAGGCCCACCCAGGTATCGAGCGCCGCCCCGCTGACCGCCTTGACGGCCACCGGCGCCAGGTTCAGGCCGATGGCAGCGACGATGGCACCCGTCACCACCGGCGGCATCAGTTTTTCCACCCACGCATAGCCCACGGTCTGCACGATCAGTCCGATGATGGTGTACACGGCGCCCGCGGCGATGATGCCACCAAGGGCGACCGGGATATTCGCGTTCGGGCCGCTACCGCTGTAGCCGGTCGCCGCGATCACCACCGCGATGAACGCGAAGCTCGATCCCAGGTAGCTGGGCACGCGGCCGCGCACGCACAGGAAGAACAGCAAGGTGCCGATGCCGGAGAACAGGATCGCGATATTGGGAGGAAAGCCCATCAGGATCGGGGCAATCGCCGTGGAGCCGAACATCGCCACCACGTGCTGAATGCCCGCCAGAATCGTCTGACCTGCCGGCAGGCGTTCGTCGGGAGCGATCACCCCCTCGGTCTTGAGCCGCCATTTCGGCAGGAAACTCCCGTCGTCAATGCTGTCCTGGCCATTCGCCATGTTGTTCTCTCCCTGTCAGCGGCACGGCTGCGTTGCCGGTTGAATGATCGGTATGGAATCTCGGGTTGCGGGCCGGCGCCAGGCGTCGGGCCGCAACGGCGATGCGCATGATACCCCGCACCCCCGGTGGTGCAAATCGGGGCTGCGGCGCGCATGCCACGCCAGCGAAGCACAACGCATACCAGCCCCGGGCTGTTGACCCGGGGCGCGAGCGCCGGCCTCAGCGCGCTGGCGTGGTCTTCGGCGCGGCCTGCGGCGACGGCTTCGGCGCGGGCTTGCCATCCTTGCGGGCGCCCGCCGTGTTAGCGGACGGCTTGCCGAACGTCAGGCCCGCTTCCTGGAGATTGGCCGCCGATTTCGCCCCTACTCCCGGCACGCGGTCTGCAAGGTCAGCCGCGTCCTGGAACGCCCCGTTCTTGTCGCGCTCCGCCAGAATCCGCTTGGCCGTTGCCGGGCCAATGCCCTTGATCGTGGTCAGCGCCACCTCGTCGGCGCTATTCACGTCGACCTCGGCGTGCGCCGGCCCCATGCCAGCCATGGCCAGCGTGAACGCAAGGGCCAGGCTGGCGCGCCGCCACGCGCGGTGCGCGCTTCGGGATGTGCTGGTCAGAAAGTTGCCGGTCCGGGCCGCCGGCGCATTTGCCTGGGCAGCGTCGTACGTCTTGTGCATCGATGAAACTCCTTTCCTTTCGGGTTGCTGTCCGCCGCCGGATGGCAACGGAAGCGGTCAGGATAGGAGTCCGATCGGACGTCAGAAATGGCTGGACACATGAGTTCACAATATCCGCGCGTTTGTGTGTCCAAGCGCAATATTGGTGATGTACTGCCGGACTTCTACGAGTCCGGCCAGGTTGGACCGTGGCGCGGGCGCGACACGGCCATGCGCGGCCGCGCGCTTCAGCTACGGTCGAGCAACCACTTGCAGTAGCGGCTCACGCCTTCCTGCACCGTCAGGAACGGCGCCTCGTAGCCGGCCGAGCGCAGGCGCGAGACGTCGGACTGCGTGAAGCACTGGTACTTGCCGCGCAATGCATCGGGAAACTTCACGTATTCGACCAGCCCTTCCTGCACCATGTCTTCCAGCGACAGGGGTGGCTTGTCCTCGGACTCGCGCAATGCATTCACCACCGACACCGCAATATCGTTAAACGGCTGCGAGCGGCCGGTGCCAAGGTTGAAGATGCCGGACTTTTCCGGATGATCGAGGAAGTACAGGTTGACCTTGACCACGTCTTCCACCGACACGAAGTCGCGGCTTTGCGTGCCCGGCGCGTAGCCGTTGTACTCGCCGAACAGCTTGACCGAGCCTTCGGCGCGGAACTGGTTGAAATGGTGGAACGCCACCGACGCCATGCGGCCCTTGTGGAATTCGCGCGGGCCGTAGACGTTGAAGTAGCGGAAGCCGACGATCTGGGAATGCGCGGACGGCAGCCGGCGGCGCACCACCTGGTCGAACAGGAATTTCGAATAGCCGTAGACGTTCAACGGTTTTTCGTACTCGCGATCCTCGCGGAACATCGTAGAAGCGCCATAAGTGGCGGCCGACGACGCATAGAGGAACTGGGTGCCCTGCTCCAGGCAGGCTTCCATCAGCGCCAGCGTGTAGCGGTAGTTGTTCTCCATCATGTAGCGGCCGTCCGTTTCCATGGTGTCGGAGCAGGCGCCCTCATGGAATACCGCGCGCACATGGCCGAAATCGCCGCGCTTGAAACGCTCGACGAACTCGGCCTTGTCCAGGTAGTCGGCAATCTCGCAGTCCACGAGATTGTTGAATTTCTCGGCTCGCGTCAGGTTGTCGACGGCGACGATATGCGATTCGCCGCGTTCGTTCAGGCCCTTGACGATGTTGCTGCCGATAAAGCCGGCAGCGCCGGTCACGATGATGGTCATGGCGGATTCAGGCTGGCAGGCGCGCCTCAGGCAGCGCCAAACAATTCGGGATAAGTGACAACAGCGGTACCCAGCTTGCCGACGACGATGCTGCCGGCGCGGTTGGCATGCTGCACGGCTTCCTTGAGCGGCACACCGGCGCCCAGCATGGTGGCCAGCGTGGCAATTACCGTGTCGCCGGCCCCCGATACATCATAGACTTCGCGCGCCTGGGCCGAGACATGCAGCACTTCGGCCTCGGTATAGAGCGTCATGCCCTCTTCCGAGCGCGTCAGCAGCAACGCTTCGAGCTGAAGCGCGCGGCGCAGGTTCTGGGCGCGGATGGTCAGGTCGGCCTCGGTCTTCCAGGCACCGACCACGGCGCGCATTTCGGCGCGGTTCGGCGTGATCAGCGTGGCGCCGCGGTAGCGCGAGTAATCGTCGCCCTTGGGGTCGATCAGCACGGTGCGGCCGGCCGCGCGGCCCGCGTCGACCATGCGGCCGACATGGGTCAGGCCGCCCTTGCCGTAGTCCGACAGCACCAGCACCTGGTAGTCGTTGACCAGGGTCTGGTAGCGGTCCTGTACCGAAGCCAGCACTTCGCTGGCCGGCGCGTTCTCGAAATCCACCCGCAACAGCTGCTGCTGGTGTGCCACCACACGCAGCTTGATGGTGGTGTTCAGGCTGGCGTCGCGATGCAGGTACGGCTGGACGTGGCTCTCGTTGAGCAGCGCCTCCAGCGTGCGGCCGGGCTCGTCGTCGCCCACCACGCCGAGCATGCCCACGCGGGCGCCCAGCGCGGCGGCGTTGCGGGCCACGTTGGCGGCGCCGCCCAGGCGCTCGTCGCTGCGCTTGATCTGCACCACGGGCACGGGCGCTTCCGGCGAGATGCGCTCCACATCGCCGAACCAGTAGCGGTCCAGCATCATGTCGCCCACCACCAGCACCTGAGACTGGCGGATCTGGTCCTGCGGAATCGTGTTCTTGCTCATGAACTTCCCTTTGCGACGCGCCGTGCCGGGACGGTGCGGCGGGTCGGTCTGGTTACGCGGTTGAAACGAATCAGTGCGCGGCGGTGGAGCGCCCGATCGCGTGATATTCGATGCCGGCCTGCGCCATGGCATCCGGTTCATAGAGGTTACGGCCGTCGATGATGACCGGCGTCCTGAGCAACGCGCGGATCTGCGTGAAATCGGGGCTGCGGAACACTTTCCACTCCGTCACGATCACCAGCGCATCGGCGTCCTTCAGCACGTCCATCTGGGCGTCGCAGAATTGCACGCGATCCATGCCGCCGGGGATGTCGGCCAGGTCGGTCTCCAGCACGCGGCGGGCCTCGTGCATCGCCACGGGGTCGTGCACGCGCAGCGACGCGCCGCGCGATACCAGTTCACGGGCCAGCACGCGGGCCGGCGCCTCGCGCATGTCGTCGGTATTGGGCTTGAATGCCAGGCCCCAGATGCCGAAAGTCTTGCCGCTCAGATCCTCACCAAAGCGATTGACCACCTTGCGGCCCAGCACCTGCTTCTGTGCATCGTTGACGGCCTCCACGGCCTCCAGCACCCGCATCGGCTTGCCGTAGGCGCTGGCCGTGCGCATCAACGCCTGCACGTCCTTGGGAAAGCAGGAGCCACCGTAGCCGGCGCCCGCGTACAGGAAGCTGTAGCCAATGCGAGGGTCCGAGCCGATGCCCATCCGCACCAGTTCGATGTCGGCGCCCACTTCGTCGGCCAGGTTGGCCAGTTCGTTCATGAACGAGATACGCGTGGCCAGCATCGAATTGGCCGCGTACTTCGTGAACTCGGCCGAGCGCACGTCCATGTAGAACGTGCGCTCGTGGTTGCGGTTGAACGGCGAGTACAGCTGACGCATGATGGCCTGCGCGTGGCGGCCGGCGACGTCGGGCGCGCAGCCCAGCACGATGCGGTCCGGACGCATGAAGTCTTCCACGGCCGCGCCTTCCTTCAGGAACTCGGGGTTGGATACCACCGAGTACTGCAGGTCTTCCAGCCCGCGCGCCGTCAGTTCCTCGCGGATCACGGCGGCCACGCGGTCGCCGGTGCCCACGGGCACGGTCGACTTGTCCACCACCACCTTGAAACCGGTCATATGGCGGCCGATGTTGCGCGCGGCGGCCAGCACGTACTGCAGGTCGGCCGAGCCGTCCTCGTCGGGCGGGGTGCCCACGGCGATGAACTGGACGTCGGCATGTTCGACGCTGGCGGCGACATCGGTGGAAAACGTCAGCCGGCCCGCCGCGCGATTGCGGTCGATCAGTTCCTTCAGGCCCGGTTCGTAGATGGGCACGCCACCGGCGTTCAGCAGGGCGATCTTCTTTTCGTCGACATCGAGGCAGAACACGGAATTGCCGAGTTCGGCCAGACAGGCACCGGTCACCAGGCCAACATAGCCGCTGCCGATAATCGTAACTTTCATTGCGGAAGCTCCAGGGAATTCAGGGTCGCTTGAGATGGATTAGCCAAGCGCTTCGGAGCGGCGCGGCGCATAGGTCTCCCAGCGGTTGCAGCCGGGGCACTGCCAGTAGAAGAGCCGGGCGCGGAAGCCGCATTCGCGGCAGGTATAGCGCGCCAGGTTACGGGTGCGAAGTTGCAGCAGATCGCGGATCGCCTCGATTTCCTTCGTCTGGTCGTCCGGATCGGTGTCTGCATCCGCGCCATCGGCCGGCGCCGCGCCATCGGCACCGACAGGCTGCTGCGCCTTGGTCTCGGCCGCCTGCGCCTCGAAATACCGGGTCAGGGCCAGCAGCGTCGGCTGGCGGCGCAACTGGTCGCGCATCAGCGCGGTGGCGGCCACCGGGCCGTTCGCTTCGAGTTCGGTGCGATAGGCGGTATCGAGCAATTCCGGCGCCAGCTTGGTCTTGAGCAGGTCGCGCAGCCACTGCAGGGCCTTGCCCTGCTCGCCCAGCGTCGCGTAGGCCTTGACCACCCGGTCAGCCACCAGCGGCAGATAGGCCGCATCCTGGCTTTCGATGCCGAGCCAGTGCTCCAGCGCGCCGGTCTGGTCGCCGGCCGCGGCGGCCACATCGCCCAGCAGGATCGGCGCACGTACGTTGGCCGGGTTTTCCTCGCGGGCACGACGCAGCCATTCGACGGCTTCCTCGGGCTTCTTCTTCTGCAGCGCGTCCTGCGCCAGTTCACAGCAGAACTGAGCAATCTGCACGCGGTAGTCCTTCTGGTCCAGCGTCTGCAGTTCGCGTGCGGCGTCGATGGCCTTGGACCATTCCTTCTCGACTTCGTACAGTTCCAGCAGCACGCGCTTGGCCGATGCCGCGTATGGGCCCGACATCAGCCGGCGCAGCGACTCCTCGGCACGGTCCAGCAGGCCGGCACGCAGGAAGTCCTGCCCCAGTTCATAGAGTGCGTGCTCACGTTCGGGCTCGGGGAGGTCTGGCCGGGTGGCCAGGTTCTGATGCACGCGGATCGCGCGTTCGGTCTCGCCGCGTCGGCGGAACAGCGCGCCCAGCGCAAAGTGCAGCTCGGTGGTCTCGGGGTCGAGACGCGCCACCTCGACAAAGGCGTCGATGGCCTTGTCGGGTTGCTCGTTGAGCAGGAAATTAAGGCCCTTGAAATACGAACGCGGCAACGCGCCCTGTTCGCTCATCAGCTGGCGCAGGTCGAAGCGCGCAGCCATCCAGCCAAGGCCAAATACAAGTGGCAGCGCCAGCAGCCACCAGGTTTCAAACATCATGGGTCAGACTTTCGGACCGACTACGTTATAAGGTACGCCCGGCTTGGCCTCGGGCGGCACGACATCCACCGCCGGCGTGGCCCGCACCGCGCCCAGGGCACGACGCAGGCGCGACGCTTCCATGCGCTGGCGCATCAGCCCCGGCGCCACGGCAGCCAAGGCAGCCACGATGCCCAGCCCGAACGCGGCCAGCAGGATCAGGATCAGCGGGGCATGCCAGACCGCCCCGAAGAACAGCTGCAGGTCGGCATCGCCGGTATTGCGCAGTGCCAGCACGAACAGCAGCACGAACAGGACGATGCGGAAGATCCAGGTGATGAGTTTCATGCGGTGAATGCCATCGGATCAGGGGTGCACAACCGGTCACACAGCAGCGATCCGGCGCACCCGGCCAAGGATTCCCGGCATTGTAGCGGAATCACTTCTCGCAAACGGTAACGATTGGTCGCTTGGGCGCGCCGCCCACCGCGGGAGGCGGCCGTCATCCGCGCGCAAACAAAAACGCCCCCGAAGGGGCGTTTTTGCACAAACTTGCCAGTATGGCGAGCATGCATCAGGAACGGACCAGATTGAGCTGATTGTCCTCGTGCAGGCCGGCCGGAGCCGGTTGCGACGGGGCCAGCGACTGCCCTGCCTTGCCGTGCGGCGCCTGACCGTTGACGGTCGCGACGCCACCCTGTGGCGATACAGGGCGGTCTACCCGCTCCCGCAACTCCTTGCCCGCCTTGAAATGCGGCACCCGTTTTTCGGGCACCAGCACACGTTCGCCGGACTTGGGGTTGCGGCCCACGCGAGGCGGCCGCCGGTTCAGACCAAAGCTGCCGAAGCCACGGATCTCGATGCGATGGCCATCGGCCAGGGCTTCGGACATCGCGTCGAGTATCGTTTTTACCGAGATGTCCGCATCCCGCAGCAGCAACTGCGGAAAACGGGCAGCCAGTTTTTCGACGAGCTCGGACTTGGTCATGGGCGGTCTCGCTTCGCGCGGCGCTCTAAATTACTGGTTTTCCTGGCCCAGCTTGGCCTTCAGCAGCGCGCCCAGGTTGGTCGTGCCAGCCGTGCCGGTGTCAGCCTGGAACTTCTGCATCGCTTCCTGCTGCTCTGCGCTGTCCTTGGCCTTGATCGACAGGTTGATGTTGCGCGACTTGCGGTCGACGTTCACCACCAGGGCGGTGATCTGCTCGCCTTCCTTCAGCACGTTGCGGGCATCTTCCACGCGGTCAGCGGAGATTTCCGATGCGCGCAGGTAGCCTTCGACGTCGTCAGCCAGTTGCACCACGGCGCCCTTGGCATCCACAGCCTTGATCGTGCCGTTGACGAGCGAACCCTTGTCGTTGGCCGAGATGAAGTTGTTGAACGGATCGCCCGACAGCTGCTTGATACCCAGCGAGATGCGTTCCTTGTCGACGTCGATGCCCAGGACGACAGCTTCCACTTCGTCGCCCTTCTTGTACTTGCGCACGGCTTCTTCGCCCGACTCTTGCCACGACAGGTCCGACAGGTGCACCAGGCCGTCGATGCCGCCCGGCAGACCGATGAACACGCCGAAGTCGGTGATCGACTTGATCTGGCCCGTCAGCTTGTCGCCCTTCTTGTGGTTGCGGCTGAAATCGTCCCACGGATTGGCCTTGCACTGCTTCATGCCCAGGCTGATACGACGCTTGTCTTCGTCGATATCCAGAACCATGACTTCGACTTCGTCGCCCAGCTGGACAACCTTCGACGGGGCCACGTTCTTGTTGGTCCAGTCCATTTCCGACACGTGGACCAGGCCTTCGATACCGGCTTCGATTTCCACGAATGCGCCGTAGTCGGTCAGGTTCGTCACCTTGCCGAACAGACGCGTGCCTTGCGGGTAGCGGCGCGAGATGCCCACCCACGGATCTTCGCCCAGTTGCTTCACGCCCAGCGAGACGCGGTTCTTTTCCTGGTCGAACTTGAGGATCTTGGCGGTGATTTCCTGGCCAACCGACAGCACTTCGCTCGGGTGACGCACACGACGCCATGCCAGGTCGGTGATGTGCAGCAGGCCGTCGATACCACCCAGGTCCACGAACGCGCCGTAGTCGGTGATGTTCTTGACGATACCGTTGACGATCGCGCCTTCCTTCAGCGTTTCCATCAGCTTCTGACGCTCTTCGCCCAGCGTGGCTTCCACCACGGCGCGGCGCGACAGCACGACGTTGTTACGCTTGCGGTCGAGCTTGATGACCTTGAATTCGAGGGTCTTGCCTTCGTACGGCGTGGTGTCCTTGATCGGACGCACGTCGACGAGCGAACCGGGCAGGAAGGCACGGATGCCATTGACCATGACAGTCAGGCCGCCCTTGACCTTGCCGGTCACGGTACCCGAGATGATCTCGCCGTCTTCCAGCGCCTTCTCGAGGTTCAGCCACGATGCCAGGCGCTTGGCCTTGTCGCGGGACAGGATGGTGTCGCCATAGCCGTTCTCGAGCGCATCGATGGCCACGGAGACATAGTCGCCGGCCTGCACTTCGAGCTCGCCCTGGTCGTTCAGGAACTCCTCCACCGGCACAAATGCTTCGGACTTGAGGCCGGCGTTGACGACCACGAAATTGTGGTCGATGCGCACGACTTCAGCGGAAATCACTTCGCCAGCTTTCATATTGGAGCGGGCGATCGATTCCTCGAACAGTGCGGCAAAGGATTCGTTAGTTTGCAGGTCGGACATAAACGTAAAGTAGCAATCCGCAGTACGTAGGCCGGCACGCGTATCGTGCACAGTCTGCCTTACGCAGCGGGGTCAGGTTGAACAACCTGTACCGGACGGGTTGGGTTCCGATACAGGCCCGGTTCGGCGCCTCATGGTTTTACTCACCGCACCGCGGCGAACCACTCCAGCACCTGCGCCACCGCCTCGTCCACCGTCATTTCGGAGGTGTCCAGGCGTTGCGCGTCTTCCGCGGGACGCAACGGTGCGGCGGCACGGGAACGGTCCCGCGCGTCGCGCGCCTCGAGGTCACGCAAAAGGTCTTCGATATTAGCAGAAATTCCCTTATCAATCAATTGTTTATAGCGCCTGCGGGCGCGCGCCTCGACACTCGCCGTCAGGAACACCTTGAGGCGGGCCTCCGGGAAGATCACCGTGCCCATGTCGCGGCCGTCCGCCACGAGGCCAGGCAGCTTGCGAAAGCCGCGCTGAAGTGCGGTCAACGCATCACGCACGGGCTGATGGACGGCCAGCGCCGACGCCCGGTTGCCGATCGCCTCCTGGCGAATCAACTGGCTGACCTCTTCGCCTTCGAGCCAGACCCGGTCCGGGCCGAACTTCACATCGAGGCGCAAGGCGATCTTTGCAAGGGTATCGACGTCGCCGATGTCCACGTCGGCACGGTCGCTGGCCAGCGCCACCAGCCGATACAGCGCGCCGCTGTCCAGCAAATGGAAGCTCAGGGCATCTGCCACCTTGTGGGCCACCGTTCCCTTGCCGGAAGCGGTTGGTCCATCTATGGTGATGACGTCAATGATAGTCATTCTTAATTGGTTAGCTTGAAACTATTGATTTTCGACTTTGATTGAGAGTCGTTATCATTTGATCCATGGTTGCGCGGCTGCAGCGTTCCCGTTCCCCACAAAAGGCGCTGCGCGACCATCCCGACATTTTTCGAGCGAGCAATCCACCATGGCCAAAACCCTGACCTTCGGCATCATGCACCTGGGCATCGCCTTCAGCGTGACCTACGCGCTGACCGGCAGCCTGGCCATCAGCGGCGCCATCACCTTCATCGAACCGGCCGTCAACACGGTAGCCCACTATTTCTTCGACAAGTACTGGGAGCGCCGTGAACGTCGCGGAAATCCCGCAACGGCCGAAGCCAGCCATGAAGCGCCGGCGGCGCCCCACCTGGCCGCCGCCTGAACACTGCTATTGAACCGGAGTGGCCGCTTACCGCGCCACCCCGGCAAACACCGAGAAATACTCCGGGAACGTCTTCGCCACGCAGCCCGGATCGTTGATCCGCACCGGCAGCGGCCCAAAAGCGGCCAACGAGAAACACATGGCCATCCGGTGATCATCATAGGTGCCAATGCCTTCGGCCGGGGTCTGCCACGCGTTTGATGCCGGAGGCGTCACTTTGAGGTAGTCGGCGCCTTCTTCCACCGTGGCGCCCAGTTTGCGCAGCTCCGCCGCCATGGCGGTAATACGATCGGTTTCCTTGACGCGCCAGCTGGCGATATTGGTCAGCGTGGTCGTGCCTTCGGCGAACAGTGCCGCCACGGCCAGCGTCATCGCGGCGTCGGGAATATGGTTGCAGTCGAGTTCGATGCCATTGAGCCGGCCGTCGTCGCGCTCGGTGCCGCGAACCTCGATCCAGTTGTCGCCGGCCATCACGTTGGCGCCCATCCGGTTCAGCGCATCGGCAAAGCGCACATCGCCCTGGATGCTCGACAAACCCACGCCTTCGACCCGCACCGGACCGCCGCCAATCGCACCGGCAGCCAGGAAATACGATGCGGTCGAGGCATCCCCCTCGACGTAGATCTCGCCCGGCGAGCGGTACTGGGCGCCGGCCGGCAGGATGAATCGTTCCCAGCCCTGCCGCTCGACCACGATGCCGAAGCGCGCCAGCAGGTTCAGCGTGATCTCGATGTACGGCTTCGAGATCAGCTCACCCACCACTTCGATCTCGATCCGCCCGGACGGCGCCGACGCCATCGGCAGCGTCATCAGCAGCGCGGTCAGGAACTGGCTCGACACATCGCCACGCACGCGGATCGGCGTTTCGATGCGGATCTGCGCGGGCTTGATCTCCAGCGGCGGATAGCCGGGTGTGCCCAGGTATTCGATCGCGGCGCCAACCTGCCGCAGGCCGTCCACCAGATCGCCGATCGGCCGCTCGTGCATGCGCGCCACGCCGCTGAGCTTGTAGGCGCCGCCCTGCAGCGCCAGCGCCGCTGTCAGCGGACGAATCGCCGTACCGGCATTGCCCATGAACAGGTCGGCGGCCTTGTTCGGAAAATGGCCACCCACGCCGGTCACGATGCAGTCGCCGCCTTCACGGCGCCAGGTCACGCCCAGCACCTTCAGTGCTTCGAGCATGACCTGGGTGTCGTCGGAATCGAGCAGATCGCGAACGCGTGTCTCGCCGGTTGCCAGTGCGGACAGCAGCAGCACGCGGTTGGAGATGCTCTTCGAGCCGGGCAGGCGCACGGTGCCCGATGCGCGGGTCAGCGGGCCGAGGGTCAGATGTTCCATGGTCTTTGCAGCGTCGGCCTGGCGCCCGGAAAGGCGCCACGGCATCAGGGTTCTACGTTATGGGTGGCGGCGCGCGCCGCGCCCCACTTCAGGCGCGTGTCGCTGGCGCGCGCGAAGATCCGCTCCAGCGCGGCACCATCGCCCGCCTTGATCTGGGCCTTCAGGTGACCCAGCACGGCTTCGTACGTGTTGATCTCGCGCAGCAGCGCCTCCTTGTTGGCGATGCAGATGTCGCGCCACATCTCCGGCGACGACGCGGCAATGCGCGTGAAGTCGCGGAAGCCACCGCCGGCGAAATCGAGCTTCAGCGCCGCGTCCTCGGCATTGGCCACCTGCGCCACCAGCGCATACGACAGCACGTGCGGCAGATGGCTGACCGATGCGAACACGGCGTCATGCTGCACGGCCGACATCACGTGGACATCGGCACCCGTGGACTCCCACATGGCGCGCACCGCCGCCACATCGACGCGGCTGTTTTCCTGCAGCGGGCACATCACCACCTTCTTGCCCAGGTACAGGTCGTTCAGCGCGGCCTCCACGCCGTGCAGCTCGCGGCCGGCAATCGGGTGGGCGGGCACGAACTGCGCCACCTTGTCACCGAGCGCCGTCTTGGCGGCCATGATCACGTCGGACTTGGTGCTGCCGGCATCCGTCACGATGGTGCCGGGCTGCAGATGCGGCTCCAGCGCATGGAGCAGCGCAAAGTTCTGCGCCACCGGCGCGCACAGCACGATCAGGCTGGCGCCGCGCGCGGCTTCGGCCAGCGATTCGGCGGCCTCGTCGATGACGCCCAGCATCTTGGCCTTTTCGAGCGACGCCGCCGACCGGCCCACCCCCACCACGGTGCCGACCACGCCGGCACGCTTGAGCGACAACGCCAGCGATCCGCCAATCAGGCCGACGCCGACAATCACAACACGGGAAAAATGCAGAGCACTCACGGCTTCAGATCGATTCGGTTTCACATCAATGCCTGTTCGAGCGCCGCGATGCAGGCGGCGTTCTCGTCAGGCAGGCCAATCGTGATACGCAGCCACTGCGGCAGACCGTAGTTCGCCACCGGGCGCACGATCACGCCCTGCCTGAGCATGGCCAGGTTCACACGAGCGCCGGCACCGTCGTCCGTGCCCACGCGGACCATGACGAAGTTGCCCGACGACTTCACGTACTCCAGCCCCATGCGTTCGAAAGCGGCCACCAGCTGGGCCTTGCCGGCACGATTGAGTTCGGCGCTGCGCTGCAGGAATGCCGCGTCGCCCAGCGCCGCCACGGCTGCGGCCTGCGCCAGGCTGTTGACGTTGAACGGCTGCCGCACGCGGTTGAGCAGGTCCGTCAGCGGCAGCTGAGCCACGCCATACCCGACCCGCAGCCCGGCCAGCCCGTAAGCCTTCGAGAACGTGCGCGACACCATCAGGTTCGGATACTTGCGCACCCAGGCAATCGATTCGTACTGCTGGCCGGCGTCCAGATATTCGTTGTACGCCTCGTCCAGCACCACCACCACGTGCGGCGGCACCTTGGCCAGGAACGCCTCGATCTCGGCGGCCGACACGAAGGTGCCGGTCGGGTTGTTCGGATTGGCGATAAACACGAGCTTCGTGTCCGGCGCAATCGCGGCGGCCATCGCGTCGAGGTCATGGCCGTACTGGCGCGACTTCACCTCGATGGCGCGCGCGCCCACTTCCTGCGTGGCCAGCGCGTAGACCGCGAACGAGTATTCGGCGTAGACGATCGACTCGCCGGCACGCACCAGCGCATGCGCGGCCAGCTCCAGAATGTCGTTGCTGCCGTTGCCCAGTGTCAGCCACTCGGCCGGGACATCGAATTTTTCCGAAAGCTTGGCCTTCAGTTCGAAGCCGTTGCTGTCCGGATAGCGCCCCAGGTCTGCCGTGGCCGCCGCGATGGCGGCCCTGGCCGATGCCGGCATGCCGAGCGGATTCTCATTCGAGGCCAGCTTGACGATGCGTGCTTCGTCGAGCCCGAACTCGCGTGCCACTTCCGAAATTGGCTTTCCTGCGATGTACGGAGAAATCTTGCGGACGTAGGTCGGGCCGAAATAATCGGCCACATTGGCCGCCATATTCGCCGCCCCGCTTTCCTGTTGTGCCATGCGTGTCTCCTGCCTGCGTTATTTGCTCGACGGGTAGGACCCGAGCACCTTCAGGTACGCGGCGTTGGCGCGCAGCGCCTGGATTGCGCGTGCCACGGACGGGTCGTGCTGATGGCCTTCCACATCGACATAGAAGTAGTACTCCCACGCGCCGCTACGCGCCGGCCGCGACTCGAACCGGCACATCGACACGCCGTTGTCCGCCAGCGGCGCCAGCAGCTGGTACACGGCACCGGCCTTGTTCGGCACGGACAAGATCATCGACGTCTGGTCGCTGCCCGACGGCTCGGTCTCGTAGCGGCCGATCACGGCAAAGCGCGTGCGGTTGTGCGGATCGTCCTGGATGTTCGCCCGCACGATATGCAGGTGATAGCGGTTGGCGGCCGTTTCGCCGGCAATCGCCGCCACCGTGGGGTCCTCGCTGGCCATGCGCGCGGCCTCGGCATTGCTGGACACGGCCTGGCGCTCCAGATGCGGATAGTTGGCGGTCAGCCAGTGCTGGCACTGCGCCAGCGCCTGCGCATGCGCGCGCACCACGGTCACGCCCTTCATGTCGGGCGACGATGCCATCAGGTTGTGATGGACCTTCAGCGCGATCTCGCCGCTGATCTTCAGCGACGTCTGGAGGAACAGGTCCAGCGTGCGCGACACGGCGCCCTCGGTCGAATTCTCGACCGGCACCACGCCGTATTCCACCGTCCCGGATTCCACCGACCGGAACACCTCGTCGATGCTCGGGCACGGCACGCCCGAGACCTCGTGGCCGAAGTGCGCGTACAGCGCCTGCTCGGAAAACGTGCCGGCCGGGCCGAGGAAGGCAATCTCCAGCGGCTTTTCCAGCCCGCGACAGGCGGACATCACCTCGCGCCAGATCGACGCCACGCTTTCGCCAAGCAGCGGGCCCGGATTGGCGCCCTGCACCTTGCGGATTACCTGCAGCTCACGTTCGGGGCGAAACACCGGCGCGCCGTACTTCTTCTTGACCTCGCCCACGTCGAGCGCCAGCTGCGCGCGACGGTTCAGCAGGGCCAGCAGTTCGCGGTCGACGGCATCGATCTGGTCGCGCAGCGGCGCCAGGTCGGCGGACAGCGCCTGCTCCTGAGGGCTTGGTGCGGCATTGTCATGGCCGGAGGCGGCCACCCCCGGCTTGTCTTGCTGTGTCATAGGCCTGTGGGCCGCGCATCGCGCAGCCGCGAAAAGTCTGGGCTGATGCCGGGCCCCAGCGCTGCAAGGGCCGCGACAGAAAGCACCACCGTCAGGCGGCGGTGCGCTCGAACTCGCGCATGAATTCCACCAGCGCGGTCACACCTTCGAGTGGCATCGCGTTATAGATGCTGGCGCGCATGCCGCCCACGGACTTGTGGCCCTTGAGCTGTACCAGGCCATTCGCGCGCGCCTGGGTCAGGAACGCTTCGTTGCGCGATTCATCGCGCAGGAAGAACGGTACGTTCATGCGCGAGCGGCTGCCGGGATCGATTTCGTTACGGTAGTAGTCGCTTTGGTCCAGGAAGCTGTACAGCGCGCGCGCCTTGGCAATATTGCGCTGTTCGATCCCGGCCACGCCGCCCTGGGCCTTGAGCCACTGGAACACCAGCCCGGCGATGTAGATCGCATAGGTGGGCGGCGTGTTGTACATCGAGTCGTGCTCGGCCACCAGGCGCCAGTTGAACGCCGAAGGGCAAAGCGGATGCGCGAAACCGATCAGGTCTTCGCGCACGATGACGATCGTCACGCCGGCCGGGCCGATGTTCTTCTGTGCGCCGCCGTACACCACCTGCACGCGCGACCAGTCGATGGGGCGCGACAGGATATGGCTCGACGCGTCGGCCACGACGATGCGGCCCTTGTCATGCGTGCCGGTCTGGCCGATGTCGGGAATGTCCTGGAATTCCACGCCGACGATGGTCTCGTTCGTGCACAGGTGCACATAGGCGGCATCGTCCGACAGATTCCACGTCTTCACGTCGGGAATCTTGTGCCACTTCTGGTCCTTGCTGGACGCGGCGATATTCACCTCGCCATAGCGGCGCGCTTCCTGCTCGGTCTTGACCGACCACGTGCCGGTCACCACGAAGTCGGTCTTCGGCTTGGCGGCATTGACGCGATTGGCCAGGTTCAGCGGCACGATGCCGTTCTCGCCGATGGCGCCACCCTGGAGGAACAGAATCTTGAAGTTCTTCGGCACATGCAGCAGTTCGCGCAGATCCGTCATCGCTTGATGATGGATGCTCTCGAATTCCTTGCTGCGGTGGCTCATCTCCATCACCGAAACGCCAGTTCCGCGCCATGACAGCATTTCCTCGGCGGCCTGCTGCAGGACTTCGGTCGGCAACGCGGCCGGGCCAGGCGAGAAATTGAAGACGCGCTCGGCCAGGGAACGTTGCAGGCCGGCGAGGGCGGGGTTCTGGGGATCGTTCATGGAGGGAGAAAAGAAAAATGGCTGCCGGATGGAACCAGGCAGCCATTATCGCCCAAAACCCGCGCCCCTTGGACACCCAGGGCATCCGGAGCGGGTCTGGACCTGCGACCTCCCCGGCACGAAGGGCCCGAGAGGTCAGCCGTCGATCACTTCGAAGCGGCGGCGATTTCCTTCTCGGCGGCGTCGCGCATCGACTTGCCAACCTGCGGGCCGTACTTCTGCATCATCGAACCCCAGATTTCCTGGGTGGCCTTGCCCTGGTTGGCCATGAACTTCTGGCCCGTCGGCGACTTCAGGAACGTGGTCAGATCCTTGATTTCCTGAGTCGAGTAGTACTTGCCGAAGGCATCGTAGTGCGCCTTGATGGCGTCCTGACGGAAGCCGTCGGTGTTGAACGCCGTACCGGCGCCGTCGACCATGCGCTGCACGGCACCGTTCTTCTTGAGCTTGTCGACAGCGGCCTGCTTCTGCTTGTCGTTCAGCGTCTTGTTCTCGACAAGAACCTGCTCCAGCACCAGCGGCGCTTCCTGCTTGGCGCCCTGTTGCCAGTTGTCGGCCTGACCCTTGACAGCCTGGTCGGCCTGCATGACGGTCAGCAGTTCCTTGATGGCCGCGGTCTTGTCCTTGTCTTCCTGAGCGTGCGCGCCTTGCGCCAGCATCATCATCGGAGCGAAAGCAGCCAGAACAGCGATACGTCGATAGGTTTTGAGCATTATGACTCCCTGGTAAATACGTCCGGATTAGTCCGAACGGCCGTCTGGCGAGTTCCGGCCGTCGTCCCGTTGTTGCAACAAATTACGAATTCGCGTCCGCGTCGGCGGCGCCCGCTCCGGTATCGCCATCGGCATTGGCCGCGCCGCTGGCATGGTCCGCCACGTCTTCGTCTTCGCCGTTGCTGCTGTTATCAGCATCTGATTCGACGATGCGCTGCAGGCCCGACAGCTTCGTACCCTCGTCCACGTTGATCAGCGTCACGCCCTGGGTGGCCCGACCCATCTCGCGAATCTCGGCCACGCGGGTGCGGATCAGCACGCCACCCGTGGTGATCAGCATGATCTCGTCTTCGGGCGAAACCAGCGCCGCGGCCACCACCCGGCCATTGCGCTCGCTCGTCTGGATCGCAATCATGCCCTTGGTGCCACGGCCGTGTCGAGTGTACTCGGAGATCGGCGTGCGCTTGCCGTAGCCATTCTCGGTGGCGGTCAGCACGCTGCCCACCGCGCTGATCGAAACGCCGTCGGCCGCCGCGCCCTCGCCCTCTGCCGTTTCGGCCGGGGCCACGAGCATGGCGATCACAGCCTGGCCTTCGTCGAGGTTCATGCCACGCACGCCACGCGCCTGACGGCCCATCGGACGCACGTCGTTCTCGTCGAAACGCACCGCCTTGCCGGCATCGGAGAACAGCATCACGTCGTGCTGGCCATCGGTGATGGCGGCGCCGATCAGGAAGTCGCCCTCGTCGAGGTCGACCGCAATGATGCCGGCCTTGCGCGGATTCGAGAAATCGGTCAGCACCGTCTTCTTGACCGTGCCGCGAGCGGTAGCCATGAAGATGAAGTGCTCGGCGTCGAACTGGCGCACCGGCAGGATCACGTTGATCTTCTCGCCGTCGGCCAGCGGGAACATGTTCACGATCGGACGGCCACGCGAATTACGCGACCCTTGCGGCACTTCGTAGACCTTGAGCCAGTACAGGCGGCCGCGATTCGAGAAGCACAGGATGTAGTCGTGCGTGTTGGCCACGAACAGCGTGTCGATCCAGTCGTCTTCCTTGGTCGCCGTGGCCAGCTTGCCGCGGCCGCCGCGCTTCTGCGCGCGATATTCGGAAATCGGCTGGCTCTTCATGTAGCCCGAGTGAGACAGCGTCACCACCATGTCCTGCGGGGTGATCAGGTCTTCCGTGTCGAGTTCGGTCGCGTTGTGCTCGATCTGCGAGCGGCGCTCGTCGCCGAACTCGGCGCGGATGGCGCCCAGTTCCTCGGTGATGATCGTGGTGATGCGCTCCGGGCGGGCCAGGATGTCGAGCAGGTCGGCAATCAGGCCCATCACTTCGCGGTATTCCTGGACGATCTTGTCCTGCTCCAGGCCCGTGAGGCGTTGCAGGCGCATTTGCAGGATTTCCTGCGCCTGGCCGTCGGACAGGCGATACAGGCCATCGGGCTGCATGCCGAACACGGCCGGCAGGCCATCCGGGCGATACGAGGCGCGGCCGCCTGCAGTGTCGCTCTCGGCACGCGACAGCATTTCGCGCACCAGGCCCGAATCCCAGGGCTTGGCCATCAGTTCCTGCTTGGCCAGCGGCGGCGTCGGCGCAGCCTTGATGATCGCGATGAACTCGTCGATGTTCGCCAGCGCCACGGCCAGGCCTTCCAGCACGTGCCCGCGCTCGCGCGCCTTGCGCAGCTCGAACACCGTGCGGCGCGTCACCACTTCGCGGCGATGCGACAGGAAGGCATCCAGCATCTGCTTCAGGTTCAGCAGGCGCGGCTGGCCATCGACCAGCGCCACCATGTTCATGCCGAACGTGTCCTGCAGCTGGGTGTTCTTATATAGGTTGTTCAGCACAACCTCGGGCACTTCGTTGCGCTTGAGCTCGATCACCACGCGCATGCCTGACTTGTCAGACTCGTCGCGGATGTCCGAGATGCCCTCGATCTTCTTCTCGGTCACCAGCTCGGCAATGCGCTCGAGCAGGGTCCGCTTGTTCACCTGGTACGGCAGTTCGTCGACGATGATCGCCTGGCGCGCGCCACGGTCGATATCCTCAAAGTGCGTGCGCGCGCGCATGACCACGCGGCCCCGGCCCGTTCGGTAACCCTCACGTACGCCCTGGATACCATAGATAATGCCGGCCGTCGGAAAATCAGGCGCCGGTACCAGTTCGATCAGTTCGTCGATCGTGGTATCGGGATTACGGAGCAGATGCAGACAGGCGTCGACAACCTCATTGAGGTTATGCGGCGGGATATTGGTTGCCATACCCACGGCAATACCCGACGAACCATTGATCAGCAAATTCGGGATTCGCGCCGGCAAAATACCGGGCTCTTTCTCCGAACCGTCATAGTTCGGTTCGAAATCGACAGTTTCCTTGTCGATATCGTGAAGCATTTCATGGGCGATCTTCGCCAGGCGGATTTCGGTATAACGCATCGCCGCAGCGTTATCTCCATCCACCGAACCGAAGTTACCCTGGCCGTCGACCAGCATATAGCGCAGCGAGAAATTCTGCGCCATGCGGACGATCGTGTCGTAGACAGCAGTATCACCGTGCGGGTGATACTTACCAATCACATCACCGACGATACGCGCCGATTTCTTGTAGGCCCGGTTCCAGTCGTTATTCAGCTCATGCATCGCAAAGAGCACGCGCCGGTGTACCGGCTTCAGGCCGTCCCGGACGTCGGGAAGCGCGCGCCCCACGATAACGCTCATTGCGTAATCGAGGTAAGAGCGGCGCATTTCCTCTTCCAGCGAGACCGGAAGGGTTTCTTTGGCGAATTGATCCATTGCGGCGTGGTTTATGCGGCGGGTTTAAGCAAATGAAGCCCGTGAATCTGACGGCATGAAGTGACCATGCCGGCGACGGGCGAACATGGCATTCTATCACGCGCGGAACCCCTTCCCGCCCCCGCCGGAACCACCCCTCCACCGCCCCCGCCGACGCACCACCCGTCCACCCCCGATGCCCTGCAACCCATACAGGACAAGGGTTTGCAGGCGCCGCAAGACCGATGTTGCACAAACACCACAGGCCTAAAACCACGTGGTTGAATCGAATATATTTACTTCTTAGGAAACGAGCCTTGTGGCACAATTCCCCAGCGAAGAGCCAGACATTGTTCGAAGTGGAGCATCCACCACATCGAGAATGTTATACTCCGAAGAATGTATGACTTGTTTTCGTCCATTTGCTCGCAGTAACCCTGCGGTGATCTCATCCTGAGAGGAGAAATATGAAAAAATTTGCCAAGCTCGCGCTCGTTGCAGCTACCGCAGTAATGGCTGCATCCGCTCAAGCCCAGTCCGTCCCCTACGAAAAGAAGGCCGTGAACGATAACTGGGGCAACGGTACGAGCGAGTACGTGTGGAAGAATGGCACGAACGAGCTCTGCTGGCGCGACAGCTCCTGGACCCCGGCAACGGCCAATGCCCTGTGCGATGGCGCACTGGCTCCGGCTGCTGCTCCGGCTCCGGCACCGACCCCGGTCGCTCCGCCGGTTGTGTCCAGCGAGAAGGTCACTTTTGCTGCTGACACCCTGTTCGACTTCGACAAGGCTGTTCTGAAGCCCGAAGGCAAGGCCAAGCTGGACGACCTGGTCTCGAAGCTGCAAGGCATCACGCTGGAAGTCATCATCGCCGTTGGCCACACCGACTCGTTCGGTTCGGACAAGTACAACGATCGCCTGTCGATCCGTCGTGCCGAATCGGTCAAGGCTTACCTGGTGAGCAAGGGCGTCGAAGCCAACCGCGTGTACACGGAAGGCAAGGGCAAGCGTCAGCTGAAGGTGGATCCGAAGTCGTGCAAGGGCAACCGCACCGCTCAGATCGCCTGCCAGCAGCCGAACCGCCGCGTGGAAGTCGAAGTGGTCGGCACCCGCAGCGCACGTTAATCGGATCCTCTCCGATGAAGAAAAGCCCAGCGTATGCTGGGCTTTTTTTTCGCCCGGCCTCCGGCGGTTTTCGCCGGCAGCGCGTCAGACCCGCCATATTCGGCGCGGCACCGTTTTTTTGGTAAAGTTGCCGCAGCCTTCTCATCAGACCTGCCGCCTGCGCGGCGCCAACGATGTCGCATTCGACCACCCTCAACGTCTCGCCCCAAACCGGCCGCAATGCCGATCCGAAAGAGATCGACAAGTTCAGCGAGCTGGCCCACCGCTGGTGGGATCCCAACAGTGAATTCAAGCCGTTGCATGATCTGAATCCGCTCCGCCTGGGCTGGATCGACGGTATCGCGCACCTGTCGGGCAAGCAGGTCGTCGATGTGGGTTGCGGCGGCGGCATCCTGTCGGAAAGCATGGCGCGCCTTGGCGCCACGGTCAGGGGCATCGACCTGTCCAGCAAGGCCCTGAAGGTGGCCGACCTGCACAGCCTGGAATCGGGCGTGGCAGTGACCTACGAGGAAATCGCCGTGGAAGACCTGGCGGCCCGCATGCCAGCCAGCGTCGACGTGGTGACCTGTATGGAAATGCTCGAGCATGTGCCCGATCCGCAATCGATCGTTCGCGCCTGCATGACGCTGGTCAAACCGGGCGGACACGTGTTTTTCTCGACGATCAACCGCAACCTGAAAGCCTACCTGCTGGCTATCGTCGGCGCGGAGTACGTACTGAACATGCTGCCGCGCGGCACGCACGACTATCAGAAATTCATCACGCCCTCGGAGATGGCACGCTTCGCGCGCAACGTCGGCCTGGAGATGGTCGAGATGCGCGGCATGACCTTCAATCCTTTGACGCAGATCTATTCGCTTAGCCGCGATACCGACGTCAACTACATGATGGCGTTCCGGAAGGTGGCATGACGATGGCGAAGTTCGACGCGGTTTTCTTTGATCTCGACGGCACGCTGGCCGATACGGCCCCCGACCTCGCGGCAGCGGCCAACCGGCTTGTCGTGGAGCACGGCATGGCACCCGTCGCCTACGAAAAGCTTCGGCCCGTGGCCTCGCACGGCGCGCGCGGGCTGATCGGCGCGGCCTTCGGCAAGCGTCCGGAAGACCCCGAATTCCCCGCGCTGCGCGATACCTTCCTCGATTACTACGAGGCCGACATCGCGGTGCATACCCGACTGTTCGAGGGCATGGATGCGGTGCTGGCCAGGCTCGAGGCCGATGGCGTGCCCTGGGGCATCGTCACGAACAAGATCGCGCGCTTCACGGTGCCGCTGGTCCGCGCCATCGGTCTGGCACCGCGCGCCTCGGCCGTGGTCAGCGGCGACACCACGCCCCACGCCAAGCCTCACCCTGCCCCCCTGCTGCACGCCGCCGAACTGAGCGGCGTGGCCGCGGCGCGCTGCCTCTATGTCGGCGACGACCTGCGCGACATCCAGGCCGGCAAGGCCGCAGGCATGGCGACGGTCTCCGCCGCCTACGGCTACTGTGGCGACGGTGAGCCGCCCGAAACCTGGGGCGCTGACTACCTGATCCATCACCCGGCCGAACTGCTTGAATTGCTGGGATAAGCCCCCAGCTTGGCACTACGGAACCGGACGCACGCCATGGGCGTCGAAACCGGGTACAATCCGTTTTCTTCGCGTTTCACAGCGCACATTGGGGCCGACCTGGTTTCGACGTGGGTTACGAAGCAGTGAGGGCATACCGAGGACCCGTCACCTCGTTAATCAATGGGAATGCAATAACTGCTAACGACGAACGTTACGCACTGGCAGCCTAAGGGCCGCCGTCCTCGCACTGGCTCGCTGACGGGCTAGGGTTCGCAAGAACCAGCGAGGTCATTTACGTCAGATAAGCTTCGGGAGTGTCACGGGCCCGAGGACGAAAACCTAGTGACTCGCCGTCGTAGAGCGTGTTCGTCCGCGATGCGCCGGTTAAATCAAATGACAGAACTAAGTATGTAGAACTCTCTGTGGAGGGCTTGCGGACGCGGGTTCGATTCCCGCCGGCTCCACCAGTACACCGCACCGCTCCGGGCACGCAGGACGTCCGGGGGCAAAGAAAAACGGGCCTTGCGGCCCGTTTTTTTAATGCTCTGCGGTGCCGTTCAGTGCACCACCACGCCGTCGACCGGCATGCTTTCGAGTCGGGCGGCGTAGTAGCGGTCCACGGGCAGGCTGACGCCCAGGTGCAGGTACAGGCTTTTCGCGTAATCCACCGAGCCGATCATGCCTGGCATCCATAGCCGCTGCAGCCGCGCGTGCGACTCCCCCGAGTGTGCCGCGAAGGCCTCGACCCCGAATTCCTGGATGGCCTTGAACAGCACCAGCCCAACCAGGTACATGTCGCCCGTATCCAGCGCGATGGCTGCCTGGGCAGCCCAACGCTCGGCGCGATCTTCGATTTTTTCCGCCTCGGCAAACCGTTCCGTCATGGTCGGCATGAATACGTCGCCTGGCGGGAGAAAGGTAAAACTCATCAGACGGCTCCTAACCCCGTATGCCAACAATGACGGCCAATTTCGCCGAAAACTGAAGCGATCGGAACAGATTCGAACAGTTCCGGCGAAAAAACAACACTTAGCGGATCAAACGCCACAGGGCCGGTGTCACGGCAGGGGTCCATCCTGCACCGCGCCAGGCGGTATGACGTTGCAGGCAGACGTAGCGTTTGCCTTGGTACGTGACGGCCTGACCGATTTCATAGGCCGGCCCCTCGCGCCACGTATCAAGCGTGCTCCCGTCCGGCTGGCCCGTCGAAGCGGCGCCACCGCCGCCACTGCCCGAACGGCCGCTTGCGCTGGGCGCCTCCTTGTCGATCTCGAAGCGGTATCCGGGATACGACTTGCTCAGGTAGACGCGGTTGGCCGTGGTGGAACTCAGCGGCACGATACTCGACGCGCCATTGCGCGCCTGCAGCTCGCCGATGCGGAAGATCTGGGATTCGACATTGACCTTCTGCGCCAGCTGATACGCCCACGTGCGCGCCCTGGCATTGGCGGCGTTGATCGTCAGCACATGCTTGCCTGCATCGCGCCCCATGGCGTCCATGGCCCGGAACGTCAGCTTCGTGCCCACCACCAGGTCGCCCTTGGCTGCCAGCACACCTTGATCCTCCCAGCCAATCTCGCGCACCGCCAGACCGTCTCCGGGGAACTTGACGTCGGCGCACGCATAGAACGCCTCGGGGCTGTCGCCGCGCTGCCAGATGCTGTAGAGGCTGTGGCTGCCCTTCTTGCCCGCCGGCAGTTGCACTTTCATGCGGTACTTGCCGCTTTCCTGCACAGCCTGCGCGCCAGACACCGTCGCAAATTCTTCAAGATCGGCCCAGCGCAGCGGCATGCCGGGGTCCCAGTCATCGCGGGTGATGTAGTACTTGAAATACTGCGTGGCATGCGGCGCGGAAGCTCGCCAGACGAATGTGTAATCACCGCTGGCAGTGGGCACGATCGAGGTTTGCGGCCAGTCGAGCCGCGCAAGGTCCAACCCGCGGAAGCTTGCCGATCCGCCCGAGCAAAGCTCGCCATCGGCGATCAATGCGCGGTGATTGCCGGCGGCATTGCCCTGGCGCACGCCGTTCCAGTCGTAGAACTGCTGCGCACCGCCGACCGCGCGAGCCGCCTGGCAGGCTCCCGATTTCGGTTGCTCGGCACCTTCGTTGTAGCAGGTCAGCACCCGGCTGGCGGGCAGCTCCATCGTGCCGTGTGCTTGGGCGGAAAGCGGCACAGCGGTCGCGGCAAGCGCCAGACAGGCGATACCGATTGCTTTATGGGACATCGCGATTTTCCTAGAAGACGTGGTTCAACGTCCTCGCCCGGGGCGAGAACGGCTGCGCGATTTGACGCGCCACAAAACACGTTGGAAATCGGAATCGTCCTAAAATGGCCAGTGCCATGCCGACGATCAATCCGTCGGCAAAATCGAATCCATGCGGTTGCCGCCGGCATGAACGCTACAATAGGCCGTCGCTGTCCTACGCCCTGCCCTCATGTCCGACCACCCCCGTTTCACTGTCAGCCGATCCATGGTCATGCTCCTGCCCGAGCAACCCTTTCTTGACTGGATCCAGGCGGTGGACCCCGACCCCGTCCCCACGCTGACGCTCAGTGACGTGCGCGACGATGCGAGCGTTTTCCTGTTGCCCGCGGAGGTGGCCGACACGCCCGAGAATGCACTGCGCTGGGTGGAAAAGCGGTGGCGTCCGTTTTTCGAATTCATGCTGGGCGAGTGGTTCGACGATTCGGTCTGGCCCGAAGCGCTGTCGCTGGCCATGTTCCGCGACTGGTTCACGGTCCGCTTCCACTCGATGGTCTGGGACATGGCACCCGATGCGCCGCTCGAATACGAGGACTGGGACGACGAGGAAGACGACGACGCGCCCACGGTCCTGCACTGACCGCCCGCAAACAACAACGGCACGCCCAGGCGTGCCGTTGTTGTTTGCGACCGTAGGTGCGATCAGAGGAAGCGATCCAGAATCTTCCGGCTGTGCTTGTCCAGCGCGAACTGGTCGCGGATCAGGTAGTGAATGCCATGGCTGTCCGAAATCAGCAGCGTGGTACCCGTCAGCCGCCGGATGTTCTCTTCGCCGCGCAATACCAGGTCGGTCTGGCCGCGATCGGTCTGTACGGTCCACACGCTGGGCGTGGCGTAGGTCGATACACCCAGAATCTTCTGAATCTCGGGCATGAACTCGCGCGATGCCAGCTCGGCTTCGATCAGCTCACGGGTCTGCGCCGGCAGTTTGTCCAGACGAGGAATCCAAGCCAGTTCCTTGCCATCGGTGCTCATCATCCCCACGCCATCGTCGGCAGCGGAAATCGGAAACGCGCGCACGGGCACCACGCCCTCGTGCTGCGCACCGTCACCCGTTGTCAGCACGAGCTTGCCGAGGCTGTTGCGGGACAGGTGGAATTCGGGCGTTTGCATAGCCGTTTCTTTCACTGATGGATTACTGGGCACTGACGGCCTCCGCCACTTCGGCACGGTTGCCGGCGCTGGTGTCATCGGGGTCGGTATCGACATTGCGCGCCTGCGCCTGATACAGCCTGTAGTACGCACCCTCGCGCGCCAGCAGTTCGTCGTGGCTGCCCACTTCGACGATCTGGCCGCGGTCCATCACCACGAGTCGATCGGCCTTGCGCAAGGTGGAGAGCCTGTGCGCAATGGCGATGGTGGTGCGACCCTGCACGAGGTTGTCCAGCGCCTTCTGAATCTCCTTCTCCGTGGACGTATCCACCGACGACGTGGCCTCGTCCATGATCAGGATGCGCGGATCGATCAGCAGCGCGCGGGCAATCGAAATACGTTGCCGCTCGCCGCCGGACAGCGCCTGGCCGCGCTCGCCGACGAGCGAGTCATAGCCGTGCGGCAGCCGCAGGATGAACTCGTGCGCATGCGCGGCGCGTGCGGCGGCGATGATCTCCTCGCGCGTGGCCTCGGGCTTGCCGTAGGCGATGTTGTCGGCAATCGTGCCGAAGAACAGGAACGGCTCCTGCAGCACCAGGCCAATGTTCTGGCGAAAATCCGATACCGGCAGCGAACGGATATCGACACCGTCCACCCGGATCGCGCCTTCCGAGACATCGTAAAAACGGCAAATCAGGTTCACCAGCGTGCTCTTGCCCGATCCGCTGTGGCCGACCAGGCCGATCATCTCGCCTGGCTCGATGGTCAGGTTCAGGCCGCGGATCACGGCGCGATTGCCATAGCGGAAGCCGAGGTCGCGCATCTCGATGGCGCCTCGTACATTCTCCAGGCGCACGGGTTTCTGCGGCTCGGGCACGCTCGACACGTGGTCGAGGATATCGAAGATCCGCTTGGCGCCGGCGGCGGCTTTCTGGGTCACCGACACGATCCGGCTCATCGAATCGAGGCGCGTATAGAACCGGCTGATATAAGTCAGGAACGCCACCAGCACGCCGACGGTGATCGCGTTGTGGCTGACCTGCCAGATACCGAAGATCCAGACCACCAGCAGGCCCACTTCGGTGAGCAGCGTCACGGTTGGCGTGAACAGCGACCACACGGCGTTCACCCGGTCATTGATCGCAAGATTGTGACGATTGGCCTCGCGAAAGCGCACCACCTCGCGCTTTTCCTGCGCGAACGCCTTGACCACGCGGATGCCCGGAATCGTATCGGCCAGCACGTTGGTGATTTCGGACCAGATGCGGTCGATCTTCTCGAATCCGTGACGCAGGCGGTCACGCACCATGTGGATCATCCACGCGATGAACGGCAGCGGCACCAGCGTGACCAGCGCCAGCCACGGATTGATGGAAATCAGGATGATCGACGTCATGGCGATCATCAGCACATCGGTGGCGAAGTCAAGCAGATGCAGCGACAGGAACACGCTGATGCGGTCACTCTCGGACCCGATGCGGGCCATCAGGTCGCCAGTGCGCTTGCCGCCGAAGTATTCGAGCGACAGCTTGAGCAGGTGTTCGTACGTGGTGGTGCGCAGGTCGGCGCTGATGCGCTCCGACACGCGCGCCAGCAGGTAGGTACGGGCCCAGCCCAGCGCCCAGGCCACCAGCGCGGCGCCTAGCAGGCCGGCCAGATAGAGCTTGACGAGGTGGTAGTCGATCGGCACGCCGTTCTGATACGGGATCAGCACCTTGTCCATCAGAGGCATGGTCAGGTAAGGCGGCACCAGCGTGGCGGCCGTACCCAGCAGCAGCAGCGCGAAACCGCCCAGCAGTTCCCAGCGGTAGGGCCGGGCAAAACGCCACAGGCGCAGCAGCGCCCAGGTGGAGGGCGGGGTCTCCAGCTCCCGGCTGCATTGCGGGCACTGCTCTTCTCCCGGCGGGATGGGCGCCTTGCAGGTCGGGCAGATCTCGGCATCGGGCTCGGCGGAATGGCCGGTGGCCACCAGATTGCGGCGTGCATCGAACTGGTCGGCCAGCCGCAATGCGTCAGGATTGTAACCAAGCGTGTAGCGCCAGGTGGCCAGGCGCTCCCGGCCATCGCCCAGTTCCAGCGTGCCCACGCCGGCATGGTCGCCGTGGGCAAGCGTCAGGTCAGGCGTGATGTCCCAGCTTCGCAGGGCGGTTTCGCCGGGGGCGCGACAGATCAGACGACGATCCGTCACAACCAGCCACCCTTGGGTAAAATGCAGCCTTGCGTCCAGGTCCAGCATGAGCCCGGCCAGGACGATTTCCCGGGGCAGCAGGCCGGCGCCGAGTTCGGCGGCCCAGGGACCTTGCGGGCCGGGGTGGTTGGAAGCAGACGGGGAGGACTGGGTCATTATTGGCGCAAAAAGCGATAAAAGCGCGTCCGCAGACCCAAAAACAGATCAAATACGGACATAACTTGAAACAATTAAGCGGTTCGCCAGGCTGGCGGCCCGCAATTTTGCCCGCAAGTATACATAACGCAAACAGGCGGGCACCTTGGTGCGCTGCACAATGCGTTGCCGGTCTCGAAGGGTAATGACGGGTCAACCCTGAGGCTACAGTAACGTTAACGAAAGATTAGCTTTCCATTTCCCGGGCACTCGCCCACAGCCTCAAGCAAATTCAATGAAAAAGAAGGACATTGAGATTTTCGATGTCATGTCGCTACGCGGCCCGAATATGTGGACATATCGGCCAGTGCTGGAGGCATGGGTCGATATCGGCGAACTGGAGGATTTTCCCTCCAACAAGATTCCGGGGTTCTACGAGCGCCTGTCGGCGTGGCTGCCCACGCTGATCGAGCACCGCTGCAGCCCGGGCGTGCGCGGCGGCTTCCTGATGCGGTTGAAGGAAGGCACCTGGCCCGGCCATATCCTGGAACACGTCACGCTTGAGCTGCAGAACCTGGCCGGGATGCCCGGCGGCTTCGGCAAGGCGCGCGAGACCCCGGTCCGTGGCGTCTACAAGGTCATCGTGCGGGCCTGGCACGAGCAGGTGACGCGCGCCGCGCTGTTTGCCGCGCGCGACCTGGTCATGGCCGCCATCGAGGACCGCCCGTACGACGTGGACGCCGCCGTGGAAACGCTGCGCGACCTCGTCGACGAACACTGCCTCGGACCCAGCACCGCCTGCATCGTCGATGCCGCCGACGACCGCGACATTCCGTCGATCCGCCTGTCCGACGGCAACCTGGTGCAGCTTGGCTACGGTGCGCGCCAGCGCCGCATCTGGACGGCCGAGACCGACCGCACCAGCGCCATCGCCGAATCGATCTCGCGCGACAAGGACCTGACCAAGTCGCTGCTGGAATCGTGCGGCGTGCCCGTGCCGGAAGGCCGCATGGCCGATAGCGCCGAAGACGCCTGGGACGCCGCCGAAAGCATCGGCCTGCCGGTGGTGGTCAAGCCGTACGACGGCAACCATGGCCGTGGCGTGTTCACCAACCTGATGACGCGCGACGAAGTGCTGACCGCCTACGCCGTGGCCATCGAGGAAGGCAACGGTGTCATCGTCGAGCGCTTCGTGCCCGGCAACGAGCACCGCCTGCTGATCGTGGGCGGCCGCATGGTGGCCTGCGCGATGGGCGAGACCGCCTCCGTGGTGGGCGATGGCAAGCAGACCATCGACGAACTGATCGAATCGCAGATCAATTCCGACCCGCGCCGTGGCAGCACCGAGGATCATCCGCTGAACCGCGTGCGCCTGGATTCGGCTGCCCGCCTGGAACTGAAGCGCCAGGGCTATGCCGATGGCAGCGCGGTACCGCCCGAGGGCCGCACCGTGCTGATCCAGCGCAACGGCAACGTGGCCTTCGACGTGACCGACCGCGTGCACCCGAGCGTGGCCGCGCATGCCGCGCTGGCCGCGCGGATCGTTGGGCTCGACATCGCCGGCGTGGACCTGGTGGCCGAGGACATCTCGCGCCCGCTCGCCGAGCAGCGCGGTGCCATCGTCGAGGTCAATGCCGGCCCCGGACTGCTGATGCACATCAAGCCCGCCGACGGCGAACCGCGCCCCGTGGGCCCCGCCATCGTCGAGCACCTGTTCCCGACCCGCAACGGCGTGGCCGACGACGGCCGCATTCCCGTGGTGGGCATCACCGGCACCAACGGCAAGACCGTGGTGGCCAAGCTCGTGGCGCGCCTGCTGCAGTTGTCGGGCAAGCATACGGGCCTGTCGTGCAGCGATGGCCTGTTCCTGGACCGCCGCCAGGTGGAAAAGGGCGACCGTGGCGAAAAGGCTAACTGGGACGCCGGCCACCGCATCCTGATGAACCGCGCCGTGGAAGCCGCCGTGTTCGAGAACGACAGCGGCATGATCCTGTCGCAGGGCCTGCCGTACGACCGCTGCCAGGTAGGCGTGGTCACGAACTTCGGCCAGCCCGATCACCTTGGCGACTACTACGTCGAGGATGAAGACCGCATGTACAACGTGCTGCGCACGCAGATCGACGTGGTGCTCAAGACCGGCGCGGCCGTGCTCAACGCCGCCGATCCGCGCCTGGTCGAGATGGCCGAACTGTGCGATGGCGACGTGATCTTCTTCGGCCTGTCCGCCGACCTGCCCGCCATCGTCGAGCATCGCGCGGCCGGCCGCCGCGCCGTGTTCGTGCGCGATGGCAAGGTGGTGATGGCCACAGGCGCCAGCGAAAGCGCGCTGACCGACGTGTCGGCCATCCCGCTGACCTACGCCGGCCGGGTCGCCTTCCAGATCGAGAACGTGCTGGCCGCCGTGGCCACCGGCTGGGCACTGGGCATTTCCAACGACCTGATCCGCGCCGGCATCGTCACCTTCGACGTGGGCCAGGTGGATGTGCCGGGCCGCTTCACGTTGTTCGAGCGCCAGGGCGCCACGGTGATCGTGGACGACGCGCACAACGCGCCGGCGCTGGAAGCCATGGCCGCCGCGCTGGACCGCTTCCCGGCCGAGCGCCGCATGCTGGTGTTCGGTGCCGGCGTGCAGCGCCGCGACGAAGACCTGGTGCAGCAAGGCAAGGTCATCGGCAAGACGTTCGACCGCGTGTTCCTGTGCGAAGACCACAGCGTGCGCCGCGACCTGCCCGACGCCGAAGCCCGCGCGCTGCTGAAGAAGGGCCTGTACGAAGGCCGCCGCGTGACGAAGATCATCGACGAAGCCGGCCGGCGCGAAGCGGTGGAAGCCGCGTTGTCGCAACTGGTGGCCGGCGACCTGCTGGTCCTGCAGTGCGACGAGGCCTCGACCGAGAGCACCGTCGAGCAGGTACACCAGTGGATGGGCCGCAGCGGACGCCGCGCGTAATCCCGCCCGGAAGAACAACGGACAAACGATTCTATGGAAGTCTCTCGTATCCGGGCTCTGCGTGGCCCGAATCTCTGGTGCCGGCATACCGCCATCGAAGCCATCGTGGCGTGCTCGGACCAATCGCATCTGCTGGCCGAACTGCCGGGCTTCGAGGATCGGCTGCGCGCCCGCTTTCCGGCCATCCCCCCGATGCGCCCCGACGACGAGGCCGGCTCGCCGTCGATGGCCCACGCGCTGGAAGCCGCCGCGCTGGGCCTGCAGGCTGCCGCCGGCTGCCCGGTGACGTTCAGCCACGCCGCGCCGACGCTGGAACCGGGCACCTACCAGGTGGTGGTGCAGTACAGCGAGGAAGAAGTGGGCCGCCTGGCCTTCGAACTGGCCGAGCAGCTTTGCCTGGCCGCGCGCGACGACAAGCCCTTCGATCTGGACGATGCGCTGCACCGCCTGCGCGAACTCGACGAAGACGTGCGGCTGGGGCCCAGCACGGGCTCGATCGTCTACGCCGCCGTGGCGCGTGGCATTCCGTATCGCCGCCTGACGCAGGGCTCGATGGTGCAGTTCGGCTGGGGCAGCAAGCAGCGCCGCATCCAGGCCGCCGAGACCGACATGACGAGCGCGGTGTCCGAATCGATCGCGCAGGACAAGGAACTGACCAAGGCGCTGCTGCATGCGGCAGGCGTGCCTGTGCCGCTGGGCCGGTCGGTGCGCAGCGCCGAGGAAGCCTGGGCCGCCGCGCAGGAGATCAACGGCCCGGTGGTGGTGAAGCCGCGCGACGGCAACCAGGGCAAGGGCGTGGCGGTGCGCATCCGCACGCGCGAGGAAGTGATGACGGCCTACGAAGTGGCCGCCGACATTTCGTCTGACGTGCTGGTCGAACGCTATATCCCGGGCCACGACTTCCGTCTGCTGGTGGTGGGCAAGCATCTGGTGGCTGCGGCGCGCCGCGATCCGCCGCAGGTCATTGGCGATGGCACGCATACGGTGCGCCAGCTCGTGGAGGAAGTGAACCGTGACCCGCGCCGCGGCGAAGGCCACGCCACGTCGCTGACCAAGATCCGCTTCGATGACATCGCGCTGGCCACGCTGGCCAAGCAGGGCCTGAGCGCCGATGCCGTGCCGGCCAAGGGCGCGCGCGTGGTCCTGCGCAACAACGCCAACCTGTCCACTGGCGGCAGTGCCACCGATGTGACCGACGACGTCCACCCGGACATCGCCGCGCGCGCGGTGGCCGCCGCCCAGATGGTGGGGCTGGATATCTGCGGCGTGGACGCCGTGTGCGAGACGATGCTCAAGCCGTTCGAGGAACAGGCCGGCGGCATCGTGGAAGTGAACGCCGCGCCGGGCCTGCGCATGCACCTGCAGCCGTCGTACGGCAAGGGTCGCGCGGTCGGCGAAGCCATCATCTCGACCATGTTTGCCGATGGCGACGATGGCCGCATTCCCGTGGTGGCCGTATCGGGCACCAACGGCAAGACGACCACCGTGCGCCTGATCACCCATATCCTGGCCTCCAACGGCCTGCGCATGGGCATGACCGGCACCGACGGCGTGTACATCCAGGGCCAGCGTATCGACACCGGCGACTGCAGCGGCCCGCGCAGCGCGCGCAACGTGCTGCTGCATCCCGACGTGGACGCCGCCGTGTTTGAAACGGCCCGCGGCGGCTTGCTGCGCGAAGGCCTGGCCTTCGACCGCTGCGACGTGGCCGTGGTGACCAACGTGGGCGAAGGCGACCACCTGGGACTGTCGTACATCAGCACCGTGGAAGACCTGGCCGTGCTCAAGAGCGTGATCGTGCAGAACGTCGCGCCGCATGGCATGGCCGTGCTGAATGCGGCCGACCCGATGGTGGCGCGCATGGCCGATGCCTGCCCCGGTTCGATCACGTTCTTCGCGCATGATGCGGGCCTGCCGACCATGGCGTTGCACCGCGCCCAGGGCAAGCGCGTGGTGTTTGTCGAGGGCGCCGAGATCGTGGCCGCCGAGGGTGACACCAGCGTGCGGTTTGCGCTGGCCGACATCCCGCTGACGCGCAACGGCTCGATCGGCTTCCAGGTGGAAAACGCCATGTCGTCGATTGCCGCCGCCTGGGCGCTGGGCATCGACTGGAACGTGATCCGCCGGGCGCTGACCACGTTCGTCAACGACGCCGCCACCGCGCCGGGCCGCTTCAACGTGTTCGACTACAAGGGCGCCACGCTGATTGCCGACTACGGCCACAATCCCGATGCCATCCAGGCGCTGTGCAACGCCGTGGAGACCATGCCGTCGAAGAAGCGCGTGGTCGTCATCAGCGGGGCGGGCGACCGTCGCGACGAGGACATCCGCAAGCAAACCCAGATCCTGGGTGGCGTGTTCGACGACGTGCTGCTGTATCAGGACCAATGCCAGCGCGGCCGTGAAGACGGCGAAGTGCTGGCGCTGCTGCGTGAAGGCCTGGTCGGTGCGCAACGCACCAGCCATACCGAGGAAATCCGCGGCGAATTCCTGGCCATCGACACGGCGCTGGCACGCCTGCAGCCGGGCGACCTGTGCCTGATCCTGATCGACCAGGTCGAGGAAGCGCTGGACCACATCGCCAAACGCGTCGCCGGGCAGTAATCCGGCCCGCCCTCTCCGCCCTCTTCCGCCCGCCGGGAGAGGGTTTTCTCCCCCGCCTCGCCCCTTGCCGTCCACCCTCATTCGGTGCGACAGTATCCCGTACCGACTCCCCATCGCCACGCCCACGGCCGCCGCCCCGCCCGTCGAAGAGGAGACCCCATATGTCTACGCCGCAAACCGTTGTCGTCACCTATATCGCCGCGACGGCGGAACAGGTATGGCAGGCCCTGACGGACCCCGTGCTAAGCGTGAAGTACTTTTTCGGGCGCCGCGTCGAATCCGACTGGCAGGTGGGCAGCCCGTTCGTGCTGCGCATGGACGACGGCAAGGTCGATTCGCAGGGTGTTGTACTGGCCGCCGAGCCGCCCTACCGGCTGTCAGTCACGTGGCGCGTGGAATGGCTCGAAGCGTTCCGTCAGTTGCCCGAGGTGGTCGTCACCTGGCAGATCGACGCGCTTGGCGACGAAGCCGTGCGGCTGACGGTCAGCGAACGGCATCAGGAACCGGTGGACGAGCAGATCCTGCAGGGCGGGCGCAACGGCTGGCCGCTGATCCTGGCCGGGCTGAAGACGCTGCTGGAAACGGGGCGCCAGCTCAATGTCGAGGCACCCAAGCCGCCGCCGGCCCCCTCGGCGAAATCGCCGGCGATGCAGGATCAGTGACGCGTCGGCAGCGACAGGCGCCGTTCCAGCACGTGCTGGAATGCCGATAGGGCCGTACTGAGGATCCAGTAGATCGCGGCGGCCGCCAGATACAGCGGCAGCGGCTGGTAGGTGGCCGCAATGATCTCCTGCGACGTGCGCAGCAGTTCCGTCACGGTGATCACCGACACCAGCGACGTATCCTTGATCAGGCTGATAAGGCTGTTCGACAGGCTCGGCACGGCCAGCCGCAAGGCCTGCGGCCCCACCACGTGGCGCAGCGTCTGCACCGGGGTCATGCCCAGGCTGTAGGCGGCCAGCCACTGGCCGCGCGGCACGCCCAGGATGGCCCCGCGCATGCTTTCCGACAGATAGGCGCCTACGTTGAGGCTCAGCGTCAGCACGCCGGCGGGCGTGGGCTCCAGCGCAATGCCGATGCCCGGCAATCCGTAATAGACGACGAAGATCTGCACCAGCAGCGGCGTGCCGCGCATGATGCTGACGTACACGCGCGCCATCACTTTGAGAATCCGCTGATTTCCAATCCCCATCAGCGCCACCAGAATGCCGATTACCAGGCCGAAAGCCATCGACAACACGGCGAACTTCAGCGTGAGCAGCGTGCCCTGCAGCAATACGGGAAGCGAATCAATGACGAGCTGGAGGGCGGACATGGCTGGGCTGGGATCGGTCAATCTGGGGCCGGAATGCCGCGATCATACGTGAAACGCGGCGCCGGGCGACAGGTTGGCAGTTTTCGTCTTACGGGAATGATGCAGACGGAGGTGGTCATGAAGATGAAGGAAACGTACCTGCAGGTCGACGACCTGTCGGGAAACGGCGGCTACGCGCCGGGGGCAGGCGCCATGCAGGACGACGTCCCGGTGCCGCGTATCAAGGCAAGCGAAGTCGTGGCGCTGGCGCGGGACATGGGGGTATCGAAGAAGAAGCTCATCCGGGCGCTGGGGTTCGATCGGGGGGAGATCCTCCACAAGGCCTATAGCGACGGCTATCTCGATTCAACGCAGAGCGAGCTGGTGATCCACTTCCTCGGGATTATTGCCAAGGTCAATGAGCTCTACTTCGACGGGACACCTGACGCCCTGTCATTGGTGGCTCGCCGCGAGATGGCGAGATTTCTTGACTGGCGGCCATTCACTCTGGGATGTCGGCGGGCGTCAAGTTACTTCAGCTCGCTGGAAGGCCAGGCGCTTGTCAAACAGGAAATCGTTGCTGATTTTTTCGGAGTCTGCCCATGATCACGGCATGGAGAATTGCCTCGGAAACTCCGTCCTACACCGCGGACGACATCAGCGGCGCGGGTGCCTCCATGGACGGCGGGCGCTGGAATAGAACGGGATCAGCGGTGCTCTATTGCACCAGCTCTGTGGCGCTGGCCTGCCTGGAAACGCTGTCGCGTGCGGGAGAAGGACAGATTCCAGCAAATCGGTATCTCGTACAAATCGAAATACCCGACGACATCTGGCATCAGGCACACCACTTCCCGGCCGACACCATCCCGGTCGGCTGGGACGCCGTGCCGCCAGGCAAGACCAGCCACGACTTTGGCGAACAATGGATTGCCGAGGCGCGGTCGGCAATCCTGGTCGTGCCGTCGGTGATCGCGCCAGAGGAATGCAACATCCTCATCAACCCGTATCACGTTGACTGGCAGCGCATCCGGAGCCGGAAGCTCCGCAAGTGGGTCTATGACTTCCGGCTGTTGCGGCGGCTCTTTACTTGAGCGGCCTGGTCACGTCCGAGCCGAACCACTTGTTCGAGAGCTTGGCCAGCGTGCCATCCTTGCGGAGGTCGTCCAGCGCCTTGTCGATGGCTGCGGCGAACTTCGGGTTGTCCTTGCGGAACGGGATGGCCACTTCGCTGTTGGCGCCCGGCAGCACGGCACCGGGGCGCAGCGGCAGGTTGGCCTGCTTGATCAGGTAGTTGACCATCAGGCGGTCATTGAGCGCAGCGTCCACGCGCTGGGCGGCCAGATCGCGCAGGTATTCGGGGGCGCCCGGGTAGGTCTTGACGTCGATGCCCGGCACGGACTTGGCCAGGTCGTTGTAGTTGCTGCCCAGGCTCACGCCCAGCTTGTGGCCCTTGAGCGCGTCCAGCGATGCAAACTCGCGCTTGTCGTCCTTGCGCTGGATCAGTTGGGCGGCCGAATAGACGTACGGCGTCGAGAAGTCCAGCACCTGCTTGCGCTGGGGCGTGACCGAGACCTGGTTGACGATGATGTCGAACTTGCCGGCTTGCAGGCCAGCGATGATCGCGCTCCATTCGGTCGTCACGAATTCGGGCTTGACGCCGAGCTTGCCGGCCACGGCGCGCGCGACTTCGACATCGAAGCCGTCCAGTTCATTGTTGGCGCCGCGATATCCGAACGGCGGGTAGGTTCCTTCCAGGCCGACCTTGAGCACGCCCGCCTGTTTGACCGTGTCCAGCAGGTCGGCAGCTTGCGCGGCCGTCGCGGCCAGGCCAGTGGCGCCAGCTACCAGGGCGGTAGCCAGCAGGGACTTGAACCAACCCGATCGAATCGTTCGCATATGTTCTCCAGTGGGATGCGGTTTGCGTGCCGGCGCCCCTTTTGAGGGAAATCCGACGGCTCTATGAGCCTATAACGGGCTCCAAGGTACCGCAAATACTATCGATGGAGAAATAACGATTCGATATGGCTATATAACCAATTCTGCACAGCGGGCAGCCCGCCCCCCTGCGAAAGGCGGGAGGCGGGCCACCGGCTGGCTGGCGACTTACTGGAATGCCTTGTCGTTCGGCTCCGCAAACAGCTGCTTCATTTCCGGCGACAGCGCGTAGTTCATATTGATGTTGCGCGGCGGGATCGGCTGCAGGAACCACTTGGTGTAAAGCTTTTCGGCACGGCCGCTCTTCTGGATATCGCTCACCACGCCGTCCACGAGCTTCTTGAACGACGGATCGTCCTTGCGGAACATGCAGGCATAGTTCTCGGTCTGCAGCGGTGTACCGGCCACGACCCAGTCGGCGGCGTTCTTGGCCTTGGTGCGTTCGCCGTACAGCAGCGGTTCGTCCATCACGAACGCCACGGCGCGGCCCGATTCCAGGATCAGGAAGGCCTGGCCATGGTCCTTGGCGCTGGTCAGGTTCATGTTCATGCCTTCGCCGTTCATCTTCACCAGCAGGCGCTCGCCGGTGGTGCCAGCCGTGGTCACCACGTTCTTGCCCTTGAGCTGCGGGAAATCCGTCACGCCGGAGTCCTTCTTCGTCAGCATGCGGATGCCGTAGATGAACAGGCTGTTCGAGAAGGCCACCTGCTTCTGGCGCTCGGTGTTGTTGGTGGTGCTGCCGCACTCGATGTCGATCGTGCCGTTCTGCACCAGCGGGATGCGGTTCTGCGACGTGATCGGGGTCATCTTGACCTGCAGGTTCGGCATGTTCAGCGTCGATTTCACCTTGTCGACGATGGCCAGCAGGTAGTCGTGCGAATAGCCCATCACCTGGTTGCCATCCGAATACGAGAACGGAATGGACGATTCACGATATCCCAGCGAAATCACACCGCTGTCCTTGATCTTCTTGAGCGTGTCGCCATCGGCGGCGTGGGCGCCGGCGGCGGCACCGGCCAGCACGGCGGCAGCCAGCAGGCGGTGGATGGGGGTCGAACGGACAGACAGTGACTTCATGGTTCGCTCCTTCAAGGGGCTTGGTTTAATAGACTTCAGATCGAGGCAATCTCACTACCCAACGTACTGCTCAACTTCCAGCACAACCCGTGTTGCGTCCGCCTGGCCCCAGGGCCTCAGGCCGCCGCTGCACTGAAATCTTCCGCGTCGATGGCCGGCGTGCGGCCTGCCAGCCGGTCGGCCAGCAGGCCCGCGCTGCCCATGGCCAGCGTAAAGCCGAGCGCGCCATGGCCAAGGTTCAGCCACAGGCCGCGCAGGCGCGATTCGCCGATCATCGGCAGGCCGGTCGGCGTGGCCGGGCGCAAACCGGCCCAGGGCTGCAGCCCATCGAGGTCGGCGCCGTTCATCACATTGCCGAACACCGAGCGCGTCTGCGTGACCAGCGTCTGGGCCCGCTCGCGGTCGATGACCGCGCCGCCGCGCACGATATCGGCCATGCCTGCCACGCGCAGCGTATTGCCGATGCGCGCGTAGACGATCTTGTTGGCGAAGTCCGTCACGCTGATGTGGGGAGCCCGCGCGCCATCGGCAATCGGCACCGTGATGCTGTAGCCCTTGAGCGGCCACAACATCGGCCGGATGCCGGTCGGCCTCAGCAGCGGCACGCTGCCGATACCGCCGGACACGATCACCACATCGGCGACGATATCGCCATGATCGGTGCGCAGCCCTGTCACCCGGTCGCCGCTGCGCACCAGTTCGGTCACCCGCGTGCCAAACTTCAGCGTCACGGCCGGGTTGCCTTGCAACAGATGGGCCAGCGACACGCAGAACAGGTGGCAATCGCCCACTTCCTCGCTTGGCGTATAGATGGCCCCGGCGATGTCCTGACGGATGCCCGCCAGCGCCGGCTCCAGCGCCACGGTGGCATCACGGTCCAGCGCCTGCTGCTCGCAGCCCAGGCTGGCCTGGTAGTCCAGCAAACGGCATGCCGACGCGTACGCTGCCGCGTCGCGATGCACCACCAGCTTGCCGCGCCGCGCAAAATCGAATCCGCCCCCCTCCTCGCGCGCCTCGGGCCGGTTCACGAACGCCTGCATCAGGTCGCGCGAATAAAAGGCCAGCCGCAACAGCTTGCGCGTGGTGGCCTCGCTGGTCGTGGCATTGCACGCCTGCACGAAGGCCATCAGCCAGCGCCATTGGTCCGGGTCCATCGACGGCCGGAAGCGCATCGGCGAATCGCGGTCGAGCAGCCACCCCGGCACCTTCGACAGCACGCCCGGCCCGGCCAGCGGCGCCACATAGCTGTAGCTGAGCTGGCCACCGTTGGCAAAGCTGGTTTCCTCGCCGGGACCGTCGTGGCGTTCGACCACGGTCACCTCATGGCCATCATTGGCCAACCGCCACGCGGTAGTCATGCCCACCACCCCGGCACCCACGATCGCTACGCGCATCTGACTTCGCCCTTGCCTTCCCTTTCAAACGATGGGGCAGAGCGTAGAACACTGCGCACGGCTTGCCCAATGCCAATACGTGCCAGAATATGTCTCCAGGCTATAGGTAGCGCCACCCGGGTCTACCCGTAGTGCAAAGCACCATTTTTCGCACCAAACCGGTCATTTTCGGGCACTACAACGATGCGTTTGCGTCAGATCGAGGTTTTTCGCGCCGTCATGCTGACCGGCACCGTCAGCGAGGCTGCGCGCCTGCTCCATGTCTCGCAACCCGTGGTGACGCGCGTCCTGCAGCATGCCGAGGCCTCCCTGGGCTTCCGGCTGTTCGACCGGCAGCGCGGCCGGCTGCAGCCTACCCCCGAAGCCCAGGCCCTGTATGGGGATGTCGAAAGGCTATATGGCGAGATCGAACGGGTGCGGCGCGTGTCCGAAAGCCTGCGCCACAAGGGCGCGGGGCGCCTGCGCGTGGCCGCCACGCCCAGCCTGGCCAACCCGCTGCTGGTGCCCGCCGTGCGCCGCTTCTGCGCGCGGCACCCCGACACCCAGGTGCAGGTGCTGACCCACCACACCAATGAAATCGTGGCGGCGCTGCTGGCCAACCAGATCGACGTGGGTTTCGCGTTCTCGCCGCCCCGGCACGAGGCAATATCGAGCGTGCCCGTGGCCACCGGCCGTATGCTGCTGGCCGCGCCGCGCGCCCAGCCGCTGCCGGCCGGCGGCAAACGCGGCGTGGTGCCGATCCGCAAGGTGCTGGAGCGTCCGTTCATCGGCTATGACGACGACAGTTCGCTTGGCCTGCTGGTGCGCCAGACACTGGCCCGCCATGCGCTGGAGCCCCATTCGACGCTGGAGGTGCAAACCTATTCGCTGGCGCTGGCCCTGGTGGACGCCGGCCTGGGCCTGACGTTGCTGGACCAGTACACGGCGCTCAGTGCCAATCCGGCCCACGTGGCGCTGCACGATGTCCAGCCCGAGCTGGGTTTCGAGATCCAGATGCTGCGCGCCAGCCATCGTGGCGCCTCAAGCCTGGTGGACGATATGCATGCCCAGTTCGCCGCGGCGGCCCAGGCCCTGGATGCCACGCTGGATCACAGGCTGGAAGCCCCGGCCGCGCAGTTCGACGCGACGGTCCGGCAGGCGCCATGACATCGAGCAGACGCCGGACAGGCATTGCGCAGACAATTGACAGCGCACCACGGCGTACACCATCATTAATCCGCCCCGACGGGCGCGTGACCTTCCTATGTTCGTCCTGACCCTAGTCCTGCTGGTGCTGGTGAGCGCGTTCTTCTCGATCTCCGAGATCGCCCTGACCGCAGCCCGGCGTACCAAGCTCCAAGTCCTCTCCGATCGCGGCGATCGCCGCGCCACCAAGGTATTGCTGCTCAAGGAAGAGCCCGGCAACTTCTTCACCGTCGTGCAGATCGGCGTGAACAGCGTGGCGATCCTGGCCGGTATCCTGGGCGAGAAACACGTCTCCGACCTGCTCTTCGACGCCCTGCTGCCCTGGCTCAGCCCCGACATCGCCCAGCGCGTGGCCAATATCGGATCATTCCTGGTGGTGACGCTGCTGTTCATCCAGTTTGCCGACCTGATTCCCAAGCGTGTGGCCATGACCTTCCCCGAGACCTGCGCGGTCCATGTGATCGGTCCGATGCTGACGATGCTGAGGCTGTTCAAGCCCGTGGTGTGGGTGTTCAACGCGGCCGCCGACGCGATGCTGAAGCTGCTGGGCATTCCGACCAAGCCCGTGGACCAGATCACGACCGAGGACATCGCGGCCATGGTCGATGCCGGCGCCGAGGCCGGCGTGCTGCACAAGCACGAGCTGCACCTGATCGAAAACGTGTTCGAACTGGACTCCAAACCGATCACCGCGATCATGACCCCGCGCGACGACGTGGTGTTCCTGACGCTCGACGAATCGGCCGACAGCGTGCGGCGCAAGCTGGTCAAGCAGCCGCACGCGCAGTACCCGGTCTGCGGCAAGACCATCGACGACGTGCTAGGCTGCATGGATTCCAAGGACATCCTGCAATTGCTGCTGGCTAACGAAAACGCGTCGGTGCTGGACGACATCGGCAAGCACTACGACAAGAACGTGCTGGTGATCCCGGACACGCTGACGCTATCCGAGTCGCTGACGCGCTTTCGCGAGATGCACGAGAGCTTTGCCGTGGTGATGAACGAATACGGGCTGGTGGTGGGTATCGTCACGCTGGACGATATCGTCGGCGCGGTGATGGGCGACATCCTCTACTCGGCCGAGGACGAACAGATCGTCCGGCGCGACGCCACGTCGTGGCTGGTGGACGGCCTGACGCCGCTGGTGGACCTGAAGAAGGCGCTGGAACTCGATACGCTGCCCGGCGAGGACTACGTCGACACCGCGGCCGGGCTGGTCATCTATTCGCTGAAGCGCATCCCGAAGAAATCGGAGTCGATCAGCGTGGCAGGCTTCCGCTTCGAAGTGCTCGACATCGACCATCACAAGATCGACCAGTTGCTGGTGTCGCGGATCGGTGCAAAGCAGGGTCAGGCCCCAGAACTGCCGCGGGGCCTGCCCTGACCGGGCAGCCTGCCCCTTGCCGTGCCAGGCTCAGCACTGGCCGCGCAACTGCTGTTCGCGCAGCCGCCGGTACTGGTCACTGGCCTGCTCGATCGACTGCCGCGTGTGGCGCTGCTGCATGTCGGTCTCCAGCGCACGCATCTGGTCGGCAATCGCACCGCACATCAACGCTTTCGAGGCGGGCTGCTGCTGGGCGGCGGCCTGATCGGACTGCGCGGCCCTGGCCTTGTTGGCAGCCCGTGCCTGGGCGCCGCTGTCGAGAATCGACTGCTCCTGCTGAAGCACCGAGTCATCCTTGCCAATCGTGGAGAAATTGCCACCCATCGAGCTGGTGACGTTGGCATAGCCGGCCGGGCAGGCGGCCGACTCGGTATAGAGCGTGCTGGCGCCCTTCTGGCATTTGGTCGTGGCAAGCGCCTCGCCGCCGGCAAGCGCAGCCAGCATGGCGATGACCATCACGAAACGTCCCCGAACCGCGTGCATGTCGTTACCTCTGTTGTTGTTTGCACGCAAGGTAACACGGCGGATTCGAACGCACAAAAACAAAACCGACGTCTGTTTTCACAGTACGTCGGCTTGAGTTTTACTACGCTGTTTTTGTCTGCCGGTGGTCGAATCAGTCAGCAGCTTCTTGTTTGGCGGAGAGGGTGGGATTCGAACCCACGGTACCGTTGCCGGTACGCCTGATTTCGAGTCAGGTACATTCGACCACTCTGCCACCTCTCCGGTAACTTGGTCGTTGCGTTAGCAGCGAAACCAAGATTATAGGGACATTGCCATCTGCTGCGCAAGCCCCTATGCACAAATTTTTTTACGCTTCCGGCTCCAGGCGCTCGATCCCGCCCATGTACGGCTGCAGCGCCTTGGGCACGGTGAGCGAACCATCGGCGTTCTGGTAGTTCTCCAGAATGGCCACCAGCGTGCGGCCCACGGCCAGGCCGGAGCCGTTCAGCGTATGCACCAGTTCCGGCTTGCCCTGGCCGGCGCGCGCACGGGCCTGCATGCGGCGGGCCTGGAAATCGCCCATGCTGGAGCACGAGCTGATCTCGCGGTAGGTGTTCTGCGCCGGGATCCACACCTCGATGTCATAGGTCTTGGTGCTGCCGAAGCCCATGTCGCCGGTACACAGCACCACGGTGCGGAACGGCAGTTCCAGCTTCTTCAGGATCGCCTCGGCGTGGCCGGTCATCTGCTCCAGCGCGTCCATCGACTGGTCGGCCGGCACCACCTGCACCATCTCGACCTTGTCGAACTGGTGCTGGCGGATCATGCCGCGCGTGTCCTTGCCGTACGAACCGGCTTCCGAGCGGAAGCACGGCGTATGGGCCACGAAGCGCAGCGGCAGCTTTTCGGCCGCGACGATCGCATCGCGCACGATGTTGGTCAGCGGCACCTCGGCAGTCGGGATCAGGTAGAAGTTCTCGATCGTGTCCTGGCCGTCCTCGCCACCCACCTTGCGCGGCACCTTGAACAGGTCGTCCTCGAACTTCGGCAGCTGCCCCGTGCCACGCATCGACGCGGCATTGACGATGTACGGCACGTACATCTCGGTGTAGCCGTGCTCCAGCGTGTGGGTATCCACCATCAGCTGCACCAGCGCGCGATGCATGCGCGCCACGCCGCCGCGCAGGAACGAGAAGCGCGAGCCGGTCACCTTCGACGCCGTTTCGAAGTCAAGACCCAGCCGGGCGCCGACGTCGACGTGGTCCTTCACCTCGAAATCGAACGTGCGCGGCGTGCCGACGCGGCGCACTTCCACGTTCTGGGTTTCGTCCTTGCCCACCGGCACGCTCTCGTGCGGCAGGTTCGGGATCGACATCATCGCGTCGTTGAGCTGGCTCTGGATCTGCGCCAGGCGCTCGGCCGACGCCTTCAGCGTGTCACCGATGCCGGCCACTTCGGCCATCGGGGCCGAGGCGTCCTCGCCCTTGCCCTTGAGCATGCCGATCTGCTTGGACAGCGTGTTGCGGCGGGCCTGCAGGTCCTCGGTCTGGGTCTGCAGCTGCTTGCGTTCGGCCTCCAGGGCCTGGAACGTGGCCACGTCGAGTTGAAAGCCGCGCGTGGCCAGGCGCTGGGCCACGGCGTCGATGTCTTTACGGAAAAGCTGGATGTCGAGCATGTTGCAATCGGTGTGCAGTGCCGGCGACATGCCGGCGAACGCGACATTTTACTGCACCGGCATGGCCGCACAGCACCGAATCTGCCCGGATTTCCTGTGCTTTTCGGGCGTTCGGCGGCGGATCCTGCCCGTGAACGGCCCGCATCAGCCCTTGTTGCCGTCTTCCGGCTTGCCCCGGCTGTCCCGATTATCCCGGTGCCAGGCGGCGTCCAGATCGCGCAGATGGCGCAGCTTGTCGCCAATTTTGCCCTCCAGCCCGCGCGGCGTGGGCTGGTACCAGTCCTGGCGGCGCAGGTCGTCCGGCAGGTAGTGCTCGCCGGCCGCATAGGCCTCCGGTTCGTCGTGCGCGTAGCGGTAGGCGTGGCCGTAGCCCAATTCCTTCATCAGCTTGGTCGGCGCGTTGCGCAGATGCACCGGCACCGGGCGCGACTTGTCCTTCGACACAAAGGCGCGCGCCGCGTTGTAGGCGTTGTAGCCGGCATTCGACTTGGGCGCCACCGCCAGATAGATCAACGCCTGGGCCAGCGCCAGCTCGCCTTCGGGTGAGCCCAGCCGTTCGTAGGTTTCCGACGCGTCCAGCGTGATGCGGGCGGCGCGCGGATCGGCCAGGCCGATGTCTTCCCACGCCATCCGCACGATGCGGCGCGCCAGGTAGCGCGGATCGGCGCCGCCATCGAGCATGCGGCAGAACCAGTACAGCGCGCCATCGGGGTCGGAGCCACGCACCGACTTGTGCAGCGCGCTGATCTGGTCGTAGAACGCGTCGCCACCCTTGTCGAAGCGCCGCAGGTTCTCGGACAGCGCGCTGCCCAGCAGGGCCGTGTCGATCGTCTGCACGCCGGCATTGCGCGCGGCGCGCACCACGATTTCCACGTTGTTGAGCAGCTTGCGCCCGTCGCCGTCGGCCGACCCGACGATCAGGCCCATCGCCTCGTCATCCCACTGCACACCGCCCAGTTCCTCGCTGGCGCGCTGCACCAGCTGCTTCAGCTCGGCCTCGTCCAGGGTCTTGAGCACGTAGACCGCGGCCCGCGACAGCAAGGCACCGTTGACCTCGAACGACGGGTTCTCGGTGGTCGCGCCGATAAACACGAACAGCCCGCTTTCCACATGCGGCAGGAACGCGTCCTGCTGGCTCTTGTTGAAGCGATGCACTTCGTCCACGAACACCAGCGTGCGGCGGCCATGGGCGCGGTACTGTTCGGCACGCTCCACCGCCTCGCGGATGTCCTTGACGCCCGACAGCACGGCCGACAGCGCGATGAATTCCGCGTCGAACGCATTGGCCATCAGCCGCGCCAGCGTGGTCTTGCCCACGCCGGGCGGACCCCACAGGATCATCGAATGCGGTTCGCCCGAGGCAAAAGCCACGCGCAGCGGACGGCCTTCGCCCAGCAGGTGCTGCTGGCCGATGACTTCGTCGATATTGCGCGGGCGCAGGCGCTCGGCCAGCGGCTGTCGGGAACGTTCAGGAGGGTCGGAAAACAGCGAATCCGCCACGGTACGGGAGCCTTTGTCGTGTGATAGCGCCGCCACAGGCGGCACGGAACGCCACAGTGTAGACGATCGGGGCCGGCGCGATCGGATTGCGTCAGCCCCTAAAGTCGGCTCCGGATCTGCCGATAACGTCCAATGGCCCGCGTTTCATGCACGCGGGAAGGTCGACGCCGGCACAACGACCGGCGGCTCACTTCAGAACCACTCACTGTTTGCGAAATTCGGGGATTTGTATGCTGCGATACCGCATGCTGATGTTCAAGCTGAACCGGCTGGCGAACAAGAACAAGCTCAACGGCGTGGAAGAAATCTCGCTGGCTGGCCAGTTTGCCGAACTGATCGAATCGCAGGAAGAGGCCGATCAGGTCATCACCGACCTGTTCGAGCATGAAAACGCGCACGTGCGCCGCATCGGCCTTGCCGCCATCCGCCGGTCCCGGCGCTACGGCGGCCGCCTGCTGCAGGGGGCGCTGCTGCGCCGCATGATCGACGGGGAAGGCTGGATTCGCCACGACGCGGTCTGGATTGTCCAGGAAGCCGACATGGACGGCGCCGAAGTGCGCGCCTCGCTGCGCCGCATCGCCGCCAATGTCAAGCTGCCGCAGGACGCCGTGCGCGCCAAGCAGAACCCCGCCGACGGCATGCTGCACGCCGCCGTGCGCGCCCGCCAGTACCTGGATGTGCTGATCGCGCGCTCAGCCGCCGCTCACAACGAGGCGCTCGCCGCTGGCGGTGGTCTGGCCGGCGCCACCGATGGCAAGCCGTACGCCCAGGATTCGGTCGGTCATATCCGCGCCGTCCACCGCCAGTTGCAACGCAAGCTGGCCGGCCGCAAGCTAAAAAGCAGCACCAAGCTCAAGTTCCGCAAGGTGGAACCTCGTTACGACGAAAACGACAACCGGCGCTTCCTGCTGTGACGGGCTCGCGGTGGCGTCATTGCGCGGTGCAGCAATGAGCGCGCTCGTGGTCCGATCTGAATTCTTTTGAAATGGGGCGCGCCGGGATGGGGGCGCCGTACCATGGCTGGCAGCCGGGGCGACCGCACCGGCCTGACCGGATCAGGAGGACACCACTGCCATGGCCATCACCACCCGCATGCGCAAGAAGAAGCAGTACAAGAAAGCCGTGCTGAAGCTGCGCGCCGCCATCAAGCGCGGCAACGAAGAGGCGATCCGCATCCGGCGCGAACAATTGCAGGCGCTGCCCAAGCCGCGCCAGCGTTACGCCCGCGAGTCATTGTCGGCGTAGGGGCCAGCCTCACGGGCTGACCTGGCGCGTCAGCGGTGCGCGTCGCCCGTCAGCCCTTGGCCCGTTCGGTCAGGGTCTTCATCGCATCCGCGGGCAGCGGCCCGTGGCAGCTGCGCTCGCCATTGGCTTGCCCAACGATCAGCCAGACCTTGTCGGGGGAGCCCGCTGGGTGCAGCACCCATGCCGGGCCGCGCGCCGTGTTGCTGGCGGGCAGGTCTTCCAGCACGCCGTTGTGCGGAGACTGCAGCAGCGTGGCACATTCGCCCTGCCCGATGCGCGTGGCCTTCAGGAAGTCGGCATTGCCCAGCACTTCGGGCAGCGCAGTGTCCGAGCCGCGCAGGAACGCATCGACGTCGAACTTGCTGGCCTGGCTGTGCGCGCAGGCGGACAGGACCAGCGCGGCGGCCAGCGCGCCACCCGGGGCGGCCAGGCGGGATACCGGGCGCAGGCTCGGCAGTCGGGGGAAGGCGGGGGCGTCTTTCATGGCTGTCCTCTGGCGTCTTTCTGGCTCTGTTTCGCGCTGTCTCGCTTCTCGGGTGCGCGCCTTACTGCTTCATCACGTCGGCACCCTTGGGTACCGTGAAGCGGAAGGTATCCGCCGGCAGCGACGGATTCTTCTGGATGGCCGTGAACGTCAGCAACGTGGTATTGCCGAACGCGTCGCGCAGCTCCATCGCCTCGAGGTTGCCGCTCTTGAAGCCAATGCCGATACGCTCGAACTGCGTGTCCTTCGACTTCGGCGTCAATTCCAGCCATTCCACGCCATCGCGCGTGGCGCCGTTCTTCACGTCGAAGTTCTTCGACAGGTCGTTGCTGCCGAACAGGATGGCCGCCGGGCTGGAGCCCAGCGCGTTGTCCAGCTTGCGCTCGGTGACCTGGTTCAGGTCCTTGTCGTAGATATAGAGCGTCTGGCCGTCGGCCTGCAGCAGCTGGTCATAGGGCTTGGTATAGCGCCAGGTGAACTTGCCCGGGCGCGAGAAAGCGAAGGTGCCGCTCGACGTGCCGGCCACCTTGGCATCGCCCCCCTGCCCCTTGATCTGCTTCTGCGTGAATTCGCCCCGGGCGCTCTTCACACTGGTCACAAAGGTCTGCAGCTGGTCGGTGGCGGCAGCGTGCGCGACCGGCACGGCGGCCAGCAACGCCAACGACGCGCACAGCGGCGCGAGAATGCGATGTCGCATGGATCGTTCCCTTACGATTTGGCTGATGTCCGATTAGAGCACGCCCCGGACTGGCAATTCCGCGACAGGCTGTGACGGGCGTAACGGTATATTACCCGTCACTTCAGTCTGTGCGGAATGCTGCGGCGTCAGTCGTCGGCCGTGGCGCTGCTGCCGGCCGGCACCAGGATGTCGCGGTTGCCGTTGCCCGACATGGCCGAGACCAGACCGGCCTTTTCCATATCTTCCAGCAGCCGTGCGGCGCGGTTGTAGCCGATGCGCAGATGCCGCTGCACCAGCGAAATCGACGCCCGGCGGTTCTTGATCACCACTTCCACGGCCTGGTCATAGAGCGGATCGGCCTCGCCACCGCCTGCGCCGCCGATGCCGGCGCCACCGCCCAGGCTGTCGCCCGCGCCATCGCCATCGACCAGCCCGCCTTCGAGGATGCCTTCGATATAGTTGGCCTCGCCGCCCTCCTTGAGCTTCTCGACCACGCGGTGGACTTCATCGTCGGACACGAACGCGCCGTGCACCCGCACGGGCATGCCAGTGCCGGGCGCCAAATAGAGCATGTCGCCCATGCCCAGCAGCGCCTCGGCGCCCTGCTGGTCCAGGATCGTGCGGGAATCGATCTTGCTGCTGACCTGGAACGCGATACGCGTCGGCACATTGGCCTTGATCAGGCCGGTAATCACGTCCACCGACGGCCGCTGCGTCGCCAGCACCAGGTGCAGGCCGGCGGCACGGGCCTTTTGCGCGATGCGGGCGATCAGCTCCTCGACCTTCTTGCCCACCACCATCATCAGGTCGGCCAGTTCGTCGATCACAATGACGATCGTCGGCAGCTTGTCCAGCGGCTCCGGGGCGTCCGGCGTCAGGCTGAACGGGTTCGGAATCTTCTCTTCCTTTGCCGCGGCCTCGTCGATCTTCTTGTTGTAGCCGGCCAGGTTGCGCACCCCCAGCTTGCTCATGAGCTTGTAGCGGCGCTCCATCTCGCCCACCGCCCAGTTCAGCGCGTTGCCGGCCTGGCGCATGTCGGTCACCACCGGGCACAACAGGTGCGGAATGCCCTCGTAGACGCTCATTTCGAGCATCTTCGGGTCGATCAGGATCAGGCGCACCTGGTCGGCGCGGGCCTTGTAAAGCAGCGACAGGATCATCGCGTTGATGCCCACCGACTTGCCCGAGCCCGTGGTACCGGCCACCATGCAGTGCGGCATCTTGGCCAGGTCGGCCACCATCGGCTTGCCGGCAATGTCCTTGCCCAGCGCCATGGTCAGACTCGACACGCTCTCGTTGTAGACCTGCGAGCCCAGGATTTCCGCCAGGCGCACGGTCTGGCGCTTCGGATTCGGCAGTTCCAGGCCCATGTAGTTCTTGCCCGGGATCGTCTCGACCACGCGGATCGACACCAGCGACAGGCTGCGCGCCAGGTCGCGCGCCAGATTCACCACCTGGCTGCCCTTCACGCCCGTAGCCGGCTCGATCTCGTAGCGCGTGATCACGGGGCCCGGATAGGCGGCCACGACCTTGACCTCGACGCCAAAGTCCTTGAGCTTCTTCTCGATCAGGCGCGACGTGTATTCCAGCGTCTCGGCGCTCACCGTTTCCTGCTGGGTCGGCACGGCGTCCAGCAGCGACAGCGGCGGCAGGTCCGTATCCTGGATATCGGCAAACAGCGGCTGCTGTTTCTCGCGCTCCACGCGCTCGTGCTTGGGCACGGCCTGCTGGCGCACGATCTGCACCGGCGCAGCTTCTTCGTGCTTCACGCGCTGCACTTCAACAGTTTCGGTACGTTCCACCTTGGCGGCCGCGCCGATGATGCGGTCCTGCTTCTTCTCGCGGCGGGCCTTGAAGCCCATGAACAGCGTCTCGACAAAGCCGCCCACGTGCTCGGCCACCGACAGCCACGAGAAATGGAAGAACAACGACAGGCCGATGGCAAACATCAGCAGCAGCAGCAGCGTGGCGCCCGAGAAACCCAGCGCCAGCTGCAGCCAGCCGCCGAGCAGGTCGCCCAGTACGCCACCGGGGGCGCGCGGCAGGGCCGAGCGCAGCGGGTACATGCGGATGGCTTCCAGGCCCATGCTGGACACCAGCGTCAGCGCAAACCCGATCCAGCTGACGGCGGTGCTGTGCTGGGGTTCTGGCATGCGCTCGGGCAGTTCGGCGGTCAGCACGCGCCAGCCGCGCCAGCAGCGGCGCATCAGCAGCACGCTCCACCAGTAGGCCGAAAAGCCGAAGATGAAGAAGAGGATATCGGCCACCCAGGCGCCCACGCGGCCGCCAAGGTTGCGGATATCGGACACCTGGCTGGCATGCGACCAGCCGGGGTCCGCCTTGCTGTAGCTGGCCAGCACGCACAGGAAGCCGAGCGTCACGGCAAGCAGCAGGAACCAGCGCACCTCGCCAAGCAGCTTGCCGATGCGCGATGGAAGTGCCGACGGGTCGGTCCGGGTAGTCGTGGTAGCGCGAGCCATGCGTCAGGGTCTGTTCGATCGTGCGAAGTGGACGATGGCGGCCATTTTAACCTCGCCCGCCCCTATCGCCTTCATTGGAATTTGCAACAGTCGGCAAACGCCGCGCCACATATAATGGCGGTTTCGAGTGACACCGGGGCGAATGCCGCACCGGCTCACTTGCTGTCTACAGGAACGCATCATGTCCGCAAAACACGCAAAAGTGCTGATTCTCGGGTCCGGCCCGGCCGGCTACACCGCCGCCGTCTACGCGGCCCGCGCCAACCTGAACCCGGTGCTGATCACCGGCCTGGCCCAGGGCGGCCAGCTGATGACCACGACCGACGTGGAAAACTGGCCCGCTGACGCTAACGGCGTCCAGGGCCCGGACTTGATGCAGCGATTCCTGGCGCATGCCGAGCGTTTCAACACCGAAATCATTTTCGATCACATTCATACGGCCAACCTGACCGAGAAGCCGATCCGGCTGATCGGCGACGCCGGCGAGTACACCTGCGACGCACTGATCATCGCCACCGGCGCCTCGGCACAGTACCTGGGCCTGCCGTCGGAAGAAAGCTTCATGGGCCGCGGCGTGTCCGCCTGCGCCACCTGCGACGGTTTCTTCTACAAGAACCAGGAAGTGGCCGTGATCGGCGGCGGCAATACGGCCGTGGAAGAGGCGCTGTACCTGTCGCATATCGCCAGCAAGGTTACCGTGATCCACCGCCGCGACAAGTTCCGCGCCGAGCCGATCCTGGTGGACCGCCTGCTCCAGCGCGTCAAGGAAGGCCGCGTGGAACTGCGCTACGACCATACGCTCGACGAAGTGCTGGGCGACCAGTCCGGCGTGACCGGCCTGCGTATCCGCAGCACCAAGGACACCACGAAGACCGAGGATCTCAAGCTTTCGGGCGTGTTCGTGGCCATCGGCCACAAGCCGAACACCGACCTGTTCGTGGGCCAGCTGGAAATGAAAAACGGCTACATCGTGACCAAGAGCGGCCTGTCGGGCGATGCCACGGCCACCAGCATCCCGGGCGTGTTCGCCGCCGGTGACGTGCAGGATCACGTCTATCGCCAGGCCATCACCAGCGCCGGCACGGGCTGCATGGCCGCGCTGGACGCCCAGCGTTATGTGGAAGCACTGAAGTAACTTCCCGCCGGTCGGCCGCTGGTCGGCCCCGGCGCGACGCCTACGGGGACGCCCGCCTTGCAGCGGCCGTCCCCGATTTCCTTATAATCGGTGCCGAGATTCCAGAGATTCTGCTATGTCGCAAGGCGCCAAAACCCCACCCAAGCGATTCGGCCTGCACGACCTGGCCGTGGTGCGTGACGGCCTCAAGGCCGATGCCGAGCGCCGCGAGGCCGAACGCAAGGCTGCCGAGGCCGCTGCGCGGCGGGCCGAGGAAGAGGCCAATGTCTTCCGGTCCAGTATCGGCTCGGTCAGCTCCCTGCGCGACCGCAATCGCGTGCAGCATGCCGCCAAGGCGCCTGCCCCCATTCCGGTACAGACCCAGCTCAATGACAAGGCGGTGCTGGCAGCGTCGCTGTCGGACGAGTTCGACGTCGAGAACCTGCTCGATATCGACGAAACCATGTCGTTCCGCCGGCCCGGCATCGGCGAGGATGTGATCAAAAAGCTGCGCCGTGGCGAGTGGGTGCCGCAGGACAAGGTGGACCTGCACGGCCTGCGCAGCGACGAAGCCCGCGAGGCGCTGGCCAGTTTCCTGCGCCGCTCGGTACGCAACGGCGTGCGTTGCGTACGGGTGATCCACGGCAAGGGCATCGGCTCGCCGGACAAGCTGCCCGTGCTCAAGGGCAAGGTCCGCAGCTGGCTGGTGCAGAAGGAAGAAGTGATCGCTTTCGTCCAGGCCCGCGAGTCGCAAGGCGGCGCGGGCGCCCTGATGGTCCTGCTGCGCCAGCCCAAAGCCTGACGCCCCCTATGCACCTTCACCTGCCGTTCGATCTGCTGATGGGGCGGCTGCCCCTGATCCTCCATGTCATGGAGATCACCGGGGTACTGGCGTTCGCCGTGTCGGGCGTGGTCGATGCCCGCAAGCAAAGGCTGGACGCTGTGGGCACGTTCATCGTGGCCTTCGCCACCGCCTTTGGCGGCGGCACCGTGCGCGACGTGCTGCTGGACCGGCGGCCGTTCTACTGGGTCGAGCACGAATACTACGTGCTGCTGATCTTTGCGATGTCGATTGGCGCGGCGATGGTGTTCCGGGTGGTCAGCACCGTGGCGTCCGACCGCGCGATGCTGGTGGCCGATGCCATCGGCCTGGGGCTGTTCTCGGTCACGGGCACGTCGCTGGCGCTGGTGGCGCAGATGACCCCGACCGTGGCCGTGATGATGGGCATCATCTCCGCCGTGTTTGGCGGCGTGCTGCGCGACGTGCTGTGCAACGAAGTGCCGATGATCCTGCGCGACCGCTCGCCCTATGCCAGCTGTTCGTTCGTGGGCTGCTGGGTCTACGTGGGGCTGACGTGGCTGCGCGCCGACCAGGAGGTGGCGCTGCTGTCCGGAGCGCTGGTGACGATGGGAATGCGGCTGCTGTCGGTCCAGTTCGGATGGAAGCTGCCGAGTTAGCCGCGCACAGGCATAAAAAAACCGGCCCATAAGCCGGTTTCTCTTCAAACGTGGTGTCGCTCAGACCGCCGCTTCGTCCTGTTCGCCGGTACGAATGCGGATCACGCGTTCGATTTCGGTCACGAAGATCTTGCCGTCGCCAATCTTGCCCGTGTGGGCGGCCTTGACGATGGCATCGAGCACGGTGTCCAGCTGGTTCTCAGCCACCACCACTTCGATCTTGATCTTCGGCAGGAAGTCGACCACATACTCGGCGCCGCGGTACAGCTCGGTATGACCTTTCTGGCGGCCAAACCCCTTTACCTCGGTCACCGTCAGACCGGTCACGCCCACGTCGGCCAGTGCTTCGCGCACTTCGTCAAGCTTGAACGGTTTGATGATGGCGGTAATCTGCTTCATGGCTGGCCTCTGTCTCTAAAGGTGTCGGAAGATGTCAGATTCTAGCCCGAAACACCACACGCCGATTGCGAGAAGTCCCACATTGCCCGCAATCGGCGTGCCAGACGCCAGGACAATTAGTCCGCCTGATCCGGAATCCGGGCCAGATCCCGGACCCACACGACCGACTCGCCGTCGCTGGGCGCCCGCCAGTCGCCGCGCGGCGACAGCGATCCGCCCGACCCCACCTTGGGCGCGTTCGGGATGCACGACCGCTTGAACTGGCTGGTCCGGAAGAACCGGTCGACGAAAATCCCGAGGATGCGCTTGATTTCCGGCAGTTGATAGCTGTTACGGGCGACATGCGGCCCGTTCGGCCACGTGCCGCGCGCCACGTCGCCCCACGCGTGCAGCGCCAGGAATGCGACCTTGGACGGCGCATAGCCATAGCGCAGCGTGTAGTACAGGTTGAAATCCTGCAGTTCGTACGGCCCGATGATCTGCTCGGTCTTCTGCCCAGGCGCCTCGTCCTGCCCGTTGGCGGCGGGGGCGCCCGGCACCAGTTCGGGGCTGATATCGGTGTCCAGCACCGCCAGCAGCACGTCCTCGCCGCCCTTGCCGATCTGGCTGGTCTCGGCCACCCAGCGCACCAGGTGGCTGATCAGCGTCTTGGGCACGCTGGCGTTGACGTTGTAGTGCGACATGTGGTCGCCCACGCCATAGGTGCACCAGCCCAGCGCCAGTTCGCTGAGATCGCCGGTGCCGATCACGATCGCGCCGTTATGGTTGGCCAGCCGGAACAGGTGGTTGGTGCGCTCGCCGGCCTGCACGTTCTCGAACGTGACGTCATAGACCGGCTCGCCCCGAGCATAGGGGTGATCCAGATCCTTCAGCATGGCCAGGCAGCTTGGCCGGATGTCGATCTCGCGCGCCGTGCAGCCCACGGCCTGCATCAGTTCGCGCGCCTGCTTCAGCGTGCGGTCGCTGGTGGCGAACCCAGGCATCGTATAGGCCAGGATATTGGCGCGCGGCAGGCCAAGGCGGTCCATCGCCTTGGCGCAGACCAGCAGCGCATGCGTGGAATCGAGCCCGCCCGACACGCCTATCACCACTTTCTGGATGCGGCTTGACGACAGCCGTTGCACCAGCGCCTGCACCTGGATGTTGTAGACCTCCATGCAACGTTCGTCGCGGCGGCGCGGGTCGGCCGGCACATAGGGGAACCGCTCGACCTTGCGCTCCAGCGGCAGCGCCTGCGCGGTCGGCAGTGCCACCTGGAAAGCCACCACGTCGAACTTCTCGACCTCTTCCTTGTGCCGGCGCACCGACTGGCCGAACGACGTCTGGTGCATGCGCTCGCGCGACAGGCGCTCCAGGTCGATATCGGCGAACAGCAGGTGCGAGGTGTCGGCAAAACGCTCCGATTCGCCCAGCAGCTCGCCGTTTTCGTAGATCAGCGCCTGGCCGTCCCAGGCCAGGTCGGTGGTCGACTCGCCCTTGCCGGCCGACGTGTAGAGGTAGGCCGCCAGGCAGCGCGCCGACTGCTGCGACACCAGCTGATGGCGGTAGCCCGACTTGCCGACCACGATATTCGACGCCGACAGGTTCACCAGCACCGTGGCGCCGGCCAGCGCCGCAAACGACGACGGCGGGATCGGCACCCAGACGTCCTCGCAGATTTCGGCATGGAAGCGGAAGAACGGGATATTCTCGATCTCGAACAACAGGTTCGCCCCGAACGGCACTTCGGCGCCCAGCAGCGACACCGTGTCGACGGCCGCACAGTCGGCACTGCTGAACTGGCGCGCCTCGTAGAATTCCCAGTAGTTCGGCAGGTAGGTCTTCGGCACCACGCCCTGCACCACGCCGTTGGCCACCACCACGGCGCAATTGAACAGCTGGTGCTCCACCAGCACCGGCATGCCGACGATCATGGCGGCGCCGATGCCGGCCGAGGCTTCGACGATGGCCTGCAGCGCCAGCTCGCATTCGCGCAGCAGCGCGCGCTGGTGGAACAGGTCGTCACAGGTATAGGCCGGCAGGCCCAGTTCGGGAAACGCCACCAGCACGGCGCCGCCGTCGGCGGCCTGGCGCGCCAGGGCAAGGGTCTGTTCGGCGTTGTAGGCGGGATCGGCCACGCGGCACTCGGGCACGCCAACGGCCACGCGCGCAAAGCCGTGGGAATAGAGGTTGAAGAAGGGGTGCGTGGGGTGCGTGGGGTGCGTCATGTCTGGACCCGTACCGGGAAGGCACGTCGGGGGAGTGGACATCGGAAAACGGATATGCGCATTCTACGACGCCCTGCGCCAGGCCGGCGTCAGCGTCACGCTGACGACGCCTGCAGCACAATTTCAATTCCGGTAGACTCGCCCGGCACCTATGCCCACCCGTCCATGAGTGATTCGCGCCCCAACTACCGCACGGAAATCGTGCTGGACCTTGCCGAAATCGATGCCGCCGCCTGGGACGCGCTGCTGGCCGCACAGACCGAACCCACGCCGTTCCTGCGCCACGCCTTCCTGCACGCCCTGCACGCCAGCGGCAGCGCCACCGACGCCACCGGCTGGTCGCCCCGCTTCCTGACGCTCTGGGTGCCCGACGGCAACGGCCCGGGGCGCGACCGCCTGGCGGCGGCCATGCCGCTCTATGCCAAGTCCCACTCGTATGGCGAATACGTCTTCGACTGGGCCTGGGCCGACGCCTATCGCCAGCACGGGCTCGACTACTACCCGAAGTGGCTGGCGGCGGTGCCGTTCACGCCGGTGCGCGGCGCCCGGCTGCTGGCCGAGGACGACCTGGCGCGCACGGTGCTGCTGCGGTTCGCGCTGGCGCTGGCCGAGGAAAGCCAGCTGTCGTCGCTGCACATCCTGTTTCCGTCCGACCACGAGGCCGACCTGATGCAGGAGGCCGGCATGATGATGCGCCACGGCGTGCAGTTCCACTGGACCAACCCGGGCTACGCGGACTTCGACGCCTTTCTGGCCACGCTGTCGCAGAAGAAGCGCAAGAACATCCGCGCCGAGCGGCGGCGCGTCGCCGAGGCCGGCATCACGTTCCGCCAGTTGCGCGGTGCGGCGATCGACGACGCGGCCTGGAAGTTCTTCAACGGCTGCTACCGGCAGACGTACCGCGAGCACCATTCCACACCCTACCTGAACCTGGATTTCTTCCGGCGCATTGGCGAGGCGATGCCGGAGAACCTGCTGCTCGTCATCGCCACGCGCAACGGCGCCGATATCGCCAGCGCCCTGCTGGTCTACGATGCCGATCCGGCGGTCAGCACACTGTATGGCCGCTACTGGGGGGCGCTGGAACACCACCCCTGCCTGCATTTCGAGACAGCCTACTACCAGCCGCTGGAGTTCTGCATCGCCGAGGGCATCGGCACGTTCGAAGGCGGGGCGCAGGGCGAGCACAAGATGGCGCGCGGCTTCCTGCCCGTGGCCACCCGTTCGGCGCACTGGCTGGCCCATCCGTCCTTTGCCGACGCCGTGGAACGCTTCCTGGAGCGCGAGCGCCAGGGCATGGATGCCTACCTGGACGAGCTGAACGACCGCAATCCGTTTGCGCGGCCGGCGGGCGGCGGCGACTGAGGCACACCGGGCCCGCCTGCCAGCCTATCGGCGCGGCAGCATCCGCCGCATCGTGTTGTCGCCGAGCATGTAGTGGTGGAACAGCGCGGCCATCGCGTGCAGGCCGATCACCAGATAGAAGGCGTTGCCTATCGTCTCGTGGATCTCGCCCAGCCAGTCCTTGCGCGCGGCGTCGGGCGCGATCAGCGGCGGCAAGCCGATGTCCGTGCCCGGCAGCATCAATTCGCGTCCGGCCGCGTTCATCATCAGGATGCCCAGGATGGGCTGCGCCACCAGGAACAGGTACAGCAGGCCGTGCACGGCCGCCCCGGCCAGCTGGCCCAGGCGCGGATACGCTTCGGGCGCCGGGGCACCGCGCACCGCACGCCAGAGCAGGCGTGGCACGATCAACGCCAGCACCAGCGCGCCCGACCACTTGTGGACTTCCATGGCCACCATGCGCGCGGCGGTGCCCTTGTCGGTAAAGCCGCGCAGTTCGATCGCGGCGTACGCCACGGCCACCAGCACGAACATCAGCCAGTGGAACGCGATGGCCACCGCGTCATAGCGGGCGAATGTGGCCGCGTCGGGCGCGGTCGCGGTGCCTTGTTGGACAGGCATCGGTACTCCATTTGGTTGTGGGGATCGGCCGGAAGCTTAGGGCCTGGTCCGGTGCCTCGCCTTGCCGCCGATCATCGCCCCAACAAAAAACCCCGCCGTGAAGCGGGGTTTTCCTCGGACCATCGGCAGCGACGCGATTACTTCTTGAAGTTCGCCACGCCGTCGGTGATTTCCTTGTGGGCTTCCTCGATGCCGGCCCAGCCTTCGACCTTGACCCACTTGCCTGCTTCGAGTGCCTTGTAGTTCTCAAAGAAGTGCTTGATCTGGTCGAGCGTATTTTGCGCCACATCCGACAGGCCCTTGATGTGGGCGGTGGCAGGGCTCAGCTTGTCCACCGGCACGGCCACCAGCTTGGCGTCCACGCCCGACTCGTCGGTCATCTTCAGCATGCCCAGGGCGCGGCAGCGCACGACGGCACCGGCCAGGATCGGGAACGGGGTCAGCACCAGCACATCCACCGGGTCGCCGTCGCCCGACAGCGTCTGCGGGATGAAGCCGTAGTTGGCCGGGTAGCGCATGCCCGTGCCGATGAAGCGGTCCACGAACAGCAGGCCGGTTTCCTTGTCGGCCTCGTACTTCACCGGATCGCTTTGCGCGGAGATCTCGATGATGACGTTGAAATCGTTGGGAAGGTCCTTGCCCGGGGAGACGAGGTTGAAGCTCATGCGAGTTCTCCGAATACCTGTGGAATGGGATGGGCGGCATTATAGCGGGTCGGCCCTGACCGCAGCCTGACACCCGCCGCCACGCCGTGTGGCGCTTGATGCCTTGCACGCCCGGCGCGGTGCGCGATAATGCGGCATTCCCGATTTCAGCATTTGCTCCATAACCGGAGCCGTGGAGACCTGCATGCATGCCCAGCATTTCGTCGCCAATCGCCTGATCGCCCCCGATTCCGGCCTGCGCATCAAGGTGTTCGACCCCTCCAACGGCGAGCCGTTCGCCGAGATCGCCCGCGGCAACGCCACCGATATCAGCGTGGCCGTCCGCGCCGCCCGCCAGGCTTTCGAAGGCCAGTGGGGCGCGATGAACCCGGCAGACCGCGTGCGCCTGCTGAACCGCGTGGCGCTCAAGCTGATCGAGCACGAGGACGAACTGGCCGCGCTGGAAGCGCGCGACACCGGCAAGCCGCTGCGCCAGGCCCGCGCCGACGCCCGCGCCGTGGCCCGCTATTTCGAGTTCTACGCGGGCGCGGCCGACAAGCTGCACGGCGAGACCATTCCCTACACCACCGGCTACACGGTACTCACCGTGCGTGAACCCCATGGCGTGACCGGCCACATCGTCCCCTGGAACTACCCGCTGCAGATCTTCGGCCGCAGCGTGGGCGCGGCGCTGGCCACCGGCAACGCCTGCGTGGTGAAGCCCGCCGAGGACGCCTGCCTGTCGATCCTGCGCGTGGCCGAACTGGCTGCCGAAGCCGGGCTGCCCGAGGGCGCGCTGAACATCGTCACCGGCTACGGCCACGAGGCGGGCGCGGCGCTGGCCCGCCATCCGGGGATCAACCATATTTCGTTCACGGGGTCGCCGGACACCGGCAAGCTCGTGTCGCAACTGGCCGCCGAGAACCATGTGCCGGTGACGCTGGAACTGGGCGGCAAGTCGCCGCAGGTGGTGTTTGCCGATGCCGACCTCGACGCGCTGCTGCCCGTGGTGGTCAACGGCATCGTGCAGAATGCCGGCCAGACCTGCTCGGCCGGCAGCCGCCTGCTGGTGGAGCGGCCCGTCTACGAGGCCCTGCTCGACCGGCTGTCGGGCGTGTTCGAGTCGCTGCGTGTCGGCCCGTCGGCGCTGGATCTGGAATGCGGCCCGCTGATCAGCCGCAAGCAGCAGCAGCGCGTGTGGGATTTCGTATCCGATGCCCAGCACGACGGCATTGCCGTGATGGCCCAGGGCCAGATCGTGGGCGAGGCGCCGGAGTCCGGCTACTACCAGGTGCCGATGCTGTTCCGCGACGTGCCCGCCACGCACCGGCTGGCCCAGGAAGAAGTGTTCGGGCCGCTGCTGGCCGCCATGCCGTTCGATACCGAGGACGAGGCCATCCGCCTGGCCAACGGCACCGCGTATGGCCTGGTGGCCGGGGTCTGGACGCGCGACGGCGGCCGCCAGATGCGGCTGGCGCGCAAGCTGCGGGCCGGCCAGGTCTTCATCAACAACTATGGCGCCGGCGGCGGCGTCGAGCTGCCGTTCGGCGGCACAGGCCAGTCGGGCTATGGCCGCGAGAAGGGCTTCGAGGCCCTGTACGGATTCACCACTCTGAAAACCATCGCCATTCAACATGGGTAGCATCAACTTTCTATCGGTCGCCTTCGCCATCTTCTTTTTCTGGATGGCGTGGCATGTGCGAAACAAGCGCGCCACCAATCCGTCCGGCATGCCCCGCCTGCAGGTGTTCAAGCGCAAGTGGGGCGACACCGTGGGCGACCGCGTCCACTGGTGCATGTACGTGGCCCTGCCCTTCCTGCTCGGCATCATGATGGTAGCCAACGCCCTGCAGAACAAAGGCCCCTTCCACTGATTAAGACAATTCCGATGTTCCGCCCGTAGTGCGGCAACAGACCGCGCCGGGCTTCACCCAACTGGAGACAAGGCAATGACCAGACTGGCTGGCAAGGTAGCGGTAGTGACGGGCGGCGGCTCGGGCTTTGGCGAAGGCATCGCGCAGACATTCGCGCGCGAGGGCGCCAGCGTGATGGTGGCCGACCTGAACCTCGACGCCGCGCATCGCGTGGCGGCGGCCATCCGCGACGCGGGCGGCAAGGCCGACGCGGTGCGCGCCGACGTATCGCGCGGCGACGACGTGGCTGCCATGCGGGATGCCACGCTGGCCGCCTTTGGCGACGTCCACTGTGTGGTCAACAATGCCGGCACCACCCATCGCAACAAGCCGATCCTGGAAGTCACCGAGGAAGAGTTCGACCGTGTCTACGCGGTCAACGTAAAGAGCATCTACTGGTCGGCGCACCATTTCATCCCGCACTTCCGCCAGCGTGGCGGCGGCAACTTCGTCAACGTGGCCTCGACGGCCGGCATCCGGCCGCGCCCCGGCCTGGTCTGGTACAACGGCAGCAAGGGCGCCGTGATCGTGGCCAGCAAGGCCATGGCCGCCGAACTGGGCCCCGACAACATCCGCGTCAACTGCGTGAACCCGGTGATCGGCGCCACGGGCCTGCTGGAGCAGTTCATGGGCGTGCCCGACACCCCCGAGAACCGTGCCCGGTTCCTGGCCACCATCCCCATGGGGCGCATGTCCACGCCGCAGGACGTGGCCAATGCCTGCCTGTACCTGGCGTCGGACGACGCCAGCTTCATCACCGGCACCTGCATCGAGGTGGATGGCGGCCGCTGCGTCTGACCATCCGCGGGCATCCGCAACACAACTAGAACCACATCCCAACGAGGAGACACCGATGACAACCACCGCAGTCAACGCCGGCGCGCGCGACGCCGCCTTCGAGGACGCCACTTACCGCAAGGTGACGTGGCGCCTGGTGCCGTTCCTGCTGCTCTGCTACGTCGTGGCCTACCTGGACCGCGTCAACGTGGGCTTTGCCAAGCTGCAGATGCTCAACGACCTGCAATTCAGCGAAACCATCTACGGGCTCGGCGCCGGCATCTTCTTCATCGGCTATTTCCTGTTCGAAGTGCCGAGCAACGTGATCCTGCACAAGGTGGGCGCACGGCTCTGGATCGCCCGGATCATGATCACGTGGGGCCTGATCTCGGCGGCCATGATGTTCGTCACCACGCCGACGATGTTCTACGTGCTGCGCTTCCTGCTGGGTATCGCCGAAGCCGGCTTCTTCCCGGGCATCATCCTGTACCTGACCTACTGGTATCCGGCCAGCCGGCGCGGGCGCACCACCACGTTCTTCATGACGGCCATCGCGCTGTCGGGGGTGATCGGCGGCCCGCTGTCGGGCTGGATCATGCAGTCGTTCGACGGCCGCAATGGCTGGGCCGGCTGGCAGTGGATGTTCCTGGTCGAAGGCATCCCGTCGATCCTGGTGGGCATCTGCGTGCTGCTGTACCTGGACGACCGCATCGCCCACGCCAGGTGGCTGAGCGACGACGAAAAGGCGCTGCTCCAGCGCAATATCGCGGCCGAAGACCAGCACAAGGAAGATCCGCCCGTCACGCAGGTGCTGTCCAGCCCGCGCGTCTGGCTGATGAGCGCGATCTACTTCAGCTTCGTGATGGGCCTGTACGGCGTGAGCTTCTGGCTGCCGACGATCATCAAGCAGACCGGCGTCAAGGGCGCGCTCGACGTGGGCCTGCTCACCGCCATTCCGTATGGCTGCGCCGTGGTGGGCATGATCCTGTTTGCCTATAGCGCCGACCGCCGCGGCGAGCGCCGCTGGCATATCGCCGTGCCGGCACTGCTCGGCGCGCTCGGTCTGGTGCTGTCGGTGCAGTGGCATGGCGATACGACGATGGCCATGGTGGCGCTGACGCTGGCCACCGTCGGCATCCTGACCACGCTGCCGCTGTTCTGGAGCCTGCCCACGGCCTTCCTGGCCGGCACGGGCGCCGCCGCCGGCATTGCACTGATCAACTCGCTGGGCAACCTGGCGGGCTTTATCAGCCCCTACGCGGTCGGCTGGCTCAAGGACATGACGCACAGCACGGACTCGGGCATGTACCTGCTGGCCGCCTGCATGGTGGTGGGCGCGGCACTGACGCTGTCGGTGCCGGTGCGGATGGTGAATCAGAAGCAGGATTGAGTTTGCACCTCCCCTCTCCCGCCGTGCGGGAGAGGGGCGCCAACACAGGCTGGGCGGCTTACGCCTCGCCCAGCATCTGCGCCACTGACGATGCGGTGGCGGCGGCCTTCTCGCCGATCAGCTGCTGCAGCGTGCGCAGCAGTTCGTCTTCGTTGAACGGCTTGCCCAGGTAGACGTTCACGCCGATCTCGGCCGCATAGCGGCGATGCTTCTCCGCCGTACGCGACGTGATCATGACCAGCGGCATGCGGCTGGTGCGGGCATCGGCCCGCACGTTGCGCGTCAGGTCGAAGCCGTCCATGTTCGGCATCTCGATATCGACCAGCATCGCGTCGGGCATCACTTCCTGCAACTGGCGCAGCGCGTCCACGCCATCGCGTGCCAGCACCACCTGGTAGCCGGCGCGCGTGAGCAGGCGCTGGCTGGCCTTGCGCACGGTCAGCGAATCGTCCACCACCATCACGGTCGGCTGCGTCATCAGCCCCGGCACGGGCACCGCCGCGCCAGCGTCGATGAACTCGGCCACCGCGCCGGTCTGGCCGCCGTGTTGCAGCGCGGCCAGCACCGGCCTGGCCGGCGCCGTGGCGCCGCGCTCGCGCTCCCAACGCTGGGCCAGCACCACCGGGTTGTAGATCAGCACGATCTCGCCATCGCCCAGCGTAGTCGCGCCGGCAATGCCTTCCATCCGGGCCAGATGCGGGCCGATGTGCTTCACCACCACTTCCCGGTTGCCCAGCACGTCGTCCACGTGCACGGCCACGCGCTCGGCACCCGAGCGCACCACCACCACCGGGGAATACTTGCGGCCCGACGCCATGCCGGCGGTTTCCTCCAGCAGCGCGCCAAAGTAGAAGAACGGCACCTCGATGCCGGCGGCGCTGAAGCGCCCGGCGTTGTAGGCCTCCAGCAGCGGCTTCTCGCGCAACTGGTGGACCTGGTCGATCATGCCGCTCGGCATGGCGAACAGGCGTCCGCCCAGCGACACCAGCAGCACCTGCGTGATCGCCGTGGTCAGCGGCAGGTGCACCGTGAAGCTGGTGCCACGGCCGGCTTCGGTCGACAGTGTAATACGGCCGCCCAGTGCCACCGTTTCGGCCCGCACCACGTCCATCCCGACGCCACGGCCAGCCAGTTCGGACACCGCGTCGGCAGTCGAGAAGCCCGGCGCGAAGATCATTTCGGTCAGGCGGGCCTCGCTGGCGTCTTCGTCGGGGGCCATCAGCTGGCGCGCCACGGCACGCTCGCGGATGCGCGACAGGTTCAGGCCGCCGCCGTCGTCAAAGAACGTCAGCACCACCTCGTTGCCTTCCTGCTGCACTTCCAGCGTCAGCGCGCCGGTGGCCGACTTGCCCGCCGCTCGCCGCACGTCGGCCGGCTCGATGCCATGCACCACGGCGTTGCGGATCAGGTGCTCGATCGGCCCGGCCATGCGGTCCAGCACCGAGCGGTCGATTTCCACGGTACCGCCCTTGATCAGCAGGCGCACTTCCTTGCCGGTCTCGGTGGCCGACTGGCGTGCCACGCGGTACAGACGTTCGGCCAGCGCATCGAACTGCACCATGCGCGCCTGCATCAGGCCGCGCTGCAGGCCACGCGTCAGCCGCGCCTGCGCCGCCAGGTCGCCCGACGCGCGGTCGAAGCCGCGCTGCAGGTTCTGCTCCACGGTGGCCACGTCGTTGACCGACTCGGCCATCATCCGCGTCAGCTCCTGGAAGCGCGTGAAGCGGTCGAATTCCAGCGGATCGAATTCCTGGTTGTGCTGCTGGTCGGCGATCCGCGACGCCATCTGCGTTTCGGCCTGGATCTCGATCTCGCGCAGCTGCATGCGCAGACGGGCGACGTTGTCGTTCAGTTCGCCCAGATAGCTGCGCAATGCTTCCAGTTCGCTGTCCAGGCGGGCGCGCGTCGCGCTCACTTCGCCGGCGTCGTTGATCAGCGTGTCCAGCGCGCGGGCCTGCACGCGCACCAGTGCCCGCTGGCGGTCGGCGTCGGTCGGCAAGGCGGCCGGGGTAGCCGGCATCAGCGGCGCCACCGGGGCTACCGCGTGCTGCGGCGCGCCTTGCGTCGCCGCATGGCCCAGGGCCTCCGGCGTCGCCAGCGCGGCGGGGCCGGCGGGCGCGGCGACCAGGCCGTTGACCACGTCGGCATCGTCCACCGGCAGTAGGCGGCCGTTCTGCAGCGCGTCCACGTGCGCCAGGATGCGGTCGTACCACGCGTACAGCTTGCCGAACAGCTCCGGCGACACGCGCTGGCCGCGCACGCTGGCTTCGAGCAGCGTTTCCATTTCGTGGGCCGCCTGGCCCAGCGCCATGGCCCCGGCCATGCGCGCACTGCCCTTCAGCGTGTGCAGGCCGCGCAGGATCAGGCCGCCGTGCTGCGCGTCGTCGGGCGAGGCTTCCCACGTGCGCACCAGCTTGCCGAGATCGGGCAGCGCGCCATGGGCTTCTTCCAGGAAGATCTCGACCAGCGCAGGGTCCAGCGCCGATGCGTCGGTCGAGGTGTCCTCGGGCGGCATACCGGCCATGTCGGGCGCGTCGGGGGAATGCGGCGTGACGTGCGCCACCGCGATCGAATCATGGCGCGGCGCGGTCGGCAGCGAAATCACCACGGCGTCCTGCACCGGGGTGACGGGTGTCAGTACCGGGCCCGCCGGCGCCGACACCGGCGGCAGCGACGTGATCGGCGTCAGCTTCACGGGCGGCAGTTCCGCCTCCCGCGCCTGCACATCGGCGTCGATCTCGGGCAGCGGCGTCGTCGAATTCTGACCAAACAGTTGCGACACCGAGCCTTCCTGCCCGGTGGACTGGGCGGCCGGCAGCGCGGCGCGCGGACGCACCAGCGCGCGCTCGCCGAAATCGTTCAGGTCGCGGCACAGCGAGGCATCGGCATCGGGCCAGATGCCGGCGGCAAACTGATGCAGCATCGCGCGCAGGCGGTCCACGGCCATGTCCAGCAGGCGGAAGTCGGCCGGATGCATGACCACCGGATGGCGGCCCAGCAGCAACAGCAGATGTTCGAGCGCCTCGGCAATCTCGCGTACCGGCTCCAGCCCGACCGTCGATGCGCTGCCCTGCAGCGTGTGCGCCACGCGCATTGCCAGCTCGCTCGGACACGGATGGTTCTCGTGCCGCCACTCGGACAGGTCCGTGGCGAACTGGCGCAGCAGGTCGTCGGCTTCCTGCAGGTAGACGTTGTACAGCGCCAGGCCAATGCGAACCGGACCGATGACCTTGTAGCCCTCGTCCTCGTCGGCCAGCCCGCCGGACAGCCGGAACGGCAGCACGTTGTCGTCGGCCGGCGCGGCCTCGTCGGCGCCGTCCAGCGCGGCCGTCTCCCCGCCGGTTCCGGCGGGCTCGGTCATATCGATGCCATCCGACACGTCCGCAGGCTCGGCGGACGTGAATCGCGTGTCCACCGATGCCGGCGGCGCCGATGCCTGCGCCAGCAGCGCATCGAGTGAATCGATCGAGCCGAACGGGTCGGCCTCGGCCGCGTCCTTTGCCACGCCGCCCGGCTGGCGCAGCGCCTGCGCGGCATCCACCAGCGGATCGATCTCGCGCAGCGTCGAGGGGTCCTCAAGCAGGGCCAGCGCCCATTCGCGCAGCAGGTCGTGCGCCTGTTGCAGCAAGGCGGGTAGTGCGGGCACCGGCTCGCGCGCCTCGGCAATCCACAGGTTCATCACCTGCTCGACGGCCCATGCGGCTTCGCCGTAGCGGTTCAGGCCGACCATGCGGCTCGATCCCTTGAGCGTGTGGAAGGCCCGGCGCAGACGGCTCAGCACGTCGGTATCGCGCAGGGCATCCAGGCCGCCGGCCAGGTCGGTGGCGATATTGCCCAGCACCTCTTCGGCTTCGGACAGGAAGATTTCCAGCAGTTCGGCGTCGATCGCGGCGGCATCGGACGGCATCGACGCGGCGGGCGCGGCCGCCACTGGCGCGACGGCGGCAGGCAACGGATCGGCCAGCGCCACCACCATGCGCTCGGCCGCCGATTCGCTGCCGGCCAGCCAGGCGTGCAGCTGCGTGGTGGCCTCGCTGGCCTGGCGGCGCAGCGCGGCATCGTCGTCGATGGCAGCCTGGTCGGCCACCGCCTGCAGCGCGGCACGCAGCCGCTGGATCTCGGGAGCGTCCGCAGTCGCCGCCACACGGATGGCATCCATCGCGGCACTGCGCGCCGCGCCCAGCGCGCCTTGCGGGGCGGCGTCCTGGCGTTGCGTGTGCAGCGCGAACGGATCGTCGCTGGCGGCATCGTTCTGCTTGCGGCCAAATTCGAGCAGGTCGGCAAACGCATGGACCGCGCCCAGTTCGGCAGCGATATCCGACAGCTGCCCGATACGCGCGGCGTGGTCGGTAGTCTCACGCAGCACGCCAAGGCGCTGCAGCACCGAGCGCACCGACGCCAGCGCGGCTTCGGTCTCGACGTCGATGCCCTCGGGCAGCGCGGCGCTGCCGTGGATGCGTTCGACCGAGGCCAGCAGCGCGCCAAAGGCTTGTGCGGCATCGTCCAGGGCATTGCCCGCATCGGCCCGTGCCGCATTGCGGTCATAGGTATCGAGCCACGATTCGCCGCTGTCCAGCTGGGCACGCACCTGCGCCACGGCTTCGGTGCGCTGCGCCTGGGCGCCGGCGGACTGCACCAGTTCGGCCAGCCAGGCGGGCGCTTCCGCCTCGGCGTCGGCCAGGCAGGCGGCCAGCGCCTCGCAGCGCGCGGCGAACTCGGCCGCCGATGCGTGGCCGGACTTGCCGTGGACGCGCCACGGCATGGCCAGCGCGCGCGACAGGAACAGCGCCACGCCGCCACGGCCCAGCGCATCGCCCGTCGGCCGCTGGCCCGCGTACGCGGCGGCGGCGGTCAGGCATTGCTGCAGCGCCGGCTGCGCCAGCGGCATGGCGGCCTCGGCCAGCGATGCCAGCGCAAGCTCCCAGTCCGACTGGTCGTCGGCAGCGGCCCGCTCGATGGCGGTGGCGGCATGCTGCAGGTTGCGGGTATCGATCGGATCGAGCCAGCCGTAGTAGCGTTGCCGGTAATCGGCCCGTGCCACCACGTGCGCCGGGTCTACCCGGTACGCCTGCAGGCTGCGCGCGATATCGACGCGCAGTACCTGCACGGCGGCCTGCACCACGGGCGGCGTGGTGTCCTCGGGGCCGTCGGGGGTCAGGCCGGTGCTGACCAGCAGGAAGACGGCGTCGTTGAGCAGCGCCTGCGGCACACGCACCTGGCCCTGCAGGTACTGGCGCACCAGCAGGTGGGTGCGGGCGGCAAAACGCTTGGCCAGCAGATCGGACGGCAGCAGGCCGTGGGCCAGCGCACGGAACACCAGGGCCAGCGTGTGCCAGATGCCGCGGTCGGGCGTGTCGGTGGTGCGGCGCGCGTCCTGCTCGTGGTTGCGCACATCGTCGAGCACCGACTGCAGCGGCAGCCAGGCCTCGCGCAGCAGCGACGTTTCGGTGCACGGCGTGGGCAGGCGCAGCGCCTTCAGCAACGCGGCCTCGAAACGCTGGCGCGCGCGCGTCACGGCGGACGCCGAGCGCGTGGGCAGCAAGATGCCGGGCAGCATCTGCAGCTCGTCCAGCCACAGGTCGGCCGGATGCACGCGCTCTTCCTTCATCAGCGAGAGCGCGGCGGCATAGGGCTGGAACAGGCGCAGCGGGTCTTCCGCGTCGCCCGTCATCAGGTCGTCGACGTATTCGGCCAGGGCCTGCACGCCGGTGCGGAATACCGCCAGCATGGCGGCGTCGGCGGCCACGGTGCCGGCATCGACGGCTTCCAGCAGGCGGCGCAGCGCCTGGCAATAGGCATCCACCCCGCGCAGGCCGACGATATGCACGGCGCCGGCGGCCTGGTGCAGGTGCTGGCCGGCCAGGCGCAGCGACGTGGTGTCGCGGGCGCCCAGTGCTTCCGGCGTTTGCCGGATCTCGTCGACATAGTGGCCCAGCTCGCTGGCGGCGTCGTCCAGCGCGGTGCGCAGGCTTGGCGCGAGCCAGGCCAGCACCGACAAGTCGCGCTGGGGGGCAGCCGGCACCCCGGCTGCGGCCGTATCCGGCGTGGCATGCGGTTGCGACGCGGCCATGGGGGCCTCGTCGCTGGTAAGGATGGAATTCAGGGACATGACCAGTTCCGGTGCGGCCGTCAACGTACGGGCGGGCGTCAGGCGATCTTGAATCGCGACACCGAGTTACGCAGTTCTTCGGTCAGCGCGGTCAGCTGGCGCACCGACGTGGCGGTGTGGCGCGTGCCGGCCGTCGTCTGGGCGGTCACCTGCAGGATGCCTTCGATGTGATGGGCCACGTTGGTGGCCAGGCTCGCCTCGTGCGACGTGGTCTGCGCGATCTGTTCGATCAGCTCGGCCAGCTGGCGAGACACGCGTCCGATCTCCACCAGTGCGGCGCCGGCGTTGTCCGACAGCCGCGCCCCTTCCACCACGCCCGCCGTGCTCTGCTCCATGGCGTGCACGGCGTCCTGCGTGTCGGTCTGGATCGTGCGGATCAGCGCGCCAATCTGCTTGGTGGCCTCGCCCGAGCGTTCGGCCAGGCGCTGCACTTCTTCCGCCACCACCGAGAAGCCGCGACCCGCTTCGCCTGCCGAAGCCGCCTGGATGGCGGCGTTCAGTGCCAGCACGTTGGTCTGTTCGGTAATGTCCGAGATCAGCTCGACGATTTCGCCGATCTCCTGCGACGATTCGCCCAGGCGCTTGATGCGCTTCGAGGTTTCCTGAATCTGGTCGCGAATGTCGTTCATGCCCGCGATCGCGTTCTGCACCGCCTGCTGGCCCTGTTCGGCCGCCGACAGCGACGCACGCGCCACGTTGGCGGATTCGGCCGCGCCGCGCGATACCTGCGTGATGCGGTCCGCCATCTCCACCACCGACTCGCCGGTCTGGCGGATCTGGCGCGACTGCTCTTCGGTCGTGGCCGCCAGCTGCACCGAGGTGTCCTGCACCTGCGACGAAGCGTGCTGCACCTGCCCGGCGGTCTGCTGCACGCGGCCCACCAGCTCCTTCAGTTCTTCCACCGTGTAGTTCACCGAATCGGCGATGGCGCCGGTGATGTCCTCGGTCACGGTGGCCTGGCGCGTCAGGTCGCCGTCGGCGATGTCCTGCAGCTCGTTCATCAGCTGCAGAATGGCCTTCTGGGTGGCGTCGTTGTTGCGCTTTTCCTCCAGGCGGCGCGCTTCGGCTTCGCGCTCGCGCGCTTCCGCTTCCAGCGCACGCACGCGCGAATCGCGCAGGTACAGCGCCGCCAGCCCGGCCAGGCACAGCAGCGTGGCCACGGCCGACACCACCATCGCGCCAAAAGTCCACGGGCGGAACCGCGCCCCTTCGGCGTACGACGTCTGCAGTTCGGCCAGCTCGGCGCGCAGCGCCTCGTTGTCGTTGAAGATCTGCTGCTGCGCGCGCTTGGCGGCGATCAGGCCCGGCAGGTTCTGCAGGATGGTCTGCGTGGTCTTCTGCACCGCCTCGAACCGCTGCGACAGCTGCTGCAGGTAGTTGCGCGTCTCGGCGTCGGTGGCCGGCGCCAGGCGCAGGGCTTCGGAGCCATTGGTCAGCCCGTCCAGCGTTTCGCGAAAGGTGTTGGTGTCCTTGCCCAGCAGGAACGCGGTTTCGGGGTTGACGCCTTCGCCCGAGAGGAACTCGTTCAGGTTTTTACCCAGGCGCTGCGTCAGCATCACCAGCTGCGCGGACGCGGCCACCTCGCGGGTGTTCGATCCGGCCTGCAGCTTGATGGCGGCCACCTGTTCGGCCGCTTCGAGCAGTTCGGGGTTCGACGCGTTGAAGATCTGCAGCGTCTGGCCGATCGTGGTCAGGATGGGCTGCTGGGCCAGCACGTCGGCCGCGCTCTTTTCCGATCGCTTCCACGATCCGAACGCCTTTTCGAGCAGCGGCTCGGCCGGGCCCGACGTGGCACGCACGTGCTTTTCGTCGCTGCCGTTCTGCAGCGCCAGCAAGTCGGCGGTCAGCTGTTCCTTGGACTGGCGCAGCTGCGTGAACGCCTGTGCGTTGCCGAGCAGCGCCACCGGCACCGCTTTACCCAGACGCTGCGAGTGCATCAGCATGTTACCGGCGATCTCGATCTGCGCCGCGCCGTTGTTGGCCTGGCGGTTATCAAGATAGACCGATGCCAGCAGCGCCAGCAGCGACGCCACCACGCCGCCGGTCAGCAACCGTTGCTGGGAAGAGAACGGCATGCGCGTCAGCCAGCCCGACATCCTCTCCACCGGCGTCTGGCCCGCGCCACCCTTGCCCGCGCCGGCCTTGGCGAATACCGATGCGCGCGGCGCCGCCGCGTCGGCAGCGGCACCGGCGGTAGCGGTGCGACGGCCCAGGCTGATCTTCTTGATTCCCATGGCAACCCTCTGTTCGTTCGTTTTCTGTTTGGTTCTTGTGCCCGGACGTCAGGCCTCAGGCCGCATCGCGGCCGGCCTGCAGGAAGGCGGGCGCATCCAGCAACTGGCGGATGTCCAGCACCTGCCAGTCGCGCCCGTCCCGGTCCGCGAAGGCGGCACCGCGCCAGGCTTCGGGTTCGGCGCCACCGGCCGGCGTCAGGTCCACGGCGTGCCGCAGCCCCACCACGCGCGTGGCGATGATGCCGCAGGCACGTTCGACATGGCGCGACAGCACCACGATCTTGCTGCCCGGCTGCAGCGGGGTCGGACCGTCGCCGCAGAACATGCCGAAATCGATCACGCCCAGCAGGTTGCCCCGCGCGTTGACCAGGCCGCGATACCACGGCTGCGTCAGCGGCACGGGCGCCGGCGCGCGCATTTCCAGCACCTCGCCGGTGTCCATCAGCGGCAGCAGCCAGTTGCGCTGGCCCACCAGCACGCCCAGGTAGCTGTCGACGGCGGGCAGGTTGCGCGCCTCGCGCAGGCGCCGTGCCAGCATGGCCTGATAGTCATGCAGGCGGGTCTGGCGAGTCTGGCGGGTTCGGATGTCTTGGCGCGGCGCGTTCATGATCGGATACCGGTGAAACCTGGAAACCAGTGGTGAGACCAGTTGTCATGGCCGTGCGCGGGCACCGCCGGCGTCCCAGGACACCCGCGCCCACTGCGGCCCCTTGGCTGCCGCGGCGCTCAGTGCGCCAGCGCGGCGATCTTCGAAAGCAGTTCCTCGCCGTCCACCGGCTTGACGATGTAGTCGGACGCGCCCTGGCGAATGCCCCAGATGCGGTCCGTCTCCAGGCCCTTGCTGGTGCACATGATCACGGGGATGTCCTTGAAACGGTCGTCGCGCTTGATCGCGCGGGTGGCCTGGTAGCCGTTCTGGCCCGGCATCACCACATCCATCAGGATCAGGTCGAAGGTTTCGGCCTCGAGGCGCGTCATGGCCTGTTCGCTGTTGCCGGCCACCGAGACCTTGAAACCCTTCTTGCCGAGCAGATCGGACATGAACAGGGCTTCGGTGGGCGAATCGTCGACGATAAGGATTTTGCTGATGGTCATTGTTTCATTCCTGGATACTTCGGGCGGCATGCGTCATGCCGCCACGGCCGCACCCTCTTCCGGCACGCAGCCCGCCAGGCAGGTCTGCACCGCCTGTAGCAGGGCTTCGCGGGAAAACGGCTTGGCCAGATGGTTGTGCGCGCCGACGAGCTTGCCGCGCGAGCGGTCGAACACGCCGTCGCGGGACGACAGCATGATCACGGGGATGGCGTGGAAGCGTGGGCTTTTTTTGATCAGGGAGCAGGTCTGGTAGCCATCGAGCCGCGGCATGAGGATGTCGCAGAAGATGACGTCCGGATGGAGGTCGCCCACCTTGGCAAGCGCCTCGAAGCCGTCCTCGGCCAGCATGACCTGGAAGCCTGCCTGCGTCAGAAAGATCTCCGCCGTCCGGCGGATGGTGCTGGAGTCGTCGATCACGAGCACCTTCACAGCGGCCTTGCGCGCTGTGGATGCCTCGCTGGCACCGGCGGTGGCGCCGGCGTTGACCCCATCGACAGACGTGTCTTGTTCTGTTTGAGTGACCCGCATCTTGTTCCCGCGACCCACGTCCTGCGTGACACAACAGGCGTAGGCATTCACTTGAGAACTTCCGCACGGCGCCATGAACGGCTGGCCGGCGGCCCCCGATTTTCCATTTCCCAGTCAAAAAAATACCCGGCAACCCGGCCGGTGGCGGCGCGCTTCTTGTCCGCGCCTGCCCGTTACTGCCATGTTCTTGTGCCGCGGCACCCTGTCTTCAGCCTGCCAGTGGGGCGCGGCCGGACGGATGTTCAGTTTTGCCGCAGAGTGTGACAACTCGTGGGGGGGCCGTCAATCCGGACACCCCGCTGCCACGGGCCGTTCTGTCGCTTTGGCGCGACGCACGGCCATTTCCGGACGACAGGCCTCAGATGGCCACCATCTCGAAATCTTCCTTGCGTGCCCCGCATTCCGGGCAGGTCCAGTTGATGGGCACGTCCTCCCATTTGGTACCCGGGGCGATGCCGTCTTCCGGCGCGCCGGTGGCCTCGTCATAGATCCAGCCACAAATCAGGCACATCCAAGTCTTGTATTCCATATGCAGGCTCTTGCCAGTCTCCATTAAAATCCAGCGCATGATGGTACCCAATCGGCGCCGATGACGCCACCCATGGGCCTGCGCAAATGGCCCAATATCGCCGCGTTCGTGCAATTTGACGTGCAGATGCCGCCTGAACGGCACCCTTTCGGCCAGGATTGCCCCCATTTCGGGCAGACCGCGGCTTGAGGCACGAGCAAGCCGCCCCCGGCCGGACGCCTGTCTTACCCAGTCTTCTCTTTTGGCCAGATTCCCATGTCCCGTAACCAGCAGCTCTTCGACCGCGCCCAGCAGACCATTCCCGGCGGCGTCAACTCGCCCGTGCGCGCCTTCCGTTCCGTCGGCGGCACGCCGCGCTTCATCACCCGTGCCGAGGGCGCGTACATGTGGGACGCCGACGGCCAGCAGTACATTGACTACATCGGCTCCTGGGGTCCGATGATCGTCGGCCACGCTCACCCGGACGTGGTGCGCGCCGTGCAGGAAACCGCCGTGCAGAGTTTCTCGTTCGGCGCCCCCACCGAGGCCGAGATCGTGATGGCCGAGGAAATCTGCAAGCTCGTGCCGTCGATCGAGCAGGTGCGGCTGGTGTCGTCGGGCACCGAGGCCACCATGAGCGCGCTGCGCCTGGCGCGGGGCTTCACGGGCCGGGACCTGATCATCAAGTTCGAGGGCTGCTACCACGGCCACGCCGACAGCCTGCTGGTCAAGGCCGGCTCGGGCCTGCTGACGTTTGCCGATACCACGCAGAACGCGCCGTCGTCGGCCGGCGTGCCCGCCGACGTGACGCGCCATACGATGGTGCTCGAGTACAACAACGTGACCCAGCTCGAAGAAGCGTTCGCGCGCCACAAGGGCGAGATCGCGGCGGTCATCGTCGAGCCCGTGGCCGGCAACATGAACCTGGTGCGCGCCAGCGAGGCCTTCCTGAAGGCGATGCGCAACCTGTGCAGCGAACACGGCAGTGTGCTGATCTTCGACGAAGTGATGACTGGCTTCCGTGTGGCGCTGGGCGGCGCGCAGTCGCACTACGGCATCACCCCGGACATGACCTGCCTGGGCAAGGTCATCGGCGGCGGCATGCCAGCGGCGGCGTTTGGCGGCCGGCGCGACATCATGGCCAGGCTGGCGCCGCTGGGCGGGGTCTACCAGGCCGGCACGCTGTCGGGCAACCCGCTGGCCGTGGCCGCGGGCCTGGCCACGCTGAAGCTGATCCAGGCACCGGGCTTCTACGACCGCCTGGCCACCCAGACGCGCAAGCTGACCGACGGCCTGACCGCCGCCGCCCGCGCCGCCGGCGTGCCATTCTCGGCCGATGCCATCGGCGGCATGTTTGGCCTCTACTTCACCAACGCCGTGCCGGCCAGCTTTGCGGAGGTCACCCAGGCCGACGTGGGCCGCTTCAACCGCTTCTTCCACGCCATGCTGGCCGAAGGCGTCTACCTGGCGCCGTCGGCCTTCGAAGCCGGCTTTGTCTCGGCAAAGCACGACGACGCCATCATCGACGCAACGGTCAAGGCCGCCGAAAAGGCATTCAAGGCGGGCTAACACCCCGGAACCAGAAAGAAGCCGCCGGTTGGATCCAGCCCGGCGGCGCCTGATTCGCCCGCCCTCTCCCCCAACCCCCTCTCCCGCCTTGCTGGAGAGGGGAGCAAACCCGTGGCGTCAAGCAGGGAGCCTCTCGAACATCTCCGCGAGCTGGTTCGCCAGTTCCGGCGATGCGCTGGTCATCGGCGCGCGCAGTTCGTCGCGCAACCAGCCAAGGCGGGCCAGCAGCGCCTTGGCCGGCCCCGGGTTGGGCTCGGCGAACAGGGCCTGGACCAGCGGCATCAGCGCATGGAACAGGCGGCGCGCCTCGGCGAGCCGCCCTGCTTCCACCGCGCGCCAGATCTCCACGAACAGTTCGGGCCGGAAATGCGCCGAGGCGATGATCGCCCCGCGCCCGCCCAACGCCAGCGTGCCCAACAACTGGTGATCCTCTCCCGCCAGCACTGATAGCCTGCCATCCGCGATCAGCGCCTGGGTAGTCTGCGCATTGCCGCCGCAATCCTTGATGGCGACGATATTGTCATGGTCAGCCAATGCCAGCAGCGTGTCCAACGTCAGCGTGGCGCCGGTGCGATAGGGAATGTCATAGAGCACCAGCGGTGCCCGGGCAGCATCGGCCAGCCGCATGAACCAGTCGCGCAATCCCGCCTGCGACGGGCGGATGTAGTAAGGCGCGGGCGCCAGCACCCCAGCCAGCGGACGGCTGTCCAGCTGTTCCAGCCGCGCCATGATATGCCCCAGGTGGTTACCGGCCAGACCCATCATCACCGGCAGGCCGGCGGCCGCTTCCAGCACGGTATCGAGCACAGCCAGTTGCTCGGATGCGTCGAGCGCGGCCGCCTCGCCCGTGCTGCCGCAGACCACAAAGCCGGCCAGCCCGGTGGCGCGGTAGTGCATCACCAGGCGGCGCAGTGCGGCATGGTCGACGGCATTGTCGATAAATGGGGTCACCAGCGGCAGCCAGATGCCCTGGAAGGAAGTTTGCGTGGTTTGCATCCATACACTCCGGATCGACCGGTTGAGAAAACCGTCGATACGCGACGAGGCAGGACTTGCGGCAAGGGGAAGAAAAACCAGGCGGCTACGCCCTCTCAGCCGGTGGGTGCTGTTCCGTCGCCCATCTGACGGAACAGCGCGCTCCGGTCAGACGAGCGACTGTTTTTTGGCTTTGGCGCGCGCAGCCTGGTCCACCGTGCCCAGGACGGGTACGGACAGGACGAAGGAAAGGCGGTGGGCGCACGGCATGGGCATGCAATCTACCGGCCGGCAGCGACCATCGTCAAGCGGCACGTACTTTGCCCGGCGGCTTGACCACGCTGCGCTACACTGCAGAATTGCCATTCCGGAGATCGAGGAGTCCCTTGATGCGCACTGCCACCGCCCCTGCTGCCACCACCCCCGCCCTGTTCCGCTGGCTGCTGCTCGGCCTGCTGGCCAGCCTGCTTTCCGCCTGCGGCTACAACGATTTCCAGAAGAAGGACGAGGCCGTCAAGGCCGCCTGGGGCGAAGTGGTCAACCAGTACCAGCGGCGCGCCGACCTGATTCCGAACCTGGTGGCCACCGTTAAGGGCTACGCCAGCCACGAGCGCGAGACGCTGGAAGCCGTGACCAAGGCCCGCGCGCAGGCCACCAGCATCCAGGTCACGCCGGAAACGCTGAACGACCCCGAAGCGTTCGCCCGCTTCCAGCAGGCGCAGGGCCAGCTGACCAACGCGCTGTCGCGGCTGCTGGCGGTGTCCGAGAACTATCCGAACCTGAAGGCCGACGCGTCGTTCCGCGACCTGCAGAGCCAGCTGGAAGGCACCGAGAACCGCATCACCGTGGCCCGGCAGCGATATATCGCCGCCGTGCAGGACTACAACGTGCTGGCGCGCAGTTTTCCGACCAACGTGACGGCGATGGTCTTCAAGTATCCGGTCAAGCCATCGTTCACCGTGGAAAACGAGAAAGCCATTTCCACCCCGCCGGCCGTGAAGTTCTGAGCGCCCGGCACTGAAACGCAAAACCCGAAAGGCCATCATGCGAAGACTGGTCACGCTCTCGTTCCTGGCATGGATGCTGGCCATCGTGCTGGCAGCGCCGGCCCGGGCCGCCGACGGCTTCGTGGCCGTGCCGCCGCTGATCGCGCGCGTGACCGACCTGACCGGCACCCTGAGCGCCGATCAGCGCAACGCGCTGGAAAACGTGCTGGCCGAATACGAGCAGCAGCGCGGCAGCCAGATCTTTGTGCTGATGCTGCCCACCACCGACCCCGAGACCATCGACGCGTACAGCATCCGCGTGGCGGACGCGTGGCGCGCGGGCCGCAAGGGCATCGACGACGGCGTGATCGTGATCGTCGCCAAGGACAATCCGCCCGGCCTGCGCAAGATGCGCATCGAGGCCGGCCGCGGCGTGCAGGGGTCGCTGACCGACGCCATGTCCGGCCGCATCCTGCGTGACGTGATGGCACCGCATTTCCGCCAGAACGACTTCTATGGCGGGCTGGCCGCCGGCATCTCGGCCATCCAGGCCGCCATCGACAAGGAAGGGCTGGCCGCGCCGGACCGCCGCAAGCCGCAGGGCAATGTCGATATCGGCGATTGGCTGCCGGTGCTGTTTCCGCTGGCCATCATCGTGTTCTTCTTCCTGTCGGCCATGCTCCGGCGCGGCGGCAGCCCGCACGTGGTGACGGGCCGCCGCGGCTGGCCCACCGGCACGGCCGGCGGACTGGGCGGCATGACCGGCTACGAGATCGGACGCCACTGGGGTAGCGGCGGTGGCTTTGGCGGCGGCGGCTTTGGCGGCGGGGGCGGTGGCGGCTTTGGCGGCGGCGGGGGCGGCGGCTTCGATGGCGGCGGCGCGTCCGGCAACTGGTAACGGTGGATAACGGTGGCTAATCGTGGGTAACGAAGATCCGATGCACAAACCCCAGGCGTCGCACCCCGCGTCCAGACGGTCGCTCAGGCGCGTCCTGCGCCATCTGGGCACCGGCCCCGGCACGGCCCGCAAGGCCTTTCCCGACCAAGCGCGCCATCAGCTCCAAGTGGCCGTGCACAAGGGCGAGCAGCATCACCGTGGCGAAGTGCGCGTGGTGATCGAAGCCAGCCTGCCGCTGGCGCTGGCGTGGCGCGGCACCTCGGCGCGCGAACGCGCGCGGGCGCTATTTGGCGCGCTGGAGGTCTGGAATACCGAGGACCATACGGGCGTGCTGCTGTATATCAATCTGGCCGACCATGCCGTGGAACTGCTGGCCGATCGCGGCATCGACGCCTGCGTCACGTCCCGGCAATGGCAGCAGATCTGCGCCCAACTGGCGCAAGGGCTGGCCAGCGACCTGTCGGTCAAGCCCGTGCTCGACGCGATCGCGCAGATCCACGCGCTGCTGACCACGCATTTTCCCACCCACGGCGGGCGCAACCCCAACGAACTCGACGACCGGCCCATCGTTCTGTGACCGGGCGGGCCGCCACGGCCTGACGGCGCCCTAGGGCTGCTTCTCCATCAGATACCAGATCGCCGCCAGCACCTGGACCGCCACCAGTCCGGCCCAGACCCACAGATGGGCCGCCGCCGGATAGTGGCCGCCCGTGGCCGGAAAGAAATCGAGCACGAAGCCGATGCCGACCTGGAACACGAAGGTGGCCAGGAACACGGTCAGCGTCATGGCCGTGGTGGCGCGGCCGATCAGCGCATCGGGGAACCGCCGGGCCAGCAGCGCGTAGGTCAGGATGCCGCTGGAGCCGAACACCCCATAGGCACCCCACAGCACGGCAAGCGGGATAAACGGCAGGCGGGCCATCAGCAGTAGCTGGACCACGATAAAGCCGATCATGCCGAAACCGGCGAAGGCATAGAGGCTGATGCCGCGCCGCTCCAGATGGCGGGCCGCCCAGCCCGCGCCCACGCAGCCGGCCATCATCGCGATACCGATTACCGACACCAGCCGCGCGCCCGCGCCTGCGGTCAAGCCTTGCACATCGCGCATATAGGCGCTGACCCACAGCGTCTGCACGGCCAGGAAGATGCCCTGGTTCAGCAGGGTCAGCGGCACCACGCGCCAGAAGCGTTCGCTGCTCAGGATCGTCCGCGTACCGCGCAGCTGCTCGGCAAAGCTCTCCTTGCCCACGCGCTTGACGTCGGGCACCCCGAACCAGAGCAAGACGGCCATGCCGAACGAAATCGCGGCCAGGCCGGCGCTGAGCGTGCGCCAGTCCGTCCAGGACAGCAGCCACGACAGCGGGGCGCCCACCACCACGGCGCCCAGGCCGCCAATGGCCATCACCAGCCCGTTCAGCAGCGGCATGCGCGATAGCGGAAACCACATCGACAGCGCCTGGATGGCGGCGCCCAGGCACACCGACACCCCAACGCCGATCATCGCGCGGCCCACGGCCAGCCCGACCATGCCCGGCGCCCAGGCAAACACCAGCGATCCGGCCACCGCCAGCATCAGCAGCGCAGCCTCGGTGCGGCGCGGGCCGAAACGGTCCAGCAGGATGCCGGCGGGCAGCTGCGCGCAGGCGAAGCCAAGGAAGTAGAAGCTCGTCAGCAAGCCCAGGTCGCCGGCGGTCAGCCCCAGCTCGCGCGTCAGGAACGGCGCGAAACCGAGGTTCACGCCACGGAAGATATACGACACCAGAAATCCGAGCGAAAAGAACGCCAGGACACGCCAGCGCGCCGGCGCGGCATGATTAGGCTGCGCCGCGGCGGCAGCCGGTCGGGTGGGATGAGCGGTGGAAGTGTTCATGCCCTGCATTGTGATCACCAGCTTGGTGCAAGACCAGCGAAAGATACCCGCGGCAATTGTGAGTAAAATTTGACGACATTCCGCACCGCCATGGTCAACAGTCGCCCCCCTCACCTGCCCCCGCTCCAGGCGCTGCGCGCGCTGGAAGCCGCCGCGCGGCACCGCAGCTTCTCGCGTGCCGCCGAAGAACTGGCGCTGACGCACAGTGCCATCAGCCATCACATTCGCGCGTTGGAAGACAACCTCGGCACCAAGCTGTTCCGGCGCACCGGGCTGACGATGACGCCCACCAGCGCCGGCGCCCGGCTGGCCGAACAGGTGCGCGGCGCGCTGGACCAGCTGGAAGTGGCCCTGCGTGAGGCCAGCGACGTGGCGGCCCCGCCCGTGGTCCGGCTGCAGGTCAGCGTCATGGCCGACCTGGCCAACGCCTGGCTGATCCGGCGCCTGCCGAGCCTGCATGCGCAGGCACCCGAACTGGATTTGCATCTGCGCCTGCATGCGGAGATTTCGCCACCTGACCCGTACTCGGTCGATGTCGGCATCTGGCACCAGCGCGTGGACCTGCCCGGCTTCGAGTGCCACAACCTGATTGAAGACCATGTGATTGCCGTCGCCAGCCCGGCCTTGCTGGCCCGGTACCCCGGCTTTACCGTGGCCGATCTGCCGCGGCTGCCCATGCTGCGCTTTGCGCTGCGCCCGTGGCGCGACTGGCTGCTGATGGCCGGGCTGCCGCCCGAGGAACCCGAACGCGGCCCGATCTTCCAGGACGCCGGGCTGATGCTGCAATCGGCAGTGGCCGGGCTAGGCGTGGCCACGGCCCGGGCGCAACTGGCGCAGGACTATTTGGTGAGCGGCCAGCTGGTGCAGATCGGCACCACGCGTATCCCGTCGAGCCTGCATTACTGGGTGACCTGGCGCGAAGGGAATCCGCGCGAAAAGGCCATCCATCGCTTTCACGCGTGGCTCAAGGAGCAGATTGCCGGCATTGCGCCTGCGGAGGTACTACAGCAGTGAAACAGACTGCGCATACCGTCTGACGGCTTGTTTCACGTTTGCAACCATTTAGAGCAGGGGTTGGAGGTCAAGTGCAAATCCCCTCCAAACTCATCCGTACAGGCGAGGCCAAACCGCAGAATTCGACCAAATGACGGACGGAAATCGGCATGCCATCCCGTGCGGAGGACGAGTATCGATAATGATTTTCAACCCCCCAGCGGTTTCTTCAGCCTTCGTTAAGGTAACCGACCGCAGCGCAGCAATGTCTGCGACCCCAAGTATCAAAAGAGAGACATCCTTCCACCGAAATATCCGTAAGGGATCGGCCCCCGGGAAGTGGCGTAGACATTCCCTGTCCCCCCTTGCGTGGGGAGAAAGATGCCATACGGTATATCTGCGTTTGTCACCGATGGGCGGTGCTCCCCGGATATGGCAGGCCCTTCCACCCTGCCGCCCCAGGGCAAAGTTTCATAAATGGAACACTTTTGCCGCAGCCAGCGGCCGCAAATTTGGGTCAATGAAAAAATACAATTTAAATCAATGACTTAACATAGGCCAACGATGGATGACTATATTGCCATCAACGGGCTGATTCCAGGGACGGGTCGGTCTTGCGGAGCTGGAGCGTTCCCAGGCGAGCCAAATCCGCAACCAGTGATGGACTGACGCAGCAATGTGCAGATCCAATCCGCGTGGCGGCATCCGGGCAATCAGCCGGATTGCCGCCACGACATATATGCCCAGGGTTTTTTCTTCTGTTGCACGCGGCCGAATGGGGTGAACAGCGTATCCGGCGGGCCGACCGGAAAGTTTGCGGGAAAACGGGAATCGGCGAATTCAGAGCCGGACCGGGGGAATACACTCATCACGAAGCAGCGGCACGGGTCACGCATCACTGCCGCTACGCTCGGTCAGGCGCAACCGCGCCGGATGGGCTTGCCTCCAGCGATTCAACGTTTCCTTTCTCCCGCAAGCCAGGTGGTGGAGTCCGTATTTGACTCGTCGCCACGGCAGTTGGAAAAAACAAAAAATGCTGGGGGAAATCATGAGCTATTACGTCAACCGCCCGTTGCTGTATCTGTCCAGGCATCACGATGCGTCGTTGTGCCGCTTTCTGTCCGGCCAGGGATGGAAGCTGGTATTTGCCAACAGCCTTGAGGACCTGGCCGGTCTGCCGCTGGACGGACCGTTCTCGGCGGGCCTGCTCGATTTCCACAGCGGCTTCAGCGACGTCGAAATCGAGCTGATGGAGCCGTGGCTGGCTGCGCGCCACATCGGCTGGATCGGCGCGATCAGCAGCTCTGACGCACTGACCGACACCACGCGCAAGCTGCTGACGCTGTACTTCATCGACTACTACACGGCGCCGTTCAACACGGCCGATCTGAGCCGGGCGCTCGGTCACGCGGTCGGCATGGCCGCCCTGCGTCCGGGGCGCGAGCAGCCAACAGTGCCCGAGGCGCGTCCGCACGGCATCATCGGCGAATGCCACGCCATGCAGGCGCTGTACCGCAGCATCGACAAGGTGTCCAGGTGGGACACGCCGGTGCTGATCTCGGGCGAGTCCGGCACCGGCAAGGAACTGGCGGCACAGGCCATCCACCGTGCGTCGCGCCGCGGCAGCCAGCCGTTTGTCGCGGTCAACTGCGCGGCCATTCCGCCCACGCTGCTGATGTCCGAACTGTTCGGCTACGAGCGCGGCGCCTTCACCGGCGCCACCAAGCGCAAGCCCGGCCGGATCGAGATGGCGCAGGGCGGCACGCTGTTCCTCGACGAAATCGGCGACATGCCCCTAGAAAGCCAGACCAGCCTGCTGCGCTTCCTGGAAACCGGGCGTATCGAACGGCTGGGCGGCACCGAATCGGTGGCGGTCGATGTCCGGGTCATCTCGGCCACGCACGTCGACCTCGAAGCGGCCGTGGCGGCCGAGCGGTTCCGTGGCGACCTGTATCACCGCCTGTGCGTGCTGCGCGTCAAGCAGCCGCCGCTGCGCGAACGCGGCTCCGATGTGCTGCTGCTGGCCGAACATATCCTGGAGACCGTGCGCAAGGATTCGCCCGAGCATATCCGCGGCTTTTCGCCGCTGGCCTTGCGCGCCATCACCGCCCACTCCTGGCCGGGCAATGTGCGCGAACTGCTGAACCGCATTCGCCTGGCCGCCGCCATGTGCGAGAACGGCGTGATCCAGCCGTCCGATCTCGAACTCGGCGCGCCCGTGGAGACCAAGCCGCTCACGCTGGCGGCTATTCGGGAAACGGCCGAACAGAACGCGATTGTCGAAGCCCTGCAACGGCACCACGAGCGCCTGATCGACGTGGCGGCCGAGCTTGGCATCTCGCGCGTCACGCTGTTCCGGCTCATGCGCGACTACAAGCTGCAGGTGCGCAAGGGCAACGTGGGACTGGTCTGCGTCCAGAACTGAACTGAACTGACCAGATCGGCCGATCAGCGGATCAGCCGGCAGCCGACGCGGAGCCCGACCATGCAGCACGCCCAGTCTCCATCCCGCCTGCGCGACAGCGGCGCGCCAGGCCAGACGACGGACAGGCCGACGGACAGGCCGACGGACAGGCCGACGGACAGGCCAACGATATGGCAGCGCATGCCGTCGCGGGACACCTTCGTGCGGCTGGTTCGCTTCGGCGTATCGGGCGTCATCGCCACGGGCATCCACGTGGCGGTGGCCACGCCGCTGATCTACCTGCTGCATGCGTCGCAGGTGAGCGCCAACGGCGTGGCGTTCGTCGTCGCCAATATCGCGTCGTACCTGCTCAACACGCTGTGGAGCTTCGGCGCCACGCCCTCGCGCGACAGCTACGTGCGCTTTCTGATCGTATCGCTGCTGGGCCTGGGCCTGACGCTTGCCATATCGGCCGGCGCGCAGGCGCTGGGGCTCGGCTACTGGGCCGGCCTGGCGGTGATCCTGTCGGTGGTGCCGGCCGTCACCTTCGTATTTCACCGGACCTGGACGTATCGCTAGCCGGGCCGGCCTTCACTTCCAGCGGGCCGGACCGGCCCATCAAGAGGAGCCCCCCATGCCAGCGGTCACCGACATGCCCACGCCCGCGACACACGGCGGCGCGCAACCCGCCCGCTGGCTGACGCCCGGACGGATCTGCCTCTATGCGGCCACCTTGCTGGCCCTGGAGTGCATCGTGATTGGCGCATGGTGGTACAGCCACGCGATCATCGCCAATCCAACCGTGCCGGGGATGGGCTGGGATTTCGTGGTGTACTGGTGCGCGTCCTCGCTCGCGCACCTGCATGGCGCACCGGCCGCCTATGACTGGGAACTGCTGCGCGCCGCCGAGCGCCCGCTGCTGCAGACCGCCTTCGGCCCGTTCGCCTATCCGCCGACGTTCCTGCTGCTGATCTATCCGCTGGCCCTGCTGCCGTTCGGGCTGGCGCTGGTGCTGTTCTCGCTGGCCGGCGTCGCGGTGTATCTGGGCTACCTGCGTACCGTGATTGGCCGGATACACCGCTACTGGTTCGTGCCGGCACTGGCCTTCCCCGGCGTCTGGGTGGCGCTGATCGCGGGGCAGAACTCGCTGTTCACCGCCGTGGCCGCCGGCGGGGCACTCTGGCTGCTGCGGCGCCATCCGATTGCCGCTGGCGCCTGCATCGCGCTGCTGTGCGTCAAGCCGCAACTCGGCGTGCTGTTTCCGCTGATGCTGCTGTGCGAGCGGCGCTGGGTAGCCTTTGTGGCGGCGGCAGGCGGTACGGCGCTGTTCGTCGGCCTGACCACCGCTGCGTTCGGCGTGGACGTCTATCCGGCGTTCTTCCGCAGCATGGCGATGTTCCGTGAGGCGGTGGCAATCAACAGCGGCGTCCTGCGTGGCGCGCCGACGCTCTTCGGCATGTTGCGCGTGGCCGGCATCGACGTGCCGCTGGCCTACGCCGTACATGCCGCCGTGGCGCTGTGCGCGGTGGCCGCATGCGTGTGGATGTGGAGTGGCCGGGCGCGGCTTGCCCTGGGTGCGTCGGCATTGGTGGTCGGCACGCTGATCGTCCAGCCCTATCTGATCTACTACGATCTGGCCTGGCTGGCGATACCGCTGGCCCTGCTGTGCGTGGACATGGTCCGGCATGGCAGTCGTGCGTGGGAGCGCCTGCTGCTGGCGATCACGTGGCTGGTACCGGCGCAGGCGATGAGCCCACTGGTGATCGGTGGCATGCCGCAGATCACCCCCTTCGTGCTGGCCGGCCTGCTTGCGCAGATCGTGGCGCGCCATCAAAACAACGCCGCCCGATCCTGACCGGACCGGGCGGCGTCCCACCCCTCGGAGAAATCCCCCGGAAAAACCTATTGCCGCTTGCCGCCCGCCGCGATCGAGATCACCCGGCCGCCGCTGCCGAAGCGCCCTTGCGGCCGGCGGTCCTGATAGCGGCGCTTGACCAGGTAGATCGGGCGCGCCTTCGATTCGTCGTAGATGCGGCCGATGTACTCGCCCAGCACGCCCAGCCCGATCAGCTGCAGCCCGCCGAAGAACAGCAGCAGCGACAGCACCGACGCATAACCGGGCACATCGACACCAAGGACAATCGTCCGGGCCACGATGAACGAGCCGTAGCAGAACGCGACCATGGCGACGATCGAGCCGACGTAGGTCCAGCTGCGCAGCGGCAGCGTGCTGAAACTGGTGATGCCCTCCAGCGCCAGGTTCCAGAGCCGCCAGCCGGAAAACTTGGACTCGCCGGCGCTGCGCGGGGCCCGTTCGTACTGGACGATCGCCGTGGTGAAGCCCACCCAGGCAAACAGGCCCTTCATGAACCGGTGCCGCTCGGGCAGCTGCTTCAGCGCGTTGACCACGGTGCGGTCCATCAGCCTGAAGTCGCCGACATTCTCGGGGATCTTCAGGTCCGACAGCCAGTTGTGCACGCGGTAGTAGGCGGTGGCGGTCACGCGCTTCAGGAAGGTATCGCTGGCGCGGCTGGCGCGTTGGGCCAGCACCACCTCGGCACCAGCGCGCCATTTCTCGACCAGCGCGGGAATCAGCTCGGGCGGGTCCTGCAAGTCGGCGTCGATCGGGATCACCGCGTCGCCAAACGCCTCGTCGATGCCGGCGGTCAGTGCCGCCTCCTTGCCGAAGTTGCGCGTCAGGTCGATCACGCGGACACGTGCGTCGCGTCGCGATACCGCGATCAGGCGCGCCAGCGTGTCGTCGCTGCTGCCGTCGTTGACACAGACAATCTCGAAGCGCGTCCGCGGCACCGATTCCAGCACCGGCACCACGCGTGCGAAGAAGGCCTGCAAGGCGTCCCCCTCGTTGTAGAACGGCACCACCAGCGACAAGAGCTGGTTCTCGTCATAGTCAGCCATGATCTCTTTCCTCCCGGCGCGTCTGGTCGCGCGCCATGTCTGCCGGCATCAGGCGATGCCCCTCCATCCTTTCCATCCGGATTCGCCACACGCCAAGCCCGAGTGCAAGCATCAGCCCGAGCGGCAGCGGCTGCAATCCAATCCCCGCATCGGTCACGCGGGTCCACAGCGGCATCAGCCACAGCACGGCCAGCAGTTCCCGCTCGCCACGCAGCCAGCCCACCCGATGCGCATGCGCGCCAAGCCACGCAATGGCCAGCCCGAGACACACCAGGTCGTAGTCGTACAGGTAGGCAGGCAGCAGCAGCCCGCCCGTGACAAGCACCGCCGCACGCAGCGCGAAGCTGCAGGGCCCGGTCCACGCATACATGACCGATGCCAGCGCAGCCGCCGCCACCACGCCGTGGATGGCATAGGGCAGCAGCACACCGCCACTGATCAGCTTCACCGCCGCAAACACCGTGGGCATGCGCGCCAGGAGCGCGGCGCCCTGCTCCACCGATTCGCGCGCCATGGCGGCGTTGCGCAGGAACGCAGCGAACGGCTCGGTGCCAAACGCGAGCAGCGAGATCAGCGTCAGCAACAGCGTCGTGGCGACCATGGCGCCTAGCGCACGCCAGGCACGCGCGCAAAGCAGGGCCACCGGGAACATCAGCGCAAGCTGCGGTTTCATCGCCACCGCGCCCAGCAGCACGCCCGCGAGCACCGGACGCCGTTGCAGGCAGGTCAGCGCGAGTCCGGCGCACCCCGCCAGCCACAGCGCGTTCTGTCCGGTAGCCAGTACGACGACGATGCCCGGAAACGCCACCGCCGCCAGACGCGCGTCACGCCAGGGCAGCGTGCGGTGCATCGCCCACGCGTACCAGGCCGCGCCCCCCGCCAGAAAGACAAAGGTGGCGAGCCCATAGGGCAGCAACCCGAACGGCAGCACGAACCACAGCGATGCGGGCGGATACAGCCACGGCAGCACCCCGTCGCCAATGGCAAGACCAGGCACGGCGGACAGTTCCATCTGCCGCAGCGCGGCGAAGTCGTAGGGTGCGGCCGCCCCGCTGGACAGCGCCAGCTTTGCCGCGCTCCAGAACACGACAAAGTCGCCGCCCGGCGCAAACACGCCAGGGCTCTTCAGCACGCAGGCGCGCAGCAGCCAGATGCCGAAATACAGCGCGTAGCACCCCAGCGCCACGCTTGCGTAGAGACGCAGGCGCCGCTGGTCGAGCCAATGCGCTGGGGACGCAGCGGCCCCGCTGCGGTGGGCGGCGGCGTGTACCGTGGCCATGTCAGGTTCCCACCGGCGCCGCAACCGGCGCGCAAGCGGTGCGGGCCATCGCCCGGCGCACGGCCACCAGCACCAGCAATGCCGATACGACCGGGCCGATCTGGGGCATGCCAAGCTTGGGATTCAAGTGCTCAAAGACCGGCAGCCACCACACCACCAGCAGCAGCGCGCGCTCGCGGCCGGCCAGCCCGTGGCGGATGCCGTCCCCGACCAGTCCAGCCGCAGCAAGCCCCATCCATGTCAGTTCATAGTGGCGAACGTACGGCGTGGCCAGCAGCGCGGCGGCGGCGAGTACCGCCACGCACAGCGGCACCTCGCGCGTGCGGGACCAGACGTAGGCCACGGACGCCGCGGCCGCCACGGCAGCCATCGCCTGCACCGCATAGGCCGCGGAAGCACCGAGCCCGGCCAGCTGCGCGGCCGCCAGGACGGACGGCATGCAGTACCACCCCTCGGGCGTGCCTTCCACGAGATTGGCGCGGGCCCACGCGATGCTGCGCAGGAACGCCGGAATGGTCTCCCAGCCGCAGATGGCCACGCTGACCGCCGCAAAGATCGCGGCCGTGGCCGCCGCGCTGGCCAGTGTGCGCAGATGGCGCCCCGCGATCAGCGCCACCGGCACCAGCAGCGCGAGCTGGGGCTTGATGGCCAGCAGCCCGATCAGCACGCCGGCGAGCACCGGGCGGCTGCCCATCAGGCACACCGCGCCGCCGATCAGCGACGCCGTCAGCAGCGAGTTCTGGCCCAGGATGACGGAAATCAGGACGGCCGGCGATGCCAGCACCGGCAGCCACAGGCCACGCCGCAGCAGCGATCCGGCGCCCACCAATCCGCCGATCGCCCGCAGGTAGGCGTAGGCGCCTGCCATTGCGAACAGCACATAGCTGAACGCGAGCGGCAGTGCCGCCAGCGGCAGCACGACCAGCAGGAACGTGGGCGGATACAGCCAGGGCAGCACGGCTGTGCTGTCGGCGCCGAGCGGCCCATAGGCCGCCATCACATCGAGGTGCCGGGCCACGTCGTAGGCATGCACCGCGCCTTCGCTCAGTGCCAGGTACGACGCGCTCCAGAAGACGGCAAAGTCGGCGCCGGGCCGGCTGACGTGGCTGTCGGTGAAGCCCCGGCTGTACCAGGCCCAGGTCGCCATCAGGAGCACGAACAGGAGCAGCACCGCCGCGCTGTAGACGCGCGCCCGGTCCAGATCCAGCCATGCGCGACCGGCGTGCTGGCCATGCTTCCCGGTGTCTGTCCGGACTGCTTCCTGATTCATGACTTGCCCCGTTCCGTTGTTGTCCTGCAGGCCGCTTGTCGCCGCTCCATGAACCTCGGCAATGCCTGGCGTTGCCTAAGTCTTGTCATGCGACGACGTTTGCGCAAGACACGCCAGGCCGCAAAAACAGGCCGGAGACCGCCTGCGGCCCGGTTGGCGCCGACAACGTTTCGGTTCTGAATCACGGGTGGGTTCCCGACCGGAAATGGCGCCACGCAAGCGTTTGCGGGCCACGCGGGAAAGCCGGCGCGCGCGTCGGCCTGCACACGACGACGCCGTGGATGATTCCATTCGGAAACGTCGCCCCCGCGGCCGGGCCGTTCATCCATCAGACGGGCCATGCCAAGCGCCGCATGGATCCACCCGGGCGGTTGTCATCCAACGGCGTGACCAGGCCCGGCCACCGGCTTCGTCCGCCTCATGCTTTCGGATGAGCGCGGCCGCCGTGCAGCCGCGTCACCCCGGAACGGCGGTCGGATAGGCCCTCATCCCTGGGTGGCCTCATCCAAAAAAAATCGCCTCGGCAGCGTTTCCGGCTGGCAACGACGAAGGCCCGAAACGGCGTCAGCAGCACGCATCGCCTCGCCCGCCGTCGGACACACCTGCCCGCAAAGCCTTGCGGCACAAGGGTCCTGGCGTGGCTGGCCCGCGGTTTGCCTATGCCTGGCATGCGGCACCGATTCACCGGACTGCCGCACTGCCCGCGATGACTGTGATTGCAGGCAGACGACCACAACGATTCGGGGAGCCGCACCATGCCAGCTATCGGTCCGCTCGTGAGATTGCATCGGGCACAGGGTCGCACCGTCTCCGCCCGCGGCGGCGGCAGCGTGCCCTTCCGATGCATGGCACGCGCCAGCCACGCCCAACATGCGGCACGGTGCATCCATGCGTCCGCCGAACGCCGTCTGCAGGCACGCAGCCCGCAGGGCCCCGGCACGGGCGCCGGCCGATGGCCATTCCACTGCTGCGCCATCTGCGCGCCGCCGCACTGTTGCCGTGCCCGCATCTGAATGTCGGATTGTCCTTACGTAGTTCCCATAGAAGCGTTTGTTCCACAACACAAGGAGCTTGCCATGCAACAACTGACCCAAAACCTGACGCGTTTTGTCCGTGACGACGACGGCGTGACCGCCATCGAATATGGCCTGATCGCCGCGCTCATCGCCGTGGTGATCATCGCCACGGTGCAGACCGTCGGCACCAACCTGAGCAAGGTGTTCAGCTTCATCGGCGCCGAGCTCGCCGCCTGATGGGACCGCAGGTTCCGCGGCGTAAAGCGTGCGTGCCCCACGCCGCGGAACCTGCGACGCCCCGCCTCACGGACCCCACCCAGGAGAGCACCCATGCGCAACCCCATTGCCAGCCTGAAGACGTTTCTTCGCGACGACGACGGTGTCACCGCCATCGAGTACGGCCTGATCGCCGCGCTCATCGCCGTGGTGATCATCGCCACCGTGCAGACCGTCGGCACCAACCTGAGCAGCGTCTTCAGCTTTATCGGCGCGGAGCTGGCCGCCTGACGGACCACTCACCAAGCTACGGCCCCACTGAGGAGACCACCATGCGCGGCATCCAAGCCCTGTGCCGGAACTTCCGCTGCGATACACGCGGTGTGACGGCAATCGAATACGCATTGCTGGGCGCATTGATCGCGATGGTGATCATTGGAGCCGTGAGCGTCCTTGGCAGCAACGTCAAAGCGCTCTACGAACTCATTGCAGCGGAGATGCCCTGAAACGGCCACGCCAATCCAGACGAACCGAGCCCGCCATGTCCACGATCCCGTCGCTCTCGCCCTTTGTCGGCCCCATCGCCATCGTGGTGGTACTGACTGCCGCCGCCATGGACCTGCAGCGCCGCCGCATTCCGAACTGGCTGACGTTCGGCGCATGGCTGGTGGCGCTGCCGGTCCAGATGATGGTGCACGGGCCGGCTGCAGGCACCTCCGCATGGGCGCTCGGCTGGCTGACCGGCTTCGGCATCTTCCTGCCCGTTTATCTGCTCCGCGGCATGGCTGCGGGCGACGTCAAGCTGATGGCCGCCGTGGGCGCCTGGCTGGGCGCCAGTCTTGCCGCATGGATCGCCCTTGCGTGCTTCGTGATCGGCGGCGCCTGGGCGCTGATGCTGGTACTCGCGACCGGCAAGGGCCGGCAGTTGCTGCGCAACCTCGGCGGCATCGCGCTTACCGGCCAGGCGGGCCCGTCGGTGGGCTCGCTGCCCTACGGCGTGGCCATCGCCGCCGGCACGCTGACCATGCTGTTCGCCCGGACATGACGGGCCCATCGATGTCTCCGGGCGGCGCCATGCAACGCCACGGCAATGCAGACCAACATTCAAGGGGAATGGCAATGTCAGAACACCACGACGACCAGGCGACACAACTGCCCGAGGCGCTCGCCTCGGTGGTCCGGCACGCCCAGATCGACCAGGCGCCGCCACCCGCCTGGGCCGTGCCGCCGCGCACCATCGCGGATACCGGGCTCGAGGTGTCGCTGCTGCTGGGGCTGCTGCTGAAGGCCGCCTACCTGCACCGCAGCGTCTCGCTGGCCATCCTGATGGATACGCTGCGGCTGCCCGCTTCGGTGGTGAACGAGATCGCGGCGCTGGGTGTGCGCGAACGGCTGCTCGAGGTGGCGCATCGCGGCGCCAGCGACATCGACGTGCGATTCCGCCTCACCGACGCCGGCTATGCCCGCGCCGCCGAGACCGCCGCGCGCTGCAGCTACACGGGCGCCGCGCCGGTCACGCTGCAGGCGTACATCGACGCCATCGCCCTGCACTCGATCCACCATACGTCGGTGACCAAGACCGAAGTGACCCGTGCCTTCCAGGAACTGGTGGTGCCGGGGGCGCTGCTCGAATCGATCGGCATGGCCCTGAACACCGCGCGGGCGCTGATGATCTACGGTCCGCCGGGCAGCGGCAAGACCTACCTGGCGCAGCGCCTTGGCGCGCTGCTGCCCGGTGCCGTGCCCGTGCCGCACGCGATCACGGTGGCAGGCGAGATCATCCAGGTGCTGGACCCGCTGGTGCACACGCCGGTCGCCACCGGCGACGCACCGGGCTCCCACCGCGCCATGGACCGCCGCTGGGTGGTCTGCCATCGGCCCGTGGTGCTGACCGGCGGCGAACTGACGCTGTCGATGCTGGACCTGCGCTACGACAGCGCCTCTGGCTTCTACCAGGCGCCACCGCACATGAAGGCCAACAACGGCATCTACATCGTGGATGACCTGGGCCGGCAGATGGTGGGCGTGGAACAGCTGCTGAATCGCTGGATCGTGCCACTGGATCGCGGCATCGACATGTTCACGCTGCACAGCGGCGTGCGGTTTTCGGTGCCCTTCGACGTATGGCCGGTGTTCTCCACGAACATGGAACCCGGCCAGCTCGGCGACGACGCCTTCCTGCGCCGCCTGGGCAGCAAGCTCTACGTGGGGCCGCTGTCGGTCGACCACTATCGCGAGGTCTGCCTGCGCACGGCCGCCGACCTGGGCCTCGCCTGGCCGGAACCGGCCTTCGAATTCCTGCTGGAGAGCCTGCACTTTTCCAGCGACATCCCGTTGCTGGCCTGCATTCCGCGCGACCTGCTGCGGCTCGTGGCGTCGCACCTGCGCTACCACGACGATGCCCCGCACGTGACCGCAGAGGGGCTTTGCCGGGCCTGGCAGAGCTACTACGGCCTGCGCGCCAGGCCGGAAGTGTCGTCACCCGTCACCAGCGAACACTGCTGGCCAGTCGGCCATCCTGAAGCGGGCTGAACCGGCCCGGCCAGGAAGCACGTACCTACGTAGGGGAGAGTCATCATGAAGAACACGCGAGCAATCCTGATGCTGCTGGTTGCGCTGGTCGCCGGCGCGGCAGCGGTGGTATCCGCATCCCGATGGCTGCTCCAACAGTCGTCGAGTTCGACCAGGCAGGTGGTGGTGGCCGCCAACGACCTCGACCTTGGCCAGCCGCTCAACGGCAGCCAACTCAAGCTGGTGAGCTGGCCGGCCGCCAGCGTGCCGCCGGGCGCATTCGAGGACCTCAAGGCCCTGGACGGGCGCGTGGTACGGACCAGCCTGCAGCGCGGCGAGCCCATCCTCGACGCCAAGCTGGCGCCCATCGGCACCAAGGGCGGCCTGTCGGCGGTCATCAACGACGGCAAGCGCGCCATCACGGTTCGGGTCAACGACGTGGTCGGCGTGGCGGGCTTCGCGCTGCCCGGCAACTACGTCGACGTGATCGTCAACACGAACGAGGAAGCCAGAAGCACCCAGAACGGCAACATCTCGAAGATCGTGCTCGAGAAGATCCTGGTACTGGCGGTGGCCCAGCAAGTGAGCCGCGACGACACGCAGCCCAAGGTGGTCAACGCCGTGACGCTGGAAGTCACCCCCGACCAGGCCGAAAAGCTCGATGTGGCGCGCAGCGTGGGCACGCTGTCGCTGGTACTGCGCAACCAGATGGACGTGGCCGACATCAACACCGGCGGCGCCACCAAGCACACGTTGCTGGGCCGCGCCGATCCGCCCGCGCCGGCTCCGGCCGCCACGCCGGCCGCTGCGCCGCGCACCGTGGTCAAGACCCGCACCATCGTGGCCGCGCCGGCGCGGCCGGGCAATTGCGTCGGGGTGCTGGCAGGTGTTCAGGGCAGCCTTGAGTGCTTCTGAACACGGACGGTGACGAACGAGACGCGCAACGCATCCATCCGAATCATTCTCCGGGGGGAGATCATCATGAAAAAGAAGACATCCGAAGCAGCACGCGGCACACGCCTGGTCGTGCTGGCGGCCATCCTCTGCACTCCGCTGGCCGCCGCGGCCCAGGTTGCCGTCGATGCCGGCAACATCGCCAAGGCCACCACGCCGGCGGCATCCGCGGCGCCCGGGGTCAAGGTCCCGGCAACGGGCGGCCCCGTGCAGATGACCATCAGCATGACGCCGGTTCCGGCCGCGCCGTCGAACGCCGCCGATGTGCGTGGCCCGAGCTGCTCCGGCGCCATCCGCAATGAATCGAGCGTGATCGTGCCGGTGGGCAAGTCGCAGCTGATTCCGCTGCCTGAGCCCATTCGCAACCGCACGCTGGGCAACCCGAACGTCGTACAGGCCACGATGGTGTCTCCGCAAACGCTCTATGTGCTGGGCCGCACCGTGGGCACCACCAACATGATCGTGCAGGGCCGCAGCGGCGCCTGCAGCATCATCAACGTGGTGGTCAACGCGGACGCGAACGGTCTGCAGACATCGCTGGCTCAGCTGCTGCCCGGCGAATCGGGCATCCGCGTGATGACCGCCGCCGATAACCTGGTGCTGACCGGCAGCGTGTCCAGTTCGCAGGCGGCCCTGCAGGCCATGGACATCGCCCAGGCCTATGCCAACGCGGCCCAGGGCGACGGCGGCAATGCCAGGAAGGGCGGCGTGCTCAACATGATGTCGGTGGATACCCCGCAGCAGGTGATGCTGGAAGTGAAGGTTGCCGAAGTCTCCAAGACACTGCTGAACCAGCTGGGATCGGCCGTCAACATCCAGGGCGGCTTCGGGTCGTGGACCGGTGGCGTGCTCACCAACCTGCTCACGGGCGCGGCGGCCGGCTTCTTCGGCAGCAAGGCCAACAACAGGCCGTTCAACCTGGCCATCGACGCGCAGAAGAACGACAGCCTGGTGAAGGTGCTGGCCGAGCCGAACCTGGTGACCATCAGCGGCCAGGAAGCCAGCTTCCTGGCGGGCGGCAAGATCTACATCCCGGTGGCACAGAGCAACGCGCTGGGCGGTGCCTCGACCATCACACTGCAGGAAGAGGAATACGGCGTGGGGCTGAAGTTCACGCCCACGGTGCTGGCCAATGGCCGCATCCACCTGAAGGTGTCGCCCGAAGTGTCGGAACTGTCGCCCACGGGCGCCACGGTCAGCGGCAGCAGCCTGACCGGCCAGACCATCCTGCCGCTCATCACGACGCGGCGTGCATCCACCACCGTGCAGATGCGCGATGGCGAGAGCTTCGCGATCGGCGGCCTGCTGCAGGACAGCGCACGGGGCGCGTTGAAGGCCCTGCCCGGCGCGGGCGAAGTGCCGGTGCTTGGCACGCTGTTCCGCAGCACGCAGTTCCAGCAGGACCTGACCGAGCTGGTGTTCATCATCACGCCGCGCCTGGTCAAGCCGATGACGAACCAGAACTACCCGCTGCCGACCGATGGCTTTACCACGCCTGACCCGCTGTCGCTCTACTTCATGGGCAACATGGAAGGCCGTGGCAAGCCGCCGCAGCAGCCCGCCCCGGCCCCTTCGCAACCGGCCGCACCGGCCACGGCCCCGGCACCCGCCCCTTCGGCACCGCGCACCGAGACCACGCCGGGCACGTCGGTCCCGACGGTTCCGGTCGGCAAGGTCCTGGACGAACCGGCGCCGTCGGGCCCCGCGTCTCCGGCCGCACCCGTGGCTGCCGCCGGATCACGGCCACCCCGGGCGCCCGTAACGGGCACCGTGTCGACCATCACGAGCGAGGACCACAGCGCGCGCGTCGCACGCATCGAAGCCACCGCGCAGCGCCTGGCCCAGGCCCGCGCGGCGACGGCCGCCGCCACCGGCCCCGGCACCACGGGCAGCAACTGATCCGCCGCGCCACCAGGAGAACGATCATGAACAAGACACACAAGCTTTCGCGCAGCGCCGCCACGCTGGTAGTCGGCACCCTGACCTGCCTCGGGCTGTCGGCCTGCATGACCTCGACCCCCGTGTGGGACCACCACCGGGGCGAGGCGCTAGCCGCCATCAAGCAGCAGCAGATCATCAACCCCGAAGCGCCGGCCGGACTGCCCACCGTCGAAGGCACCGACGGCAAGACGGCCGTGGCCGCGATGCGCAATTTCGACCGCTCGCTGATGCGGATGCAGCAGGGCAGCGGCGCACCCAGCGTCTTCGGCATCGATTTCGGTGCGGGCGGCGGCTACGGTGGCGTCGGCATGGGCGGCGGCGGCCAACGCTGAAGCCAACGCAACGCTTTCCGGGGAGGGTGCCATCATGTCCAGAACCAGGCCTCGCGGCAAGCCACTGCCTTGCATTCATGCGCGGCAGCGCGGCGCCGTCGCCATCATCGTCGGCCTCATGATCGCGGTGCTGGTCGGGTTCATCGGCCTGGCACTGGATCTGGGCAAGCTGTACGTGAGCAAGAGCGAACTGCAGAACCGGGCGGACGCGTGCGCGCTGGCCGCGGCGCGCGACCTGACCGGCGCCACCCCGCTCACGGTTTCCGAGGCCGCAGGCTTTACCGCCGGGGCCCGCAACCTGGTGCTGTTCCAGGGCAAGCTGGAACAGCAGCCGGGTATCACGTCCACCGAGGCCGTGACCTATACCGATTCGCTGGCCAACCCCTTCCTGGACAGGAACTCGGTCACGTACCCGCTCAACACCATCAAGTACGTGAAGTGCGAGGTCTCGCGCGCCGGCATCGCCAACTGGTTCGCACAGGCGCTCAATGCCCTGCCCGGCACGCACATCGGCCCAAGCACGGTAGCCGCCTTTGCCGTGGCCACGACCACGTCGGCGCAAACCACCTGCGCGATTCCGGTGTTCGTCTGCAAGGCCGACACCGCCACGCCGCCCGTGCCAGGCGGCTACACCATCGGGCAGTGGCTGACGACCAAGGCGGGCACAGCGGACGTTCAGGATTTGTCATACGGAGGCGGAAACTTCGGCTGGGCGGACCTGAGCGGCGGCACCAGCGCCAAGGACCTGGCCAACCAGCTCAAGGGCGCCGGCCAATGCAACCTGCCGGCCACGGGCGCCGAGATCGGCACGACCGGCAACAAGGCGTCGATCTCCGACGAATGGAACAGCCGCTTCGGTATCGTCAAGGGCAGTACCGTGGGCGTGACCGACTTCACGGGCTTCGCCTACACCCCCACGTCGTGGAAAGCGCAAAGCAACGCCTACAGCGGCACGTCGACCGACACCAAGGGGGCGACGCAGTCCAACTTCCTGGCCAACCGCAAGGCCTACGCGCCCTATCAGGGCGACACGGCCGCCGGGCTGACCACGCAGGGCACCACGGCGAGCGGCCCCACCTACCAGGCCGGCGCCGACCGCCGCCTGGTGCTGGCACCCATCGTCGACTGCTCGCCGCTCGGCACCCCGGGCGCGCACAAGGTGACCGTGACGGGCTGGGCCTGCCTGCTGATGCTCGACCCGATGCAGAAGGGGGGCGCCAACGACACGGTGCATCTCGAGTATCGCGGCGATTCGAGCATGCCGGGCAGCCCCTGCGCCACGCAGGGCATGCCCGGCGCCAGTACCGGCGTCGGCCCGCTCGTTCCCGTGCTGGTGCAATAGGAGTCGATCATGAAACCGCTGACACACTCCCGACCCCACACCCGCAGGTACCAGCGCGGCGTGGCCGCGGTCGAGTTCGGCATCCTGCTCGTACCGATGGTGCTGATGGCCTGCGGCGTCACCGAATTCGGACGCGCGGTCTATCAGTACGACACGCTGACCAAGGCCACGCGCTCGGCGGCCCGCTACCTGTCGCAATTCTCGCCCGACGACGTCACCTACCCGACGGCGGCGACCAAGTGCCTGGCCGCCTATGGGAACACCGGCTGCTCCGGCCAGCCGCTGGCGCCGGGACTGACCACCGCGATGGTCGTCATCTGCGATCGCGTCGATGGCACCGGATGCCCGGGTCAAGCCTTCAGCAACGTCGCCACCTACGACAACCCCTCAGGCACCGGCACGCAGGCCGGCACCGTGAACCTGGTGGCCGTCCGGATCAGCGGCTTTGCCTACTCGCCGCTGCAGTCGTTCATCAATCTTTCCGGGCTGAAGTTCGGCGATATCACCACCGTCATGAGGCAAGTGCTATGACACATCGTGCCCACCCCCTCGGGCTTGCCCGGCAGCGCGGCGTTGCCGCGGTGGAGTTCGCGCTGATCGCGGGCGTGTTCTTCACGCTGCTGATCGGCATCTTCGAATTCTCGCGGGTGCTCTTCTATTGGAACACCGCCGCGGAGGTCACGCGCCTGGCCGCGCGGTCGGCCGTGGTGTGCGACTCCAACGCCAGCATCATCAAGACGAAGATGGAGAACATGCTGCCGCTGCTGCAGAACTCGAACATCAGCGTGGCCTACTCGCCCACGGGCTGCGACAGCGATCCGGCCACCGCACGCGCCAGCTGCCAGTCCGTGACCGTCAGCGTGACCAATGTGACGATTGCCACGGTGATCCCGGTGATGCGCCTGCGTATCGGCATGCCGGCGTTCACCACGACCATGACGCGCGAAAGCATGCAGACATCGACCGGCGGGTCGGTGTGCAGCTGACGCGCAGGCACCCATTCGCTCCATCCGACCCGAACATCGCGAGGACACCATGCTCAAGATCCTGATCGCATCCGACGACGCCGAACGGCTGGCTGAGATCAACCGGCTCACGGCCAACGCCGGCAACTTCCAGACCATGTCGATGCAGGAAGGGCTGGCCCGCCTGCCACTGCAGGCGAGCCGGCTGCGCATGGCGGACCTGCTGATCCTGGAGTTGCCCGATATCGCACCCGCCCAGATGTTCGCGGTGGAAACGCTGCGCCAGCAGCATCCCGACCTGCCCTGCATCCTGATCACGCAGTCGCACGATTCCAGCGTGCTGATCCAGGCCATGCGCGCCGGCGTGCGCGACGTGCTTTCCTGGCCGCTGGACAAGAGCCAGCTGGCCGAAGCCCTGAAACGCGTGGAAGCCACGCATGTGCCGCGTTCGCACGACGTCGCGCAGGTGGTGTCGATGATCTCCTGCAAGGGCGGCGCGGGCACCAGCTTCATCGCCGCGAACCTGGGCGATGCGCTGTCGCGCCACTTTGGCAAGCGCGTGCTGGTGGTGGACCTGAACCGGCACTTTGGCGATCTCACCTATATCGTGACCGACAAGGCCCCCCCCAGCACGCTGTCGGAAATCTGCAGCCAGATCGATCGCATGGACGCGGCGTTCCTGGAGGCTTGCCTCGTGCATGTCAGCGACGGCCTGGACATGCTCGCGGGTGCCGCAGACCCGGTGCGGGCCAGCCAGATCCAGAAGGAAAAGCTGGAGTGGATCCTGTCGGTCATGCAGCCCAACTACGACTACGTGATCTTCGACGTGGGCCAGAGCATCGATCCGCTGTCGATCAGCATGCTCGACCACAGCGACCGCATCTGCGTGGTGACCGAACCCAGCATCGCCTTCGGGCGTCCCAGCCGCCGGCTGCTCGACATCCTGCGCGCCCTGCACTATCCCGACGACAAGATCCGGGTGGTACTGAACCGCACGGGCCGCAAGAACGAACTGCCGCGCGCCACGATGGAAGAGATCTTCGGCATGAAGGTGGCGTTCACCCTGCCGGACGACCCGGCCACGGTGGACGAGGCCGTCAGCCACGGCGAGCCGGTGGCCAAGCTGAGCAAGCGCAGCAGCATTGCGCGCGCACTGCAGTCGATGGCCATGCAGCTGGCCCCGAGCCAGGAAGCCGAGCGCCGCAGCCGGCAGGAAAGCGTGTCGCCGCTGCGCAAGCTGATGCTGCGCGCGCGCAGCACCTGAAGCCGCTTGTCCCAATCAGACCGATCCGCCCGAACACCCGGAACCGAATCCGCCAAGCCAGGAGTCCATCATGTCGATCCGCGAACAGCTCGCCAATGCCGGGGCGCCCTTCACGGCGAACGGCCATGCCACGATCCACTTTGGCACCGCCGCCGGCACGAACACTGCCGGATACCACGCGCTCAAGCGCGATGTCCACGAGTCCGTGCTCGACCGGGTGGAACTGGAGCGTCTGGCGCACTTTCCCCAGGAGCAGGTGCGTCAGGAGATTTCCACACTGGTGAACCTCATCATCGAGGAGCAGAAGGTGCTGCTCAACGACAACGAGCGTCGCCAGCTGACCGTGGAGATCTACGACGAGATGTTCGGCTTCGGCCCGCTGGAGCCGCTGCTGAACGATCCCACCGTGTCTGACATCCTGGTCAACACCGCGCGGCAGACGTATGTGGAGCGGCGCGGCAAGCTCGAACTGACGAACGTGGTGTTCTACGACGACGCCCATCTGATGAAGGTGATCGAGAAGATCGTGTCGCGCGTGGGTCGCCGGATCGACGAAACCAGCCCCATGGTGGATGCCCGGCTGCCGGACGGCTCCCGCGTCAACGCCATCATTCCGCCTTCTGCCATCGACGGGCCGCTGCTGTCGATCCGCCGGTTCTCGGTGAATCCGCTGCAAGTGTCGGACCTGGTGGCGCTGAAGAGCCTGACGCAACCGATGGCCCAGTTGCTGCAGGCGCTGGCGCATGCGAAGGTGAACGTGCTGGTCTCGGGCGGCACGGGCAGCGGCAAGACCACGCTGCTGAACATCCTGTCCGGCTTCATCCCCGAAGACGAACGCGTGGTGACCATCGAGGACGCCGCCGAACTGCAGCTGCGCCAGCCCCATGTCCTGCGCCTGGAAACCCGGCCGCCCAACATCGAGGGCAAGGGCGAGATTACGCAGCGCGCCCTGGTGCGCAACGCGCTGCGGATGCGGCCCGACCGCATCATCCTTGGCGAAATCCGCGGCGGCGAGGCGCTGGACATGCTCAACGCGATGAACACCGGCCACGAAGGTTCGCTGACCACCATCCACGCCAATACGCCGCGCGACGCGCTGACCCGGCTCGAGAACATGGTCAGCATGGCCGGGCTGACCATGCCCGCCAAGGCCATGCGGCAGCAGATCGCCTCGGCGATTACGGTCGTGGTCCAGGCCGCGCGCATGACCGACGGCAGGCGCAAGATCATCAGCATCCAGGAAATCACCGGCATGGAAGGCGACATCATCAACACGCAGGAGATCTTCACCTTCCAGCGCACCGGCGTGGCCGAGGATGGCGCAGTCAAGGGTCACTTCAAGGCCACCGGCGTGTATCCGAAGTTCGCCGAGCGGCTGCGTGTATTCGGCGTCGGCCTGCCGGACGAGATCTACGACCCCGCGCGCCGCTTCGAAGTCTGAACCCGTGCACGCGCCAAACGACAACATCCCCGGGGGTCACACATGAGCACGATCTTTTATGCCTTTGGCATCCTGCTCTTCGTCGCCGTGGTGCTCGGCGTCGAAGCCATCTACCTATGGTGGAACAACGCCCACGGGCCCGCCGCCAGGCGCATCGAGGCGCGCCTGCGGGCGCTGTCGGCCGGCGGCCATGTCAGCGCCGAGCGCCTGTCCATTCTCAAGAAGCGGCTGCTCAGCGATTCACCGCGCATGCAGCGCTGGCTGATGAACGTGCCGCGCATCGGCGCACTGGACCGCTGGCTCGAACAGTCCGGCAGTTCGTGGTCGGTGGCCCAGTTGCTCGGCTACTGTGGACTGGTGGTGCTATGCGCGGTGGCCCTGATTCCGGTCGCGCCCTTGCCGATGCCCGTCATGCTCGGCGGCGCGGCGTTCGCGTGGACCCTGCCCTTCCTGCACGTCATGCGGCAGCGCGCCAAGCGGCTCAAGCAACTGGAATTGCAACTGCCAGACGCGGTGGACATGATCAGCCGGGCGCTGCGTGCCGGCCACTCGTTCTCCGGCGCGCTGGGCATGGTTGGACAGGAAATCAAGGCGCCGCTGGGCCCCGAGTTTCGCATCACGTTCGAAGAGATCAACTACGGGGTTGCGCTTGACGAGGCCATGACGAACCTGGCCATTCGCGTGCCGGTGGCCGACCTCCGCTACTTTGTCATCGCCGTGCTGATCCAGCGCGAGAGCGGCGGCAACCTGGCGGAGATCCTCGACACCATCGCTACGATGGTGCGCGAGCGGCTCAAGCTCTTCGACAAGATTCGGGTGTTGTCGGCGGAGGGCCGGCTCTCGGCCTGGATTCTTGGCCTGCTGCCTTTCGGCACGGCCGGCATGATCCTGGTCGTCAACCCCGACTTCATGAAGGTGCTCTGGGAAGACCCGCTTGGATGGCGAATGATTGGCGGCGCCATCACGTCGATGATCTTCGGTGTGGTGTGGATGCGCAAGATCATCCGCATCCGGGTATGAGTCGGATAACAACAGCCGGCCTTGGACGGTCAACCTGAGGGGGAGTTCGATCATGCAAGACATCATGCAGGGCTTTCGGATAGATCAGTGGATCGTGCTGGCACTGATCTTCGTCGCAGCGTTCGGCACCGTGTTCGGCGTGCTCTACGCGTTTTCGCCCGACCGGATGCGTGGCCGGATGGAACGGATTGCCACCGAGACGGGCGGCGTCACCGGCGACGCCGGGCAGCGCCAGGCCCTGATCGATACCATCGTCCGATGGGCCCAGCCTGTGTCGCGGCTGTCGCTGCCCAAGGAGGGCTGGGAACATTCGCAGCTGCGCATCCGCTTCATGAACGCCGGATGGCGCAACGCGAATGCCGCCCCGCTGTACTTCGCGGCCAAGACGCTGCTGGCGGTGGCGCTGCCGATGCTTGGACTGGTGGCAACGGCCAGCACCCCGGCATTCCAGCAGGAAAGCGCGATGTTCGCGACGCTCGCGGTGCTGGCCGCCATCGGCTACTACATTCCGAACATCCTGCTCTCGCGCAAGGTCGCCACGCGCCAGCGGACGGTCTTCGAGGAATTTCCGGACGTCATCGACCTGCTGACCGTCTGCGTGGAAGCCGGCCTGGGGCTCGACGCCGCGCTGATGCGCGTGGCCGACGAACTGGCGCTGCGTTGCCCCGTGCTTGCCGACGAGCTGCAGCTGATGCTGCTGGAACTGCGCTCCGGATTCTCGAAAGAGAAGGCGCTCGGCAATCTGTCGCTGCGCACCGGCGTGGAAGATGTCGACAAGTTCGCATCGATGCTGGTCCAGGCCGACCGCTTCGGCACCAGCCTGGGCGAGTCCCTGCGGGTGCTGTCCGACATGCTGCGCACCAAGCGCCGCATGCGCGCCGAGGAACAGGCCGCGAAGATCGCGCTGAAGCTGCTGTTCCCGCTGATCTTCACGATTTTCCCCACGCTGCTGCTGGTCCTGCTGGGGCCGGCGTTCATCCAGATCTACCGGGTTCTGCTGCCCACCATGGCGGGCAACAACTAACGCCACATCAAGCGGCGCATCGTCATAACGGTTCCCCCGGCTGTCCTCCCCTGGTGCAATGCCAGGCAGACAGTCTTGCCCGGACAAGTCCGGGCTTTTCTGCTTGGTGCACCACCGGCGCGCCGCCCAGGCAACCTTGCAGCTTGACGGGAGGCCCAAGTCTTCTTAAGAATGCTTGCAGACCAATTCGCGCCCGTATGCAGATACGGAGGGCCAGTCCCATGAAAATCCGCATCCTCAGTGATCTCCACATCGAACACCACATGCCCGAGGATGTCCCCGGCTGCAGCGCCGATCTGACGATCCTGGCCGGCGACATCGCCAACGGCCGCGACGGTATCGACTGGGCCGCCCGTACCTTCGCGGGCCCTGTGCTCTACATCCCCGGCAATCACGAATACTACGAAAGCGCGTTCGATCCGGTGGACCAACAGATGGCGGACGGCGCCGCCGCGTCCGGCAATGTGACGCTGCTCAATGGCGCGGTAGCGGAATTTTCCGACGCCCCGGGCGGCCCGGTGCGGGTGATCGGCACCACGTGGTGGACCGACTATGCGTTGTACGGCGAGAACCGTATCGACGAGGCCATGGCGGCCTGCGCCAAGGTAATGGTCGATCACCGGCTGATCTCCACCACTGGCGACGACGGCCTGCCCCGCCCGTACACGCCCGCCGACGCCCTGGCGCGCCACCGCGCGGCCACGGCGTGGCTGGCCGACACACTGGCACAGCCGTTCGCCGGGAAGACCGTCGTGGTCACCCACCACGGCCCGGATCTCGGCAGCCTCGATGCGCGCTACGCCCACGACATCGTCTCCGCCGGCTTCATTTCACGGCGTCCCGACCTCGTGGCCCAGGCCGATCTCTGGATCCATGGCCACACGCACACCAGCTTCGACTACTGGATCGACGACACGCGCGTGGTCTGCAATCCGCGCGGCTATATCTCGCGCAGAACCGGCGCGCCCGAGAACGCCTTTTTCGACTGGGGCAAGGTCGTGGAAGTCTGAGGCAATCTCGGATTTCTCTGATCCGAGGAATTGGTCGGTCCGATCGGTACGTCGGCGCTATCGCAGGTCATCGTTTCGCGCACGCCATTGTCAATCGCAAAGCCGCGATTGTGACGACGGCTTGCGTCGGATTAGTTGCCTGCTGATTCGTTGACGCACTCGGCAGCCAGTCGGTGTAGCGTGCCACCCACAGCAAACAGCATGTGGCGCGAACCGATGATCGACAAGGACGCTCTGGTATCCGGCGGGCAGTGGTTTCTTCAGAATGCGGGTCTGAAGTCCTACCGCCTCGAAGTCCCCGCCGCGCCCACCGCCATCGCCCTGTCGGTGGTCTCGTTCAAGGCCGTTGAGACCCTCGGCAAGCCTTACGAGGTCACCGTCCAGCTGACCCATCCGCTGGAACTGGACCGTGCCGACTACCTGAATCGTCCGGCCACCTTCGTCATCGACCCCGGCGATGGCAGCGAGCCGCGCCGCTTTGCGGGATGGATTCCGGCGTTCTCGAAGACCCGTCAGACGCGCGACTTCCAGATCGCCCAAGACGCCGACTGGTATCCGACGTTTGAACAGGAGTCCGCATGAGCAGCTCGAAGACTATGGCCATCGGACGTCATTTGGTAGATGTGCCCGACAATGCCGTGATTGTTCCTCAGTGGAGATTCAATAACAGCCCGCTGGCTTTTCGCGACGACATTCGTACAGATGTAGCGTATGACGCCATGATCAACCAGCGTGAGCAGGCCCTGCGTGCCGCTCCGCACGAGCAATACGGCAGTCTGTTCGTTAAACGAGTGGACCATTCGGCCCATCGCGGCGTGACATTGGTTTCCTGGAATCGTCCGAGCGGCACGATCATGTACCAGTTCGACTCATACTTCCGCATTGGGGGCCGGACATTGTCGTATCTGATGAGAGTGTCGAACGACCGTCGCGACTCTCAGCTGAAGCTTTGCGCGGAGATTGCCGATAGGCTGCGGCCGGTGGATGACGCGTCGGTGCCTCGGCGAAAAGGCTTTGTGGCGGGCAGCGTCATTCTGGAAGACACCCGATTCAACCGCGAAAGCTGGTCCTTGACCATCAAGCTCCCCAACAAGCCCGACGCATGGATCCAGGTGTCGGCCTTCGCTCAATATCGCGTAGAGCCCGGCCTGCGCAAGCGGGCTGGCGGCTTGCTGACCAGCTTGCTGGGCTCGATTGCCGGGATGCATCAACTGCGCAACCGTGAGCGGCCCGTTGGCCCCATCGAGGCCGACGAGATCCTCATCGCGGGGACGGAGAAGGGAAAGCGACTCTACGCCTTCAAATGGGAAGCCTCCGGCAAGGAATACTCGCTCGCCGAGCCGCAGCTCAATGCCGAGCTCGACGTCATCGAAAGCGTCTACAAGACCAACAACGAATCATTCGCCAGCGACGAGGAAGCCCTGGAGCTATGGGACAGGCTGATCGATTCCATCCGCCTGCGGCCGGGAGCCGTCTGATCACGGATACAGCCCAACCCATTACACCCATGACAAACACGAACCGCTCACGCCGGCGGGTGCTGCTCGCACTCGCCCCGGCATACTGCTTCACGATACCCCGGATGGCAAAGGCGCGGACCGCAGAGGCATGCCGCGCAAGTGGCCGTCGCGCATCGTGGCCGAGAACGTGATTGTGGTTACGCATTCCATGGGCGGCTTCGTCAGCCGGGCACTGACCGAGATCCACGGCTGCGACAAGGTACTTCGGGGTGTCTCACGGCGTGCCACGATCGCTCAGGATGCCCAATGGTATCCGTTACTCGAACAGGAGTCCGCATGACCCCAAGTTGGATAACCACGTCCATCGGCCGACACCTCGTGGACGTGCCGGAGGATGCAACGCTCGTACCGCAATGGCGGTACAACACTGACCCTCTAGTCTTTCGCAACGACATCCGCACAGACTTGGCGTATGACGCCATGATCAACCAGCGTGAGCAGGCCCTGCGTGCCGCGCCGCACGAGCAATACGGCAGTCTGTTCGTTCGGCGGGTGGACCATGGCATCAATCGCGGCGTCACGCTTGTGTCATGGAATCGGCCTGGGGGCACAATCATGTATCAGTTCGATTCGTACTTCCGCGTGGGCGGCCGGACTCTAACCTATCTCAGGGAAGTGTCGAACGACCGTCTCGATTCGCAATTGGAGTTTTGCGCGGAGATTGCCGACAAGTTGCGGCCGGTGGATGACGCGTCGGTGCCTCGGCGAAAAGGCTTTGTGGCAGGCAGCGTCATATTGGAAGACACCCTTTTCAACCGCGAAAGCTGGTCCCTGACCATCAAGCTCCCCAACAAGCCCGACGCATGGATCCAGGTGTCGGCCTTCGCTCAATATCGCGTCGAGCCCAGCCTGCGCAAGCGGGCCGGCGGCTTGCTGACCAGCTTGCTGGGCTCGATTGCCGGCATGCATCAACTGCGCAACCGTGCGCGGCCGGTCGGCCCCATCGAGGCCGACGAGATCCTCATCGCGGGGACGGAGAAGGGCAAGCGGCTCTACGCCTTCAAATGGGAGGCCTCCGGCAAGGAATACTCGCTCGCCGAGCCGCAGCTCAATGCCGAGCTCGACGTCATCGAAAGCGTCTACAAGACCAACAACGAATCATTCGCCAGCGACGAAGAAGCGCTAGAGCTATGGGACAGACTGATCGATTCCATCCGCCTGCGGCCGGGAGCCGTCTGACCATGGATACAGCCCAACCCATGACACCCATGACAAACACGAGCCGCTCACGCCGGCGGGTGCTGCTTGCACTTGCGTCGGCTCCCCTGCTTCCCCACGCCGGCCTTGCGCACGCCGGCGGGTGGCAACGGCACGCTGCCGTATCGACTGGCGCGGCATTGCAATGGCTGAGGGCGGAATTGCTTCCGTCCTTGCGCCAGCGGCAAGACGCCGCGCACGCGATTGTGGCGCGCGCTCGCTGAAGGCCGCACAAAACAAAAACCCCCGAGGGCTCGCACCCTCGGGGGTTTTTTGACAGTCAGGCCGTCTGGCCCGGCAGTCCGGCGCGATTTACATCATGCCGTCCATGCCGCCCATGCCGCCCATGCCGCCCGGCATTGCCGGAGCCGACTCTTCCTTCGGCGTTTCGGCAACGGCGCAGTCGGTCGTCAGCATCAGCGAAGCCACCGAAGCGGCGTTCTGCAGCGCGGTGCGGGTCACCTTGGTCGGGTCCAGCACGCCCATTTCCACCAGGTCGCCGTACTCGCCCGAAGCGGCGTTGTAACCGTAGTTACCCTTGCCTTCGATGACCTTGGCCACCACGACCGACGCTTCTTCACCAGCGTTCAGCACGATCTGGCGCAGCGGCTCTTCCATGGCGCGCAGCACGATCTTGATGCCGGCGTTCTGGTCGGGGTTGTCGCCTTGCAGCGCCGAGATGGCAGCGCGGGCGCGCAGCAGGGCCACACCACCGCCGGGGACGATACCTTCTTCCACGGCAGCGCGCGTCGCGTGCAGTGCATCTTCCACGCGGGCCTTCTTTTCCTTCATTTCGACTTCGGTGGCAGCGCCAACCTTGATCACGGCAACACCGCCGGCCAGCTTGGCCACGCGCTCTTGCAGCTTCTCGCGGTCGTAGTCCGAGGTCGCTTCTTCGATCTGGGCGCGGATCTGCTTCACGCGGCCTTCGATCGCAGCTGCGTCACCGGCGCCGTCGATGATGATGGTGTTTTCCTTGCCGATCTCGATGCGCTTGGCCTGGCCCAGGTCCTGCAGCGTGGCCTTTTCCAGCGTCAGGCCGATTTCCTCGGCGATCACCGTGCCGCCCGTCAGGATGGCGATGTCTTCCAGCATGGCCTTGCGGCGGTCGCCGAAGCCCGGAGCCTTCACGGCGGCGGTCTTCAGGATGCCACGGATGTTGTTCACCACCAGCGTGGCCAGGGCTTCGCCTTCCACGTCTTCGGCGATGATCAGCAGCGGGCGGCCAGCCTTGGCCACTTGCTCCAGCACCGGCAGCAGGTCACGGATGTTCGAGACCTTCTTGTCGAACAGCAGAACGAACGGGTTGTCCAGCTGAACAACCTGCTTTTCCGGGTTGTTGATGAAGTACGGCGACAGGTAGCCGCGGTCGAACTGCATGCCTTCCACGACTTCCAGCTCGTCGGCCAGCGACTTGCCGTCTTCCACCGTGATCACGCCTTCCTTGCCGACCTTGTCCATGGCTTCGGCGATGCGCTCGCCGATCGAGGCGTCGCTGTTGGCCGAGATCGCGCCAACCTGGGCGATTTCCTTGCTGGTCGTGGTCGGCTTGCTCAGCTTCTTCAGCTCTTCCACGGCCGAACCCACGGCCTTGTCGATGCCGCGCTTCAGGTCCATCGGGTTCATGCCGGCGGCCACGAACTTCATGCCTTCGCGCACGATCGACTGGGCCAGGACCGTAGCGGTGGTGGTACCGTCACCGGCGTTGTCGCTGGTCTTGGAAGCCACTTCCTTGACCATCTGGGCGCCCATGTTCTGCAGCTTGTCCTTCAGCTCGATTTCCTTGGCCACGGACACACCGTCCTTGGTCACGGTCGGGCCGCCGAAGCTGCGCTCCAGCACCACGTTACGGCCCTTCGGGCCCAGCGTCACTTTCACTGCGTTGGCGAGAATGTTCACGCCTTCAACCATCTTGGCACGTGCGGCGTCGCCGAACACTACGTCTTTTGCTGCCATGTTCTGAATCTCCGAATCTGGGAAGACCGCCCCGCGCATCGGGCTGGGCGGTCAGGAATCTGGGTATGTCTGGAAGGACGGGCGTCGATTACTTGTTGACGACAGCCATGATGTCTTCTTCGCGCATGACCAGCAGCTCCTGGCCATCCACCTTCACGCCCTGGCCGGCATACTTGCCGAACAGCACGCGGTCACCCACCTTCACGTCGAGGGCAATGTTGTTGCCCTTGTCATCCTTCTTGCCCGGGCCAATGGCGAGCACTTCGCCTTGATCCGGCTTTTCGGCTGCATTGTCGGGAATCACGATGCCGGAAGCGGTCTTCGTTTCATTGTCCAGACGCTTCACGATCACACGGTCGTGCAGAGGACGCAGGTTCATACGGACTCCTAAATACAAAAAAAGTGAGTTTTAATTCACAAAACGGCCGTTATCAGGGGGTGCCCTGGCACCGGTCGGCAACGGCCATCGGGTTTTCGGGTATACCGCAGGGAAGGGGCAACAGCTGGCTGTTAGCACTCTCCCCCAGCGAGTGCTAATTATAGGGACGGGGTATTTCGTTTTCAAGACGCGGGCTGAATGGGGGTTTTCCCGTACCCTGCGGTTTTTTTCTTCGCCGTGCGCCAGATCGCCACTTTCTGGCCGCATCCCCTGACAATGTCCACGAAAAGTTCCGCTGCCACGTTGGCAGACGGGTTCCCCACCGTTGTCAGCCCTTTCCGAAGTGACCGTCATGTTTCGCCAAGCCATTGCGCCGCACCGAGCCCCGCCGGGGTGGGCTGTCCTGTTCGGTCTGTTCCTGCTCGGCTTGCTGTCGTGGCAGCACGCCCATGCGGCATGCGCCGCCGGGCCGGCCAGTGGTCCCGACGGTGCAAATGGCGCCCCGTCCGCCCGGCCGCGCATCGGCCTGGTGCTGTCCGGCGGCGGCGCGCGGGGCTACGCCCATATCGGCGTGCTCAAGGCGCTGGAGCAGATGCATATCCCCGTGGACTGCATTGCCGCGACCAGCATGGGCGCGGTGGTCGGGGGGCTGTACGCGAGCGGCATCGGCGCCGACGAACTGGAAACCCGGCTGTCCCGGGTGAACCTCAGCGACATCGTGTTCGACCGCAACGAACGCGCGCAGCTGCCGCAGACGCTCCGGGAGGACAGCTTCCAGTATCCGATCGGCATTTCGGCGGGGCTTGGCAAGGATGGCGTCAAGCTGCCGATCGGCCTGGTGCAGGGCAACAAGCTGCTGACGCTGCTGCAGGACTGGACGTCGGCATGGCCCGGCGACGTCGATTTCAATACCCTGCCGGTGCCGTTCCGCACGATCGCCACCGACCTCGGCTCCGGCGCGCCCGTGGTGCTGGACCACGGCTCGCTGCCCCGTGCCATCCGCGCCAGTGCCGCCGTGCCCGGCCTGTTCGCGCCGTTCGCCGTGAACGGACGCACGCTGGTCGATGGCGGGCTGGTCAGCAACCTGCCGGTGCAGATGGCGCGCGACATGGGCGCCGACATCGTGATTGCCGTCAACGTGGCCACCCCGCTCGACGATCCGGCCACGCTGGACTCTCCGGCAGCCGTCACCCAGCAGATGGTGACGATCCTGACCAACCAGAACGTAGCCACGCAAAAGGCGCTGCTGGGCCCGCGCGACGTCCTGCTGGAGCCCGATCTGGGCAAGCTGTCCTTCACCGATTTCTCGCACGCCGGCGACGGTATCGGGCTGGGTTATGCCGCCACCACCGCCATCGCGCCCCGGCTGGCCGGGCTGGCCCTGCCGCGCGAGGCCTGGGACCAGTACATCGCTTCGCGTGCCGCGCACGTGGCCACCGCGGAACCGCGCCGGGTGGACGCGATCGAGGTACACACCTCGGGCCGCATTCCGGCGTCGTACGTGCGCCAGTACCTGCGCGTGCGCGAAGGTGACCGCTACGACACGGCCGCCGTCAACCACGACCTGACCCAGTTGTCGACCAGTGGCGATTTCGAGAGCGTGACGCAGGAACTGGTGACCGAGGACGGCCGCTCGGTGCTCAAGGTCGATGCGCACGAAAAGTCATGGGGCCCGCAGTTCCTGCTGTTCGGCTTCGGACTGTCCACCACGTTCGATGGCAAGGGCGCCTTCAACCTCCAGCTCGGCCACCGCTACCCGTGGCTGACCCAAGGCGGGCTCGAATGGCGCAATGACATCGTGCTGGGCAGCAACCAGGCGAAATGGCATACCGAACTGCGCCAGCCCGTGTTCGACCGGCTGGGCTTCTATATCGCGCCCTATCTGGAATACGCCCGCAAGCACGTGGACATCTACCCGGACAATGGCGACAAGCGCAATGCCACGCCGCTGACGGCCGTGCGCGTGGACACCGCTCAGGCCGGTATCGACTTCGGGCTGCCCATCGGCCGCCTGGGCGAGTTCCGCCTCGGCGCGAACTACCAGCAGGTGCGCTACGCCTCGGATTACCTGCTCGCCGGCGCGCCCAACGGCCGGTTCAGTGCCCGGGTGCGCCAGCCCGTGGTGCGCGCCCAGCTGACCATCGACCAGCTCGACGACCCGCTCTTCCCGCGCAAGGGCTATTACCTGTACGCGGTGAACCAGCTGTCGTTCGGCGGGGCCGACAACAGCTTCGACGACGTCCACGCCAAGGCGCTGTGGGCTGGCAGCTACGGCCGCCACACGCTGAACCTGGCCGCCGAAGGTGCCATGACGTACAACGACCACCGCTCGAACAACAGCGTCAGCGGCGGCCTGGGCTTCACGCTGGGCGGCTTCCAGCGGCTGTCGGCCTATGCGCCGGACCAGTTCTCGGGCAACTACCTGCTGTATGGGCGGCTCACCTATCTGAACGAACTGCGCGAGTTCACGCTGCCGGGGCTGCGCAGCACGGTCTTCGGCACCAGCCTCGAAATCGGCGATGTCTGGCTCAGGCGGCGCAACTTCGGCAGCGGCCCGTACAAGTCCAGCGCCAGTGCGTTCATCGGGGGGAACAGCGTGATCGGCCCGCTTTACTTCGGCTTCGCGGCGGCCCCGAAGGGCGTCTGGAACCTCTATCTGCAGCTGGGCCGCGTGTTCTGACGGGTGCCTCCCGGCATGCTCAGACGGCCTGGCCCGCCAGCGCCGCCGGGCTGGCGACCGCCATCGCCGAGCGGTATTCGACGGCCGCGATGCGGCCATTGCGCAGCTGCAGCGTCTGGGTGCCATGGCCCTGCATCGGCGTGCCGTCGAACAGATACGACACGCTGATATCCACCTCCACGGTCTGCCCGTCGATACGCGGCGCGCCCGCCACGTCGATGCGGATCGTGTCGCCAGCCAGTTGCGCCAGGCGCTGGAACAGGCCGATCACGGCATCGCGGTCGCCATACTCGCCGGCCAGCGGGTGGTCGCCCACGTGCCGCCAGACGATGGCCGGATCGAGCTGCGGATAGATGGCCTCGAAATGGCGCGACGTCAGCGCGGCCAGGTAATCCTGCACCAGCGCCTGCACGGCCTCCGCTGCCATCGGCGCCTCGACGGCGCGGCGCGTGCGCGCGCGGCCGGCGCCAGCGTCGAGCCCGAGGAATCCGGCCACGCTGGCCATCACCTGCTCGCGGTCGTTGTCCACGCAGATCATGTGGTAGCTGTTCTCGACCACCACGCCTTGCACCTGCGGCACGTTCGCCAGCAGGAAGTCCGCCGACCGCACCGACGTCAGTTCGTCCTCGCGGGCATGCACCACCAGCGTCGGGCAGGCCACGCGCCGCGCGCCGTCGAGCACCCAGCGCCGCAGGCGGTCCACCTGGCGGATGCAGGTCAGCGGCACCCATCGGTAGTGGAAATTGTCGCCGCGCTCGAACTTGGCCTTGACGATGGCGCGCACCAGATCGTTCTTGATGCCGAACGGCTCGTTTTCCTCGACCTTGATGCGGCCCGGCAGCACGGGCAGGTGGTAGACCACGTGCCGCAGCCAGCGGTACGGCGGGGTTGACCAGCCGTCGATATAGACCGGCGCGGACAGCGCCACGAGCTTGCCTTTGCGGTGCTGGCGCCGTTCGGCCAGCGCCACCGCCAGCAGCGCCCCCATGCACATGCCGATCACGTGGAACGTGTCGTACTGGTCGACCAGCGCGTCGTAGGCCTGCGTGACCGACGCCATCCACTGCTCGGCCCGCACGTGCAGCAGGTCTTCCGGCGTACCGCCGTGGCCCGGCAGCGTCACGGCGTGGGTTTCCACGCCGCCGCGCCGCAGTACCTTGTGCATCGGCCCCAGGTCATACTGGGTGCCGCCCAGCCCATGGATCAGCAAGGCCCCGACGCGCGGTGCCTGTTCGGTCGTCATGCTGCGCGCCGCCCCTCGGTGTCGTGGCTGGCGACGATGCGCCAGGCCCCGGCGATCAGCGCCACGGAGTCGTCGCCGTCCAGCAGCGGGCCGCTCATGTCCACCACCGTGGTGGTGGCGCCCGCCGGCAGCAGCAGCCGGAAGGTCAGATCCCCGCGCACTTCCCCATCGCTTTCGCGCAGCCAGCGCCGGCGTACCTCGGCGCGGTCGTCGGGATGCACGCAGGCCAGCACGTCGTCCAGCGTGGAGAAGGCCGGCTCGGCCATGCCAAACGCCTGTTCGACACTGCCGCTCCAGCGCAGGCGGCCGCTATGCGGGTCGAGGTTGTACACCAGCTGCCCGCTGGCGGCCAGCGCCAGTTCCACGTCGTTCTGACGGCTCGCCGCCGCCTCGTGCAGCTGCTCGCGGGCCGTGCGCAGCGTGCTGATCAGCAGCGTGAGCAGCGCCGCCACGGCCAGGTAGAGCTGGGCCACCAGCAGCGAATTGCCGTGGTAGACCGCCGTGTCGGCGAACGGGCCGTCGCCCTGGGCGGTGTTGACCAGTACCAGCGCCGACAGCAGCGCCACCGCCACCGAGCCGCCCCGTCCGCCCAGCAGCAGCGCCGCGATCGCCACGAAGAACAGCGGGATATAGGTCAGCGCATAGGCCACGTCCAGCGACAACTGCACGATGCGGGTGCCGTCGAACACCACTGCGGCGGTCACCAGCACGGCCAGCAGCGCGGCGATACCGGCCAGGAATTCGCCCCGGCGCCGGCCGCCAGAACGGGCCGCGCTGAAGCGCGCCCAGCCCGCGAATACCGGTGTGACGATCAGTACACCCACGAAGTCGGCGGCGGCCCAGACCTTGGCGGTGGCCCAGAATGGCACGTCCAGGAACAGCCAGAACCAGCCCGCCCCGAACACCGCGCCGCCCACGCTGCTGACCACGGCGGCCACCAGCACGCCGCGCAGGAAGGCCAGTCCTTCGAGCGAGAACCGCATCATGTGGACCAGTGCCACGGCCAGCGCCGCAAAGCCGATCTCGTCCAGCGAGAACAGCACCATGCGGAACGGATCGCGTCCTTCCACCACGCCCAGCAGCATCTGGGCGGCCAGGAAGGCCAGCCCCAGCGGCACCCAGCGGCGGGCCGGCGCCAGCATGAAGGCGGCCACGGTCACGCCGGCCGGCAGCCAGATATAGCCGGTGGCAGAGAACGGCCCGTTGATCTGGTGCGACGCGTAGCCGAAGACGAAATACAGGATCGCCCACAACGGCAGCGTCACGATCCGGTTCGAAAATTTCACGGTGGATTCCTGATGCAAGGCGCAACCGGCAACGGCCGGTCGCCCTGAATGAACGGAGAACCACGCCGGCCAGTTGACCGGCGCCCTCAAAAAAGCGCCTGAAGCAGCACAGTCAGTTCAGGCCGCTGCGATCGACGAATTCCAGCGCCTCACGCACCGCCCGGCGCGCCTTGAGCGCATAGCAGACCTGGTGGTCGCGGATGACCAGCGCCAGCACCTCGGCCTGGACCATCTCCTGGAAATGGTGGGCAGCGCGGCGCAGTGTCACGCCGGACGCTTCGGCCAGCGCAATGGCGGGCAGGCAATCGTCGCCGGCCTCCAGCAGCGCGCGGCAGATGGCCGCGCGGGCCGGCACCGTCAGCAATGCGAGGGTCAGGGTGCTTTCCTGGGTTTCCATGGTGGTCTGCCTGAGAGAAGTTGGCCGCAAGCCCGATGATGCACGACTGCCCTGGCATCGTACGCTGAAACAGGCAGTCATACGCCCTTCGTATCCCCGCATGTCGCGGGGCAAGGTGCGCATCGTATCCTTGTCGAGTCAGGCGGTGGATGTCCCACCCAGGCCTGCAATGGTCCCGCCCCGCCGCCAAACGTGCGGCGCCGCGCGGGGGGTACGACGACGCCCGGGCGCTCTCCCTCTCTCCCGTCCCGGCTCCCGACCGCTACGCCACGCTGATCGTGCCGCTCATGCTCTCGTGGCCCGAGCCGCAGAAGATGTCGCACAGGAAGGTGTAGGTGCCGCGCTGCTTCGGCGCGGTCATCCGCACCTCTACCGCCTTGCCCGGAGGGAGATCGGCACGGACCGAGAAGTCCGGGGCCGAGAAACCCATGATGACGTCCTCGGCGGTCACCGCCAGCACGACGGTCTCGCCGGGCTTGAGCGTCAGCTTGTCGGGGATGAACACGAAGCGCCGCGCGCGCATCGGAATCACGCGCGGCGCGGCGGCCCCGCCCATCGCGGGCACGACGGCGGCGGCCAGCACCAGGCCCATGACCTGTGCCAGCATCCGGCGCCGGCCCGCGACGGCGGGCGGGGCGGCCTGGGCGGCCTGGTCGGTCGGCTCCGCCGGATCGGTCGGATGGTTCGTCATCACGCGCTCCCGATTACCGGCTGCTCGGCCAGCTGGAATGCATCCTTGCCCGGCGACGCCGTGGCGTTCACCTCGCGCCAGCCAAGGCCCTGGTACGGATGCGCGGCATCCCAGGGCACCGGCAGCCGGCGCGGCTGCGACCCCGCCACCGGCAGCGGAAACATCAGCGAGCGCGCCGCGTGGTGCGCGATATGCCCGGTCATGCGGTGATGTTCCTGGTGGATATGCCCGTAGAACACCGTCACGTTCTGGTACGGCATCAGCTGGTCGATCACCTTGGCGCCGTCGCGCGTGGCCCAGTCCCACTGTGGATACAGGTCGAACAGCGGCCGGTGCGTGAAGAGCACGATACGCGCGTCGCGCGGCTGCCTGGCCAGGTCGGCGGCCAGCCAGGCCAGCTGGGCCTCACCCACCTGCCCGGCCGGGTCCGACACGTTGTCCAGCACGATTGCGTGCAGGCCCTTGTGGTCGAACGTGTAGTGCGTGGGCCCGAACAGCTCCTGGTAGGCCGCGCCGTTGTCCAGGCTGGCATCGTGCTCGCCCGGCATCAGGTGGACGGCCCCGGCGCGCAGCGGGGCGATGAGGTCGCGGAATTCGCGCATGCGGCGGCGGCGCTCGGCCGGGTCGTCGGTCGTGTGGGTCAGGTCGCCCGTGAACATCACGAAATCGGGCGGCTGCGGCAATGCGTTGACCGCCGCCACGGCCTTGGGCAGCGTGCCGCGCGCATCGGGATTGGGCGGCCCCTCGAACCCCCAGTGCGCATCGGACAGCTGGACGAACACGAAGTCGTCATCGCGCCCGGCTGCCCAGCCCGGCAGGGCCGATGCGAACACGGCGCCGCCGGCCGCACCCGCCAGGCGCAGGATGTCGCGCCGGCTCCAGTTTCCATTCATGACCGTCTCCGTTGGGTGGATGGTGACTGTCATACCGGCGCGGCCCGGCGTTTATTCCCTGCGGGTCTGCCCCGTTGGCGCGCGGCGGCCGGCGGGAATAGAATCGGCCCAGCGCCGGTAATACACGGGAGACGCCCCATGCCGCAGTGCCCTGCCGATCCGCCCCTAGAGGACTGACTTGGACGCCGCCAACACGCGCCGCAGATTCGACACCCTGGTGCTGCCGCACCTGGATGCCGCGTACAACCTGGCCCGCTGGCTGTGTGGCAATGCGGGCGATGCCGACGACGTGGTGCAGGAGGCCTTCCTGCGCGCGTTCCGGCTGTTCGGGGGCTTTCGCGGCGACCAGGCCCGGCCATGGCTGCTGGCCATCGTGCGCAACACGTGGTTCACCACCTGGCAGAAGCGCCGCGCGGCGGCGGAAACGGGCTACGACGAATCGCTGGTCGATGCCGACCTGCCCGACTGGCACGGCGCGCCGGGCGATCCGGAACAGTGGCTGCTGCGCGACGAGGACGTCCGGCTGGTCCACGCGGCGCTGGAGCGGCTGCCGGTGGCGTTTCGGGAGGTGCTGGTGTTACGCGAACTTGAGGAACTGCACTATCGCGACATCGCGCGCATTGCCGACATTCCGGTAGGCACCGTGATGTCGCGGCTGGCGCGCGGCCGCCGCATGCTGGCCGCCGCCGTGGTGGCGCTGCGCGATGGCGCGCCGCAGCCGGCGGCCAGCGGCTTGCCGGCCGCCACCGGCCTGAACCCCGACGACCCCATTCCCCCCGCAGGAGACCGGCGCCATGGATTGCAATGAAGCCCGCCAGCTGCTGCACGCCACCGCCGACGGCGAGGTGGGCGCGGCCGACAGCGTGCGGCTGGAACGGCATCTCGAAGACTGCGACGGTTGCGTGGACGCGCTGAGCCACCTGCAGGCGCTGCACCGTGCCACGCGGCGCGGCGCCACCTACCACCGCGCCCCGGCCGAACTGCGCGCCCGCATTCTCGACGCCCTGCCCGACTCCGCCGACAGCGCGCCCGCCGATCCGTCATCCGACGCACCGGCCGGCTGGCGGCGCTGGTTCGCGTGGTCGCCGCCGGTCAATGCCGCGCTGGCCGCCGTGACGGCGGCGGCCGTCGGCCTGAGCCTGTTTCAGTACAACACCGCGCCGTCGCCGGACGACCTGCTGGCCAGCAGCATCGTCGCCAGCCATGTGCGCGGGCTGATCTCGAACCGGGCCAGCGATGTGGTCTCGACCGACCAGCACACGGTCAAGCCGTGGTTCAACGGCCGCATCGACTACGCGCCCGATGTCCGCGACCTGGCTTCGGCCGGTTTTCCGCTGGTCGGCGGCCGGGTGGACTTTGTCGACGGGCAGCGCGTGGCCGTGCTGGTCTATCAGCGCCGCCAGCATCCGGTGGACGTCTTCGTGATACCGGGCGCGGGCGCCCGCGTGGAGGAACGGGTGCGGCAGGGATACCAGCTCGAAAGCTGGACGGCCGGCGGCATGCGCTACGTGGCGATCACCGACGCGTCGGCCGGCGACCTGCGCAAGTTCGTGCAGGCGTGGCGCAATGCGGGGGATCAGTAGTAGCTCGAATCACCGCTATCCGGCTCCCCTCTCCCACGCAGTGGAAGAGGGGTTGGGGGTGAGGGCAACGCGGCTCATCCCGCGACACAACGCAATTTGAATCGCTGCGCCCTCTCCCCCTGCCCCTCTCCCGCCTTGCGGGAGAGGGGAGCACACAAGGGCAGGAAGAACCCGCCTCAGGCCATCACGAACGGCAGCTGACGCTGGCGCTTGCCCGTGAGGCGGAACAGCGCGTTGGCCACGGCCGGGGCAATGCCGGGCGTGCCCGGTTCGCCAAGGCCGGTCGGGTTGTCGTTCGACGGCACGAAGAACACGTCCACCACCGGCGCGTCAGGCATGCGCGGCGGCGGATAGTCGGGGAAGTTGCTGTTCTTGACCATGCCGTTTTCCATCTCGATGGCAAAGCCCGGCTTGATCATCGACAACCCGAACACGCAGCCGCCCTGGACCTGCGCCTCGGCGGTCAGCGGATTGACCACGCGGTTCGCATGCACGCCGGCCGTCACGCGATGCACGCGCGGCTCGCCCTTCACCACCGACACGTCGACGATATAGGCCACCACCGAGCCGAACGACTCGTGCACGGCCACGCCCCAGGCATGCCCCTTCGGCAGCTTCGTCTTGCCATAGCCCGACTTGTCCACGGCCAGCTGCAGCGCGGCGCGATGGCGCGCGTGCTTCTTCTCGTCCAGCCGCGCCAGGCGCCAGGCCACCGGGTCCTGCCTGGCGGCCGTGGCCATCTCGTCGGCCAGCGTTTCCTTGACGAATGCCGTGTGCGTGTTGCCCACCGAGCGCCACCACAGCACCGGCACATCCACCTTCGGATGATGCACGTGCACCTGCAGCGGCAGGTCATAGTCGTTCTCGACGATGCCTTCGGTCATCGTGGCGTCCACGCCGTTCTTGACCATCATCGGCTCGAACGGCGTGCCGGTGATGATCGACTGGCCGACGATGGTGTGCTGCCAGCCCACGACCTTGCCCTGGGCGTCCACGCCGATGCGGGCGCGATGCACGTGCAGCGGGCGGTAGTAGCCGCCCTTGATGTCGTCCTCGCGGCTCCACATCACCTTGATCGGCTCGGTATGGCCGTTGGCGACCCAGGCGCGCAGCACGTTGGCCGACTCCACGAGGTAGTCCGACGTCGGCACGGCGCGGCGGCCAAAGCCACCGCCGGCCATCATCGTGTTCAGCGTGACCTTTTCCGGCGTCAGTTGCAGCGTGCGCGCGATGGCGCCCTGGTCGATGGTCTGGAACTGCGAGCCCACCCACACCTTCACGGCGGTCACCTTGTTGCCGGCCACCTCGGGCTGCAGCGTGCAGTTCAGCGGCTCCATCGGCGCGTGGGCCAGGTACGGCACGCGATACTCGGCGTCGATGACCTTGGCCGCGCCCGACAGCACGGTGTCGATATTGCCGCCTTCGAGCGGCCTGGCCACGATACCCGGCTGCGCGGCCAGCTTGCTGAACTGGTCGAACAGCGCGGCCGTGCTGACCGTCGAACCGGCGTCTTCCCAGACGATCTCCAGCGCGTCGCGCGCGGTCTTGGCCGGCCAGTAGCCGTCGGCCACCACCGCCACGCCCGAACCGCCGCGATCGGTGTTCACCAGCATCACATCGGCCACGCCCTTGATCTTGCGCGCGCGGTCCGCGTTAAACGACTTGACCTTGCCGCCGAAGCGCGGCGGGTGCGCCACCACGGCCACCTTCATGTCCTTGAGCCGGACGTCCATGCCGAACACCGGGTCGCCGTGCAGCTTCGATGCGGCGTCCAGGCGCGGCGTGGGCTTGCCGACGATGCGGAACTGGGCCGGGTCCTTGAGCTTGACCTGGGCCGGCACCGGCAGGCCCATGGCCGCCTGCGCCAGTTCGCCGTACGTGGCGCGGTTGTTGCCCGACGTGACCACGCCCATCGACGCGGTGCAGCTGGCCGGATCGACCTCCCACTTCTGCGCGGCGGCGCCGATCAGCATGGCCCGCGCCCGGGCGCCCAGCTCGCGGTACTGCTCGAACGAATGGTTCAGCGCCGTCGAGCCGCCGGTCATCTGGATACCGAACATCGGGTCCTTGTACGCATCGCCGGCCGGGGCCAGGATGGCGCGCACGTTCTTCCAGTCGACGTCCAGTTCCTCGGCCAGCGCCATCGGCAGCGCCGTATGCACGCCCTGGCCGAATTCGAGCCGGTTCACGGCGATGGTCACCGTGTTGTCCGGCGCGATGGTCAGGAACGCCTGCGGCGGTGCCGCCGGCCTGGCCGGCGCCTGCTGGGCCAGCGCGGCATCCACGCCGACGATGCCGAGCGCAAACCCGCTGCCCGCCAGGCCCGATATCTTCAGAAAGCTGCGCCGCGACAGCGTGGCCGCCGCTTCCGGTTGCGCAGCGGGCACGCCGCTGCCGCCCGCCAGGGCTTCAATCCCTCGAATACGCATGGCAGCCCCTTATGCCTTGACAGCGATGGCGCGCGAGGCGTCCTTGATCGCCGCACGAATCCGTTGATAGGTGCCGCAGCGGCAGACGTTGCCGGCCATGGCCTGGTCGATATCGGCATCGGTGGGCCGCGGCTTGCTGCGCAGCAGGCCCACGGCGCTCATCACCTGCCCGTTCTGGCAGTAGCCGCACTGGGCCACGTCGTGCTTGAGCCACGCCGCCAGCACGGCCTTGCCGACCGGGTCGTCGCCCATGCTTTCAATGGTGTTGATCTTGCTGCCGGCCGTGGCCGAGATCGGCATCACGCAGCTGCGCGTGGCCTGGCCGTTGATATGGACGGTGCAGGCGCCGCACGCGGCCATGCCACAACCGAACTTGGTGCCGGTCATGCCGAGGTTGTCGCGCAGGGCCCACAACAGTGGCGTGGACGGATCGGCGTCCACCTCCACGGTCTTGCCGTTGAGGGTGAGGGTCGTCATTTGGGGGTGCTCCTTGGGTGCTTGGCCCAGTCGGTTATTCGCGCGTCACGCCGGGTCAATGGCAAAAGATCCCTGGCCACCCGGCGAACCCGTGGAGCATAGTAGAAATATGAAAAGCTTGCGCAGTCCCGCTCACATCATGCGGTGCGCACCATAACCGGGATTATTTCTGGCTCAGGAACAGATAGAGCGCCTGCAGGTCGGTGTCGTTCATTTTGGCGAAGGCGGTGAACGGCATCACGCGGCTCACGTCGGTGCCGTCGGGCCGTTTGCCTGTGCGCATCATGGTCACGAACTGGTCGGCTGCGGGGTAGTGCTTCATCGCCCCGCCCGGCTGCAGGTTGGCGGCAGGCGGCCAGTCGGGCGGCGCGCCGGGGATATGGCCGCCGCGCAGTTGGGTCCCGTGGCAGCCCTTGCACGAATTGGCCACGTATGCGCCGTACTGGGCGTTCACGGCGGCCACCACCGGCGCGGCCGGCGGCAGGCTGTGGTCGATCTTCCCGGCGGCGTCCTGGATCACGCCGGCGCCATACATGCCCCGGATGAACCATGGCAACTGCACCTCGCCGGGACGCCCCGGGCCGGGTGGCAGGCTCTGGACATAGGCCACCAGCGCGCCAAAGTCTTCGTTGGACAGCCGGTTGTAATCCTCGCTGGGCATCACCAGCAGCGGCCGGCCCGACGGCGCCACGCCATGCCGGATGGCACGGTCCCAGTCCTGGGGCTGGAATCTGGCGATATCGGGGTTGGCGCGGGTCAGGTCTGGGGCGAATACCCGGAATCCGTTGGATTCATCGAACACCTGGCGGCCGTTGCCCTTGGCGCCGTGACAGTCCGCGCAGCCGCGCGACTCAAATAGATACCTGCCATGGGCGATGGCCGTGGCGTCGGTCGGGATCGTCACCGGCTGCACGGCCACGTCGATCTTGCGCTGGAGCTTGCGGCCGCCCCACCAGTACGTGCTGCCCACGGCCAGCACCACGAACACCACGAAGGCAACCAGCGCGGCGCTGGCAATGCGGAAGAATCGCTTGACGTCCATGGGTATCCCCCGTGAGCGGCCATCGAGAAAGCGCAGATTGCGCCGCCCGATTGAAACGGGCGCGCGCTTCGCGTTCCGTGCGGGATCGTACAGAAGCTGCGCCGGCGCCGCCAGTCCGGGGGATACGCGCGGCGGTCAGCCCGCCAGGCCGGCCGGGGCGCGGTCGATGAAGCCGGTCATGCCGGCCAGGCGGCCATCGTCAGCAATCGTGGCAAAGTCGGTGCCCACCACCAGCGCGGCTTCGCCGGCCGGCCCCAGTTCCCAGGTAAAGCGCAGGTTGGCGCCGTGGGCGTCCACCGGCGATACGCGGCGGAACACGAAGCCGGGGAAGCGGGCTTGCACGCCGGCAATCATGGCGTCGATGCCGGCGTGGCCGTCGCCGCGCATCAGCGGGTCCACGTATACAGCCGACTCGGTCCAGGTCCGGCCGATCAGGGCGCGGCGGCGGACGGCGTCGGTTTCGTTCCAGGCGGCCAGGTAACGGTCGGCCAGTTCTGCCAGGTCGGTCGTGGCGGCGCTGGCGTTCGGGGCGATGGTGGCGGTCATGGCGTTGCTCCTTGTGGTTGAGGACCTGCAGGGGGTTGATCACGTCATGGCCTCATCATGGATGCCCGCCGGCCGCAGCACGATTACGCCTCAGGTAATCGCCACGATTCCTCCGCCAGGCGCCGCCCACGCCGCAAGGCGCCGCCCGCCATACCAGCTTTCGGCCTGCGGCGCCAGTCCCAACAAAGCCATGCAGATGCCCCTATCCCGGCCGTCAGATTCCGCCTGGCGCGACTACAGTGCCACCTACGCTGGGCAGGGTGCGGCCATTGCATTCCTGCCGGCATGGCTTTCGGCGCGCCAGGCGCGCCCCAGGAAACCCAAATCTGATGACGCCTGACAGGGCCGCGCCCCCTTCGAACCTTCCGTCCATCGCACGCCTCGGCAACTGGCGTCCGCTGCTGCTGGCGGCTGCAGGCTACTTCGTGCTGGCGCTGGCCGGCCTGTGGCTGGCGCGCGTTCCGGGTCACGCGGCGGCCGTGTGGCTGGCCAACGCCTTTGGCCTGGGCATGCTGCTGCACCGCCCGACCCGCGAGGCGCCGGCGCTGCTGGCAATCATGCTGGCTTCCAATATTGCCGCCGACATCGTCGTCGCCGGGCATCCGCTGGGCGCCGCGCTGCTGCTGTCGGCCGCCAACCTGGCCGAACTGGCCGGGTCGGCCGTGCTGCTGCAGGTCATGGTCGGCCGCCATGCGCTGGCCCGTCCCGGACAACTGACCACTTTTGCATTGACGCTTGGCATTGCCTCGACCGTCGGGCCGGCCCTGAGCGGGCTGCTGGGCGCCTCGGTCATCTCGGCGCGCTATGGCACGCCGTTCCCCACGGTCTGGTGGAACTGGTGGAATGCCGGCGCGGTCGGCATGGTGATGCTGCTGCCGCTGATGGTGTCGCTGTCGCGCGAACGCGTGCGCGCCACCTGCCAGCGCCCGATGCTGCTGCGGCTGGCCGGGCTGTTCGCGCTGTGCGTGGGCATCGGCGCCGGCGCCATCCGCGCCGGTCACGACCCGTTCGTGGTGATGTCGTTGCCGCTGGTCATCGTCGCGCTGGCCAGCAACCCGTTTGCCACGGCCCTGCTGGCGCTGCTGTCGGCGGTGGCCGCCGAATGCATCGGGCTGGTCTCGGGCACGGAATTCCTGGCCTCGCGCTCGGTGCCGTTGTCGGGGGCGCTGGTCATGGTGTTCCCGGTCTGCATTGCGTTCATGACCGAGCAGAACCGCAAGGGCCGGCTGGAACTGCGCAGCAGCGAGCGGCGCTTTCGCCAGGCGCTGGAGCATTCGGCCATCGGCATGGCGCTGGTGGGCATGGACGGGCGCTGGCAGATGGTCAACCGCGCCATGGTGGACCTGCTCGGCTACAGCGCCGACGAACTGCGCGACCTGCCGTTCCAGCTGATGACCCACCCCGACGACCTCGCGGCCGACCTCAGGCTCGTAGAACGGCTATTGGCCGGCGAGATCGACTCGTATCGTCTGGAAAAACGCTACCGCCACAAGAGCGGCCATTACCTGTGGACGCTGCTGGCGGTGTCGCTGGTGCGCGACGACAACACCGGGCGGCCCGACCATTTCATCGCGCAGGTGGAAGACATCCACACGCGCAAGCTGGCGCAGGAACAGCTGGAACAGCTGACGCGCCGCACCCAGCTGGCCGTGGAAGCGGGCGGCGTGGGCATCTGGGAATGGGATTTCACGCAGGCGGCGATCACCTGGGACACCCGCATGCACGCGCTGCACGGCACCGCGCCCGAGCTTGGACCGCCCACGCTGGCCCAGTGGATCGCGATGGTCCACCCCGAGGACGTGAGCCGCGTCAGCACCGAAATGCGCCAGGCCATCCGCGGCGTGCGCCGCTTCGACACCGAATACCGCGTGGTGCGGCCCACCGGCGAGATCCGCCACGTGCGCGCCATGGCCACCATCTCGCGCCACGAGGACGACACCACGCGGGCGCTGGTGGGCACCAACTGGGACATCACCGAGCAGCGCAACCTGAACCGGGCGCTGTTCGAGGAGAAGGAACGCCTGCAGATCACGCTGCGCTCGATTGGCGATGCCGTGATCTGCACGGACCGCGTGATGCGCGTGACCTTCATGAACCCGATTGCCGAGCAGCTGACCGGCTGGAACCTGGACGCCGCCATGGGGCAGCCGCTGGACCAGGTGTTCCGCATCGTCGACGAAGACACCGACCTGGCCATCCCCAGCCCGGTCGAGCAATGCCTGGAAACGCTGCGTCCGGCCTATCTGCAGGAAGGCGCGGTGCTGCAGAGCCTGACCGGCGAACGCCATGACGTGCAGGATTCCGCCGCGCCGGTGCTGGCCAACGACGGCAGCGTGCTGGGCGCCGTGCTGGTGTTCCAGGACATCACCACGTCGCGGGCGCTGCAGCGCGAACTGGCCCACTCGGCCACGCACGACGCGCTGACCGGCCTGCCCAACCGTGCCTGGTTCGAAAAACGCCTGCGTGAAGCCTGCGAGAGCGCCCGGCTGCACGGCCATCGCGCCGCACTCTGCTTTATCGACCTGGACCGTTTCAAGATCGTCAACGACACGGCCGGCCATGGTGCGGGCGACGTGCTGCTGCGCGAACTGGGCTACGTGATCCGCCACCAGGTGCGGCCCGACGACCTGCTGGCCCGCCTGGGCGGCGACGAATTCGCGTTGCTGCTCAAGGACTGCAGCATCGAACACGCCGAGCAGGTCTGCATGAAAGTGATCGACGCCGTGCGCGAGCGGCGCTTTCCATGGAACGGCCGCGTCTACGACGTGGGCGCCAGCATCGGCATCGCCGCCATCGACAGCGACGTGCCGCCTGTCAGCGAACTGATGAGCCGTGCCGATGTGGCCTGCTACGCCGCCAAGGCGGCCGGGCGCAACCGCGTGTCGGTCTATCGCCGTGACGAAAGCGACGCACGCCGCCATCACCGCGAACTGGAGGTGGCCGCCGGCATCCATTCGGCGCTGGAAGCCAACCGCTTCCGGCTGTACGCGCAGGAAATCTGCTCGCTGCGTCCGGGCGAGGACGATTCGCGCCACGTGGAAATCCTGGTGCGGATGGTGGACGAACAGGGCACGCTGATCATGCCGGGCGCGTTCATCCCGGCTGCCGAACGCTACGACCTGATGGGCCATATCGACCGCTGGGTGATCCGCAACGTGCTGCAGCAGTACGGCGACCGCCTGGCCAGCGTGCCGGGGCTGTCGGTGTCGATCAACCTGTCGGCCAATTCGCTGGGCGAGCCGTTCCTGCTGCCCTTCCTGCACGCCGCGCTGGAAGACTCGGCACTGCCGGCCGACCGCATCCGGCTGGAAATCACCGAGACCGCGCTGATCAACAACATGACCGCCGCCAGCCGCGTGGTGGCCGACATGCGCAGCGCGGGCTGCACCGTCGCGCTGGACGATTTCGGCGCCGGCCTGTCGTCGTTTGCCTATCTGAAGCAGTTCCCGGTCGACTATCTCAAGATCGACGGCAGCTTTATCCGCAACCTGGCCAAGAACGCCGTGGACCGCGAGATCGTCAGCTCGATCAACGACATCGGCCATCGGCTCGGTGTGCGCACCGTGGCCGAATGGGTCGAGGACGAAAGCACGCTCCATACACTGCGGGCCATCGGGGTCGATTACGCGCAGGGCTACGCCATCGGCAAGCCGATGCCGCTGGAAGCCTTTCTCGACACCTGCGAGGGCCTGCCAGCCTGATCCTTCCCGCGCACGGCCCGGAGCTTGCGCACTGCAGCATGCGCCGGACACCACATTCACGCGCAACGCCGTTCGGAAATCCGGACGGTGTTTTGCGCCCGGCGTTCGGATTCCCGAACCGTGCGCCGGCGTCGCTTCAAAAATCCCTTTGTATTCATCGTTTTACATCTGTATCCAAGTGCAACCGGGCTGGCACGGCTCGTGCAATCTAGCCGCCGCCGTATGACATCCGGTCCCGGGTGCGCAGCCCTCCCCCAGGGCCGTTCGTGCGCCCGGTCCGGCACAAAGGAGGATGTACCCACGATGACAAAACGACTGCCAACCCTGATTTTCGTTGCGATGCTGCTCGGCGTGATCGTCGGCAGTGCCGCGCACAACATGGCCCCGGACGCGGCCATGGCCAAGTCGATCGCCGATCACCTGTCGATCCTGACCGACGTGTTCCTGCGGATGATCAAGATGATCATCGGCCCGCTGGTGTTTGCCACGCTGGTGTCGGGCATTGCCAGCATGGGCGACGGCAAGACCGTCGGCCGCATCGGCCTGAAGGCCATGGCGTGGTTCATGGCCGCATCGATCACGTCGCTGCTGCTGGGCCTGCTGATGGCCAACGTGCTGGCCCCGGGCCATGGCATGAACCTGCCGCTGCCGGCCGCCGACGCCGCGTCGAACCTGAAGACCGGCGCCCTGAACCTGCGCGACTTTGTCGCCCACATGTTCCCGAAGAGCTTTGTCGAGGCGATGGCCACCAACGAGGTGCTGCAGATCGTGGTGTTCTCGCTGTTCTTCGGCTTCGCGCTGGGCACGCTCAAGGACGGCGTGGGCAAGCCCGTGCTGGCCGCCATCGACGGCCTGGGCCACATCATGCTGAAGGTCACCAACTACGTGATGGCGTTCGCGCCGCTGGGCGTGTTCGGCGCCGTGGCGGCCGTGATCACCGCGCAGGGCCTGGGCGTGCTGGTGGTGTACGCCAAGCTGCTGGGCAGCGTGTACCTGTCGCTGGCGCTGCTGTGGATCGCGCTGATCGCCGGTGGCTACTACTTCCTGGGCCGCGACATCTTCAAGCTGATCCGCCAGCTGCGCGCGCCGCTGATGATCGGCTTTGCCACGGCCAGCAGCGAATCGGCCTATCCGAAGGTCATCGACCAGCTGAACCGCTTTGGCGTGAAGAGCCGCATCACCAATTTCGTGCTGCCGCTGGGCTATTCGTTCAACCTCGACGGCTCGATCATGTACACGTCGTTCGCCGCGCTGTTCGTGGCGCAGGTGTACGGCATCCAGCTGTCGCTGTCGCAGCAGATCACGATGCTGCTGGTGCTGCTGGTGACCAGCAAGGGCATCGCCGGCGTGCCCCGCGCATCGCTGGTGGTGGTGGCCGCCGTGCTGCCGATGTTCGGCCTGCCAGAGGCCGGCATCCTGCTCGTGCTGGGCATCGACCATGTCCTGGACATGGGCCGCACCGTGACCAATGTGCTTGGCAACGCCATTGCCACAACCGTTGTCGCCAAAAGCGAGAACGCGATTGGCGCGCCGGAACTGTCTGACGAGGCAGATACCTCGGCTGACGACGCCGGCCTGACACCCGTTCAGGCCCTGGCCAGCAAGTAAGCTGGCTGGAGGCGTGCCAGGGGCCCGGCTGCCGATCAGGCGGCCGGGCCTTTTTGCGTTTACGGATGCCGGCACGGCGGCAGGCAGCGTGACCCGAACGGGTGAACCCTCGGGGCGCCGCTTCGGACGGCGTGGCTGCCGGCTGTGGTAAAACGTCGCCTTGCCGAACCGCAGCGGGCAATTCGCGAGTGGCCCTCCGATCACATGCCCCGCCCCATACGCTACACGGCAACGTCCGCATTCCCGAATCCGCATGATCGTGTCCCCCTCCGACGGCGACCAGGCGTCCCTCTCGCCCTGGCGCCGCATGGCTCCCTTTGTCGCCCTGCTTGCGCTGGCCGTGCTGGTCACCGGGGCCGGCTGGCTGGGCTATCGCTATACCTACGATGCCGCGCTGACCCGCCAGGCCGAGCGCGGCCAGGTGCAGATGCGGCTGTACGCCCAGGCGCTGGAAAGCGAACTGGCCCGCTATGACTACGTGCCCAGCCTGCTGTCGCTGGACGCGCGCATCGACACCCTGTTGCGCCATCCCGGCTCGCCCGAGCGCGTCTCGCAGGCCAACGCCTACCTGGCGGCCCTGAACGGCCGCGCCGGCACCCGGGTCATCTATCTGCTCGACGCCCGCGGCAAGGTGCTGGCGACCAGCAATTTCCAGCGGCCGGACAGCTATCTGGGCGAAGACCTGAGCTTCCGCCCGTACTTCCGCACCGCGATCGAAGGCCAGCTGGGGCGCTTCTACGGCGTGGGCACCACGCGCAGCGAGTCGGGGTACTACCTGTCGGCGCCGCTGGGCGACCGCGATCATCCGGTGGGCGTGGCCGTGGTCAAGATCGGGCTGGAACCGCTGGAAAACCGCTGGCAGGGCAACGACAGCCAGATGCTGCTGGCCGACGAGAACGGCGTGGTGATCCTGGCATCGGACCCGTCGTGGAAGCTTGCCGCGCTGCGGCCGCTGTCGGACGACCAGCGCGCGCGGCTGGACCGCAGCCTGCAATACAACCGCGCCCCGCTGCCGCAACTGGCGCTCACCACGGTGCGGCCGCTGGCCAATGGCCCGTCGCAGGGTGGCGACGCGCTGGTGCGGCTGCGCCAGGGCCCGCCGATGCTGGCCCAGCACCTGGCCCTGCCGGGCACCGACTGGGACCTGACCCTGCTGACCAATACGTCCCAGGCGCGCGTGGCCGCGCTCAACAGCGCCGCGCTGGCCGGCGTGCTGGCCGCCTTCGTGCTGCTGCTGGGCGCCGCCTGGAATGTGCGGCGGCGCATCGTGGGCGAGCGGCTGGCGGCGCGCGCCGCACTGGAAGCCGCCAACAGCGAGCTGGAACGCAAGGTGGCGGAGCGCACCGCGGACCTGTCCGCCACCAACCAGCAGTTGCAGGCCGAGGTTGGCGAGCGCATCCGGACCGAAACCTACCTGCGCCAGGCTCAGGACGGGCTGATGCAGGCCGGCAAGCTGGCTGCCGTGGGACAGATGTCCGCCGGCATCGCTCACGAACTGAACCAGCCGCTGGCGGCCTTGCGCACGCTGTCGGGCAACACGGGCAAGTTCATCGCCCAGGGCGACTATGACACCGCGCAAGGCAACCTCGAACGGATCATCGGCCTGGTGGAGCGCATGGGCCGTATCACCGGCGCGCTGAAGTCGTTTGCGCGCAATCCCGCCGCTGGCCAGGGCCACAGCGCCCGGCTGGCCGATGCCGTGGACAACGCGCTGTTCCTGCTGGAAACGCGCGTGGCCGACGTGGGCCCGCGCATCGAGCGCGATATTGACGCCTGCCTGACCGTGCGCTGCGACCCGAACCGTCTGGAGCAGGTGCTGGTGAACCTGATCGGCAATGCGCTCGATGCGCTGAAGGGCCGGCGAGACCCGCGCCTGTCGCTGCACGCCTACGCGTCGGGCGGCATGATCCACCTGACCGTGCGCGACAACGGGCCGGGGCTTTCGGAAACCGCGTTCGCGCGGTTGTTCGAGCCGTTCTTCACCACCAAGCCCGCCGGCGAAGGCCTGGGGCTGGGGCTGACGCTGTCGGCCGGCATCCTGAGCGAAAACGGCGGCACCCTGACCGCGATCAATCACCCCGACGGCGGCGCCTGCTTCACGGTCGCCCTGCCGCGCGTTACCGAGGAACTGCGCCATGTCGGCTGAACCGGGCCACGTCATCGAAACGGCCGGCGCCCACGCCGCGCTGACGGTGCTGATCGTCGAAGACGATGCCGACGTGCGGCTGGGCTGCGAACAGGCGCTCAGGCTCGAAGGTATCGCCACGCGCGCCGTGGGCAGCGCGGAAGCGGCGCTGCGCGAGGCAGAGGCCGGTTTTGCCGGCATCGTCGTCAGCGACATCCACCTGCCCGGCGCCGATGGGATGGCCCTGCTGCGCGAACTCGGCGCACGCGATGCGGCGTTGCCGGTGATCATGATTACCGGCCATGGCGACGTATCGCTGGCGGTACAGGCCATGAAACAAGGCGCCTACGACTTTCTTGAAAAGCCGTTCTCGCCGGAGCGGCTCGTGGCCACCTGCCGCCGTGCGCTCGACAAGCGCCGGCTGGCCCTGGAAGTGGCCGACCTGCGCGCCCGTCTGGCAGGCCGCGAGGGCCTGGCCGCGCGGCTGATCGGCCATTCGCCGGCCATCGAGCGGCTGCGCCAGATGATCGCCGGCATTGGCGACACGGCGGCCAACGTGCTGATCCACGGCGAAACCGGTACCGGCAAGGAACTGGTGGCGCGCTGCCTGCACGAAGCCAGCGGGCGCCGGGCAAAACACTTCGTGCCGATCAACTGTGGCGGCCTGCCCGAACAGCTGTTCGAGTCGGAGATCTTCGGCCACGAGGCGGGCGCGTTCACGGGCGCGGCCAAGCGCCGGATCGGCAAGATCGAGCACGCCGAAGGCGGCACGCTGTTCCTCGACGAGATCGAGAGCATGCCGATGCCGATGCAGATCAAGCTGCTGCGTGTGCTGCAGGAGCGCGTGGTGGAGCGGCTTGGGTCAAACCAGCCGGTGCCGGTGAACACGCGCGTAGTGGCAGCCACCAAGGCCGACCTCCGCGCGCTGGCCGATGCCAGTCAATTCCGCGCCGATCTCTACTATCGCCTGAACGTGGTCACGCTCGAACTGCCGCCGCTGCGCGAACGCCGCGAAGACGTGCCGTTGCTGTTTGAACACTTTCTGGCGCAGGCCGCGTTGCGCTTCGAGCGCGAGGCCGTTCCGCCCACGCCGGCCGAAATGGCGGCCCTGGTGGCCTACCCGTGGCCCGGCAACGTGCGCGAACTGCGCAACCTGGCCGAACGGCATGTGCTGGGACTGGGCTGCGATCCCGCCCAGGGCGGCGCCGCCCCCGAGGCGCTGCCATTGCCCCAGGCCGTGGAGCAGTTCGAACGTGCGTTGATCGCCGATGCCTTGCGACGTCACGCTGGCAACCTGACGCGTGCCGGCGAAGCCCTGGGCGTGGCCAAGACCACGCTGTTCGACAAGGTGCGCAAGTATGGCCTGTCGAGCGGCGGCGCAAGCTGAGTACAACGCCACCGGCGCAAATGTGTCAAATGTATATAACCAGGGAACCTGAACGTCGCGTGCGCAGTCTGTTGATCCGGTACGCGACGCCTGCGGCATAAATGTCGGGCGTCATGCCGTTTGTCCATCGCTGTCTACCGAATTGCAACGATGTTCGTTAAACAACAAAAGTGTGACGCCAATCATTGCTTTCCCTGTAGCAACGAATCATCTTGAAGCCATACTATTGGCATCCGGCAATCGGGCGGCGCCACAAGCGTCGCGGCGATGACTGGCCAGGCGACAAAGATCGCCACTGCAGCAAGCGGGCAACGGCTACCTGAAGCCGTTGCTACGTCAACAGCAACAAAGCAACAAAGACCGGCCGGGGAGCGGGTCGACAGCAATCAGGGTCAGTAAAAACAGCAGCCCGGTCATTTGACCGACGTGGCGTGTCCGAGGACGCCCGTGCGGCACGCGCGTCGTGCTGTGCTGCTGATCGACACTACGGGTGATTGGATGAAACTGGATCCAGAACTGGCTGAAAAGCCGTACTACAGCACGCGAACCGCTGCAAAACTTCTCAACGTATCGCTGGGCACCGTCCAGAAAATGGTGGAACGCGGTGAACTTGGCGCCTGGAAAACCAATGGCGGCCACCGGCGCATCCACAAGGAAACCGTGCATCGCCTGCTGGCAAACCGTGCCATGCCGGATGTCGGCATCGAGCACAATCTCGACCTCGTGGTGTTCCACCCGAACCACACCGAAGCGCAGCGTATCAGTGCCCAGCTGGGCAAATGGTCGCTGCCGCTGAAGACCCAGGTACTGGAGGACGTGGTGGACACCGTCATTACTTCGGTCGATGCGCGACCTCGCGTGGTGCTCTACTACGTGGAGGAACTCAACGACGCGGAATCCGCCACGATCGAAAAACTGCAGAACTTCTTCTCGCGGCAGCGCGTGATCTTCGCGGTCATCACCAACCGCCAGGCCTACGACGGCGTGGCGGACGCCCTGCAGCAATGGGGCATCATGGTGTTCCTGAAGACACCGTCGCTGGAGGAAATCAAGGGCTTCCTGCGTGCCCAGCTGATGATGGGGCGCACCGGCGCTTAAGGTTTCATTAAGGTTCGACGTGCAACGGCCCGGACACACCGCGTCCGGGCCCTTTTTTTATGACGCGGCCATCAGGCGGATGCGACGGCCTCGCTCGGCTGCACAGACATCGCCCCGCTATCGGCCTGCATCATCCACCCATAGAGATCGCGCGGGTCCGGAGGCATGGCCACAAGCGCCACGAAGCGGCCCGCATCGCGCTGCGCCGCGGCCGCATGCAACCACCGCAGCGCCGCATAATCCTCCAGCGCAAAGCCGACCGAATCGAAAACGGTCACCTCCCCGGCATGCGCGCGGCCGGGCGCCGCACCCGAGAGCACCTGCCACAGCTCGCTGACGGGCGCCTCGGGCCACTGCTGGATCTCGCCTTCGATGCGTGACTGCGGCGCATACTCCACCACGATGCGCGCGCCACGCAGGATATCGACGTGCAACTCGGTCTTGCCCGGACAGTCGCCGCCCACGGCGTTCAGATGCATGCCCGGTTGCACCATGTCAGGCGTCAGGATGGTCGCGCGCGTCTTGTCGGCGGTGACCGTGGTCACGATGTCGGCACCGGCCAGTGCATCGCGCACCGATCGTACTGGCACGATCTCCAGACCTGGCACTTTCGCCAGATTGCGCATCAGCCGCGCCGTGGCCGACGGATCGATATCGAAGGCCCGCACGGTCGTGATGCCCGCGATGGCGTGAAATGCCAGCGACTGGAACTCGGCCTGCGCACCGTTGCCGATCAGTGCCATGGTGCGTGCCCCCGGCCGGGCCATGGCCTGTGCGGCCAGCGCGGAAGTGGCTGCGGTGCGCAGCGCCGTAGCCAGGGTCAGATCGGCCAGCAGCAGCGGAAAGCCGGTCTGCACATCGGCCAGCATGCCGCACGCCATGACCGTGGGCAGCGCGAACCGTGCATTGCGCGGATGCCCATTGACGTACTTGTACGCGAACCGCGTGCCATCGCTGACCGGCATCAGTTCGATCACGCCCACTGCCGAATGGCTCGCCAACCTCGCAGATTTCTCAAATTCGTGCCAGCGCAGGAAGTCATCGCGCACACAGCCGGCCATCTGCACGATGGCTTGCGGGACGCCCACGCCGCGCACCAGCGCCGCGACATCGTCTGCATCGAGAAAGCGCGTCAGCACGTTCGCTTCCCGGGTCAATTCCGTGTTCGTTCTCATGGCGGATCTCCTTCAGGCCGCAGCGGCACGCCGCATGGGCGTGCTGGCGCGGTCGAGCCGCAAGGTCATGCAGTACGCGCCGCCGCCCGACAGCATGTACGGCGTCAGGTCCACCTCGTGCAGCCGATACCCGCGCCGACCCAGTTCATGGCGTAAATGCGATGTGGTGCGCGTCATCACCACGTGGTCGTCCAGATTGACCGCGTTGACGCTGAAGTGGCGCAGGTCGTCCTCGGTGGCCTCGATGCGCTGGGCCATCGGGACGCGTGCGCGCAGCGTGCGCAGCGCGTTCTCGGTGAAGGCCGGCGGGTAGTACAGCACTTCGCCACCCGATAGCGGACAGAAGCACACGTCGAGGTGATAGCTCTGCTCGGTGGCCAGTTCCAGCGCCACCACCTCCTGGTCGAATTCGCGCGCCATGGCGTCGGCTGCCTCGCGCGACGAGCGCGGCCCGTAGCCGGCCCAGAAATGGCCGCGCCGCGCATCCCAGATGCAATCGCCGGCCCCTTCCTGAAAACAGCCGTCGGGCAGCAGCGCCACGCTGTCGATCAGGCCGCGCGCGCGCAGGTCGTCGAAGATCGCCGCGAACGGCTGTTCCTCGCCGCGCCGCTGCGGATAGCGAAAGCGCGCCAGCACCGCCTTGCCATCGAGCACCACGGCGGCATTGGCCGGGAACACCATGTCGGGCTGGCCCGCCACGCCCTCGGCCACTTCCACGGCAAACCCGGCACGACCCAGCGCATCGTGCAGCGCGTCGAACGACGCCAGCGCGCGCCGATGCATGCCGCCGGGGTCGCGCGCCCAGGCGTCGGGGTCCATCCACGGATTGATGCTGTATGACACGTCGTAGAACGTGGGGGCCACCAGCAGGATGGTCGGGCGCATAAGGGGGCGGATAGTCGGGGGATGTGTCATGGCGGCTCTCCTCTGTTCTGGATGAATGGCGATGTCGTGAGTGCATTGTCCTGCCCGTTGGCGCCAACGAATAGTTAGCAAACTGGACAAATCGCTATGTACGTTTGACAATTTGTCGGCATTGGATGGCAATCTGCCAAGACCTGCCGGAGAGACGCCATGGACGCGACCGATCGACAACTGCTGGGCCTGCTGCGCGACAACGCCCGCACGCCGGTGACGGCGCTGGCCCGCGCCCTGCGCGTCTCGCGCGCCACGGTGCAGAACCGGATCGAGAAACTGGAGAAGGAAGGCCAGATCGTCGGCTATACGGTGCGGCTCAAGCCGGAGGCCGAACCGCACCGCATCCGCGCATGGATGACGGTCGCCGTGGAGGGCAATAAGGCGCGCCAGGTGCTGCAGGCGCTACGTGGCGCCCCCAACGTACAGACGCTGCATACGACCAACGGCCGCTGGGACATCATTGCCGAACTGCGCGCCGATACGCTGGAGCAGTTCGACCGCACGCTCGACCGGATCCGGCTGGTCGATGGCATTTCGGCCACCGAGACCAGCATCCTGCTGTCGAGCTACAAGCTGTAGAGCCGGATCAGGAATCCCGACGCACCGGTGGCTGCGCCGAATATCATGCCGTGATACATTGCGGGCTCGGCCAATGCGCCACGACGCGCCCGCTCGGCCAATGCGCCGTGTCGCCCCCAACCCTCCAAAGCCGCCCCCGCTTTCGATGCCCGCTGCATTCGACCCGACCTCCACCGTCGCCGAGGCCCGTGCCTGGCTGCGCACTTTTGTCCCGATGCCGATCGCCGCCAACTGGCGCGAGCGGCTAAAGAGCTGCCTGGGCGCCCTGATCGGCCTGGCGCTGACTGAATGGATCTGCCGCCAGTTCCTGCTGGGATTCAACCCATGGTTTATCGCGCCGATGGGTGCGTCCGCCGTACTGCTGTTCGGCGTACCGTCCAGTCCACTCGCCCAGCCGTGGTCGATCATCGGCGGCAATATGGTGGCGGCTACCGTGGGCGTGGCCTGCGCGAAATGGATACCGGACCCCGGCCTCGCGGCGGGCGTGGCGGTGGCTGGCGCCATTGCCCTGATGTTCCAGCTGCGCTGCGTACACCCGCCCAGCGGTGCGGTGGCCGTCACTGCCGTATTTGGCGGGCCTGCGGTGCAGGCGCTGGGCTTTGGCTTCGTGGTGATTCCGGTGGCCGTCAATTCGATGCTGCTGCTGCTGACCGCCCTGGCCTTTAACAACCTCGCCCGGCGCCGCTATCCGCACCGCCCACCCGAGCCGGCGGCGCAGCACCACACCCGGGACGTGCCGCCCAGCAAGCGCGTGGGCTTCACCCGGGCCGACCTCGATGCGGTGCTGGCCGCGCGCGGTGAATTCCTGGATATCGAGGAAGACGACCTGGAGGCCATCCTGGTGGCGGCCGAGCTGCGCGCCCATTCGCGCCGCTTTGGCGAGGTGCTGTGCGGCGACATCATGTCGCGCGACGTGGTGGCGGTGCGGCCGGGCCAGCTGGCCGCCGATGCGTCCGCGCTGATGACGCGCCATCACATCAAGGCGCTGCCCGTGATGGATCGCCAGCGCCGTCTGCTTGGCATTCTCACGCAAAGTGACTTTTTCCGCGCCTATCGCGTGAACTCGCGCCGCGTGAATGGGGCGGTGCGCGACCTGATGACCCGTGCCGTGATCACCGCGCGCGCCGAGCATCCGATCGTCAGCCTGGCCCAGGCGTTCTCCGACGGCGGCCTGCACCATGTGCCGGTGCTGGACGAACGCAACCGCGTGGTGGGCATGGTCACGCAATCGGACCTCGTGGCCGCGCTGCTGCGCCAGAGCGACCGGGCCATGGACATGGCCGAAGCCGGCAAGCCAGCGGGGTGATTCGCCGCCGGGCGCCTCGCCCGGCAATCGTTGACCCGGCAAGGGATTACCCGGAACCCGCATCGAATTCCGCTATGCTTACGGCGTTCTCGCAACATGGGCGCCGGACTGGCGTGCAACGATGAGTTCCGGACAACTGATTGAAAAGCTCGCCGCGGTCTTTGCGCTGATCGCCCTGATCGGCGGGTCCCTGCTGGTACTGGCCCCGTTTGCCACCGCGCTGGTCTGGGGCGCGATCCTGGCCTACAGCTCGTGGTATCCCTACACCGTGCTCACGCGGTGGCTGGGCAACCGGCGCGGACTGGCCGCGCTGATCTGCGTGCTGATCGCCACGATCATCGTGCTGGGCCCGTTCGTCTATGCCGGCGCCAGCTTCTCGGCCCATATCGACGAACTGACCGGCCTGGTCAACCGCTACGCCGAACGCGGCATCCCGCAACTGCCTGAATGGCTCAGCAGCCTGCCCTATGTGGGCCCGCAGCTGCAATCGAACTACGACCAGATCATCCACGCCGACTCAGAAATGGTGGCCAACCTGCGCAAGCTGATCGCGCCGGTGGGCCATGCGGTGCTGGGTGCGGGGCTGTCCATCGGCGGCGGCCTGGGCCAGCTGGCCCTGTCGATCATCCTGGCGTTCTTCTTCTATACCGGCGGCGAACTGGCCGTGGACTGGCTGCGTGGCGGCATGCGCCGGGTGGCCGGCGAGCGCGCCGACCACCTGATGGCGCTGGCCGGCGGCACCATCAAGGGCGTGGTCTACGGCGTGCTGGGTACCGCGTTCGTGCAGGCCGTGCTGGCCGCCATCGGCTTCTGGATCGCGGGCGTGCCCGGCGCGGCCATCCTGGGCCTGATCACGTTCTTCCTGTCGGTGGTGCCGATGGGCCCGCCGCTGGTGTGGATTCCGGCCGCGCTGTGGCTCTATCACAGCGGCGACACCGGCTGGGCCATCTTCATGGTGGTCTGGGGCGGCGCGGTGGTGGGCATGGCCGACAACGTCATCAAGCCGCTGCTGATCAGCAAGGGCACCAGCCTGCCGCTGATCTGGATCATGATGGGCGTGCTGGGCGGCGCACTGGCGTTCGGCTTCCTGGGCGTCTTCCTGGGCCCGACCGTGCTCGCGGTGGCCTACGCGCTGCTGCGCGACTGGACCATCGGCTCGCAGGAACGCCCCGGCGTGACCGACGTGACGCCGGCGCCGCCCTCGCAATTGACGCCGGACGCATGACGCCGGACGCGCACGTCTCGTCCCCGCCCCCGGCGCAGGACCTGCACCGGCTTGTGGCCTGCGAGTATTGCGACGCGCTCTACGAGCGCACCGCGCTGGCGCCGGGCGAGCGCGCCACCTGCCTGCGCTGCGGCGGCGTGCTGTACCGCGAGAGCAGCCGCGCCTACCAGCGCCTGCTGCCGCTGGTGGTCACCGCGCTGATCCTGTTCCTGGTATCGAACACGTACCCGATCGTCGAGATGGACCTCAAGGGCGTGCGCACCGAGACCACGCTTTGGGGGGCGGTGCAAGCGCTGCACAGCGACCACATGACGCTGGTGGCGATGCTGGTGTTCGGCACCACGATCCTGTTCCCGCTCGCCGAGATGCTGATGATGTGCTACCTGCTGGTGCCGATGGCGCGCCATCGCATGCCGCCCGGCTTCGACCGGATCGTGCGCGGCATCCGCCAGACGCGGCCGTGGGGCATGATCGAGGTCTTCATGATCGGCGTGCTGGTGACCGTGGTGAAGCTGTCGACCATGGCCCAGGTGATTCCGGGCGTGGCGCTGTGGTCGTTTGGCGCGCTGGTGGTGGTGCTGGCCGCAATGCTGTCGTTCGATCCGCGCGACCTGTGGCACTACCTTGAGCCGGCCGGCGCCGACGAGGCCCCGCCCCGGGAGGACACCGCGTGACCGGCCCGCGCCCCTCGCGCACGGCCCAGGCCCGCGAACAGCTGGCCCGCTCGCGCCGCATGGCCGCCGACGTGGTGGCCGAGCTGACCGACGACGACGAACGCACGCCCCTGGCGCAGGTGCCCACGGCGACATCGCGCGGCCTGCTGTCCTGCCACGCCTGCGACCTGGTCAGCCCGATCGCGCTCGCGGGCCAGCCCTGCCCGCGCTGCGGCGCCACGCTCCACCAGCGCAAGCCGGCCAGCCTGGCCCGTACCTGGGCCTTCCTGCTGTCGGCGTTCATCCTGTATATCCCGGCCAACCTGCTGCCGGTGATGGTGACCGAATCGATCCTGGGCACGCAGCGCGACACGATCATGTCCGGCGTGATCTACCTGTGGCTGTCGGGCTCGCACATGCTGGCCGGCGTGGTGCTGATCGCCAGCATCATCGTGCCGCTGCTGAAGATGCTGATCCTGACGCTGCTGCTGGCATCGGTCCATTTCAAATCGACATGGCGCATCCGCCAGCAGACCCGGCTCTATGGCCTGGTCGAAATCATCGGCCGCTGGTCGATGCTCGATATCTTCGTGGTGGCCCTGCTGGCGTCTCTGGTACGCGCCGGCGCGCTGGCCACCATCATTCCCGGGGGCGGGGCGCTGGCCTTTGCTTCCGTCGTGGTCATGACCATGCTGGCGTCGCTGTCGTTCGACCCACGCCTGCTGTGGGATTCGCTCGACCCGTCCGCCCCTTCGAAATTGCCGGAATCCGACAATGCCCGATCCTGATACCCCTACCCCATCGCCCGGCGTACCCCAGCCCGCACGCAAGCGCCGCGCCCCGTGGCTGCCATCGCTGGTCTGGCTGATCCCGATCGTGGCGGCCGTGGTGGGCATCTCGCTGCTGGTCAACACGCTGACGTCGCGCGGCCCCGAGATCACCGTCACCTTCCGCACCGCCGAGGGCCTGACCCCGGGCAAGACCGCCGTGCGCTACAAGGACGTGGACATCGGGCTGGTCAAGTCGGTACGGCTCGCGTCCGACCGGTCTCACGTGCTGGCGTCGATCGAGCTGACCAAGGACGCCGAGAACTTCGCCGTCAAGGACACGCGCTTCTGGGTGGTGCGGCCGCGCTTTGCCATCAGCGGCGTGTCGGGGCTGGAAACCCTGCTGTCGGGCGCCTATATCGGCGTGGATGCCGGCAAGTCCCCGGAAAGCCGGCGCAGCTTCACGGGCCTGGAAGTGCCGCCGGTGGTCACCGCCGATGCGTCGGGGCGGCAGTTCGTGCTGCGTGCGCAGGACCTGGGATCGCTGGATATCGGCTCGCCGGTCTACTACCGGCGCGTGCCGGTCGGCCAGGTGGTGGCCTACCAGCTCGAGCCCAACGGGCGCGATATCACGCTGCGCGTGTTCGTCAACAAGCCCTACGACAAGCTCGTGACGGCCGATACCCGCTTCTGGCACGCCAGCGGCGTGGACCTGAAACTCGATGCCGGCGGCCTGAAGCTGTCCACGCAATCGCTGGTCACCGTGCTGCTGGGCGGCGTGGCATTCCAGGCGCCCGAGAACACCAGCGCGCATGAAGCGGCCGCCGAGAACACCCAGTATCTGCTGGCCGCCGACCAGGCCGAGGCGATGAAGGAACCCGAGGAACTGGCGCCGACGCTGGCCGTGCTGAACTTCGACCAGTCGGTGCGCGGGCTGTCGCCGGGCGCGCCGGTGGACTTCCGGGGCGTGATCGTGGGCCAGGTGCGCTCGATCGGCATCGAATACCAGCGCGACAGGAAGGCGTTCCGCATGCCGGTGGTGGTGGAGCTCTATCCCTCGCGCATGGGCTTCCGCGAACGCGACGTGGCCGACGAGGCGCGCAAGCGCACCATCGTGCAGGCGCTGGTCAAGCGCGGCATGCGCGCGCAGCTGCGCACCGGCAACCTGCTGACCGGCCAGCTGTACGTGGCGCTCGACTTCTTCCCGAAGGCGCCGCCGGCCAAGGACATCGACCTCGAAGCCCCGATGCCGGAATTCCCGACCACGCCGGGCACGTTCGACGAACTGCAGGCCAAGCTGGGCGATATCGTCAACAAGATCGACAAGGTGCCGTTCGAGCAGATCGGCCAGGATGCGCGCACGGCCATCGTGTCGATGAACAAGATGCTGGAAACGGCCGACAAGCTTGTGGCGCAGCTCAATGGCGACGTGGCGCCGCAGGTGCTGGCCGCGCTGCAGGATGCGCGCCGGACCCTGACGGCGGCCAACGGCACGCTGGCGTCGGATGCGCCGCTGCAGCAGGACACACGGCGCATGCTGCAGGAACTGACGCGCACGGCGGTGTCGCTGCGCGCGCTGACCGATTATCTGGAACGCCACCCCGAGGCGCTGCTGCGCGGCAAGACGGAGGACAAATGATGAAACGTTCGCTGACACTCGGCGCGACGCTGCTGGCGGCGGCATGGCTGGCCGGCTGCGCCTCGCCCGAGCCCCGCTACTACACGCTGGCGACCGGTGCCGCGGCACCGGCCGGCGCGCCAACCCCGGCCGCCAATGCCACCGCCACGCAGCCGGTATGGATAGAGGTGGCGCCGGTGCGCGTGCCCGAGCGCCTGAACCGCGCGCAACTGGTGGTGACCGATGGCAATACGGGCAATGTGAAGCTGCTCGACCAGTCGCGCTGGTCGTCACCGCTGCCTGACGAACTGCGCGATGCGCTGTCGCAGCAGTTGCAGGGCAACCTGGGGGCCGTGGACACGTACCAGCAAGGGATCTCGGATGTCTCGCCGGTGTTCCGCATCACGACCGAAGTGGTGCGGCTGGACGCCGATCCGGGCCAGCGCGCGGGGGCATCGATTGCATGGACGGTGCGCCGCCTGCCCGATGGCCGCGTGCTGAGCGGGCGCACCGAAGCCGACCTGCCCGCGCCGGGCCAGGTCGATGGCGTGGTGGGCGCCTATCGCCAGATCGTGGCCACCACGGCATCGGATATCGCTGCCGGCGTGCAATCGCTGCGCGTGCAGGGCGGCACGGCCGCATTTTCGGCCCCCGCCCCGGCCTCACCGGCCCGCCAGGCGGGCAAGTAGGCAGCTAGTCCTCCGCGTCGCCATTGGCCTGCGCCTGCGCACGACGCGCGGCGCGGCGCCGGTCGGCCCCGGCCATCTCGGCCAGACAGGCCTCGGCATCGCCCTTCACCAGCCGCACGCTGCAGGCCAGCATCAGGTTCATCGGCAGGCCGAAGTTCTCGACCACGTAGTCGTTGGCGTCGCGCGCATCGCCATCGTCGTCGGTCGACACGCGCACGCGGTCCAGCAGCGTGCCGGCATCGGCCGCGTAGCCCCACACCGGTTTCTGTAGCGCCACGGCAAAGCCGACCTCGAAGGCCGTGCCGCTGTCGGGCTCCCCGGGGCCGCGAAAGTCGTCCAGGTTCGCCATCACGATATCGGCCCGCCGGATCAGCGCGATATTGGCCTCGTAGATCCATTGCGCGGTGTCGGGCCCCGACAACCCCTTCGGGGCCGCCTTGTCCAGCGGATAGCACCCTTCGAAACCATACCGGGCGCAAAGCGCCTTCAGATGCTCGCCCCAGGCGAGCGCATCCTTGCGAAATACGTCGAAACCGGCGAGGTAGACGGTCTTCATGGCAGGTCCTCGGTTGGGGCACGCCGGAAGCATACCGCAGGCGGCATCGCCGTTTCGTTGGGTTGCCTCCTTCGTTGCGAACTAAGGAAATTTCTGATCATATATCGGCATCCCATTCAATGCCGGACGATGAATACGGCCATGGCAATTGGTTATCCGCCCAGGCCCGTAAAACCACGGCACGTTGTCCGCTCGGACGCTTCCGAAAATCAATAGAAATAGCCCCAAAAATCAAATAAATGTTTTCGGCAAATTCCAGAAAATAACGATTCAGCAGGATTATCCGTATCGGTACTGTTTGCTCCGTCAGGAAAGCGCGATGCGCAAGCCGCGTCATGCGCGCCGTGCCGGGGCGGATGCCTTGTGCATGGTTGCGCCTGATTCGCGGCATGGCTGTCCTTGCGTTTCGCCCGACCTTCCCGGTCCGGCCTGGCAGCGATCCCTCTCAACCCATGACATGAGGTCCACAGTGAACCACCATCGAACGAAAATCCTCGCAGCGTCCCTACTGCTTGCCGTGTTGAGTCCGGCCGCGTCCGCCTCTGACGGCACCATCACCTTTACCGGCCGGATCACCTCGAACACCTGCACGATCTCCGGCAATGGCGGGGGCACCGACTTCACGGTGGCCTTGCCGCCCGTTTCGGCGTCGACCCTGGCGACCGCGGGCAATATCGCCGGCCGTACGCCGTTCAACTTCCAGCTCACCGGCTGCACCCCCGCCACCGGCGACGTGGCGGTCTACTTCGAGCCGGGCGCCGCCGTGGACCTGGCCACCGGCCGCCTGATCAACACCACCGTCAGCGCGCCAGGAGTCGGCGACACCCCGGCGGTCGTGGCCGCCACCAACGTGCAGATCGGTGTGCTGAATGCCGACCTGACGAACGTCGCCGTGGGCGCTGCGTTTGCCTCGCAGAACACCCAGCAAGTGGCCATCACGGGCGGCACGGCTTCGCTGCAGTACTACGCGCAGTACGTGGCAACGGGCGGTGCGGCCACCCAAGGCACTTTCACCTCCGCGTTGACGTATTCGGTCGTGTACCCGTAACCAGCGGCGCCATCCGTGCTCGCGTCCGCCGGCATGCCCTCCCGCATGCCAGCACTACCGGCCGGCCTCGTGCCGGCCTTACTGCCCGCCGTTCATCATGCTCAAGACATCCCGCCACCGCGCAGCCATGGCTGCCGTTTTCCTGGCCTTGGCCGCGCCCGGCGCCCTTGCGTCCGTGGTCCTGAACGGGACCCGCGTCGTCTATCCGGAATCGGAACGCGAAGTCACCCTCAAGGTCACCAACGAGGGCGACACGCCATCGCTGGTGCAGGCATGGATCGACGACGGCGACGCGAACGCCTCGCCGGAGGAAGCGAAATCGCCCTTTACGCTGACGCCCCCGCTGTTCAGACTGGATCCGAAGAAGGGACAGACGCTGCGCATCATCCACCTGCAGCAGCCCCTGCCCGGTGATCGCGAGTCGCTGTTCTGGCTGAACGTGCTCGATGTCCCGCCGGTGGCGTCGGGCGCCACCGCGCAGCAGAACTCGCTGCAGTTCGCATTCCGGACGCGCATCAAGCTGCTGTTCCGCCCCGCCGGCCTGCCCGGCGACGCGTCCAGCGCGCCCGCGCGGGTCGCCTGGCGCCTGGTGCGCAAGGACGACGGTAGCCAGGTGCTGACCGCCCTGAACCCCACGCCCTATCACATCACCTACACCAGGGTGGAGGCCACCGCGCGCGGCCATGTGTACGCCGTTGACGCCGGTGCCATGGCGAAGCCCGGCGCGACGGTGGAGTTCCCGATCGACGGCACACACCCCGCCTCTGGCGAGCCGGACCAGGTGCACTACACGTTCATCAACGACTTTGGCGCCGCCGTCACGGGCACCCACAGGAAGCGGCCGGCCGCGCCAGCTGTCACGGGGCAATGACGATGCACAAGCCAAGACCAAGGCCGTCGCGCGTGCTGGCCGCGCACTGGGTACTGGTCACGTCGCTGCCGGCGGCGGCACTGGCTGGTGAGTCCGGCAAGGCGGCCACGGTCGCCACGGTGCAGTTCAACGCGCAGTTCCTGAAGCGGTTGGACGGCTCCACGGTCGATGTCAGCCGATTCGCCAACGGCAACCCGGTCTCGGCCGGCGACTATCCCGTCGACATCTACCTGAACGGCGCGTGGATTGCGCGCGAGACCGTGCGGTTCCGTCCGCAGGACACCGGCGTCGCGCCCTGCATGGACGGCGCGGTCATTGCCCGGCTCAACCTCGACGAGCAGGCGTTGCCGTCCACCAGCCGCAACGCCATTGCCCGGGCCATCCGGGGCCAATGCACCCAGCCCTCGGCGATCTCGGAGGACATCGGCTGGTCGTTCAACCTCAACGATCTGCGCCTGGACCTCAGCATTGCCCAGGCCCTGCTGCGCCGCACGCCGCGCGGCAGCGTCAGCCCCGAACTGCTTGACGATGGCGTGCCGTCGGCCACGGTTGCCTACAACCTCAACACGTTCCACACCACCGGGCATGGCGGGGGCACGTTCACTTATCTGGGTCTCGATGCAGGTCTGAACATCGGGCCCTGGCACTTGCGCCAGCGGTCGTCGATGAGCTGGCAGTCGGTCGGCAAGGACAGCTACAACTACCAGAACATCGCCACCTATGTGCAGCGGGACATTTCCGCCTGGCGCAGCCAGCTCACGCTGGGCGACGCCTATACCGATGGTGCCGTCTTCGACAGCTTCTCCGTGCGCGGCGCGAACCTGGCCAGCGACGACCGGATGCTGCCGGACTCGTCGCGCGGCTATGCGCCGCTGGTACGCGGCGTGGCACGCTCGAACGCGCGCGTCACGGTCACGCAGAACGGCAACAAGCTCTACGAGACGACCGTCGCCCCCGGCCCGTTCGAGATCAGGGATCTCTATGCCACCGGCTACGGCGGCAACCTGCTGGTCACGGTGACCGAGGCCGATGGCAGCCAGAGCAGCTTTACCGTGCCCTATGCGTCGGTCGTGCAATTGCTGCGCCCCGGCATCACCCGCTATTCGGCGGCGGCAGGCGAATACCGCACCGAGTCGAGCCTCCAGAAAAAGCGCGAGAAGCTCGTGCAGGGCACGGTGCAGCACGGCTTCAACAATCTCGTCACGGGCTACGCGGGCCTGGTGCTCTCGGAGGGATACCAGGCGGGGCTGCTTGGCGCGGCCTTCAACCTGCCCGTGGGCGCCTTCGCCCTGGACGCCACGCATGCGCGCGCCATGATCCCCGGCTTCGAGGACAGCAGCGGGCAGAGCGTGCGCATCAGCTATAGCAAGTTCGTGCCGACGACCAGCACCAACATGACCATCGCGGCATACCGCTACGCGACCCGCGGCTTCTGGACGATGCGCGATGCATTTGCCGCGCGTTCCAGCGGTGGCAACGCCCGCGCGGTGGACCGCCAGCGCAGCCAGATCCAGCTCACCTTGAACCAGGGCCTGGGCGATCGATGGGGCAGTCTCTATCTGACCGGCACGTCTGCCGAGTACTGGAACCGGCGCGGCACGGCGCTGATGTTCCAGGTGGGCTACAGCAACGCAGCCAACCTGTTGGGGCTGCCGATGACCTACAACATCGCGGCGTCGCGCCAGCGCGAACTACTGACCGGGCGGTTCAGCACGCAGGTCTTCGCCAGCCTGACCGTCCCCCTGGGAAAGGGCAGCCATGCCCCGATGCTGTCCTTCTCGGGGACGCACAACAGCGGCAACGAGTCGTCGCAGCAGATGCGGCTGAGCGGCACGGCGCTGGAAGACAACGCGGTGACCTACGGCCTGAACGTCGACCGGATGCCGCACGCGACCACGGGCGGCGGCAATGTCCAGTACCGCACGCCGTACACCACCGTATCGGCGTCGGTCAGCGGCGGCAGCCAATACACCCAGTACTCGGGCGGGCTGCAAGGGGCACTCGTGGCGCACCCGGGCGGCGTCACGCTGGCCAACTACCTCGGCGACACCATCGGCATCATCGAGGCCAAGGGCGCCTCGGGCGCGCGGGTTGCCAACGCGCCGGGCGTCAGGATCGACGCGTTCGGCTACGCCATCGTGCCGTACCTCCAGCCCTACAACATGAACACGATCGAACTGAACCCGAAAGGCCTGCCGCTGGACGTCTCGCTGGACGCAACCAGCACCCAGGTGGCACCCCGTGCGAACGCCGCAGTGAAGATCACGTTTGCGGCGCTGACCGGCCGTTCGGCCATCGTGTCCGCCACCCTGCCGAACGGCAAGCCGCTGCCGTTCGGGGCGACGGTGTCGGACGACAAGCAGGCCGATATCGGCGTGGTGGGCCAGAGCGGCATCATCTTCGCGCGCGGCATCGAGCAGGCCGGACAGTTGCAGGTGACATGGGGCACGGAGAGCAGCCAACGCTGCACCATTGCATACGAACTGCCACCACGGGACAAGAACGCCACCACGTATGCCCAGGTGCGCGCCGTATGCCAGCCTCAGCCCGATACGGAGGTCAAAGCGTGACAAGCGTGATGCCACACCCGCACCGCAGCCCATGCGTGGGCAGAGTCATCGCGTCCGGACTGCTGGCCTGCCTGCCGGCCATCGTCCACGCGCAGGATCGACCGGTTCGACAATGCACAATCCAGTCGGATGTGGCCTCCATCGCGTTCAGCGGCTTCAGCATCCCCAGGGACGCCGTGGTGGGCACCGCATTGAGCGAAGTCGTGACCACCGCTGCACACGTGACGTGCCCTGCCAATCCCGCTGACTATGGCGGCCCGTCCGTCGGCGGCCCCGGCTTCTATCTGCAACTGTTTCCCAGCCTGCGGCTTGCCACCGGCGTGACAGGGGTGTGGGCCACGGGCACGCAGGGCGTCGGCGTGCGCGTGATCTCCGTGGATTTCCGAAACTCGGTGGTGTCCAGTGTCGGCACAGGCAGCAAGACCGATTTCGGGCCACGCGTCGCGCGTCGGGCCCCCTACACGGGGACTTACCGCTTCTCGTACCAGTTGATCAAGACGGGGCAGATCGTCGGCACGGGGCATATCTCCACGGGCAACATGTTCGCCCTGCGCAGCCACAACATCCCCGCCAACACCACCTCGGCCGCACAGGCACAGGTGTTCCTGCGCGACTCGGCGTTCAACGCACTGACTTGCCGGGTTACCACGCCCAGCGTCGATGTGCCGCTGCGCAATGTCAATGTGACGGAACTCCGGACCCGGGGCGACAGTGCCGGTAGAACCAACTTCCTCATCGCGCTGCAATGCGATGCCGGCTCGGACGTCCATATCACGCTGACCGACGCGACAAGACCTGCCAACCGCACCAACCTGCTCACGCTCACCAGCGCCTCCACGGCACGCGGTGTCGGCATCCGCATCCGCAACCCTGACGACAATCCCGTGCGTTTCGGGCCGGACTCGCCCGTCGCGGGCAACACGAATCAATGGCGGGTGGGCACGTCGGACGCCACCGACAGCATCGCGATGAGCGCCGAGTACGTGGCCAGCGGCACAGTCAGCCCGGGCACGGTCCGGGCGCTGGCCACCTTCACGATGAGCTACCAGTGATTGGGGAGTAGATGCCCGTCCCGCCGGGGCGGCAACGCTGCCGATGGACGAGGGGCATTGCCCGATGGGGGTTTCAGCGCCCCCCTGTTCTTCGGTGACCGCCGAGCTGAAAACAAACAGACGTGCCGCCCCAACAGGGTCGATGTGGGGCATGGCACGCGGGCGGCGGCACCACACCTGCTGCAACTTTGCTCGATGGATTTACTGCTACCCAGCCGCTCTCCAGCGGGCGGAAGCCAGTACATGAGGGATAACATGGCAACACTTCAGACCTGTGCGCGTCGTTCTGGACGACTTCTCTTCGCAATGCTGCCGGGGCTCGTCGGTGGCCTGCTCGGCCTGACGCCGGACCGCGTCCTCGCCCAGCAGTGCACGCTCGGCCCCCAATCGTCCAGTTTCGCCTTTTCGAATATCAACGTTTCGCGCGATGCGCCGATCGGGGCCACGATCAGCGAACAAAGAACGCTGACGATTTCAGTCGGATGTCCGCGCATGAGATACAACAGCCAGGGCGTATCCGTCCAGCTGATGCCCACGCTGAATGTATCCACCACGGTGCTGGACGTGTGGGAATCCGGCATTCCAGGCATCGGCATCCGCGTCAACGCGCGCCGAACCGGCCGGGGCGGCGCGGGTGGCTATGGCGCGGCTTCCGACACGTCCGCAGGCACTTACAGGACGCTCTCCACGTACGCTTACTCGCTGACGAACGGCTACACGGGAACCTTGATCATGACGCACCAGCTGGTCAAGACCGGGCAGATCAACACCAATGGCCAGATCAACATCGGCCCCATCTACTCGCTTCGCAGTCTCAACCGGGACAACGGCAGCGCGTCGGGCACACAGGCAACCGTTTCGATGGGCAACAGCACCGTGGCATCGCGCTCCTGCCGCGTCACCACGCCGAGCGTTGCGGTTCCCATGGAACCCGCACATGCCATGGCACTGGAGGAAGCTGGCGCCACCACGGGACGCACTGGCTTCTTCATCGGCCTGCAGTGCGATACCGACACGAACGTCTTCATCACCCTGACAGACGCCACGATGCCGGGCAACCGGACCGACCTGCTTACGCTGGCCAGCGATTCCACGGCGCAAGGCGTGCGCCTGCGCATCCGGAATCCGGACAACGAGCCTGTCAGGTTCGGTCCCGACTCGGCCACGGCAGGGACGGTGAACCAGTGGCGCGTCGGTCAATCCAGCGGCGTCACGAACATCCGTATGAGCGCCGAATACGTCTCCACCGGCAACGTCATGGCCGGCACCGTCCGTGGCCTGGCGACGTTCACGATGAGCTATCAGTAGCGGGGGCCGGCGGCGGAGCGCCCGGGTGGGCGGGCCATCAGGGATTGATGGCCGGATGCTTGAGCGCGTGCGCCGCCTCGGCCATGTGCTGGCGGTAACTGCGGTCGTCCTGCACGAGCCCTAGTTCGCCGTTGCGATAGGCCATGGCGAGCGTCTGGATCGACGCGGGATGCTCGCGTTCGGCCGCCGCTTCGTACCACGCCACCGCACGGGCATCGTCCTGCGCCACGCCCTCGCCTTCGCGATAGGCATTGCCGAGCAGGAACATGGCCTGCGCCACACCGCCATCGGCGGCCACCTTGAACCAGCGTGCCGCGCTGGCCGGATCGGGCGTGCGGCCATGGCCGCCGCGATACAACAGGCCCAGGTAGTAGGCCGCGCCGATGTCGCCACCATTGGCCGCCGCATCGAGCAGGCGCCAGGCCAGCGGCAGGTCTGCCCGGCCGCTGGCCAGCGTGCCGAGCATCGCCGCCTTGCCGAGCACGAACCGGGCATGCACATGGCCGCTGTCCGCCGCCATGCGCAGCCAGCGTTCGCCCTCTGCACGCGTGGCCGCGTCGGTGCGCGACATCATCGTTTCGCCAAGTGCGGCCCGCGCGGCGGTTTCGCCGGCGCGGGCGGCCTGCTGCAGCTGATCCAGCGCGCCGGCATCGTCAGCCGATGTCGCCAGCCACTGCCACTGCGACAGTTCGGCGTGGCGCGTGTCGGACTGGTGCCGCCACATCGCTGCGCCGGCCACGCCGGCTGCGGCCACCGTCACCGCCAGTGTGGCGGCCACGAACAGCGGATGGATGCGCAACAGGCGACGCAACAGGCGGCGCGATGCGGCGCGCGCGGGCGCGGGCGCGGGCGCGGGCGAGGGCGTGGCGGAGGCGGTAGCAGAAGCTGGCATCGTGGATGGATTACTGGTTCAGATCGATCTTGTACTTCGACAGGTTCTTGCCCGAGCCGTCGTCGGCCGCGACCAGGGACACGCCGGCCACGCCGCCCGCCGCTGCCTGCGCCAGCATGCCCACGCCCGAGCTGAACACCACGTCGCCGGCGGTCGCCACTTTCGTGAAGTGCCAGCTGCGGGCGCTGCCGTTGGCGGCGCGGGTCACGTTGGCGACGGCCTTCACGTACTGGATCAGCACGTCGCGGTTGGCGTCCGGCGACGCGTAGACCGTTTTGGTACCGTCCAGGCCCGGGAAGTTGCCGCCACCGCTGGCGCGGTAGTTGTTGGTGGCCACGATGAAGTCCATGGCCGACGTGACCGGCGCCCCCTTGTAGGTCAGGTTCTTGATGCGGTTGCCCACCGTCTGCGTCACGTCGATCTCGTACTGCATGTCCGCGTCGGTGAACATGTCGAAGTTGTAGCCCGGGAACGAGCTGATCAGCGGCTGCTCGGCGGCCAGCGCCGGGTTGATCTGGTTGAATCGCCTGGCCGCGGTTTCCAGCCAGGCCTTCAGTTCGTCGCCATTGACCTTCACCGCGTAGACGGTGTTCGGATACAGGTAGAGATCGGCCGCGTTGTTGATGGCCAGGTTGCCGGACGCCACGTCGGTATAGTCGTTGCCGCCGCCGAAACCGCTCTTGAACGGTGCCGACACCGACAGCACGGGCAGCGAGGCCAGCGCCGGCAGGTTGGCGGCGATGTAGTCCTTCACGTACTTCGCCTGCGCCTGGTTCACGATCTGGATCGCGCCCGGGTCGCCCACATCGGCAAAGTAGCTGGTCATGCGGTAGTTCGTGCTGCCGATCGGCGTCTTCACGTACTGGATGGTGGCCTGGTGTTCGGTGTCGATGGCCGGTGCCACGCTGGCGTCGGCGGCCACGTAGGTCTTGTCGGCATTCTGGATCGAGCGGGCCTCAACCCTGGTGTTGGCACGGTCCACGCTCCAGTTCTTGCCGTCGTAGTTCAGCGCCAGGTTGACCACGCCCAGGTGCTTGCCCCAGTAGTTGGCCATCACGGTCGGCACGCCGTTGACCGTGCCGCGGGCCTTGTCCACGCCCGGCAGGTTGAACTGGGCCACCGTACTGGTGGCATCGGGGAAGATCTGGTGCGAGTGGCCAATCAGCATGGCGTCCACGCCCTCCACCTTCGACAGGTGATAGCTGCCGTTCTCCATCGTCGGCGAGTACGTGGAATTGTCCAGCCCGCCGTGCGAGATCACCACCACCAGGTCGGCGCCCTTGGCGCGCATTTCGGGGATGTACTTCCTGGCAGTCTCGACCACGCCTTCGGTGTAGACCTTGCCGTCGAGCCAGCGTTTGTCCCAGCTCAGGATGGCCGGCGGTGCAAAGCCGATGATGCCGACCTTGATCGGTGCCGACACGGTCTTGCCGTCCGGGCCCGTCGCCGTGATCGTCTTGTTCAGGATCGCGTACGGCTGGAACAGCGGCTGGCGCGTCTTCACACTGTAGACGTTGGCCAGCACCTGCGGAAACTTCGGCCCGGCGCAGGTCTGCTGCGCGGACGGGTCCGGCAGCCCATCGACCTGGAAGCGGTTGCCCGTGACCTGGCTCAGGTATTGCAATCCGTAGTTGAATTCGTGGTTGCCGATGCCGCCGCCGTCGAACCCGGCCGCGTTCATCACCTTGTACATGGCCAGCGTCTCGCCGCAGCCGATCGGCTTGACCAGCGCCTGGTAGTCGGACAGCGCGGTGCCCTGGATGGTGTCGCCGTTGTCCAGCAGCATGCTGTTCGGGAATTCGGCACGTGCCGCCTTGATCAGCGTGGCCACGCGCTCGAAACCAATCGACTTGTCCTCGGCGAGCTTGAAGTAGTCATAGCTGAGCACATTGGTGTGCAGATCCGTGGTTTCCAGCAGCGCCAGCGTGGACTTCGTACCGGCCGGGATCGACGTGTTGCCGTTGCCGCCGTTGCCGCCGCTGTTGCCGCTGTCCGCGTTGTTGTTGTCGTCGGCGCCGCAGGCGGCCAGCACGGCGGTGGCCACGGCCGCCAGCATGGCGGCGCGGATGCGATGGTTTTGCATGGTCTCGGATTTCCCTGTCGTGTTCTGTTTATGGTGCAGCCAGGGGAATTGTCGGAAGCCGGGATGGCAGGGAAGTGGCGAAATCGCGTCACTACCGTGACAATCCGCGCACATATGCCAAAAACGTCATATTTATACGGCACCCGGGAGCTGCCAGGACGATTTCGATCCGCTGAAGACCCTTATTCGTTGGCGCAATTGACGCTGCGTTATATAGGCGCTTATATTGCGGATGCAAACCATCGAGCACTCCACACCCTTCCGCCGCATCTGCCATGAGCCTCTATCCCTTTGCTCCCCTTGCGCGCCGCGCGGCCGCCGGCGCCGCCCTGCTTGCCCTGACCCTGGCCGCGCCGTCGGCCTTTGCCGCCGATCTGGTGGTGTCTGCCGCTGCCAGCCTGACCAACGCGTTCAAGCAGCTGGGCGAGCAATTCGAGCGCGCCCATCCCGATACCAGGGTGGTGCTGAACTTTGGCGCGTCGGACGTGCTGATGCAGCAGATCGTCAAGGGCGCGCCGGCCGACGTGTTCGCCTCGGCCGACCAGAGCGCCATGGACAAGGCCGAGACCGAAAAGGTCGTGCAGGCCGCCACGCGCAAGGACTTCGCGGCCAATGCGATCGTGCTGATCGTGCCCCATGACAGCAAGCTGAACATCGCCGCGCCGAAGGACCTGACCCGCGCCGATATCAAGCGCGTTGCCTATGGCAACCCGTCGTCGGTGCCGGTGGGCCGCTACACCAAGGGCGCGCTGGCGTCCCAGGGGCTGTGGGATGCCGTCGAGGCCAAGGGCGTGCCGGCCCAGAACGTGCGCCAGGCGCTGGACTATGTGGCGCGCGGCGAGGTCGATGCCGGCTTCGTGTTCGCCACCGACGCCGCCGTGATGCCGGAGAAGGTCAAGGTCGCCGCGCGCGTGCCGGCCGCCACGCCGGTGACCTATCCGATCGCCGTGACCACGCAGAGCAGGCAGGCGCCCCAGGCCAATGCGTTCGTGCAGTACGTGCTGTCGCCGGAAGGCCAGGCCACGCTGGCGCGGTACGGTTTCCAGAAGCCCTGAGTTTCCACGGCTTGCCCCGGGTCACCCGGTTCCCCCCAATCACCGTCTGAAATCATCGCCATGGATGCTGTCTGGGTTCCGCTGCTGCTGTCGCTCAAGGTGGCGGGGTGGGCCACCTTGCTCAATGCCGTGCTCGGCGTGGCCGCCGCCTATGCCATCGCGCGCTGGCGCTCGCGGGCGCGCGATGTGGTCGATGCCATCCTGACGCTGCCGCTGGTGCTGCCCCCTACCGTGCTGGGCTACTACCTGCTGGTGCTGGTGGGACGGCGGGGCGTATTCGGGGCCTGGCTGGAAAACCTGGGCATCGAACTGGTGTTCACCTGGCAGGGCGCGGTCCTGGCTTCGACCGTGGTGGCGTTTCCGCTGGTGCTCAAGTCGGCACGCGCCGCGTTCGAGGGCGTCGATCACCAGCTTGAAAATGCGGCCCGCGTGCTGGGCGTCTCCGAATCCGCCATCTTCTTCCGCGTAACGCTGCCCATGGCGTTGCCCGGCATCGTGGCCGGTGTGCTGCTGGCCTTTGCGCGGGCGCTGGGCGAATTCGGTGGCACGCTGATGGTGGCCGGCAACCTGCCGGGCCGCACGCAAACGCTGTCGGTCGCCATCTACGAGGCCGTGCAGGCCGGCAACGACGACACGGCGAACCTGCTGGTGCTGGTGACGTCGCTCACCTGCATCGTGCTGCTGGTAGTGGCCGCGCGGCTCGTGCCGCCGGCCCAGCGCGGCACCGGCGCCGTGTTCGAGCGCCGCAGGTTCCGGCGCGACGCCATCAGCGGGTGAGATCGACATGAGCATGCAGATCACCGTCCGGAAACGCATGGCATCGCAAGATCGCCAATTCGCGCTCGATATTTCGTTCGAATCGGATAGCCGGCGCATTGCGCTGTTCGGCCCGTCCGGCGCCGGCAAGAGCCTGACGCTGCGGGCCATTGCCGGTTTGATGGCGCCCGACAGCGGCCGCATCGTGCTCAATGGCCGCACGCTGTTCGACAGCGACACCGGCATCGACGTTCGGCCGCAGGAGCGCCGCGTGGCCTACCTGTTCCAGGATTACGCGCTGTTCCCGCACCTGACCGTATCGCAGAACATTGCGTTCGGGCTCAGGCGGGGCTGGCGCAATCCGGCGCGCCGCGCGCTGCCGCCCGAGGCCGCGCGCTGGGTCGAGGCATTCGGCCTGGAGGAGATCGTCAACCAGTATCCGTCGCAGATTTCAGGCGGGCAGAAGCAGCGCGTGGCGCTGGCCCGCGCCCTGGTGGCACGGCCCGACATCCTGCTGCTGGACGAACCGTTTTCGGCGCTGGACCCCGCCTTGCGCACGCGGATGCGCGAGGAACTGCGCGCGCTGCAGGAAAGCCTGGATGTGCCGATGCTGATGATCTCGCACGACCCCGAAGACGTCGAAGTGCTGGGCGACCACGTGCTGGAAATCCGCGAAGGCCGCATCCACGCCAGCGGCCGCGCGCACCGGCACCCGCAGGTCTACGCGCCCGCGAGCACCCACGCTGTGTAGCGGTCAGGCACCCTGCTGGCGCAGCAGGTCAAGGTAGGCGCCCTCGATAAGCGCATCGGGCGCCACGCCCAGCCGGGCCATCAGCGCGTGGGCCTCCGCCACGCCGGCATCCACCGCCTCGCCGTCGCGCAGCACCACTTCCAGCTCCAGGAAATCGCCCAGCCCTTCCACGCGGTCCAGATGCACGCGGGTGCGGCCCACCAGAAACAGCGTGCGCACCTTGCGCACCCGGCCGATAGTGCCGTGCGCAGCGGTCAGCGCGTCGCGCAGCGTGTCGGGCGATGTGGTGGGCGACAGGATATAGAAGCTCTCCTTGGGCCCGGCCTGATCGGGCCGCGCGTAGAAGATCAGCTGGCCCGACGTTGCGTCGAACGCGCGCAGCTTCAGGCGCCCGTTCGGGCAAGGGAAGAAGGTGTCGTCCTGCTCGATACGTTCCGGGCCCTCGGTGGCGATGGCCGCAGCACGCGGCACCAGCGCGCCGACGCTGCCGATGCGCGCCTTGATTTCCACATTGCGTGCCATGGCTCAGATCATCGTCCCAAGTATCACGCTCGATGCCTTGAAGATCGCCAGCGCGCGCACGCCTTCCTTCAGGTCCAGGTCGGCCAGCGCCCCGTTGTTGATGATGGCCGCCACGGTGCCGCCGCCATCGAGTTCGAGTACCACCTCGGCATTGACGGCGCCGGGCACCACACGGGCGACCGTGCCGGGCAACTGGTTGCGCGCGGAGAGCCGCGCGGCGGGGTCCGGCAGCCCGATCAGCACCGACGACGCCTTGACCAGCGCGAACGCCTCGGCGCCCGGCGCCAGGCCCAGTGTTTCCACGCTCTCGTGCGTGATCGTGGACACGATACGCAGGCCGCCCGGCAGCGCCAGCGTGACTTCGTCGTTGACGGCGCCGGCCCGCACGGCCTCCACGCGGCCGAACAGCTTGTTGCGCGCACTGGTCTGAATCATCATGCGTTGGATCAGATGGATATCTTCGGGATTGGCGTCGGACATCGCCCCGGCCCGCTCCAGGTGAGCGATGAACCGGGCGTGCTCGGCTTCCATTGCGCGGTAGGTGGCGATCAGGCGCGCGGCCCGCTCGGTCAGCCGTGTGCCGCCGCCGCCCTTGCCGCCGGCGGCGCGTACGACCAGTGGCTCGCCAGCGCTGTTGTTCATGGCATCGATGGCATCCCAGGCACCCTTGTAGCTGATGCCCACTGCACGCGCGGCGGCCGTGATCGAGCCGTGTTCACCAATGGCCGCAAGCAGCGCGATGCGGTCGCGGCCGCCCCAATCCTGCTTGCCGGCACGAAACCAGATGGCGCCCTGGAGTTCGAGCATGCGCTGACCTGTGTGTAATGAAGGGAACGCGTATGGTACCGCCAGAAGCACCCGGTGCGGCCTGCCAGCGGTCCGCGTCAACTCTGGTGGGCCGGGATGTACCAGCGCATGATGCTGCCGGCAAAGTACTGCTTGTCGAACTGCCGCAGCAGGCGCCAGCAGGTGAACGGGTCGACCGCCAGGTCCACCCACGCCCAGGGGTGATCGGCGTCGCCGTCGCGCACGATCTCGACGGAGTTCACCGTGGCGTAGTCCTTGAGTTTGTCCCGCAGCATTTCCTCGGTCACATCACGATGCAGCCCGCGGATCAACACCTGCATGGCAGCCTCTCCCGCATTGGAAAGTGGTGATGCATGTATTCTAGGCCGCGCTTTGCCACGTGGCGGCCGGCCGATGCGGCAATCGCACGTTTCACGCCATGATGTGTACGCCACCGTCCACGTACACCGTATTGCCCGACACGCGGCGGGCATACGGCGTGGCCAGGTACGCGGTGGTAAAGCCCACATCCATGATGTCGACCAGTTCGCCCAGCGGCGCACGGCCGGCTGCCTCGGCCAGCAGGACATCGAAATCCTTGAGCCCGGACGCCGCGCGCGTCTTGAGCGGCCCTGGCGAGATGGCATGCACGCGGATGCCCTTCGGCCCCAGCTCGTAGGCCAGGTAGCGGCAGGTGGCCTCCAGCGCGGCCTTGACCGGCCCCATCAGATCGTAGTTCGGCACCACGCGGTTGGCGCCGTCATAGCTCATCGCGAACAGCGTGCCGCCCTGCCCCATCAGCGGCACCGCCCGGCGCGCCATGCGGATGAACGAATGGCATGACACATCCATGGCCCGCGCGAAGCCGGCGGCCGACGACTGCAGCAGCCCGCCCTGCAGGTCGGCCTTGGGCGCGAAGGCGACCGAATGCACGACCGAATCGAGATGGCCCCAGACTTCGCCGATGCGCGCGAACAGCGCATCCATCTGCGCGTCGTCTTCCACGTTCAGCGGCATCAGGATCGGCGCCCCGATCTGCTCGGCCAGCGGCGCCACATGCGGGTAGGCCTTGTCGTTCAGATAGGTCAGGGCCACTTCGGCGCCCATCTCGCGAAACGCACGTGCGCAGCCCCACGCGATGGAATCCTCGTTGGCAACGCCAACGACGAGCACGCGGTTGCCGGACAGCGGGGGACTAGGGACCTGGAGCATGCGCAAACCTCCCATTGTTTGCTCTTTCTGCTGGCTTCGCGGCCGCGCCTTTCGCGGGCAAGGCAGGAAGCCAGCGACATACCGCTACGCCCGCGCTTCCTGCGTGGCCTTGCCGTTGCCGTGGTCGGTGCCGAATATCTCGGCAACCTCGCGGTAACGGGCCAGCCATTCGGCATCGAGCGGCCCACCCACGGTCAGCACGCGATGCGCCAGCACCATGATGCGGCGGCGTTCCTTCATCTCGGGTACCAGTGCCGGCAACGCCCGGATGGCCCCTTCGGGGTCGAGGCTGACGATATAGCTTTGCCGGCGCACGGCGTCCTTGAATTCCGCCAGCGTGATGCGCTGCTCCGGCGGGTTCTCGCGGGCCAGCTTGCGCAGCAGGTTGAACGGCCGCTCCTCGATGGCCGAGCGGCCCTGCGTCACATAGGACAGCACGCGCAGGAAGGCATCGAGCGGCGTACCGGTGTCGATCTCGCGTTCTGCCTCGCGCCGCCGCAGTTCGGCCACCTCCTTGCGCAGGGCCGTGATGGCGGGCGACTCCGGGGCCTTTGGCGTGGCCGTCATGCCCAGCATCGCCGGCAGCCACGGCGTGGCGTAGAGCGATTCGAACACGCGCTCCTGCCAGGCATCGCGCGCATCGCGATACTGGTCGAGCGAGCGCACGATCTGGTCGGACACGGCCTGCTGCATCGCCAGGAACGGGTTGTCGGCGGACACCGGCTGGCGCGCGTCACGCACCGCCGGCGCCATCGTCGCAACCCACTGCATCCATGGGTTGCTGTCGGCAAACAGCGAGCGTTCGAGCCGCGACGGGTGAATCGCACGGATACCCTCGGCCGTGGCCTCGTTCGAGATGGCGCGTACGAATGGCGATGCGTAGGTATCGTAAAGATGCTGGTTGATCTCGGCCACGCGGCGCACCACTTCGAACGGCTGCTCGTCCTCGCGGCCGTCGTCCAGGGCCAGGATGTCGTCGATGGTCCGACGTTCGAAACGCACCAGGTAGCGGCCTTCGATCAGGTCGGTGTGCGGGGACCCGGGTGCAACGTCCTCGATCTTCGCTTCATACAGCCCCGGGGGCAGCACGTCGATCAGGTCGAGCGCGCAGAACAGCTCCGAGTGCTCCTTGTTGGCCACGCTGCCCGAGACAAAGATGCCCAGGTGACCGATGGACGGATGCAGGCAATAGACGATGGTCTGATCGTTGGCCACCAGTTCGTCCACGCTCGCGTAGAGATCGGGAATCCAGTTCAGCGCCTGCTGCGGCGGCGTGATGTTGTCCCCCCAGGAGGCGAACACAATCACCGGCGAGCGCACGTTGCGCAGGTCGATCACGGTCTGGCCGTCGCTGCTGCGCACCTCGCCCGCCGTCAGGTGGTTGCCGACAAACAGGTTCTGCACGATCCAGTCGATTTCGCCGCGGTTCATCAGGAAGTGGCCGCCCCACCAGCGTTCGAACTCCAGGAAGCGGGGTCCTTCCGTATCGACCTTGGCATAGACGTTGTACAGCTTTTCCCAGAGCGTGTTCGACGGGTTCAGCTTCTCGAAATTCTGCACCAGCCAGGCGCCGTCGAAACGGCCATTGCCCAGGTCGGCCGCCAGCGACGACAGCCACGTGCCACCGAGCAGGCCGCCCGAATAGCGCATCGGATTCTTGCCGCGCACGCCCGACCAATAGGCCACGGGCGCGCCGGCCAGCAGGATCGGGCCCGTCGCTTCCGGCGATGCGGCCGCCAGGATCAGCAGCGCCCAGCCCGCCTGGCAATTGCCCACGACGAACGGCTTGCCCGGCGCATCGGGATGCCGCTCGGCCACGGCCTGCAGGAACTTGCCCTCGGTACGCGCCACATCCTCGATCGTCTGGCCCGGGCACGGGTCGCGGAAGAACGTGATGAAGTAGCACGGATGGCCGGTGCGGATGGCGTTGCCGATCTCGCTGTCAGCCTTGAAGCCGCCGATGCCGGGGCCGTGACCCGCGCGCGGGTCCATCACCACGAACGGGCGCCGGGTCATGTCCGTGGGATGCGCGGCCGGCGGCACGATGCGCAACAGCGCGTAGTTCACCGGCCGGGGCAGATCGCGCCCGTCCATCAGCACCTCGTAGTCGAAGACCAGCACGGGCGGCATGCCACCGCGCTCGTGCTCCGCGGTCTCGTTGCCCCGCTGGCGCAGCACGTCGAGAAACAGGATGGAACGCTGCCAGGCGTCGAGCCCGTATTCCCAGGCGGCCTGCGCCACCGGATTCATCGGCACCGGCGGGAACATGGCGGACGGGAACATCGCGGAAGGAAAGGGGGAACCGGGGAGGGTGGCCTGGGCAGCCGATGCGGCTGGATCAGCCGGCTTGCCCTGCGGGGCGGCCTGGGCGGGGGCGTCCTGTCCGGATGCTTGCCCCGGAACAGGTTGGCGTGCATTCATTTCCGTTTCTCCTTGGGGATTGGCGGAGTCAGATGGCATGCAGCGTGGCGCGAACATCGCTTGCTGCGATGCAACAGTAAAAATCTACCAGCCCCGGGGCGCGCTGACAACCGTTACCAAAGTCCAATGCGTCGGACCGCTTCGCCCGTGACAGAACCAAGTCATCGATACGGCGCCCGCGTTGGCCTATACTGGCTCGGAACGTTTGCGCAACGCAGCATCCGCATGCCCTGCCGGGTGCTGTCCCGATGGCTCACCAGGTACCTGCCCATGCCGACCCCATCGTCCGACGACAAGTACGCCCGGCTGCTCGCACGTTGCGAGGGCCTTCCGCCCATCCCGACCGCCGTGGCGCATCCCTGCGACTATTCTTCGCTCGATGGCGCGCTGGAAGCGGCGCGCCTCGGGCTGATCGTGCCTATCCTGTGCGGCCCCGCGGCCCGCATCCGCGCCGTGGCCGAGGAGCATGGGCTGGCGCTGGGCGACACCGAGATCATCGACGCGCCGCACAGCCATGCGTCGGCCGATTGTGCGGTCGAAGCCGTCCGCACGGGGCGGGCCGAACTGCTGATGAAGGGCAGCCTGCACACCGACGAATTGCTGCATGCGGTGGCGCGCAGCGCCAGCGGCCTGCGCACCGGGCGGCGGCTGTCGCACGTGTTCGCGATGGATGTGCCGAGCTATCACAAGCCGCTGTTCATTACCGACGCCGCCGTCAACATCTTCCCCACGCTGAACGAAAAGGCCGACATCGTGCGAAATGCCATCGACCTGGTGCGCGTGCTCGGGGTCGAGCGGCCCAAGGTGGCGATCCTGTCCGCCGTGGAGACCGTCACCGACAAGATCCCCTCGACGATCGAAGCCGCCGCGCTGTGCATGATGAGCCTGCGCGGGCAGATCGAGGGCGGCCTGCTCGACGGGCCGCTGGCGTTCGACAACGCCATCAGCAAGGCCGCCGCCGATACCAAGGGCATCAAGTCGGAGGTGGCGGGCGACCCCGATATCCTGCTGGTGCCGGACCTGGAAGCCGGCAACATGCTGGCCAAGCAGCTGACGTTCCTGGCCGGCGCCGAGGCCGCGGGCATCGTGCTGGGCGCGCGTGTACCGGTCATCCTGACCAGCCGCGCCGACAGCGTGCGCGCCCGCATCGGCAGCTGCGCCATCGCGGTGCTGCTGGCGCATTCGCGGCGCACCGCGCAAACCGCCGTACCGGCCTGAGGAGACCCTGGCGTGAGCACACCACATCCCGTCATTCTCGTCGTCAACGCAGGTTCGTCGAGCGTCAAGGTATCGATCTACGTGGTGCCCGACGCGGCGCACGAGAACGTCGATATCCAGCCGTCGCTGGCCGCGCATGGCCAGATCGAAGGCATCGGCGTGGCACCGCGCCTGGTGGCGCGCATGGCCGACGGCCGCGAAGTGACCGATCAGAAATTTCCCGTCGAGCAGGTGCCCGACCACGACGCCGCCTTCCGGCTGATCCAGCTGACGCTGAGCGTGGCGCTGCGCGACACGCCGCCGGTGGCCATCGGCCATCGCGTCGTGCATGGCGGCGGCGACTTTGCCGATGCGGTGCGCATCGACGACGCGGTGATCGCCAGGCTGGAAACGCTGGTGCCGCTGGCGCCCTTGCACCAGCCCCACAACCTGACGGCGATCCGTGCCATCCGCGCCGCGGCACCCGACCTGCTGCAGGTGGCCTGCTTCGACACGGCGTTCCACGTCGGCCGCGACGAGCTGGCGCAGCTGATGGCGCTGCCCTATGAATACTACGAGCAGGGCGTGCGGCGCTACGGCTTTCACGGGCTGTCATACGCGTATATCGCGCGCCGCCTCAAGCAGGTGGCGCCCGATTTGGCCGAAGGCCGTGTCATCGTGGCGCACCTGGGCAACGGTGCCAGCCTGTGCGCGATGCACGGCGGCAAGAGCGTGGATTCGACCATGGGCCTGACCGCGCTCGACGGCATGCCGATGGGCACGCGCTGCGGGTCGATCGATCCCGGCGCGGTGCTGTACCTTGCCGCGCAGGGCATGAGCCCCGATGCGATCCAGTCGATGCTGTACGGGCAGTCAGGCCTGAAGGGCATCTCCGGCATCAGCAGCGACATGCGGGCGCTGCTGGCCAGCGACAGCCCGCGTGCGAAGCTGGCCGTCGATTTCTACGCGTATCGCGCGGCCCAGGAAATCGGCAAGCTGGCGGTCACGCTCGGCGGCCTGGACGCCCTGGTCTTCACGGCCGGGGTGGGCGCCAACTCGCCCGACATTCGCGCCCGCATCTGCGCGCACCTGACCGAACTGTTCGGCGTTTCGCTGGACCCCACCGCCAACGGCGACAACTGCCAGCGCGTGAGCCGCGATAGCAGCCGCATCCCGGTACTGGTGTTGCCGACCGACGAGGAAGGCATGATCGCGCTGTCTACGGCGCGCATCCTGCGCGAGAGCGGCGGACCCTGAGACTGGGGGGTTGGCCTATGGCGCGAGGTAGTGGGCCCGCAGCAATGCGGTGTCCACGCCGAGGTCGTCGGAAAGAAAGCGCTCCAGGCTGCCGTATGTCGCGGTGATCGCATCCATCGATGCCTCGATGTACTCGGGGCGCACTTCCAGCAGCGGCAGCATCGCCTCGGCCGTCACGCCGATCTGCGCGACGCCGGCCAGCATCTTTTCATTGAATCGCTGGTTCCAGTGGTTCGACTCGAGGTAGTTGGCCACGATATCGTCCTGGGACACGCCGAGTGCGCCCAGCAGCAGCAGCGACGCAAAGCCGGTGCGGTCCTTGCCAGCCGTGCAGTGGTAGTAGAGCGTCTTGCCCGCTTCCGCGTGCCGCAGGAACGTGCGGAAAGCGTCGCGGTAGCGCACCGGAAAATCGCGATACACGTCGAGCATGAAGCCGTGCATCTGCGCGGCGTTGCTCGCACGCAGTCGGGGCAGCAATACGTCCATCGACATCGCGCCATCGAGTACCGGCACCGCCAGCCACGCGAAACGCTCGCCAAATGCCTGCTCGCCCGGTGACTTCTCGCCGGACGACCGGAAATCGACAACGATGTCGAGCTGCAACGCGTGCAGCTTGTCGAGATCCGCGGCGCAACCGAGTGCCGGATTGGCGCTGCGGTACAGCTTGTTCTGACGAATCCGGCGCCCGGCATGTCCGGTCAGCCCGCCCAGGTCGCGAGCGTTGGCGATGGTTTCCAGGTCCAGACAGGGCCGCATTGTGGCGGCCGCGCTATATAGGTTATCGGTCTGCATGGCTCTTGAAAATGTTCGGCATTGGCGTCGATTATTTCAGATCGCCAACGGCGACGACACCCTGATTATCACCAGATACCCTCGGCGCGGGCGCGCGGGCGCCCCTGGCCCTCACCCGGGAGCGGCCGGAAAATCGGGTATCGCGCCTGGCAATGGCACAATACGCGCCATGCAACGTATCTGGTCCGCCTTCGTCAAGTTCGTGCTGCTCGCCGTGGTGGGCGGCACGTTGCTGGCTGCATTCGCCGTATTGATGGCCAACCGGCAGTTGCCGTCGCTCGACGCCATGCTGGCCTTCCGGCAGACGCCGGGCTACGTCAGGCTGGCGGACTTTCCCCACACGCTGCCCGAAGCCGTCGTGGCCATCGAGGATGACCGCTTCTACCTGCATGATGGCGTCGACTATGTGGGCGTGATGCGCGCCGGCATCGCCAACCTGTCGGACGAACTGTCGCAGGGCGCATCCACCATCACCATGCAGGTGGCCCGCAACTTCTTCCTGTCGCGCAAGAAGACCTACACGCGCAAGCTCTACGAAATCCTGCTGGCGTACCGCATCGAAAACGCGCTGAGCAAGGACGAGATCCTAGAGCTCTACCTGAACAAGATCTACCTGGGCCAGGGTGCCTATGGCTTCTCGGAAGCCGCCGACACCTACTTCGGCAAGCCCGTGGACCAGTTGTCGCTGGCCGAATGCGCGATGCTGGCCGGTCTGCCCAAGGCACCGTCGGCCAACAATCCCGTGGTGAACCCGCGCCGGGCGCGGCAGCGGCAGAGCTACATCCTGCTGCGGATGATGGAACTGGGCCGGATCACGCGTGCCCAGTACGACGCCGCGCTGCTGGAGCCGCTGCGTCTGCGCTGACCGTCTTGTCAGCGCGCGCCCGACGGCGCCGCCCTGCCCCCGCATGCTAGCCTGCCCCAGCCAAACACGCCTGGGTGGAGACAGCCATGGAAGGACTCTGGGGCGATATCTACGGTACGCTGCGCTCGGAATTTGCCGACGTGCCGGACATCAAGGAACTCACGCGCATCCTGCTGCGCCTGACGCTGGCCGTGCTGCTGGGCGGGCTGATCGGCTACGAGCGCGAAGCGGCGGGCAAGCCGGCCGGCCTGCGCACGCACATGCTGGTGGCCATGGGCTCGGCGCTGTTCGTGCTGGTGCCATTGCAGGCCGGCGTGCCATTGCCGGACATGAGCCGCGTGCTGCAGGGCCTGATGTCCGGCATCGGCTTTCTGGGCGCCGGCGCGATCATCAAGCTGAACAGCGAGGAAGATGTGCGCGGCCTGACCACGGCAGCCAGCATCTGGACCGTGGCGGCCATCGGCGTCGCCTGCGGGCTGGGCCGCGAAGCGACGGCCGTGATCGCCACCCTGTTCGGGCTGGCGATCCTGCAGCTGCTCTACCGGCTGAGGAAGTAGAAAGCGCCGCGAAGACGAACCTCAGGCCGCCGCCCGCAGGACGATCTGGAGCATTTCGGGATGACGCGCCACAGCTTCCACGACGATGGGGTGCACCCCCTCGCCGCCGGCTTTGATATGCGCCAGGAACGCCCGCTTCATGCGGGGCTCCCAGAACTTCTTGATATGCGAGGCGATATCGGCCAGCGCCTCTTCGCGATCGGGCATCGCCTCGAAAAAGCTGCCGATCTGGTTGGCCATCTTGACCAGGTTCTCGATATGCATGCCAGACCCTTATCCAGTATGTAGTCGTTGAGGATGGCTGTAGACCACCATGGTGCCGCCCCGCACGAAGCCGGCCAGCGTGATGCCTGCCGTCTCGGCCAGGCGCACCGCCATGGCCGTGGGGCCGGACACCGCCGCCAGAACGCCGGCGCCGATGGCGGCGGTCTTCTGCACCATCTCGTAGCTCGCGCGGCTGGTCACGATGACCGCGCCGCGCGCAATGTCTTCCTGGCCGCCGCGGGCCAGTGCGCCGGCCAGCTTGTCCAGCGCGTTGTGCCGGCCCACGTCCTCGCGCACCAGCGCGACCTCGCCATCAGGCCGCATCCACGCCGCCGCATGCGTGGCACCGGTGTCGCGCAGCAACGCCTGGCGCTTGTGCAGCACCGCGAACGCATGCTCGAACACGCGCGGATCGAATTCGGCCTGGCTGCGCACCGGTTCCGGCATGCGCATGACCTCGTCCAGCGATTCGGTGCCGCAAAGTCCGCAACCGGTACGCCCGGCCATGGCCCGCCGGCGGCCCTTGAGTTCGACGAAGGCGCCCGTGGCAATCTCCACCTTGACCGTGATGCCCTGCGCGCCGGCCTCGACGTCAACGCCGTAGATGTCGCTGGCGGCCGCCACAATGCCTTCGCTGAGGCTGAAGCCGAGCGCAAAGTCCTCCAGATCGGCCGGCGTGGCCAACATCACCGCATGCGAGATGCCGTTGAACTCCAGCGCCACCGGCACTTCCTCGGCCAGATGATCGACCTCGGTCGTCAACACCCCATGACGCCAGCGGCTGACCGGGAACGTGCGCTGCGCCGGCACCTCGTCGGTGCCGGCCGCGCTGTCCGGAGATGGCACGTCGCGTTTCATCGCCGCTCCCGGGTCAGCCCGCCTGCGCCGTCTCGCTGGCGGCGCGCAGGTGGCCAAGCTGCTCTTCGTTGAACGCCTGGTAGTTGCGCTGCCAGGTGGACGGCTGCGCCACCGGCATCACCTGCACCGCCGTCACCTTGTACTCGGGGCAGTTGGTGGCCCAGTCCGAGTTGTCGGTGGTAATCACGTTGGCGCCCGACTCGGGGAAGTGGAAGGTCGTGTAGACCACGCCCGGCTGCATGCGCTGGCTGACGATCGCCCGCAGCACGGTCTCGCCGGCCCGGCTCTGCACGCCCACCCAGTCCCCGTCCTTGATGCCACGCTCCTCGGCATCATGGGGATGGATTTCCAGCCGGTCCTCGTCGTGCCAGTGCACGTTGTGCGTGCGCCGCGTCTGCGCGCCCACGTTGTACTGCGACAGGATGCGGCCGGTGGTCAGCAGCAGCGGGTACTTCTGCGTCACCTTTTCGTCGGTCGGCACGTACTTGGTGATGATGAACTTGCCCTTGCCGCGCACGAATCCGTCGACGTGCATGGTCGGCGTGCCCTGCGGCGCCTCGGCGTTGCACGGCCACTGCACGCTGCCCAGCTCGTCGAGCTTCTGGTAGCTCACGCCCGAGAACGTCGGCGTCAGGCGCGCGATCTCGTCCATGATCTCGGACGGATGCTTGTACTCCATCGGATAGCCCAGCGCCTTCGACAGCAGCAGCGTCACTTCCCAGTCCGAATAGCCGGCCTGCGGCGGCATCACCTTGCGCACGCGCGAGATGCGACGCTCGGCGTTGGTGAACGTGCCGTCCTTTTCCAGGAACGACGAACCGGGCAGGAACACGTGCGCGTACTTGGCCGTCTCGTTCAGGAAGATGTCCTGCACGACGATGCATTCCATTGACGACAGCGCCTCGGCCACGTGCTGGGTGTTCGGGTCCGACTGGACGATATCCTCGCCCTGGCAGTACAGGCCCTTGAACGTGCCGGTCAGCGCGGCCTCGAACATGTTCGGAATCCGCAGGCCCGGCTCGGGGTTGATGCCCACGCCCCACGCGGCCTCGAAGCTGCTGCGCACGGTCGAATCCGACACATGGCGATAGCCCGGCAGTTCGTGCGGGAACGATCCCATGTCGCACGAGCCCTGCACGTTGTTCTGGCCGCGCAGCGGATTCACGCCCACGCCTTCGCGGCCGACGTTGCCCGTGGCCATGGCCAGGTTGGCGATGCCCATTACCGTGGTGGAGCCCTGCGCGTGTTCCGTCACGCCCAGGCCGTAGTAGATGGCTGCATTGCCGCCGGTGGCGTAGAGCCGCGCGGCGCCGCGCAGCGTTTCGGCCGGCACGCCGGTGGACGCCTCCAGCACTTCCGGCGAATTCTCGGGCAGGGCCACGAAGTCGCGCCATTGCTGGAACGCGCGGTCCTCGCAACGCTCGGCGATGAACTGCTCGGCCAGCAGGCCTTCGGTGACGATCACGTGGGCCATCGCCGTGACCACGGCAACGTTGGTGCCCGGGCGCAGCTGCAGGTGATAGTCGGCACGGATGTGCGGCGAATCCACCAGATCGATCTGGCGCGGATCCACGACGATCAGCTTGGCGCCTGCCCGCAGGCGGCGCTTCATGCGCGAGCCGAACACCGGGTGGCCGTCGGTCGGGTTGGCGCCGATCACCATGATCACGTCGGACTTGGCCACCGAGCGGAATGTCTGGGTGCCCGCCGATTCGCCCAGCGTGGTCTTCAGGCCATAGCCGGTGGGCGAATGACAAACCCGAGCGCAGGTATCGACGTTGTTGTTGCCGAACGCCGCCCGCACCAGCTTCTGCACCAGGTAGCCTTCCTCGTTGGTGCAGCGCGACGACACGATGCCGCCGATCGAATCGGTGCCGTGTTCGGCCTGGATGCGCCTGAACTGCGACGCGGCGTAGCCGATGGCCTCTTCCCACGACACTTCGCGCCAGGGATCGGTGATCTTCGCGCGGATCATCGGCTTGAGGATGCGGTCCTTGTGCGTGGCATAGCCCCAGGCGAAGCGGCCCTTCACGCAGGCGTGGCCTTCGTTGGCGGCGCCGTCCTTGTGCGGGACCATGCGCACCACCTCGTTGCCCTTCATCTCGGCCTTGAACGAGCAGCCCACGCCGCAGTACGCGCAAGTGGTCACCACGTTGTGCGACGGCTGGCCCAGCTGGATCACCGACGTCTCGGTCAGCGTCGCGGTCGGGCAGGCCTGCACGCACGCGCCGCACGACACGCAGTCCGATTCCATGAACGGCTGGCTGGTGCCGGCGGACACGCGCGAATCAAAGCCCCGGCCGCTGATGGTCAGCGCGAAGGTGCCCTGGGTTTCCTCGCAGGCCCGCACGCAGCGGTTGCAGACGATGCACTTGGACGGGTCGTACGTGAAGTACGGGTTCGACTCGTCCTTCTTCATGTGCGTGTGCGTGGCGATCGGCGCGGCACCGCCGGCGCCGTCCGCGTAGCGCACTTCGCGCAGGCCCACCACGCCGGCCATGTCCTGCAGTTCGCAGTTGCCGTTGGTCGGGCAGGTCAGGCAGTCGAGCGGGTGATCGGAGATATAGAGCTCCATCACGCCACGGCGCAGTTCGCCAAGCTTGCCGCTTTGCGTGCGCACCTTCATGCCCGGTTCCACGGGGGTGGTGCACGAGGCCGGATAGCCGCGCCGGCCTTCGATCTCCACCAGACACAGCCGGCAGGAGCCGAACGGTTCCAGGGAATCGGTGGCGCAGAGCTTGGGCACGCCAATGCCGGCTTCGGCAGAGGCGCGCATGACAGAGGTGCCGGCCGGCACGGTGACGGATACCCCATCGATCTCCAGCGTGACCAGAGTGTCGGAATCGATGGCCGGGGTGCCGTAGTCGAAATCGTCGCGAGCGTTCAAGGGATGTCTCCCGTAATGCACTGCTTTTTGTGGATGCGCGCCCCTGAGGGGCACGTCGGTTCTGGAATACCGTTCAGGCGGCGCGGGCCGGCTTGGCCGACAAGCCGAAGTCCTCGGGGAATTCGTTCAGCGCGGACAGCACCGGGTACGGCGTCATGCCGCCCATCGCGCACAGCGAACCCGCCAGCATCGTGTCGCACAGGTCGCGCACCAGCGCCACATGCTTCACGGGCTGGTCGCCCGCGATGATGCGGTCGATCACCTCGACACCACGCGTCGATCCGATCCGGCACGGCGTGCACTTGCCGCACGACTCGATGGCGCAGAACTCCATGGCATAGCGGGCCATCTTGGCCATGTCCACGGTCTCGTCGAACACAACGATACCGCCGTGGCCCACCACCGCGCCAAACGCGGCATAGGCCTCGTAGTCGAGCGGCGCATCGAAGCGCGACTCGGGCAGGTAGGCACCCAGCGGGCCGCCCACCTGCACGGCCCGGATGGCCCGGCCGCTGCGGGTGCCGCCGCCGAAGTCGAACATCAGCTCGCGCAGCGTCACGCCGAACGCCTTTTCCACCAGACCGCCCTGCCGGATATTGCCGGCCAGCTGGAACGGCAGCGTGCCACGCGAGCGGCCCATGCCGAAGTCCTGGTAGAACCTCGCGCCGCGCGCCAGGATCACCGGCACCGTGGCCAGCGAGATCACGTTGTTGATCACGGTGGGCTGGCCGAACAGCCCCTTCAGCGCCGGCAGGGGCGGCTTGGCGCGCACCACGCCCCGCTTGCCCTCCAGGCTTTCGAGCAGCGCGGTTTCCTCGCCGCATACATAGGCGCCGGCGCCCTTGCGGACTTCCAGCGTGAACCGCTTGCCGCTGCCCCGGATGTTGTCGCCCAGCCAGCCCGCCTGCGTGGCGGTGGCGATGGCGGCCTCGGTGGCGGCAATCGCGTGCGGGTATTCGGATCGCGTGTAGATGTAGCCGGACTCGGCGCCCACGGCCAGGCCGGCGATCGTCATGCCCTCGATCAGCATGAACGGGTCGTCTTCCATGACCATGCGGTCGGAGAACGTGCCCGAGTCGCCTTCGTCGGCGTTGCAGACGATGTACTTGACCGGCGACTGCGCAGCCAGCACGGTCTTCCATTTGATGCCGGTCGGAAACGCCGCGCCGCCCCGGCCGCGCAGGCCGGAGTCGAGCACCTCCTGCACGATCTGCGCGGGCTCCATGGTCAGCGCGCGGGTCAGGCCGGCATAGCCCTCGTGGGCGATGTAGTCGTCGAGCGACAGCGGATCGGTGATGCCCACGCGGGCAAAGGTCAGGCGCTCCTGCTGCTTCAGGAACGGAATCTCGTCGGTCAGCCCGAGCGACAGCGCATGCTGGCCGCCGGTCAGCAAGCCGGCGTCGAACAGCCCAGCGACGTCGTCTTCCGTCACCGGGCCGTACGCCGTGCGCCCGGCAGCGGTCTGTACCTCGACCAGCGGTTCCAGCCAGAACATGCCGCGCGAGCCGTTGCGCACGATACGCACGTCGGCGCCGCGCCGTGCGGCTTCGGCGGCGATGGCCTGCGCCACCTCGTGGGCACCCAGCGCCAGCGCGGTGGAGTCGCGCGGAACGAAGATGGTGGTGGTCATGCGCGGGCCTCCTGGTCTTCACGGACGGCATCGACAAGCTTGTCGAACCGTTTGGCATCGACGCGCGCGTGAATGCGGTCGCCAATCATCATCGACGGGCCGGTGGCACACTGCCCCAGGCAGTAGACCGGCTCCAGCGTATATTGGCCGTCGGCCGTGGTCTCGTGGAAGTCGCAGCCAAGCTTGCGGCAGGCGTGTTCGGCCAGCGCGTCGGCACCGACCGACTGGCACGCTTCGGCACGGCACACCTGCACGACGTGGCGTCCAGCCGGCTGCTCGCGAAAATGGTGATAGAACGTGATGACGCCATGCACTTCGGCACGCGACAGGTTCAGGGCCTTGGCGATGACCGGCACGGCATCGGCCGGGATATAGCCCCGGGTGTCCTGGATCTCGTGCAGAATCGGCAGCAACGCGCCGGGCATGTCACGCCTGGCCGCGACGATGCGCGCGATATCTGCGGAATCCGTCCGGCCATTGCCGGCTGGCGCCGTGGGGATGGCGGTGTCTGGCATGCTGTCTCCATTTTGTTCTGTCGGTTCCGAAATCGGCTTTTTTATTCATATTCCGGAACATCACAACGGGCTTTTTGGCCTCTTTATGCGACTATAGAACCGTGTTTTGCCCCGTTCAATATGCTATTTTCCGCATATGCTACGCATTTCGATCCTTCCGCACCTGCAGATCCGCGACGACGCCGCCCCGGCACCCGCGCCAGCACTGGATGTGTCGCGCCTGGTGGCCCTGCTGGGCCTGATCGAATCCACGGGAAATATCGCCCAGTCGGCCGAGGCCATGGCGTTGTCATACCGCTACGCCTGGGGCATCTTGCGCGATGCCGAGACGCTGTTCGGCGGCGCGCTGATCGCCAAGACCCGGGGCCGAGGGTCTACCCTGACGCCGCTGGCGCAACAACTGGTGTGGGCCAGCAAGCGCATTGCCGCGCGCCTGTCGCCCACGCTCGACAGCCTGGCCTCGGAACTGGAGATCGAACTCAAGAAGCTGATGGCGGCCAGCGATCCGGCCGTGCGCATCCACGCCAGCCATGGCTTTGCCGTGGCGGCGCTGCGTGACTTCCTGGACGAACAGAAGGTACGCCACGACCTCAAGTACTGCGGCAGCCTGGAGGCCGCCGCCGCGCTGTCCGAGGGCGCCTGCGACGTGGCCGGCTTCCACGTGCCGGTTGGCGAGTTCGAGGAAGAGACGCTGCGCGGCTTCTCGCGCTGGCTGCACCCCGAAAAGCATTGCCTGATCCACCTGGCCACGCGCCAGCAGGGGCTGTTCGTGCGCCCCGGCAATCCGCTGAACATCCGCTCGCTGGAAGACCTGACGCGTGCCGACGTGCGCTTCGTCAACCGCCAACTGGGGTCCGGCACCCGCCTGCTGCTGGACTTGATGCTGGCGCGGCGCGGCATCGACAGCAGCCGCATCGAAGGCTTCAACAACGGCGAATTCACGCACGCGGCCGTGGCCGCCTACATCGGCAGCGGCATGGCCGACGTGGGATTCGGCGTGGAAACGGCGGCCAGGCGCTTCAACCTGGAGTTCGTGCCGGTGCTCAAGGAACGCTACTTCTTCGCGCTGGAAACGGACGCCCTGCACAGCCCGGCGCTGCAGGGCGCGGTATCGGCGATGAAGAGCGGCAGCTTCCGCGAACGCGTCAACGCCCTGCCCGGCTACGACGGCGAACTGACCGGCACGGTGCAGACGTTCGCCGAGGCGTTTCCGGGGGTGGTGCTGTAGGCCGCAAGGCGCAGCCCCCGGCAATCGCCAACGCACCGCCTCCGCTCAATACACCACCACCGACAGCGTCACGCCGGCCGGCACGCGCACCTTGTCGCTGTACACGCCGTTGCTGCCGCTGCGCGGTGCGATGTAGCTGCCGTAGCCCTGGAGCATCGACGGTGCGGTGGCCGGCAACTTGCGCAGCGCGGTGTACGCGGCGCCGGACGGATCGATTTCCGGCAGGGTGTACGTGCCGTCAGACCACTGCGGATAGCCGAAGCCCTGCGGCGTGAGCGCCAGCGGCATGTTGCTGTTGGTGCTGGTGCGCCAGTTGGTCAGGGCCCGATCGAAGGTCCAGCCGCCGCCAGAGATTGCGGCGGCGAGCACCGCCTTGGAGCCCACCTGCGGGCGGGTCAGCAGGTCGCGGAAGAAGCCGATGCCCAGCTGGCGGTTCAGGAAGCCGCCGAAGCTGCCCGACACCGCATAGCTCTCGCACGACACGCCGAAGCCCGTGAACGCCGTCAGGTTGCAGTTGTAGTCGCTGTAGCGGTAGTAGTCCGGCAGGCGGACGTCGCGGATCGGGTTGTAGTTCGACAGGATGACGCCGCTCAGGAAGTCCTCCATCTGCATCGCCGTCATTTCCTCGAGCCAGGTGTCGTAGGCGTAATCGGCGCCCATGCTGATTTGGCGGCGATAGAAGTTCTGCATGTGCGTGCCTTCGTGCGCCATCGTGGTCTTGACCGACCGCAGGCCAGCCGCATTGCCCAGCGACAGCGTTTCGCTGTCCAGGTACAGCGACACCGACTCGTTGCTGTTCGGTTCCTTGGTCTTCAGGAAGTTGTGCAGACCCCAGAAGTAACCCACGGTGCCGTAGGGCTTGCCGTCGCGGTTGAAATTGAGCACGACGATATCCACCGGCACGCCGGCCGGCAGCATTGACGTGCCGTACGAATTGGGACCCCAGACCCGCCCGCCCACGTTGAGCAGCCGATCGTAGATCATGCTGCTGCCGGCAAAGGCGGTGGCCAGTTCGAGAACTGTCGGATCCGGCACATTGGCAGCCTCGGCGGTCTCCACCCAGACGTTAACGATGGTGCCGTCGCTGGCGGCCACCTGCTTGCGCAGCGTGGCAGCACGCTGGGTACCGTCCGTGTGATACCAGTTGCGGGTGGCGCCTTCCGCCAGGCCCGCGGTGCCGATCGACGCGGCCAGCGGCGCCGGCACGCCCAGCGTGCTGAGCATCGGATCACCCGACGTGCGCGTGGCATCGACCCAGCCCCTGCGGTTGTACTCGCCAATGGCCCGCTGGGTCGTTTCGTCGGCCGACGCCTGGCTCAGCGCCTGCGGCGCGATCATCTCTGCCGCCACCTGCGATGACAGCCCGGCCGGCATGGCCACGGCGGCATCGCCCTGATTGGACAGTTGCAGCCAGATCGTCTTGCCGGCCACGCCGGAAATTGCGTACTGCGCGTCGACCGCCGCGCCAGTGTTGTTCTGGTAGCCCCAGATTCCCGCACTGGAACCCGCGTAACTGCTGACGCTTGCGGCGCCACAGGCGTCGCAGGCCAGGTTCAGGCCGGTGACTGGCACGGGCTGCGTGGTGGGGGTGGTGCCGGTGGCCGTGCTGGCGGCCTGGCCGGCGGCGGCGCTGTCGCCCCCATCACCGCCCCCGCCGCAAGCGGCCAGGGCAAACGCGGCCAGGGCCGCAAGGCCGGTCAATCCGGCGGGAAAACGATGGCGCGTGCCGGCACGCGGGGTCATGCGACGCATTGGGTGGCTCCGAAACTAAGCGGTCTCCGGGGCCGGGCGCGCGCATCGCGCCCGATCGGAGTGGTCACCCAATAACGACGCGGAACGCAGCAGGTTTAGCGCCATTACATCGCTTTTCCGCGATGGTTGGCGCCAACAACCGTTTCAATCTGTCGTGATACGCACGCAGGCCCGCTGCGGGCGCCGACACCGTTCGCTAGTAAATCTCCGGAATGATCATGTTGTCCGGCACGGGCTGGCGGACATAGTCGGCATGCCGCTCGCGCTCGGGCAGGACGATGGACGGCTGCGCCGGCTCCACGTAGGGCATCTGCTGCAGCAGGTGGTGGATGCAGTTCAGCCGGGCGCGCTTCTTGTCCACGGCCTGCACCACCCACCACGGCGCCTCGGAGATATGCGTGCGCTCCAGCATGATTTCCTTGGCGCGCGTGTAGTCTTCCCAGCGGCGGCGTGACTCCAGGTCCATCGGGCTCAGCTTCCACTGCTTGAGCGGGTCGTGGATGCGGCTCAGGAAGCGCATGTGCTGTTCGTCGTCGGTGATCGAGAACCAGTACTTGATCACCTGGATACCCGAACGCACCAGCATCCGCTCGAACTCGGGCACGGAACGGAAGAATTCCTCGTACTGCTCGTCGGTGCAGAACCCCATCACGTGTTCCACGCCGGCGCGGTTGTACCAGCTGCGGTCGAACAGCACCATTTCGCCAGCGGCGGGCAGATGTGACACATACCGCTGGAAGTACCACTGGGTGCGCTCGCGGTCGTTCGGCGCCGGCAGCGCGGCCACGCGGCAGACGCGCGGATTCAGCCGCTGCGTGATGCGCTTGATCACGCCGCCCTTGCCGGCCGCGTCGCGCCCCTCGAACAGGATCACCACCTTGTGGCCCGTGGCCACCACCCAGCTCTGCAGCTTTACCAGTTCGCCCTGCAGGCGGAACAGTTCGCGGAAGTAGAGACGACGCTCGGCGCGCTCGGCTTCGTCGCCGTTGAGATTGGTGTTGTCGCCGGGGCCGCCTGCCTCGCCCGACAGCACGCGCTGCACCACCAGCGGATCGCGGTCTTCCAGCTCCAGTTCGAGCTCTTCGTCGTAGTAATCCGCCACCTCGCGGTGAATGCGCCGGATCAGGGCTTCGTCGTTGTAGTCCATGGCTTTCCTCCATTGCGCGCGCCGAACGGCGGGCGCCTTGGTGACTCATCGTACGCCTGCAATATGGCAATTTTACGAATTGTCATAGAGGCATCATGCATCACATCATGCCGCTTTCCTGCTTGCGGAACGCCCAGCGCCCGGCCAGCACCGTGAAGCTGGCCACCAGCACCACCAGCACCCAGAAACCGTGCGGATGTTCGGCAAGCGGAATCCCGCCCACATTCATGCCGAAAAAGCCGGCCACGATGTTGATCGGCAGCGCCAGCACCGTGACCAGCGTCAGCGTGAACAGCGTGCGGTTGGTCTGTTCGTTGAGCTTGGCGGCGATCTCTTCCTGCAGCAGCTTGATGCGTTCCACGAGCGCGGCCAGGTCATTGAGCACCAATGAGAATTCTTCGGTCGATTCGCGCAATTCCTGCAAATCGGTTTCGAGCAGCCACGCGGGCGGCCGGTTCAGCAGCCGGAACAGCGCGCCGGGCTCGGGCGCCAGCAGCCGCTGCAGGCGCACCAGGCCTCGCCGCATGGCGCCCAGGTCCGCGCGGTTCGACTGCAGCCGCTGCGACAGCAGCTGGTCTTCGATCTGGTCCACGCTGACACCCGTCTCGCGCACGATCTGTACCAGCACGTCGGCCTGGTCCTGCAGCAGGTGCACCACCAGATTCAGCGGCGACCGGAACCGCTCGCCACGCCGCACGGCGGCGCGCAGCCGGTCCACCGACCGCAGCGGGCGCGCGCGGGCGGTGACCACCAGCCGGTGGTCGGCATGCGCCCAGAGCGTTGAAATATCGGTCGAGGCCACGCCGAAGTTGTAGATCACGTCGTTGACCACGGCCAGCAGCGCGGCGTCCTGGCGTTCGATGCGGGTCGAATGGGAACCCTGCCGCAGCGCCTCGAAGAAATCGTCGGGCAAGCCAAGCTGGCCGCGCATCCAGCGTTCGCAGGCGCTGTGCGACAGATTGAAGTGCAGCCAGACAAACGGGCGCTCGGTCTGCGCCACCGCGTCGTCCGGGCCCGCCGCCGGATGCGCGCGAAGCCAGGCGGCCGCGGCACTGGAATCGATCTCGCGCCCCGGCTGCCCCGGTTCGAACAGGAAACCGCTGACCAGACCGACCGGGTCGGAACCATAGCCGGCTTCGACAATGCCCGATTGCATGCAAACTCCCTTCACGTTGCCTCGCGTGACGTTATCACGCCGCCATGACGCCCGGTGCGGCGGCCGCACCCTTTGTACCAGCCTGCAACACCTGCTCCATTCTGGAACACCCCGCCGCCCCTGCCCCCGCGCCCGCCGGCCGCCATCCCGCATGGCAGCGTCGGGCGCGGGCCCGGCACGGCGCTTGCAGTCGGTCCCGGCGTGCCCGATGGCACGACCAACGATATCGACAAGTGGAGCGAGACATGAACATGGCTGAAATTGCCCAGCTGGGCGTGCCCTACCCGTTCAAGGAACAGTACGACAACTACATTGGCGGCGCCTGGGTGCCGCCGGCTGACGGCCAGTACTTCGAAGCCGTCACGCCACTCACCGGCAAGCCGTTCACGCGCGTGCCGCGCTCGAACGAAAAGGATGTGGAAGCCGCGCTGGATGCGGCCCACCGCGCCCGCGCCGCGTGGGGGCGCACGTCCACCGCCGAGCGCGCGAACCTGCTGAACCGCATCGCCGACCGGATCGAGGCCAACCTGACGCTGCTGGCCGTGGCCGAGACCATCGACAACGGCAAGCCCGTGCGCGAGACCTCCGCTGCGGACCTGCCGCTGGCCGTCGACCATTTCCGCTACTTCGCCGGCTGCATCCGCGCCCAGGAAGGCACCATCTCGGAAATTGACCACGACACCATTGCCTATCACTTTCACGAGCCGCTAGGCGTGGTGGGGCAGATCATCCCGTGGAACTTCCCGCTGCTGATGGCCGTGTGGAAGCTGGCCCCGGCGCTGGCGGCCGGCAACTGCGTGGTACTCAAGCCGGCCGAGCAGACGCCCGCGTCGATCCTGGTGCTGATGGAACTGCTGCACGACCTGCTGCCCCCGGGCGTGATCAACGTCGTCAACGGCTTCGGCGTGGAAGCGGGCAAGCCGCTGGCGTCGAGCCCGCGCATCGCCAAGGTGGCCTTTACTGGCGAAACGACGACGGGCCGGCTGATCATGCAGTACGCGTCGCAGAACCTGATCCCGGTGACGCTGGAACTGGGCGGCAAGTCGCCAAACATCTTCTTCGAGGATGTGATGGCTGCCGACGACGCCTACTTCGACAAGGCGCTGGAAGGCTTTGCAATGTTCGCGCTGAACCAGGGCGAAGTCTGCACCTGCCCGTCGCGCGTGCTGATCCAGGAGTCGATCTACAAGGCGTTCATGGCGCGCGCGGTCAAGCGCGTGGAGGCGATCCGCCAGGGGCATCCGCTGGACAAGTCGACGATGATCGGCGCGCAGGCCTCCGAAGAGCAGCTGCAGAAGATCCTGGCGTATATCGACATCGGCAAGCAGGAAGGCGCCCGCGTGCTGACCGGCGGCGAGCGCAACGCGCTGGGTGGCGATCTGGCGGGCGGCTACTACGTCAAGCCGACGATCTTCGAGGGCCACAACAAGATGCGCATCTTCCAGGAGGAAATCTTCGGCCCGGTAGTTTCCGTCACGACCTTCAAGGACGAGGAAGAGGCGCTGGCGATTGCCAACGATACGCTCTACGGGCTGGGCGCCGGGGTGTGGACGCGCGACGGCGCACGCACGTTCCGCATGGGCCGCGGCATCGAGGCCGGCCGCGTGTGGATCAACTGCTATCACGCCTATCCGGCCCATGCCGCGTTCGGCGGCTACAAGCAGTCGGGCGTGGGCCGCGAAAACCATCGGATGATGCTGGACCACTATCAGCAGACCAAGAACCTGCTGGTCAGCTACAACCCTAATCCGCTCGGATTCTTCTGACCCGCCAGGCGCAACGGCGCCGGCCAGGCCGGTGCTAGCGCCGCCGGTAGATGGTATTGCGCGACACGCCAAGCTCGCGCGCCGCGGCACTGACGTTGCCGCCGTGGCGCGCCAGGGCTTCCCGAATGCGCGCCGCTTCCCAGTCGCGCATGCTGCCCGTTACGGCATCGGCATCGTCATCACCCGTGGCCCGGGCGGCCGGCGTGGCCGGCATTGCCGGCTGCGCGGCAAAGTCGTCCGGCAGGTGCTCGACGTCGATCCGCGCCTCGCCTTCGGCCATCAACGCAGCGGTACGCAGCACGCTGGCCAGTTCGCGCAGGTTGCCCGGCCATGCATGCCGGCGCAGCAGCGCCAGCGCCGGTGCGGAGATCGCCTGCGGCCCGTGTGCGCATTCGTCCTGCAGGATGCGCGACACCAGCGCGTCGAAATCGCTGCGCCCGGCCAGCGTCGGCAAGGTCACCGCCAGCCCGTGGATGCGGTAGTACAGATCTTCGCGGAACGTGCCGTCGGCCATCTGCGCGCGCAGGTCGCGGTGCGTGGCGCAGACGATGCGGATATCGACCGGCGTGCTGTGCGTGCCGCCCAGCGCGGTCACCGCGCGCTCCTGCAGCACGCGCACCAGCCTCACCTGCTGCGCCAGCGGCATGTCGCCGATCTCGTCCAGGAACAGCGTGCCGCCGTGCGCCTGCGCGATCTTGCCGGCGTGGCCGCGTCGCCGCGCGCCCGTGAATGCGCCTTCTTCGTAGCCGAACAGCTCGGCCTCGATCAGCGTCTCGGGAATGGCCGCGCAGTTGACGGCCACGAACGGGCCGCTGGCCCGAGGCGAATCGGCATGCACGGCCCGCGCCAGCCATTCCTTGCCGGACCCGGTGCGCCCCAGGATCAGCAGCGGAATATCGCGCCCGCGCAGGCGCGCCACGCGCTGGAGCACGGCGGCCATGCGGGCGTCGCCGGTGTCCAGGCGCGCCAGCGCCGACGACGGCTGGACCGCCGGCTGCGGCACGCTCAGCGAGGCGGCAGCTTCCGCCCGATGCGACAGCCGCGCGTAAATGCGCACGCCGCCCGGCAACGCCAGGTCGCGCAGCAGCGTATCGGCGGTGCCGGACGGCGGCATCGGCAGCCCGAACAGTTCGGTGAAGGTGGCACCGGCCAGCACATCGGCGCGCATGCCAAGCTGGAACCAACCGCTGCGATTGGCGGCCAGGAACGTGCCATCGAACGCAAACGCGGCCATGCCCTCGAACAGGGTGCCGACCAGTTCGGGCCGGCCGTGAAAGCGCACCAGCAGTGCATCGGCAAACTGGGCGGCGAACAACTGGTTCTCGATGGTCTGCGCCGACATGCGCACCAGCGCCATCGTGTGCGGATGAAAACCGCGCGGGTCGCCACTGACGTCAAGCGCGCCCAGCCAGTCGCCCGTCGGGCTGGCAATCGGCGTACAGGAACAGGTGAGCTGGCGATTGGCGTGCAGGAAGTGCTCGTCGCCATGGATGATGGCGGAGCGTCCCTCGGCCAGCGCGGTGCCGATGGCGTTGGTGCCCTTGCTGGCCTCGGACCACGATACGCCGGGCGCCAGCGCCACGTCGCGCGCACGCGCGGCAAAGCCGCTGCCATCGCCGTCGCCCACGCTGTGCAGGATGACGCCGCCGCTGTCGCTCAGCAGCACCAGGCTGTCGGTACCGGCCACCTGCCGGTACAGGCCTTCCATCACGGGCAGCGCCAGGCGGTACAGCGCGCGGTTGCGCTCGACGCGTTCGCCCAGCGCGCGGCGGCTCAGTGGTTGATAGTCGGGAACTTGCGCGGCGTCGAGCCCGAAACCGGCCGAGCGGCGGTGGGCACGGCGCAGCAGTTCGCTGCGGTCGGCCACCTCATCGTGTCCGGCGGCAAGCACGTCGGCCTGCAGGGCATCCTGGAATGTCAGCGCATTGCGCATCGGCGGTCTCCTGGCTGGCGCTCTCGCCGCGATCAACACCAGGGCGGAGCGTCTCTGCCGGCGACCTTATCACAGCCCGCCGCGCGTGGCGGCCAACTTCTTGTAGAAGGCCGCCCGGCTGATGCCGATGCGCGCGGCGGCCTCTGCGACGCGTCCGCCACATGCATCGAGCGCCTGGGCCAGGAACGCGGCTTCGAATTGCGCCATGGCCTCGGCGTAGGTCTGCGCGGGCGCTGCCGGCGCCGGCCCGGGCACGGCGGCCTGCGGGGTCTGCGCGACAGGTGCGGAGGCTTCTTCCCTGGGAACCTCCGGTTCGGCCATCGGCGCCGGGCCGGTGCGCCGCGTGCCAAGCAGCGGCGCCAGCGTGGCCGCGTCCACCGAATCCTCGTCGCACAGCATCACCACGCGCTCCAGCACGTTGCGCAGTTCGCGCACGTTGCCGGGCCAGTCATAGTCGTGCAGCAGCCGCAGGGCATCGTCGCGCAGGCCCATCGGGTGGCGCTCGGCCTTGATGCTAAGTTCCTCGACGATGGCGTACACCAGCGGCAGCAGGTCGGCCCGGCGCTCGCGCAGCGGCGGCAGGTCGATCGACAGCACATTGAGCCGGTAATAGAGATCGGCGCGGAAGCGGCCTTCGGCGACCAGCGCGGGCAGGTCCGCGGACGTGGCCGCGATGATCCGCACGTCGCTGCGCACGATGCGGTTCGACCCCAGCGGCTCGAATTCGCGGTCCTGCAGGGCGCGCAGCAGCTTGCTTTGCAGCGCCAGTGGCATCTCGCCGATTTCGTCGAGGAACAGCGTGCCGCCATCGGCCAGCTCGAACTTGCCGACGCGCCCCTTGCGGTCCACGCCCGTGTAGGCGCCCGGCGCGGCACCGAAGAACTCCACTTCCAGCAACGTATCGGGAATGGCCGCCACGTTGACGGTGACCAGCGGCCGCTCGGCACGCGCCGAACCCGCGTGGATGCCGTGCGCCAGCAGTTCCTTGCCCGTGCCCGTTTCGCCCAGCAGCAGCACCGGCGACTCCACCAGCGCGGCCCGCCGGGCCTGGCGCTTGACCTCCTGGGCCGCCGGGCTGGCACCGACGAAACTGGCGAACGTGTACTTGGCCCGGCGCGCATGATCGAGCGAGCGGCGCGCCGCTGCCAGCTCGGCCTGGGCCCGCGAGTAATGCGCAAAGATCGGCGTCAGCGCCTTGAGTTCGTCAAACAGTGCGAACCCGACCCCGCCGATGGTGCGCCCGTTGTCGTCCTTGATCGGCAGGCGCGTGACGATCATCGGCTCGCGGTCGGTTTCGAGCAGGTCCAGCAGGATCGGCTTGCCCGTGGTGACGACCTCGCGCATCAGGCTGTTCGGAATCACCTGCTCGCAATCGAGCCCGATCGCGTCCTGCGGGTTGGTGAACCCGAAGCGCGCCGCATAGCGTTTGTTGATCCAGACCACGCGCGCGTGCTCGTCCACCACGAACGTGCCTTCGCTGAAGTTTTCAAAGGTGCGGAACAGCGACTCCATGGCACGCCGCGCCACGTAGTCGTAGTCGAACAGCAGGGCGCCACCTGGGTCGGCGATCTTGTGCATGGCTGCGGGTCCGGGGATGGTTGTCTCGATTTGTAGACGCGAAGTGTCTCATAACGGAGACTTCAACGCCGTGCGCATCGCTTGCTTTGTCTCAATGAAGAGACAACGCGAGCCAGACTACACTATTTGCGCCTTATCCTTAACTTTTGGATGTGGCACGGAGCCTGCTAATCAAGCGGTCCCCTGTCATCTGCGCAGGGGACTCTCGCATTACACGGCACCGGGGTAACCTGCCACGGCTCGACCGCATTCAAGAACAAGCAATGGAGACCTCATGTCTTTTGTCATAGTGCTCGCCGCACTGGCCTTTCTCATGTTCGCCGCCTATCGCGGCTACAGCGTGATCCTCTTCGCGCCGCTGGCTGCGCTGGGCGCGGTGCTGCTGACCGACCCGTCGGCGGTGGCGCCCGTGTTTTCCGGCATCTTCATGGAGAAGATGGTCGGCTTCGTCAAGCTGTACTTCCCGGTGTTCATGCTCGGTGCCGTGTTCGGCAAGGTCATCGAACTGTCGGGCTTTTCCGAATCGATCGTGGCCGCGGCCATCCGCTACATCGGCCGCTCGCGCGCCAACGCGGTGATCGTGGCGGTCTGCGCGCTGCTGACCTACGGCGGCGTGTCGCTGTTCGTGGTGGTGTTCGCGGTCTACCCGTTTGCCGCCGAGCTCTACCGCCAGAGCAACATCCCCAAGCGCCTGATGCCGGGTGCCATCGCCCTGGGCGCGTTCTCGTTCACGATGGATTCGCTGCCGGGCACGCCGCAGATCCAGAACATCATCCCGACCACGTTCTTCAAGACCACCTCGTGGGCCGCACCGGCGCTGGGCGTGGCGGGCTCGCTGTTCATCATCATCGTCGGCCTGTCGTATCTGGAATGGCGCCGCCGCGCGGCCGCCGCCCGTGGCGAGGGCTACGGCACGAACCTGCTGAACGAGCCGCAGCGCGTGGAAGGCGGCAAGCTGCCGCCGCCGCTGCTGGCCATCCTGCCGCTGGTGGTGGTCGGCGTGTCCAACTTCTGGCTGACGCGGATGATCCCGCTCTGGTACGGCCAGTCCAACAGTGTGTCGCTGCCGGGCCTGCCCAAGCCGGTGGAAACCAAGATCGCCAGCGTGACCGCCATCTGGGCCGTGGAAGGCGCCCTGCTGCTGGGCATCGTCATCGTGCTGCTGACTGCGTTCGGCGCCGTCAAGGCGCGCTTTGCCGAGGGCACCAAGAGTGCCGTGTCGGGCGCGCTGCTGGCGTCGATGAACACGGCGTCGGAATACGGCTTTGGCGGCGTGATCGCCGCGCTGCCGGGCTTCCTGGTGGTCAGCGATGCCCTGCGCAGCATTCCGGACCCGCTGGTCAACGCCGCCGTGTCGGTCAGCACGCTGGCCGGCATCACTGGCTCCGCATCGGGTGGCATGAGCATTGCGCTGGCCGCCATGTCCGACGTGTTCATCCAGGGCGCGCAGGCCGCGCAGATTCCGCTGGAAGTGCTGCACCGCGTGGTGTCGATGGCCAGCGGCGGCATGGACACGCTGCCGCACAACGGCGCGGTGATCACGCTGCTGGCCGTGACCGGCCTCACGCACCGCGAGTCGTACCGCGACATCTTCGCCATCACGCTGATCAAGACGCTGGCCGTGTTCTTCGTGATCTTCGTGTTCTACACGACCGGTCTGGTCTGACCGCACCCAGGGAAGCATCATGGTCAATCTGCATGGCAAGACCGCGCTGGTCACCGGCTCCACGAGCGGTATCGGCCTGGGTATCGCCCAGGCGCTGGCGCAGGCCGGTGCCAATATCGTGCTCAACGGCTTCGGCGACATCGAGGCCGCCCTGGCAAGCATCCGCACCGTCGGTGCCGAGGTAATCCATCACGCCGCCGACATGCGTCGCCCCGACGAGATCGACGCCATGTTCGCGCTGGCGACCGCGCGTTTCGGCGGGGTCGATGTGCTGGTCAACAATGCCGGCATCCAGCATGTGTCGCCCGTGGAGGATTTCCCGGTGCAGAAGTGGGACGACATCCTGGCGATCAACCTGACCTCTGCCTTCCATACGTCGCGCCTGGCGCTGCCGGGCATGCGCGCCGCCAACTGGGGCCGCATCGTCAACATCGCCTCAGTGCATGGGCTGGTCGGCTCCGCCGGCAAGTCGGCCTATGTGGCCGCCAAGCACGGGCTGGTGGGCCTGACCAAGGTCACCGCGCTGGAAACGGCCGCCACCGGCATCACCTGCAACGCGATCTGCCCGGGCTTCGTCCTGACGCCGCTGGTCGCCGCCCAGATCGACGCGATTGCCCAGCGCGACGCCATCACCGCCGAGGCCGCGCAGGCCCGCCTGCTGTCCGACAAGCAGCCCTCCGGGCAATTCGTCACGCCCGAGCAACTGGGCAACCTGGTGCTGATGCTGTGCTCGCCGTTCGGCGACCAGGTGCGCGGCGCCGCCTGGGCGATGGACGGGGGCTGGACGGCGCAATAGCCGTTTCCTTCCCCTTGTCGCCTGCTCGATGGCCCTGGCACCCGCCGGGGCCATTTTTTTCGCATAAACCGCGGCCAGCTTGTATGCTCTGGGCGTCAGTCTCCCCCGTCGGCCGCTAGCCTGCGCAGGCTGCGGCAAACGCTTCCCGCCCGGAACGCAACCTCCGCACGCTCATGGCACGCCAGAAAATCGACCTGCGAACCCTGATTCTGGGCCTGACGCTGACAGCGTGCATCGTCACGCTGGGCAACTGCCTCTACGCCGCGTACCGGATCGAGCGGCAAACGCTGGTGGAGCGGTCGCTGGAAGCCAACCGGGCCTACAGCGCGCGCGTTGCGTCCTCGATCGACGGGTTCCTGCGCGAGGCGCAGTTTCGGTTCCAACAAGCCGGCGACCGGCTTGCCGATCACTTCGACGACCCCGCGGCCCGCCGCGACGCCGTGGAGCGGCTGACGTCGCTGGGCCGGGATTTTGACGCCGTCGCCATCGTCGACGCCAACGGCCGCATCGTCGCGGCCCTGCCCGAGGCACTGCACCTTGAGCAACGCACGGTCGAGTCGCCGGAACAGATCGGCGCGGTCCGTGGTCGCAAGCCAGTCGTCAGCAACGCGTATCAGTCGCTTGCCGGCAACCTGGTGATCTTCGTCTCCGTGCCGATCTTCGACCGCCATGGCACGTATCTGGGACTGATCGGCGGATCGCTCCATCTGCTGAAGGATGGCCGCCTGCATGAACTGATGAGCCAGCATTTTTTCCTCACCGATTCTGAAGTCTACGCGGTCGATGGCCGGCACCAGCTGCTGTTCCATCCGGTCAAGGCGCGGATCGGCGCCGTCGCCGCGGCCAATCCGGCCACCGAACATGCGCTGGGCGCCCGACAAGGCAGCATCGAGATGGTGGACGCCGACGGCCGCGCGATGCTGGCGGGCTATGCCAGCATCCCCACCGCGCACTGGGCCATCGTGAGCCAGCAGCCGCTGGCTTCGGTGCTGGCACCGATCGACACGCTGATGAAGCGGTTTGTTGTCGCCAGCGCGCCGATTGCCGTGATCGGCTTCGTGCTGATCTGGATCCTGACACGGTACATTGCCAGGCCGCTCAGGCAGCTGGCCGACAGCACCACGTCCACGGGTCTGATCGAAAGCACCGGCTCCGTGGCGCAGGTCAATGCCTGGTACTTCGAGGCCAGCCATCTGAAGCAGGCGCTGCTACACGGCATCGACCTGGCCAGAATGCAGGTGATGGGGCTCGAAATCGCGTCGCAGACCGATCCGCTGACCGGCCTGCTCAATCGCCGCGCGCTCGACGCCAGCTTGGCGGCGCTGGAGGCCAGCGGCCAGCAGGTGGCCGTGATTGCGCTCGACATCGACCACTTCAAGCGGGTCAACGACACCTATGGCCATGATGTTGGCGACATCGTGCTGCAGCGGCTGGCGGAGATGATGCGCCAGGTGTGCCGCGCCACCGACCTGGCGTTCCGGGTGGGCGGCGAGGAGTTCCTGATGCTGCTGCCCGACATGCATGCCGGGTCGGCGGGCGAAGCCGCGGAACGCCTGCGGCGGCTGGTCGAGCAGACCGCCATCGCACCGGTCGGTCACATCACCATTTCGCTTGGCGTCACCACGTGGCCGCGCGACGCCGCGTCGCTGGCCGAAGCCCTGAAGGACGCCGATACGCTGATGTACCAGGCGAAGCAGGCCGGCCGGAACCGCACGGCCGTCGCTGGGCAGGCGTCGGCGTAGGTCTGCGTTGTCAATGCGCGACCATCGGCTGGTCCACCGCGCCCAGGCCGGCGCGCGGCGCCTGGGCGGCCGGCGGCGCGGCCAGCGTCGCGGCCATACGGGCGGTGTCGGCATCCAGTCGCAGATCGAGATCGATCGCCATCTTGACCAGGTCGGCAAACGTGCGCGCGGCCATCTTGCGCATGGCGCGGCTGCGGTGGATCTTGATCGTGACCTCGCTGATGCCGATCTTGCCGGCAATCTGCTTGTTCATCAGACCCGACACGGCCAGTGCCATCACCTCGCGCTCACGGCCGCTCAGCGTCGCAAAGCGCGCGCGCAGATCGTCACCGCATTGCAGTGCCTGCCGGTTGCAGCGGTCCACGGCAATCCCCTCGGTCACCGCGTCCAGAAAGTCCTGGTCGCGGAACGGCTTGGACAGGAAATCGAGCGCGCCGGCCTTCATGGCGCGCACCGTCATCTCGATATCGCCATGGCCGGTGATGAACACCACCGGCAGGCAGATGCCGCGCCGGATCAGCTCGCGCTGGACCTCCAGGCCATTGGCGCCACGCAGCCGCACGTCCATCACCACGCAGCCGGGCACCGGTTCGAGCGGCGCTTTCAGGAACGCGTCGGCCGACAGGAACGAACGCGCCCGCAGGCCGACCGACCGCAGCAGGTCCGCCAGCGCGTCGTTCAGGTCCACATCATCGTCGACGATATAGACCACGGGTTCGGTGGCCTCGCGGCGGCCGCCGGGCGTTGACGTCATCGCGTTCACGATGGGACTCCGGTATCTCTGCGGTGGCCTGGCGGGACGGAACAACGATCGATACGCATGGCGGAGGGATGGGTGAAACCGAGGGGGGAACGGGTGCGGCAGGCGCGCACGGAACTGGCGCGCCTGCCGGCCCGATGGCACCGGCTACTTCACGGGTGTCAGGATCGGCGCGCCCTGATTCTTGATCAGGAACACGATAAACCTGGCCGGCTTGGTGGTGCTGGCGTTGCGCCCGACCGTATGGATGTCGTCGGGACCTTCATGGAAGGTCTGGCCCGGCTTGAGCGTGACTTCCTTGCCGCCCTTCACGCCCATGATGATGGTGCCCTCGAGCACGTAGATGAAGCCGTGGGCATCGTGGCGATGCACCGGATCGTAGCCGCCCGGCGGGTATTCCACCATGACCATCTGCACCTCCTTGCCCGGATACTCGGGCAGCGGTTCGGTGGCCAGCGGCGTGACCTTCGCGTCGGCCGCCGCGGCAAAGGCCGGCGGTGCCAGCAGCGCACATGAGGCAGCCAGCATGGCCGCGATGGACAGGACGCGTCTCATGGCCTTACTCCAGTCCGGCCTTGTCGAGACCGAACATCTTGTCGGCCGAGCCCGGCACCATCTGGAATGCCACGTTAAGCCGGTTCCACGCATTGATGGCGCCGATCTGGAACGTCAGGTCGGACAGCTCCTTCTCCGAAAACTGCGTGCGTACGTGCTCGAACACCTCATCGGGCACACCGTGGGCGGGCAGCTGGGTCAGCGCCTCGGTCCAGGCCAGCGCGGCGCGTTCGCGCGGCGAGAACAGCGTGGACTCGCGCCAGATGGCCACGTGATGCAGGCGCAGTTCGCGCTCGCCGTGGATCTTGGCCTGCTTGACATGCATATCGACGCAGAATGCGCAGCCGTTGAGCTGCGACGCGCGGATTTCCACCAGCTCGCGGATGTGCTGCTCGAGCGTGGTCTTCTGGAACAGGGCACCGAGTTCGACGAGCTTCTTCGTCAGTTCCGGCGATTGTTGGAAGTAGTTCAAACGTTGTGACATGTGTCGCTCCTGCGGAACCAAGGGGAATACGTTCGCCGACCCGCCGCCGCGCGTTGCGCAACGGGATCGGCTTGATATGGATCGTAGTGCGCGGCCCGCCGTGCCGGTAGTACCGCCAAGGTGCGCAGTCTGTTGCCGACCCGGCACCAATGGCGCACTGCCCGGCACGGCGGGCCCTCATGCACCGGTCAGTGGCTCAGTCGATCACGCGCACGATGCTGTAGATGCCCCCGCGGGCCATCTTCGCGTACGGGCACAGCCGCTCGGTGTCACGCACCAGTTCCTCGGCCACGTGCCGGGCCACGCCGGGCATGCGGATGCGGATCTCGGCAATCAGCGCGTAAGCGCCGTCAACGGGATCGCGGCCAAACGAAACTTCGGCTGCAACGGTGGCGTGGGCCATATCCACCTGCGCGCGCCTGGCCAGCAGGCTTAGCGCACCGTGAAAGCACGCAGCGAAGCCAGCGGCGAACAACTGCTCGGGGTTGGTTCCGCCGCCAGGGCCACCCATGGCCACCGGCAGCCGAAGTTCGAGGAAGAGACTGCCATCGTCGGACCTGGCGACGCCGGAGGCGCGGCCATGCGCGGTCTGGCCCCCGCCGACCGTGACGGTCGTCGTGTACAGCGCCGTGAAGCCCTGGCCCCGGTATCTGTCGAGCAGCGTCAATGGCGGAGGCTGCAACCTCTCGTTCTCCATCGCGTCGTCTCCAGACTATTTCTGCAGTTGACGAATCCAGTCTTCGAAATGCATGTGGCCCAGACGCGCCTCGCCTTCGGGCACGAGCGTGCCTTCCTGCAGGTCGGCGCCGAAGTAACGCGCGGCGGGGTCGGCCACGACCGTGCGGCGGTCGCCGGTGGCCTGCAGGTAGCGTTGCACCAGGTCGCTCATGCGGAAGCGTTCGGGCCCGGCGATGTCGATCGTGCCGTTGACGGGGGCGGCCAGCGCGGCATCGGCTACCGCATCGGCCACGTCGTCCGACGAGATCGGCTGGATCAGGGCCGGGGTGAGGCGGATCGTGTCCGCCTGCCCCGCCGACTGGGCAATGCCGGCCAGGAATTCCAGAAACTGTGTCGAGCGCACGATCGTGTACGGAATGCCCGCCTGACGGATCAGGGCTTCCTGGGCGATCTTGGCGCGGAAGTAGCCGCTTTGCGCGAGCTTGTCGGTACCCACCACCGACAGCGCCACGTAGTGCGCCACGCCGGCTTCCTTCTCGGCGGCCGCCAGGTTGCGGCCCGAAGTCTCGAAGAAGTGCAGCACCGCCTGATCTTCGAACGATGGCGAATTGGCCACGTCCACCACCACCTGGGCCCCGGCCAGAGCCTGTGTCAGGCCTTCGCCCGTCAGCGTATTGACGCCGGTGCCCGGCGACGCGGCCAGCACGTCATGCCCCTGCGCGGCCAGCCGCGCCACCACCTTCTTGCCGATCAGGCCGGTGCCCCCTACGACTACGATCTTCATGATGCGTCTCCATGCTCGAAAAGTGGAACGGGTCCACGTGTCTTGCATGCTAGATGCGGCCGGGGCGGCTCACCAGACCGACGCCCGGCGCACGGTGTTTCCCGATTTGCACCAATCGGATCGAAAAAGAACGCAGGGGCGGACGGCGCGCGGTCCTAGCGATTGACCTTGAGCCGGTATTCGCTCGGCGACAGCCCGAAATGGCGCTGGAACGTCACGCGCATGCGCTCCTCGCTGCCAAAGCCGCACTCGTGGGCGATCACGTCGATGGGCCGGCCCGGGTCCTGCAACTGCCGCCGCGCCGCTTCCAGCCTGAAGTGCTCCACGCCCTTGGCCGGCGTACGGCCGGTCTTTTCCTTGTAGACCCGCGCAAAGTTGCGCGGACTCATGCCGACGTACCCGGCCAGCTGCTCGACGGACAGGTCCTGCGTGGCCAGGTTCTGCACGATCCACAGGTGCAGCGCCTCGAACACCGGCACCTGCCGGCTCTGGGAGATCAGGATCTCGCTTAGTTGCGGCTGCGCGCCGGGCCGCTTCATGTACACCGCAAGTTCCTTGGCGGCATTGAGTGCCACCTCGTGGCCATAGTCGGCCTCCACCATGGCCAGCGCCAGGTCGATGCCGGTGGTGACGCCGGCCGACGTCCACAGGTTTTGCTGCCGCACGAAGATCGCGTCGGGATCGAGGTCCACCGTGGGAAACAGTTCGCGGAAGCGATCGAGCATGGCCCAGTGCGTGGTGGCACGCTTTCCGTCGAGCAGGCCCGCGAATGCCAGCAGGAAGGCGCCGCTGCACACCGACGCCATGCGGCGGATCGTGCCCGACGCATTGGCCAGCCAATCCAGCAGCGCGGTCTCGTGCTTCGCCACCTCCAGGATGATGGGCGACCCCGGCACGATCACGGTGTCGATCATCCGCAAGTCGAACGATGCCAGCGACACCGAATCCATCGTGGTGCCCTCCACCGTCGCCACCATGCCGCCGGCAAAGCTGGTCGTGTAGCAGCGATAGCCGGGCAGCCCACGCGCACGTGCGTAGTTGGACGCGGCCCAGAACACGGTCTGGGGCCCGGCAAGGTCGAGCAGGCTGACATCGGGGTATGCCACGAACAGGATGTTGCGCGGCATGTCTTCAATGTTTCCGGCGGAGGGAGGCGGCTGGTGCTGAAGCATGAGGGGGATTGCGGTAGACGACCGATGCTATGCCAACGGGACGATCCCTTGCAAGCCGGCGCCCCGGCCGGGATGGGGCGCGCCGGCGGCACGGCCGTTTCACCGCCGGCACACCCGGGACGATGCGCGTGAGCGTTGGCAAGGCGGTCATGGTTCGTCTCCTCCCGTGTGTCGCGGGCTCGGTGTCACGTATGGGACCTGGCCGGCGCCCGGGCATGGGCCGGGCATCCCCGCGACGGCTCGGGCCGGCGGGGTCGTGGCGGCAAGGCAAGTTGGGCGCGAGTCTAGGGAGTGCGAGGGCCCGTCACAAGCCCGCGCCCCGCGCAGGGCTGTTTCCACAAATGCACCAATTGCACAGGACGTTTGCCCGACGTGCCGGGAGCGGCCGGCAGTCTGGCAGAAAAAACGGGAACGCTGTCATTTACGGTCAATTCACCGGTTATTAACATCAAGTCCAGGTCGGCAAGGGGGTGGGCATGAGTGCCGGCGGTCATATCGACAGCGAGAAGGACATGACGGAACCAGTTCGCGGCGCCCCGGCGTGCAGGGGCGACCATGGACACGTGCGCCTGCAGGCGCCGTCCGTGCACGCGGACCGGCTGGCGCTACTGGGTCGGTGCGTGGCAATGGTCGTCCACGACGCCGTGCAGCCGGTGGCCTCGGTGGTGACACGGGGCCAGTCGGCGCTGCGCTGGCTGCGACACGACCCGCCCGACGTGGAGGCGGCCATCGCGTCGCTCGAACGCCTGGTGGCCGACGCGCAGCGCGCGGGCACGCTGCTGGGCCATCTCAGGGCGCTGGCATCGCCCGTCGTACGGCCACGGCAGCCGGTGCTGCTCCACGCGGTGCTGCGCGACACGCTGCACTGGCTCGACGACGACCTGCGGCGTGAAGGTATCCACGTGACGGCGAACGCGCGCCACGATGACATCGTCGTCATGGCCGAACCCGCGGCACTGCAGCAACTGTTCGGCAACCTGATCGTCAACGCAATGGAAGCCATGGCCGAAACGCCAAGACAGGGCCGCCAACTGACCGTGGATCTGTCGGCGGACGGCCACGATGCGGTGGTGGCCATCCGCGACCGGGGTTGCGGCATCGCGGCCGACGACCTGCCGCGCCTGTTCGACGCGTTCCATACCACCAAGGACCATGGGCTGGGCGTCGGGCTGGCCATCTGCCATCGCATCGTGACCGACCACGGCGGCAGCATCCGCGCGCAAAGCCGCCCCGAAGGCGGCGCGTGCTTCGAAATTCGCCTGCCCCGGCAGGATCAAACGGCTTCCCGCGCGGCACCAAGGTAGCGCCGGGAAGCGCAGGGGAAATCATGAAACCGATACAACCGGCCGACGCGCCGGACCGCAATTTCAGGCTCAGCCTGCCAAACCGCGCCGACGCACTATCGACCAGCTTTGCCGCCAGCTACGCCGGCATCATGGCATTCATGGCCGTGGCCAGCGAAGGCAGCTTCGCCAAGGCCGGCGAGCGCCTGGGCATCGGCCGCTCGGCGGTCAGCCGCAACGTACAGAAGCTGGAAACCCAGTTGAGCACGCGGCTGTTCCTGCGCACCACGCGCACCACGCAGCTCACGCGCGAAGGCCAACGCTTCTTCGAAAACTGCCATCAGGGCGTCACGCATATCGTGGAGGCCATGAATGACATGCTGGAACTGCGCCAGGGCCCGCCACGCGGCCTGGTGCGCATCAGTGCCACCGTGGGGTTCGGCCGCAAGATCGTGGCGCCGCTGCTCGACAAGTTCGTCCAGCTCTACCCGGACATCGCCATCGACCTGTTGCTGGACGACCGGCCCACGGACTTCGCGTCGGAACAGATCGACGTCGCCTTCCGCAACGGGCGGATCGAGGATTCGAGCATCATCGCCAAACAGCTCATCCCGATGCAGATGGCGCTGTGCGCCGCGCCGTCTTACGTGGCCCGCCACGGGCTGCCGCAGACGCTGGACGACCTGCCGCAGCACGAATGCATCAACTTCCGCTTTTCCAGCGGGCGCATCTTCGAATGGGAGTTCAAGGCCGACGGCATCGTACGCAAGTTCCTGCCCCGCGCGCGCATGACGTTCAACGACGCCGACCTGGTGCTGCACGCGGTGCTGGCGGGTTGGGGTGTCGCGCAGATGGCCGGCTACCAGATCTGCGACCACATCGCTCGTGGGGAACTGTTGGTGGCGCTTGCGCGCCATGCGCCCGACGATCGGGGCCACTACATCTGCTACCTGAGCCGCCAGCATCTGCCCACGCGCATCCGCGTGTTTATCGATTTCATGACCGAGCAGATCCGCGCCATGAAGCTGAACTGCCTGACGGACTTCAACGTGGCGGACGACTGCGAAGGCACCGCCCTGGGAGCGGCGGCATGAGGCTCGCCGCATGGCTGTGCGCCGCCGGCGCGATCCTGCTCTGGGCGTCGTTTGCAACGCTGGTGTCCCACGCACCCGACGTACCGCCGCTACTGCTGACGGGCCTGGCGCTGTGCCTGGGCAGCGCGACCTGCCTGCACCGCGTACGCGAGTGGCGTGTGCCCCCGCGCACGCTGGCGTTCGGCGTGACGTGCCTGTTCGTGTACAACGCGGGCCTGGTCATGGCGTTCAGGCTGGCGCCGATTGCCCACGCCAACCTGATCAACTACCTGTGGCCGTTGATCCTGGTGCTGCTTGGCACCACGGTCTGGCGCGGCATCGACGGCATCACCAAGGTCGCCGGCGCGCTATGTGGCTTTGGGGGCTGCATCGTTGCCATCACGGCGGGATCGGGCGCCGGCGCATTCGGCGCGGACGCAGGCGGGCCGGACGGCACGCACATGGCAGGCTATGCGCTGGCGCTGCTGGCCGCCATCGTCTGGGCGGTCTATTCGCTGGGCGCGCGTTGGCTGCCGCCGTTCTCGTCGTGGGCCGTCGGCGGCTTCTGCCTGGGGGCCGGGCTGCTGGCCATTGCCAGTCACCTGCTGATCGAGCCGCGCTTCGTGCCATCGGCCAGCGACCTGGCGTGGGTCGCGGCGATCGGGCTGGGGCCGCTAGGCATCTCGTTCGTGCTGTGGGACTACGCCATGCGGCATGGCAACGCCGCGCAGATCGGCATCCTCGGCTACGGCACACCCGTGTTGTCGATGCTGTGCCTGGCGCTGGCCGGCAAGGTCACCGACCGCGACGGGTCGATGATCTTTCTGGCCTGTGCGCTGATCGTGGCAGGCGTGACGCTGGCGTCGATGGGGCCCGTGGCATGGCGGCGCACGGGCTGGGCGCGCGAACCGTAACCCTGCGCGCCGTTCCGAGCGCAAAAGAAAAAGCCCCGGAATTTCCGGGGCTCTTTGCTGGGGACTGCACCTGGCCGCCTGATGCGGCCAGCGCAGGCGCTCAGGCGAAGTTCTTCGAAGCGAAGTCCCAGTTCACGACGTTCCAGAATGCCTCGACATACTTCGGACGGGCATTGCGGTAGTCGATGTAGTAGGCGTGTTCCCACACGTCGCAGGTCAGCAGCGGCTTGGCGTCGGTGGTCAGCGGCGTGGCGGCGTTCGAGGTGGACACCAGGTCCAGCGAGCCGTCGGTCTTCTTGACCAGCCAGGCCCAGCCCGAACCGAAGGTGCCAACGGCCGTCTTCGTGAATTCTTCCTTGAACTTGTCGAACGAACCGAACTTGGCGTTGATCGCGTCAGCCAGGGCACCGGTCGGCTGGCCGCCGCCGTTCGGCTTCATCGATTCCCAGTAGAACGTGTGGTTCCACACCTGGGCAGCGTTGTTGAAGATGCCGCCCGACGACTTCTTGACGATCTCTTCCAGCGAAGCGTTCTCGAACTCGGTGCCCTTGATCAGGTTGTTCAGGTTCGTGACGTACGTCTGGTGGTGCTTGTCATGATGGAACTCCAGGGTCTCCTTGGAGATGTGCGGAGCCAGGGCGTCATGCGCGTACGGGAGAGGAGGGAGCGTGTGTTCCATTGTTCTGTCTCTACGGTTTTGGTGGGGAGAATGGCCGATTGTAGGTGACTTGCCAGACCCGCGCAAACGGCCCCGGAAAGCCCCCTGACCTCATGTTAGTTTCCCCTGCGGCCGCTCAGGGAAAGCCATTGCAATCGACTGAGAATCAGTCGCAACCAGGGCGGCCAGCGCGCCTCGGAAACCCTCAGAACGCCGCCAGTTTGGCCTGTACATTGGCGATTTCCAGGTCCGCCGTGCCGTCCGCCAGATGCGCCTCGACAATGCTGCCGGCGCGCAGGTCGCTGGGCGACCGCAGCGCCCGCCCGCGATTGTCGAGCAGCACCGCGTACCCCCGTTCCAGCGTGCGCTGCGGGGCCAGCAGTTCCAGCGCCCCGGCCGCGCGTGCCAGCCGCTGTGTTTCACGTTCATGACGGCGTTCCAGCGCGGCGTCCATGCGCGCCGCCATACGGTCCAGCGCCGCCTGTGCCGCACCGGTATCCGGCCGGCAGGCCCGCCAGCGCATGGCCAGCACGTCATGCCGATGGCGCTGCGCGGACACCGTATCGCGCAGTGCCGCACGCAAGTGTCGGGCCAGATTGTCGACCTGCGCGCGCCGTTCCTGCACTTGCGCCTGCGGGCTGCGCAACTGGCGCGACAGCCACTGCAGATGCTGCGCGCGACGTTCGAGCTGACGGTCCATGCACTGCGCCAGCGCCTCGCGGGCGCGGCGGGCGGCCTGCAGCAGATGCGCGCGGTCCGGACTGACCATTTCGGCTGCGCCGGTCGGCGTGGGGGCGCGGACATCGGCCACGAAATCGGCAATCGTGAAATCGGTTTCGTGACCCACCCCGGACACCACCGGTACGCGGCTGCGCGCGATGGCCTGCGCCACCACTTCCTCGTTGAACGACCACAGGTCCTCGATACTGCCGCCGCCGCGACACAGGATCAGCACATCGCATTCGTCGCGTGCGCTGGCCGTATCGAGCATGGCCGCGATCTTGTCCGCCGCGCCGGCGCCCTGGACCGGCACGGGGTATACGATCACGTTGACGTGGGGCGCACGCCGCTGCAGCGTGGTCAGTACGTCGCGCATCGCGGCGGCCTGCAACGACGTGATCACGCCGATGGTGCGCGGATGCGACGCGATCGGCCGCTTGCGTGCGGGATCGAACAGACCCGCCTGTGCAAGTTTTTCCTTGAGCCGCAGGAACGCTTCGTAGAGATTGCCCAGGCCGGCGCGGCGCATGGCTTCCACGCCCAGCTGCAGTTCGCCGCGCGCCTCGTACATCGACACCACGGCGCGCACTTCGACGGCCTCGCCCTCGCGCGGCGCGAAGTCCACGTGCTGGTTACGTCCCCGGAACATCACGCAGCGGATCTGCGCGCGGGCATCCTTGAGCGAGAAATACCAGTGGCCGCTGGCCGCCCGGGTGAAGTTCGAAATCTCTCCCCTGACCCAGGCCAGAGGAAAGCTGCGTTCGAGCACGCCGGCAATCGCATGGTTGAGTTCGCTGACCGGAATCACGTCGCGCGTGCGCGAGGGCGGCTGAGACGGCGCAAAACGCGAAAGGTTCTCGTTCTCTGGCATGGTGCACAACCGCGCAGGCGGCGTGAGATGGACATGTCCACAGCATAACCGCTATGTCAAGAGGCACCGGGCAGTCCCCCTGTGTTCGCCGGCAGTCCGCATGAGTCGGTACAAGCTATTGATTCGCTTGAGGTTTCTGGCGGGACCAAAAAACAGGCAATGTAAGAGAAAGCCTTACGCGTCAACCACTTAGAAAATCGGGCCGGCGCTTGTTCACAAAGTTATCCACAGAAGCTTTGGATAATGGATTTGTCAAGGGTCTGGCCTGTGGACAACGTATACTTTGCGCATCGAAGCGCGCTGTGGCAACGCATGCGCGAGCGGGAAGTCGACCGTGCCGCACGGCACGCTTGGGCACCAGGACTGCCCATTTTTTAGGCAGAGACGTATACCGTCATATGGATCAAGGGGTTAGCCGGCTTCTCCCGGCCTTATCCACAACCGATCCACAATCCTGTCCTGTGCGGATGTGGAAAGTTAACGGCCCTTAGGCGGACAGCAACGGGTGCGCGCCGCGCCAAAGCGTTGACCGTTTTTTAGGCACAACAACGCTTTCCCTTTCCGGTCAATGGGTTAGCGCCACTCTTCGACGGCTTTCCACAGCCGATCCACAACACTGTCCCGCCAGCGTGTGGAAAGCTGCGACGGAAACGCCCGATGGCGCTGGTCGAACTGACAAACCCCATCGATTCCGTGTGCTTTGCCCTTACTGCACAAAAAACAGGCAATAGGCCAGCAATTCTTTCAAATCAACGGGTTAGCCCGTTTTTCCGAAGGCTTTCCACAAGTGGTCCACAATGCTGTCCCGCGTCAGTGTGGAAAGCCGCAGACAGCGGCATCCCACGCGGCTTGCCGGGCTGGCCGGGAGCGGGTTAGAGTGGCGCCTGCAATTTTTCGAGCATTGCCGGTGCGCACGGGAGCCAGCGCGCATCAAAGGCTGCCGCGCAGGTTGTCGTCACGCCGTCCATTTCGGGTCTGTCGCTTTCGTAGAATTTCGGGGGTCCACGTGTTTTCCATCATTCAAGCGGCCGGCTGGCCGATCTGGCCGCTGCTGCTGGCCTCGGTCATTGCGCTCGCGCTGATCGTCGAACGCTTCGTTTCCCTCAAGCGCAGCAAGATCCTGCCGCCGAAGCTGTACGAGGAGGCGCTCTCCGCCGCCCAGCAGCGCAAGGCCACGCCCGAGGTCGTCAACAATCTCGAAAAGAACTCCCCGCTGGGCCGCGTGCTGGCCGCCGGCCTGCGCCATGTGGTGCTGCAGCCGCAAACGTCGCGCGACGCCGCCAAGGACGTGGTGGAAGAAGCCGGCCGCATCGTGGCGCACGACCTGGAACGCTACCTGAACGCACTGGGCACGATTGCCTCGGTGGCGCCGCTGATGGGCCTGCTGGGCACGGTGATCGGCATGATCGAGATCTTCGGCAACCAGGGCGGCACGGGGGCCAACCCCGAGCAGCTGGCGCACGGCATCTCGGTGGCGCTCTACAACACGGCCTTCGGCCTGATCGTGGCGATTCCGGCCCTGATCTTCTGGCGCTACTTCCGGCGCCTGGTGGACGACTACGTGGCCGAGCTCGAATTCCGCGCCACCGCGTTCCTGGACGCCATCCTGCCGCAGCGCAGGGCCTGACGCGGCCGGGAGCACGCCATGCGTTTCCGTTCCCGCCAGCGGCGCGAGGAGCCGGAGATCAACCTGATCCCGCTCATCGACGTGCTGCTCGTGATCCTGATCTTCCTGATGATCACGACCACGTACTCGCGCTTTACCGAACTGCAGATCCAGCTGCCCACGGCCGATGCCGACCGCGCGCAGCAACACCCGACCGAGATCGTCGTATCGGTGTCGGCGCGCGGGGTCTACTCCGTCAACAAGCACGTGCTGGAGCAGAAGGACGTCACCAGCCTGGCCGACCAGTTGCGCAGCGCCGCCGGCCCGGCCGGCAGCGGGCAGCAGCCGGTGGTCATCGTCAATGCCGATGCCCAGGCCACCCACCAGGCCGTCATCAACGTGATGGAAGCGGCCCGCGTGGCGGGCCTGTCGCGCCTGACCTTCGCCACGCAGACCGCGCAGCAACGCTGACCCCCGCACCGGGCACGCAGGGCCGGACGGGCGGCAAACTTGCCGCATGCGCTGCGCAATGCCCATAATGTCTGCATCGGGCCGATGCCACCCCAGGGTGGCATCGCCTTTTTCCATCCGTCCCGCTCATGCCCGCTCCCCGACACGCCCTTGCCGACTTCGTCACCGCCCAGTGGCAGCGCCGCGGCTGGTTCGCCTGGCTGATGTGGCCGCTGTCGCTGCTGTTCGGGCTGATCGCGCGCATCCGGCGCCACGGCTACCGCCAGGGCTGGTTTCAGTCGACGCGCCTGCCGATGCCGGTGATCGTGGTCGGCAACGTGACGGTGGGCGGCACCGGCAAGACGCCGGCCGTGATCGCCCTGGCCCATGCGCTGTGCGAGGCCGGGCTGCGCCCCGGCGTGGTATCGCGGGGCTACGGCGTGGCACTGAAGCACCCGCGCCGGGTCAAGCCGACCTCGAAGGCCGTGGACGTGGGCGACGAACCGCTGCTGATCGCGCGTGCCACCGATGTGCCCGTCTGGGTGTTCCCCGACCGCGCGTTGTGCGCGCAGACGATGCTGGTGTCGCATCCGGGCGTGAACGTGCTGCTGCTCGACGACGGGCTGCAGCATTACCGGCTGCAGCGCGACTTCGAGATCGTCATGTTCGATGCACGGATGGGCGGCAACGGCATGCTGTTGCCGGCCGGGCCGCTGCGCGAGCCGCTGAGCCGGCCGCGAGACGCCACGCTGATCAACGACCCGAACTTCAAGGCCACGCCGGACAAGCCCGACGTCTATGGAATGCGGCTGGAGCTCGATGACGCCTGGCAGCTCAACGACCCCACCATGGCGCGCCCGGTCGCGCAGTTCGCGGGCAAGCGCGTGCTGGCCGCGGCCGGCATCGGCAATCCGGAACGGTTCTTTGCCAGCCTGCGCCGCGCGGGCCTGACGCCCACGGCGACGATGCCGCTGCCCGACCACTACGATTTTGCCGACGACCCGTTCGCCGGCAACGACGATGCGCTCCATGCGGACGTGATCCTGATCACCGAGAAGGATGCCGTAAAATGCGAGCGTTTTGACGACCCGAGGATCTGGGTCGTCCCCACCACGCCCGTGATCGACGCGGGCCTGATCGACAAAATCCGGCGCGTCGTACTGGCGCGCAACCCGGCCGTCGCCACCCCCGTTACCACGGGGCAATCCTCCGGCGCGGCGACCGGACTCGACAAGGAACACCAGGATGGACAACCGGCTGCTTGAAATCCTCGTCTGCCCGCTGTGCAAGGGCAAGCTGGAGTACGACCGCGCCGCCCAGGAACTGATCTGCCACGCCGACAAGCTGGCCTACCCGATCCGCGACGGCATCCCGGTCATGCTGGCCGACGAAGCGCGCCAGTCGGTACCGGGCCGCGTGGTGCCCGTGGAACCGTCCGACCACTGAGCGGACCCCCGCGCCACCCGCGTCGGCGCGATCCGGCAATCATCATGAGCATTCCCGCATTTACCGTCGTCATTCCGGCGCGCCTGGCTTCCACCCGGCTGCCGAACAAGCCGCTGGCCGATATTGGCGGCCATCCGATGATCGTGCGCGTGGCCGAACGCGCGCACGCGTCGTCGGCGCAACGCACCGTGGTGGCCACCGATGCGCCCGACGTGGCGGCCGCCTGCGCCGCGCGCGGCGTGGAGGCCGTGATCACGCGCGCCGACCATCCGTCGGGCACGGACCGTCTGTCTGAAGTTGCCGCCCAGCTGGGCCTGGCGGACGACGCCATCGTGGTCAACGTGCAGGGCGACGAGCCGCTGATCGATCCGAACCTGATCGACGAGGTGGCGCTGCACCTGGCCGCGCACCCCGATTGCGCGATCGCCACGGCCGCGCATCCGCTGGACGATGTGGCCGAGGTCTTCAATCCCAACGTCGTGAAAGTGGTGTGCGACAACGCGGGCCGCGCGCTGTACTTCTCGCGCGCGCCGATTCCATGGGCACGCGACGCCTGGGCCGCCGTGCCGACGCAGCCGGCCGCCACCGCGCAGGTGCCGATGCCGGCCATGCCCGTGCTGCGCCATATCGGCATCTACGCCTATCGTGCCGGCTTCCTGCGGCGATTCCCGACGCTGGCGATCTCGCCGGTCGAACAGGTGGAGGCGCTGGAACAGCTGCGCGCCATGTGGCATGGCGAACGTATTAGCGTGATGGTGACGGCTGCGGCGCCAGCGCCGGGCGTGGACACGCCGGCCGATCTGGAGCGCGTGCGCGCGCTCTGGGCGCAGGGCATGGCACAGGACGGTCCCTGAGCATCACTCGGCCGGTGCCGTAGACCCCGGTTTCCCGCTGGAGTTCATACTGCTGCAACCTGGACGAAGGCCGAACCGGCATTGCCCATGGCATAATGCCTGCCGATACAGAGCCCGCAGCCGTGCGCGACACGGCGGCAAAGGCTCGGTGGGGAGATAAAGATCGAGCCGCCCGGATGCGCGCCGCTGGCCAGTCGCCGCGAATTGCAGGACTTTCGCACGACAGCCGGACGACGCCGCGCTTCGGGCGCCGCGCATGAGCGGACGCCGGCATATGCCTTGACCTTCACGTAGCGACGTCGAGGCATGGCCGGACGTAAGTCCCGCGTCAAGTTGCAGCGGTACCCTCCTTCCATAGATCCCGCCAGACCGAATTCAAATACCTTGAGGACCCGTAAATGCGTTTGATCCTGTTGGGCGCGCCTGGCGCCGGCAAAGGCACGCAAGCCAAGTTCATCTGCGAGAAGTTCGGCATTCCGCAAATCTCCACCGGCGACATGCTGCGCGCCGCGGTGAAGGCCGGTACGCCGCTGGGCATCGAAGCCAAGAAGGTGATGGACGCGGGCGGACTGGTGTCGGATGACATCATTATCGGCCTCGTGAAGGACCGTCTTAAGCAGCCGGACTGCGCAAAGGGCTATCTGTTCGACGGATTCCCGCGCACGATTCCGCAGGCCGAGGCCATGAAGGAAGCCGGCGTGGCCATCGACTACGTGCTGGAAATCGACGTGCCGTTCGATGCCATCATCGAGCGCATGAGCGGCCGCCGTGTCCACGTGGCGTCGGGCCGTACCTACCATGTGCGCTACAACCCGCCGAAGGTGGACAACGTCGACGACGAAACCGGCGAACCGCTGATCCAGCGCGACGACGACAAGGAAGAGACCGTGCGCAAGCGCCTGGAAGTCTATTCGCAGCAGACCCGCCCGCTGGTGGACTACTACTCGGACTGGGCCACCAAGGGTGACGCTTCGGCCAAGGTTGCGCCGCCGCAGTATCGCAAGATCTCGGGCGTGGGCGACGTGGACAAGATCACGGCAAGCGTGTTCGAGGCGCTGAAGTAAGCCGCTGAAGTCAGCCGCCCTGCGCTGCAGGACACCGGAAACGGCCCAGGCATTCCTGGGCCGTTCTTGTTTTTGGGGCTGACCCGGCTTACGTGAGGCGGCGGTTTACGTTAACGTAAACGGCAGCAATGCGCGGCACTCAACTTGCGGCACCCGGATCGCCGCATTTCAAGAACAAGGAGACAGACCGATGGACATCCAGGGCAACGTATTCATTGTTACCGGCGGCGCGTCGGGGCTGGGCGCGGGCACCGCGCGCATGCTGGCGCAGGCGGGCGGCAAGGTCGTGATCGCCGACCTCAACGAGGCGGCCGGCACGGCGCTGGCCCAGGAACTGGGCGGCCAGTACGTGAAGTGCGATGTCACGTCCGAGGCCGATGGCCAGGCCGTGGTCGATGCGGCCCGCAAGCTCGGCCGGCTGTCGGGCCTGGTCAACTGCGCCGGCATTGCGGTGGCCGCCAAGACCGTGGGCAAGAATGGCCCGCATCCACTCGACGCGTTCGAGAAGACCATCCGCGTGAACCTGATCGGCACGTTCAACATGATCCGGTTGGCGGCGGCGGCGATGGTGGAAAACACGCCCGATGCCGAAGGCGAGCGCGGCGTGATCATCAATACGGCGTCGGTGGCGGCCTTCGATGGCCAGATCGGCCAGGCGGCCTATGCGGCGTCCAAGGGTGGCGTGGTGGGCATGACGCTGGCCATCGCCCGCGATCTGGCCCGCGACGGCGTGCGCTGCATGACCATCGCGCCGGGGCTGTTCGAAACGCCGATGTTGCTGGGCATGCCGCCCGAAGTGCAGGACGCGCTGGGCAAGATGGTGCCGTTCCCGCCCCGCCTGGGCCGTCCGACGGAATTCGCCAAGCTGGCACAGGCCATTATCGGCAACACGATGATGAACGGCGAAGTGATCCGCCTGGACGGCGCGATCCGCATGCAGCCGAAGTAAGGCAACCCCGGCCTACGCCGGCGGCAGCAGCATCGCCAGCATCAAGCCCGGCACGGCTGGCGGCACCAGCGTCAGCTGCTCCAGATAGATCAGGCCGTGCGCGGGATGATGAAAGCCGCGCCGGCCGCCCTGCCGTTCCTCGACATCCTGCGACCGCCAGGCGTTGGCAAATGCCGGACTGTCCGCCATCAACTGCTCCACCAGCCCGCGCGTGGGCGGGTCTTCCGCATGGCGCAGGCTGTGCACGCGAAATTCCGCCACCAGCCGCGCCGCCCGGTGCGGCCAGTCTTCCACCAGCGTCTGCAGGCCGGGCGACAGGAACATGGCCCGCAACAGATTGCGCTCGGTGCTGGCGTCGTCGAGCCATCCCACGAACAGATCGGCCGCAGCATCGTTCCAGGCCAGGGCGGTCCACTGCCGATCGAGCAGATAAGCCGGTGCCGCAATCGCCTGCACGCTGGCCAGCAGCGCCGGGGGGACCATCGGCTCGGCGTCGTGCCGGGGCTCGGGCTTGCCGGCCAGCGCAAACAGATAGGCGCGTTCCGCGCGCGACAGGCGCAGGGCCTGCGCCAGGCTTTCCAGCGCACGCACCGACATCGCCACCGGACGCCCCTGCTCCAGCCACGTGACCCACGTGGCGCTGAGCCCGGCCAGTTGGGCCACTTCCTCGCGGCGCAGACCCGGCGTGCGGCGCCGCCGGCCAGGTGGCAGGCCGACATCGGCCGGGTTCAGCCGTTCGCGATGATTGCGCAGGAAGGCACCCAGTTCGGATTCGCGTGAGGGGGCGGGAAGGGGCTCGACGGACATGGCTGGTGGCGCTTATACCAGGATAAAAGAGTGACTTGTACCGGGAAAACACCGCGTCTACAGTACGTGAACCCCCGGGCCCGGGCAATCCCCCCTTCCTTTCATCCTTCCAAAAAGAACGAGGCACCCCTCATGCAACAGCAGGAACTCGTCGCCGCCCAGTTCGGCGCCACCGCCAGTGCATATCTCACCAGCACCGTCCACGCCCAGGGCGCGGATCTGGAACAACTCAGGCAGGCGCTGGCACACCTGAAGCCCGTGGCGCACAGCCGCGTGCTCGACCTGGGCTGCGGCGCCGGCCATGCCAGCTTTGCCGCCGCAACGGTTGCCAACGAAGTGGTGGCTTACGACCTGTCGGCCGACATGCTCGAGGTCGTGGCCGGCGCCGCCCGGGACCGTGGCCTGTCCAATATCACCACCCGGCAAGGCGCCGCCGAACGGCTGCCGTTTGACGATGCCAGCTTCTGCGCCGTGGTCTCCCGCATGAGCGCGCATCACTGGCGCGACGTGCCGGCCGCGCTGCGCGAAATCCGCCGCGTGCTCAAGCCCAACGGCAAGGTGGTGCTGATCGATATCGTCGGCGCCGAAGACCCGCTCTGCGATACCTGGTTGCAATCGGTGGAACTGCTGCGCGATCCGTCGCATATCCGCGATTACACGCCGGTGGGCTGGGCGCGGCTGTTCGGGCAGGCGGGATTCGAGGTAGAGGTGTCGCCGGTGTGGCGCATCGAGATCGAATTCCAGAGCTGGGTGGCCCGCATGCGCACGCCCGAGGTAGCGCAGGCGGCCATCCGCCACCTGTGGGACAAGGCGCCAGCCGAAGTGCGCGACCGCTACCGCGTGCAGGCCGATGGCAGCTTCGCGCTGGAGGCCGCGCTGGTCACGGCCGTGCCGGCGCGCTGATGCCCGGCAGCTTCGGAACGATGGCGGCCTGGTGACTTAGTCAGTCACCACTTCTGCCGGAATCGGCATGGTCTGGACCATTTCCCAGACCGCGGCGGCGGCCGGCGACAGCGATCTGTCTTCGCGCCGCACCATGACGATGCGGCGTTCCTCGCGCGGGGTCAGCGGCCGGGACACCAGCGGCGACGCCGCCGGCAACGGCAGCGAGAACGACGGCAGCACCGAAGCACCGATCCCCGCCTCCACCATCCCGAACACGCTGGCCGAGTGGCCCAGTTCCTGTACCACCTGGGGCGCCACGCCGTGGCGCGCCAGAATGCGGTCGATCAGCGGCCGGCTGCCCGACGCAAAGTCCAGCAGCACCAGGCGCTCGCCGTGCAGGGCGCTCCAGGGCACGGAATCGGCGCCGGCCAACGGATGGTCGCGCCGGCATACGAAGCAGAACGGATCGGTGGCCAGGGGTGCAATCGTCAGCCCTTCCCGTGCCAGCGGATCGATCAGCACGCCGAAGTCCACCGCCCCGGCCCGGATCTGTTCGAGCCCGTCGGCCTGCACGTTGTCGCGTACAAACAACCGGATCTCGGGGTACCGGCTGGCGCAGGCCGCCACATACATCGGCATCAGCCGCGCCGAAATGGTCGGCGCGCTGGCTATCACCACCCTCCCCCGATAGCGCTCACCTAACTGCCGGGTTTCTTCGAGCGTGTCGTCGAGCTGGCCCAAAAGTCGCTCCAATGCCGGGACCAACGCGGTGCCGGCGTCAGTCAGCACCACTTCACGCGTGGTGCGGTCCAGCAAACGGACGCCAAGCGCCTCTTCCAGTTCGGCCACACCCCGGCTGACGGCCGGCTGGGTAAGGCCGACGGCATCCGCGGCCCGGCTGAAACTGCCGTGCGCCGCCACCGCAAGAAAGACCCGTAACTGCCGGAGTGTGTAATTCATGCAACTAAAAAATGAATAAATACGATAAATGAATTTGCATTCTAAGCAAGACAAGCGTCCAATACCAAGCGGAAACCCTTACGCACTATCCCCAATGGCTACCCTTCTCGCCCCTTTCAAAAAGATCTACGACCTGATTGACGGGTTCGTCCTCATCATGCTGTGTGCGATCGGCATTGCGCTGGTGGCACCGGAGATTGGCGCCGGCAATGGCCCGCTGCATCTCGGCATCGTCACCAGCCTGGGTGTCGCGCTGGTGTTTTTCCTGCACGGCGCCGCATTGTCGCGCGACAAGCTCGTGGCCGGGGCCAAGCACTGGCGCCTGCACGTCTTCGTGCAGTCGTTCACGTACATCGTGTTTCCGATCGTGGGTGTACTGCTGATGCTGTCGCTGCGCAACACGCTGCCGGCTGAACTGCTGCTTGGCGTGTTCTACCTGTGCGCGCTGCCGTCCACGGTATCGTCGTCGGTAGCCATGACGTCGATGGCGCGCGGCAATGTGCCGGGCGCCATCTTCAACGCCACCATCTCGGGCCTGATCGGCATGGCGCTGACCCCGCTGCTGATGGGCCTCGTGATCAGCGCCAGCGGTGCCTCGATGCCGCTGGGCCGCGCGCTGACGGGCGTGGCGCTGCAACTGCTGCTGCCGTTTGCACTGGGCCAGGCATTCCGCCCGCTGATCGGCAACTGGCTGGCCAGGAAGAAGCAGATCACCAACAAGATTGACCGGGGCGTGATCGTGCTGATCGTATATTCGTCGTTCTGCGATGCCACCGCCGCCGGCCTGTGGCACCAGTACTCCTGGCAGACCATTGGCGCGGTGATGGGTATCGCCGCCGTGATGCTGTTCGTGATCCTGGGCACCACCACGTTCACGGCGCGTCGCCTGGGCTTCTCGGTCGAGGACGAAATCACGGCCGTGTTCTGCGGCTCGAAGAAGAGCCTGGCCAACGGCATCCCGATGGCCAAGATCCTGTTTGCCGGCCATCCGGCGCTGGGCCTGCTGGTGCTGCCGCTGATGGTCTACCACCAGCTGCAACTGATCGTCTGCTCGGTCATCGCCGCGCGCTATGCCAGCCGCGACGAAGTCAAGGAAGCCCGCAACGCGGTGCGCGCCTGATCGTAGCTCGTCCAGTCCAACAAAAAACGGCGCTTCGGCGCCGTTATTTTGTTGAGATGCGGCGTGTTACACCGACGGATTCCTCGACAGCGGCGGGTTCTTGGCGAAATACGCCTTGATACCGCGCAGAATCGCATTGGCCAGTTGCTCCTGGTGTGCGTCGTCGTTGAGCTTGCGCTCCTCTTCCGGATTGGAAATGAACGCGGTCTCGATCAGGATCGACGGGATATCGGGCGCCTTCAGCACGGCAAACCCGGCCTGCTCGACGCTGCCCTTGTGCAGCCGGTTGATGCCGCCGATTTCCTGCAGCACCGACTTGCCCACCTGCATGCTGTCGTTGATCTGCGCCGTGGTGGACAGGTCCAGCAGCACGCGCGACACCTGGGCGTCCTTGTTGCCCATGTTGGTGCCGCCGATCAGGTCGGCATTGTTTTCCTTGTTGGCCAGCCAGCGCGCGGCCGAACTCGACGCGCCGCGCTCGGACAGCGCGAACACCGACGCGCCGCGCGCCTCCGGCGACACGAAGGCATCGGCGTGGATCGACACGAACAGGTCGGCCTGCACGCGGCGCGCCTTCTGCACGCGCACGTTCAGCGGCACGAAGAAGTCCGAATCGCGCGTCATCATGGCGCGCATATTGGGCTCCGAATCGATCTTCTTGCGCAGGCGCGAGGCAATCTGCAGCACCACGTCCTTCTCGCGCGACCCGGCCGCGCCAATGGCGCCCGGATCTTCGCCGCCGTGGCCGGGGTCCAGCGCCACGGTCAGCAGCCGGCGCATCTTGAACTGGCTGGGCGGCGGCACATTGGTCTGGGCGATCGGCGGCGGCACGGGCGGCGCGGCCGGCTTGTCCACCGTGGACGGCGCCGACGGCTTCGGCTTCACGGCAGCGATGGCGGGCGGCGGGGCCGTGGTGGCCGGCGGCAGCTGGCCGCGGTCCTCGAACTTGCGAACGATGGCGCCGATGGCGTCTTCCTCGGCCCCGGCGGGCGCGCCGGCAACCGGGGCGTCACTGCCCGCGGGCGGCGTGGTCGAGGCAAAACGGCGCTGCTTGTCTTCGGTGTCGCGCACGAGCTTCCAGAGCGGATCGGGCGGATTGACCGGATACAGGTCGAACACAAGCCGGTTCTTGTACTCGGCAATCGGCAGCAGCGTGAACACCTGCGGAGACACGTCTTCCTTCAGGTCGAACACCATCCGCACCACGCGCGGCCGGTTCTGGCCCACCCGTACCGACTGGATATAGGGATCGTTCGGCGTGATCTTGGCGACCAGCTCGCGCAACGTGGGCGAGAGGTCCAGGCCATCGATGTCCACCACCAGGCGGTCCGGGTTGCGGATCATCTGGTGGACGGCCACGAGCTTCTCGTCCGATTCGATCGTGACGCGGGTGTAATCCTCGGCGGGCCAGACACGCACGGCAACGATGCCGGCGCCAAAGGCGATCTGCGGGCCGCACAGCGACAGCACCACCGTCCCGGCGCCGGCCTTCAGGGCCTGCGCCATCCATTTGCGGCGGGCCTGGAGCAGTCCGTCGGGTCCATCGGGTCGGTCGGTGGCAAGTCGTTTGATCAGCATGCGTTCAGCAGGGTAAGTCCAGTGGGAGTATAGGCGCGCAGCGTTGCCATGCGGCGATCCGCGCCATCTTCATTCCCATTAACGGCAATTTGTGGCACGCGGTTGTCCGATTGGAGCAACACGTGCAGGTCGGGTTCCCCAAGCAGGCGTCCGGCTTTCTCCGGCCACTCCACCAGGTTGAACGCAGGCTCGGCAAAACAGTCGCGAAAACCGGCGTCGATCCATTCCTCGGGATCGGCAAAGCGGTACAGGTCGAAGTGGTAGACGGTCAGCGGCGAGCCGTCGGCGCGCTGCACGTCGTACGGCTCGCACAACGTGTAGGTGGGGCTGCGGACCTTGCCGGCATGCCCCAGCGCACGCAGCACGGCGCGCGTCAGTGTGGTCTTGCCCGCGCCAAGGTCTCCGGACAGCTGGACATGCACCGTGCGCGGCGGCATGTGGCGCACCGCGCCGGCCAGCGCCGCGCCAAACCGTTCGGTGGCGATTTCGTCGGGCAGCGGCAGGATGCGTTCTTCGAGCAGGGGCATTGCGTACAATTCAGGGATGATCGACCGTGCAGTACCCGCCCCGACCCCCGCGCAACGCGCGCATCCCGCAGAAGATTCCGCTCCGGCGCGCCCAGATTCCGCCTCCGTCACCACGGACGTGGACCTGGCATCGCTGGCGGCGTCCCTGCGCGGCTGGGGCCGCGCGCTCGGATTCGACGACATCCGTATCGCCGATGTCGATCTGCGGCACGCCGAGGCGGGCCTGCTGGCGTGGTTGCAGGCGGGCTACCACGGCGACATGGATTATATGGCCAACCACGGCGCAAAGCGCGCCCGGCCGCATGAACTGGTGCCCGGCACGGTGCGCGCCATCGTCGCCCGCATGCCCTACCTGCCGGCGCAGGGGCCCGACGACTGGCGCCGCCACGAACTGGCGCGGCTCGACGATCCCGCCACCGCCGTGATCTCGCTCTATGCGCGCGGCCGCGACTATCACAAGGTGCTGCGCAACCGGCTGCAGCAGCTGGCGGCGCGCATCGAGACGGCCATCGGCCCGTTCGGCTACCGCGTGTTCACCGATTCGGCCCCGGTCATGGAAGTGGCGCTGGCCAGCCAGGGCGGCCTGGGCTGGCGCGGCAAGCACACGCTGCTGCTGGACCGCGACGGCGGGTCGATGTTCTTCCTGGGCGAGATCCTGGTCGATATCCCGCTGCCGGCGGACCCGGCAGAAGCGCCCCATTGCGGCAATTGCCGCCGCTGCATCGACATCTGTCCCACCGGGGCCATCCTGGAACCGTTCCGGCTCGATGCGCGCCGTTGTATTTCTTACCTGACGATCGAGCACAAGGGCGCGATTCCCGAGCCATTGCGCGCGCCGATGGGCAACCGGGTCTACGGCTGCGACGACTGCCAGCTGGCCTGCCCCTGGAACAAGTTCGCGCACCGGGCCACGCTGCCCGATTTCGACGTGCGCAATGGATTCGACGCCCCCGACATGGCCGACCTGTTCGGCTGGACCGAAGCCGAATTCAACCAGCGGCTCGAAGGCAGCCCGATCCGCCGCATCGGCCATGAACGCTGGCTGCGCAACCTGGCGGTGGGGCTCGGCAACAGCCTGCGCGTGGCATCGGCCAGCGATCCCGCCCTGGCCCAGCGCATTCGCGCCGCGCTACTGGCCCGGCGCGACGCCGCCACGCCGCTCGTGCGCGAGCACATCGACTGGGCCCTGGCCCAGGACACCGCCGTCTGAACCGTCTGAATGGCACGAGGGGCCTGAACCGCCTGACGCCCGAAACCTAGCTGACCAGCGACAGCCAGACCGGCGTGGTCACCACCGCCGCCACCGTCATGGCGGAAATGGTGGCGGCCACCATTGGCCCGTTGCCGCCCATGCGCACGGCCAGGATATAGGCGCTGGACGCCGTCGGCAGCGACGCATAGATGACCACGATCTGGTACTGCAGCGCGGTCAGCGGCAGGTATTTTCCGACCAGCCACGCAAAGCACGGCATGGCCAGCAGCTTCACGCCGCTCCACCAGGCCATCGGGCCGGCCGTGCCGGTGGCACCGCGCATCTGCAGGCCGGCGCCCACGGTCATCAGGCCCAGCGCGGTCGATGCCGAACCCAGGCGGCCCAGCGTCATGCCGATCACCTCGGGCGGATGCAGGCCCAGCAGGTTGGTGGCCAGGCCGACGGCCGTGGCCAGGATCAGCGGATTGCGCGCCAGTTCGCGCAGCAGCGTCGATTCGCCATGCCGCGCCAGCGCCCAGACCGCCGCCACGTTGCACAACGGCACGGTCACGCCCACCAGCAGCGCCATCAGCGCCAGCCCTTCTCCGCCACCGAGCCGCGCCGCCAGGGCCAGCCCGATATAGGAATTGAAGCGGAAAGCGGTCTGGAAGCCCGACGCGAAGTCGATCGGGGCGGGCCGCAGCACGTAGCGCACCAGATAGCCGGTGGCCATGCCGAAGACCATCGTGGCCAGCGCCAGGCCGAGCATCGCCGAGGTCGACGAGACGTCGAACTTCGCACTGTTGGTGGATTGCAACAGCAGCGCAGGGAACAGCACGAAATAGACCAGGCGTTCCACGCTGGCCCAGAACGCGCGGTCAAAGGGGGTAAATCGAACCAGCAGCCAGCCGATGAGGATCAGGCTGAAGTCCGGCACCAGCAGCAGGGCGGCAGACATGTCTCGAATGCTTTGTCGTTATCGTGGCGCCCGACGGCCGGCTTCGCGAAAAGTGAAGCCTAGGGCAGATCCGGATGGGTATTTTTTCAGAATTCCACGAACATGGCACGCTGAATCTGCCTTGCCCGCGGCTTTGCCGCCGCCTGCCGCACCATGAAGTCCACGCCGTCTTCGTTCCGCCGAGCCACGCCTGCCCGCCGCCTTGCCGTTTCGCTGTGCGCGACGCTGGCGCTCGGCCTGCTGTTGCCGTCGGTATCGGCGATGGAGATCGACGGCGTGCGATTCGACGACATGGCACGCCTGGGCGGCCGGCAGTTGTCGCTCAACGGCACGGGCCTGCGGCAGGTATTCGTGATCAAGGGCTACGCGGCCGGGCTGTACCTGCCCGAGCGGGCCCGCAACGCCACCGTGGTGCTGGGCTCGCCGGGCCCGAAGCGGCTGCAGATCCGCCCGCTGCGCGAGGTGGAATCGGCGCAGTTCGTGAAAGCCCTCAACGAGGGGCTGCGCGAGAACCACTCCGAGCTGCAGATGCAGCTGCTGTCCGAGCGCGTGACGCAGCTGGAACGCACGATGAGCCAGCTGGGCACGGCCCAGCGCGGCGACATCATCAATTTCGACTTCACGCCCAATGGCGGCACCGCCGTGACGCTGAACGGCATTCCGCGTGGCCAGGCCATTCCGGGCGAAGACTTCTACCAGGCGGTGCTGCGCATCTTCCTGGGCGAACACCCGGTGGACCGCAACCTGAAGCGCGGCCTGCTGGGCGGCTGATTCCGAAGCACGCCGGCGCACCGCCGCAACCGCTGCGGCACGCCGGTGTTTCATGACCTCCCCGGGCGCGATCCGCCCGGCTTCAACGACGGGAGACTCTCCTCAATGCAAGCTCACAAGAAAGCACTGATCCTGGCTTCGACGGTCTTCATGGCCGCCGGCTCCGTGGCATCCGTAGCACAAGCACAGAGCAACTATCCGACCAAGCCGATCCGCCTGATCATTCCGTTCGCGCCGGGTGGCACGACCGACATCGTCGGCCGCGGCGTGGCCGATCAGATGAGCCGTATCCTGGGTCAGCCGGTGGTGGTGGAAAACCGCGCCGGTGGCGGCGGCTCGATCGGCGCCGACGCCATCGCCAAGTCGGCCCCGGACGGCTACACGATCGGCATTTCCACGGTGTCGACGATGGCCGTCAACCCTGCCTGCAACCCGAAGCTGTCGTACGACCCGATCAAGGACTTCAAGCCCATCGCCAACGTGGCGAACGTGGCCAACGTGATCGCGGTGAACCCGAACTTCCCGGCCAAGGACTACAAGGAATTCCTGGCCGTGCTGAAGGCCAACCCGGGCAAGTATTCGTATGCGTCGTCGGGCACCTGCGGCTTTGGCCACATGCTGGGCGAGCAGTTCAAGGTGTCGACCAAGACGTTCATGGTGCACATTCCGTACCGTGGCGCGGGCCCGGCGCTGAACGACGTGCTGGCCGGCCAGGTGCCGATCATGGTGGACAACCTGCCCTCGTCGATGCCCTACATCAAGGCCGGCAAGCTGCGCCCGATCGTGGTGGCCTGGAACAAGCGAGTGGACGGCCTGGCCAACGTGCCGACCTTCGGCGAAATGGGCCTGAAGGAGCCGAACGACCCGGCCTGGTACGGCCTGGTGGCCCCGGCCGGCACGCCTGACGACATCATTGCCAGGCTGAACGGCGCGGTGGTCAAGGCGCTGCAGGACAAGGGCTTCGTGGAGCGCCTGCAAGCCGCCGGCGCCGAGCCGTCGGGCAACACGCCGGCCCAGCACGCCGCCGAAATCAAGAAGGAATTCGACAAGATGAAGAACCTGGTGAAGGTTCAGAACATCAAGCTGGAGCAGTAATCCGTTTGCCAGGCCCTGGTCTCCCCTCTCCCGCTTGCGGAAGAGGGGTCGGGGGAGAGGGTGAAGCGCCGGATTTCCCGGCAATTTCCGTCAAGGACCACTTCGCGTGGTCCTTCTTGTTTTGTGGTGCGGGTTCCGGCGTGGAAGGTGGCTGACGCGCCTTGCCCGCTCCCCCGCCCCTCCCCGGCGCCCGGGAGAGGGCAGAAAACCCGGGGTGTGCAAGACAAATAGGCATAAAATCCGGCCTAGCCCTCTCAACCGCCATCCTTCATGCCACATCCCTTCGATGCCGTCCTGCCCGCGCCATTCGGCAAGGTCGGCGTACGTATCGATGGCGCGCAGGTCCACGAGATCGTCTATCTGCCCGACAGCTTTGCCGAAATTGCGCCAACCAGCGCATTGACGCAGCGCGTGGCCGAGCAGCTCGCGGCCTACTACGACAACCCGGACATGGTCTTCGACCTGCCGCTGGCCACGCGCGGCACCGACTTCCAGCGCAAGGTCTGGGATGCCATCCGCGCCGTGCCGCGCGGCGGGCTGACCACCTACGGCACCATCGCCAGATCGCTGCAGAGCATGCCGCGCGCGGTGGGCCAGGCGTGCGGGCAGAACTGGTTACCGATCGTGATCCCGTGCCACCGGGTGGTGGCGGCCAACGGGCTCGGTGGCTTCGCCCATCACGGCGAGGAAGGCTTCCACCTGGGCGTCAAGCGATGGCTGCTGCGCCATGAAAGGGCGATGCTCCTATGAGCGCGGGGCTGGCCGAAGACCTGGCGCTGGTCGACCGCTTCTGCGATGCGCTGTGGCTCGAAGACGGGCTGTCGAAAAACACCATCGACGCCTATCGGCGCGATCTGGCGCTGCTGGCGCGCTGGCTGCACGAAAGCGACACCTGCGCGCTGCTGGCCGCCGACGACACGGCGCTGTCCGCCTACTTCGCGGCACGCCACGCCGCCACCCGCGCGTCGTCGGCCAACCGCCGCCTGACGGTGTTCCGCCGCTTCTACCAGTGGACGCTGCGCGAGCACATGATCGACGCCGATCCCTGCCTGCTGCTGCGCCCGGCCAAGCAGCCGCCGCGCTTTCCGAAGACGCTGTCCGAAGGCCAGGTCGAGGCGCTGCTGGAAGCCCCCGACGAGGACACCCCGCTGGGCCTGCGCGACCGCACCATGCTCGAATTGATGTATGCCAGCGGGCTGCGCGTGTCCGAGCTGACGAACATGAAGACGATCGAGATCGGGCTCAACGAAGGCGTGGCGCGCGTGGTGGGCGGCAAGGGCAACAAGGAACGGCTGGTGCCGTTTGGCGCCCAGGCCGGCGACTGGCTGCGCCGCTACCTGGCCGAAAGCCGCCCAGCGCTGCTGGCCGGCCGCGCCTGCGACGCACTGTTCGTCACCCAGCGCGGCGAAGGCATGACGCGCCAGACGTTCTGGCACCTGATCAAGAAGCATGCGCGCGAGGCCGGCATCCACGCCCCGCTGTCGCCGCATACGCTGCGGCATGCCTTTGCCACGCATCTGCTGAACCACGGCGCCGACCTGCGCGTGGTGCAGCTGCTGCTGGGCCATGCCGATATCTCCACCACGCAGATCTACACGCACGTGGCGCGCGAGCGCCTGCGCGAGCTGCACCAGCATCACCATCCGCGCGGCTGAGCCGGCGCTGACATTCCGTTCCATGAGCAAGCAGAAACACGTCTCCGAGACACCGGCCACGCAGATGCTGCGCAAGCAGAGTGTGGCGTTCGGCGAGCATACCTACGACTATGTCGACCACGGCGGCACCGGCGAATCGTCGCGCCAGCTTGGCGTGCCCGAGCACAATGTGGTGAAGACGCTGGTGATGGAGGACGAGGCCGCCAGGCCGATGATCGTGCTGATGCATGGCGACTGCTCGGTATCGACCAAGAACCTGGCGCGGCAGATCGGCGCCAAGAGCGTGCAGCCGTGCAAGCCCGAGGTGGCCCAGCGCCACAGCGGCTACATGGTGGGCGGCACATCGCCGTTCGGCACGAAGAAGCGCATGCCGGTCTACGTGGAAGGCACCGTGCTGGCGCTGGACACTATCTATATCAACGGCGGACGGCGCGGCTACCTGATCAGCATCGCGCCGGGCGTGCTGACCGATCTGCTGGACGCCAGGCCGGTGGCTTGCGCGTTGCCCGACTGATGGCGACCAGGCCACCCGCCCGATTGCCGGACGCTGGGGAAACCACGGCGTGCGCCGGCGCCGTGCCGCGCTACAATCGCGCCAGCCTGAAATTCCTTGTCTTTATTCCCACACAATGGTCAACCTGATATTTGCCGTCATCGCCTACCTGATCGGATCGGTGTCGTTCGCCGTGGTGGTCAGCAAGGTCATGGGCCTGCCCGATCCGCACAGCTACGGCTCCGGCAACCCCGGCGCCACCAACGTGCTGCGCACCGGCAACAAGAAGGCCGCGATCCTGACGCTGATCGGCGATGGCCTGAAGGGCTATGTGGCGATCATGCTGGTCAAGCACCTGGGCCCGGGCTACGGCGTGGACGATACCGGCATCGCGCTGGCCGCGCTGGCCGTGTTCCTGGGCCACCTGTTCCCGGTATTCCACCGCTTCGCGGGCGGCAAGGGCGTGGCCACCGCCGCGGGCATCCTGTTCGCGATCGACCCGCTGCTGGGCGCCGGCACGCTGGCCAGCTGGCTCATCATCGCGTTCTTCTTCCGCTATTCGTCGCTGGCCGCCCTGGTGGCCGCGATCTTCGCGCCGTTCTTCTACGTGCTGATGTTCGGCGTGGATATCATTGCCGGCGCCGTGCTGGTCATCGGCATCCTGCTGATTGCCCGCCACCGTAGCAATATCGCCAAACTGCTGGCCGGCAAGGAAAGCCGGATCGGGGAAAAGAAGAAGGTTTGAGCGCGATCAGGCCGCCTGGGCCATCGCCGTGAACGGGAACACCATCTCCACGCGCAGGCCGCCTTCGTCGCGGTTGCTGATCGTCAGCCTGCCGCCGCCCTGCCGGACCAGACGGTCGACAATCGCCAGGCCCAGCCCGGAATGCGCATTGCCGCCGCGTGCCGGGTCGAGCCGCACGAACGGCATGGTCACACGCTCGATGGCGTCGGCCGGGATGCCCGGGCCCTGGTCTTCCACGGTCAGGCACCAGCCCTCGGTGGTGCGCGACGTCGCCACATAGACCGGCGGGGCCCCGTAGGCATACGCGTTGTCCACCAGATTGCCGATGATGCGGTCCAGCTGGGTGGCGATCATGCGGAAGCCGTCGCCGGCGGTCAGTTCCAGCACCACCTGCCTGTCCTGCTCCTGCAGCGACGCCGCCAGTTCTCCAATGCGCTTGTCCACCGGCACCGGCCGGGCCGTGGACTCGCTGCTCTGCGCAAAGGTCAGGAACTGCTCCACGATGGCCGACATCGAGTCCACGTCGCGCGTCACACCGGCCGCCGCCTTGGGATCCGACAGCATCTCGGCCCGCAGGCGCAGCCGCGCCAGCGGCGTCTTCAGGTCGTGCGCGATGCCGGCCAGCATCGTGTTGCGCTCCTGGTCGATACGGAACAGGTCGGCCACCATGCGATTGAAACGCACGATCAGCTGGCGCAACTCGTGCGGCCCGCGCTCGCGCAGCGGCGGCACGGCCTGCTGGCGCGACAGCTTTTCGGCCGCCTCGGCCATATCGCGCACCGGGCGCTGGATCTGCCACGCCACGAACAGCGCGAAGACGATGGCCACCCCTACCACCAGCACCACGCCCGGAATCAGCCTGTTGTCGGGCGGCGGGTTATGCACGAACAGGATCGGCATGGCGATCCAGCGATTGCGGTTGGGCAGCTTGATCCAGAGCCGGGGCGTGGACAGTTCGTCCTCCAGCCGCACTTCGGAGCCCGGCGGCAGGCGGCGCGTGAACTGGTCCACCAGGCGGCGCGGCCGCCCCCCTTGCGGGCGGCCGGCGTGCTCGTCCGCCGCGGCGGTATCGGCCACTTCGACCAGGCTCGGCAGCGGCACGGGCGGCCTGGCGTCGAGGGCGCGCTGGATGCTGTCCAGCTGGAACAGCATCTGCTCGACCGAATAGTCGATCTGCTGCTGGCGCCGATCCATGCGCAGGATGGCAAGCCACGAGAAGTGGCTGATCATCAGCACGGCGGCGATCAGCAGCGCCATGCGGCCGAACAGGGTGTCGATTCTTAGCTTCATGCCTTGGCTTCATGCGGAGGCTCCGTGACGGGAGCCTTATTGCGGAACGCTGTCCTCGGCTTCGTCAGGCACAAAGGTGTAGCCCCGGCCACGTACGGTCTGGATATAGCGCGGGCGCTGCGCGTCTTCATCGAGCAGCCGGCGCAGGCGCCAGATCTGGACGTCGATGCCCCGGTCGCTGATGCCGTTGGCGGTGCCATACATCAGCTCGACGATCCGCTCGCGCGACAGCACTTCCAGCGGATGCATCAGCAACAGCTTCAGCAGCGCGAATTCGGTATCGCTGATCGACACGGCCTGGCCGCTGCGTTCCAGCGAACGCTGGCGGAAATTGACCCGGAACGGCCCGAAGGCGATCGATTCGCGGTCTTCCGGCGCGGCGGCCGGCCGGGCCAGCTTGCGGCGCAGCACGGCGTTGATGCGGGCCAGCAGCTCGCGCGGCGAGAAAGGCTTGCCCAGGTAGTCGTCGGCGCCAATCTCCAGCCCGACGATGCGGTCGATCTCGTCGCTGCGCGCGGTCAGCAGGATCACGGGGATGTCGTCGTTCTTGGCCCGCAGGTTGCGCAGGGCGGTCAGGCCATCGACCTTGGGCATCATCAGGTCCAGCACGATCAGCGCCGGGCGCTCGCGCTCCAGCCGGGCCTGCAGGCCATCGCCATCGTGCAGCACCGACACCGCAAAGCCTTGCGAGGTCAGGTATTCGCGCAGCAGGTCGCGCAATTCGGGATCGTCGTCGACGACGAGAATCTGTGTGGGCTGGTTTGTACGCATAGGCACATGATAGTCAGGACGGGCATGCAACCTTGCAAATGCCCGGGACGGTTTTGTTTCTGGACGTTACACCCAAGCCGCCCGTAACCCACTGTAATAAAAGCGGGAAACCGCGAAATACGTGGGATCACGGCTGCACATTATGCTTGCATCCATGACGCGCCCCGCCGGGCGCCATCCCACCTGACGGCGGGTCGCCCTGCCCTCGCGATGCGGCATACTGCTGCCACTTCGCCGTCACAGTCGCTGTGCGAATACCGTTTGGCACGCGCGCCTTTTATGTCGTGCCGGTTCCCAGGATTCCGTTCATGTCCCACCCAGAACAAGGTCAACCTATTCCCCCCACCCCGCCACGCGGCCCGGTCCGTTCGCGCCGCCGCACCTGGATTGCCGTCGCCGTCATGGTCGTGCTGGCGGGCGCCGGCTGGTACTGGCACAGCCACCGCAAGGCGGCGCAGGAGGCCGCGGCCGGCACACCCGGCGCCGCCAGCGGGGCGGCGGGCATGGGGGCAGGCCGGCGCGGGGCGGGCGGGCCCGGCGGCCAGGGCGGGCCGAACGCCATGCCGCGCTCGCCCGTGGTGGTCAATACGGTCAGCAAGCGCAACATGGATGTGGTGCTCAATGGCCTGGGCAATGTGACGCCGGTGGCCAACGTCACCGTGCGCGCGCAGGTGTCCGGCCCGCTGCTCAAGGTGTTGTTCAAGGAAGGCCAGATGGTCAAGGCTGGCGACGTGCTGGCCGAAATCGATCCGCGCCCGTTCCAGGCCGCGCTGGACCAGGCCGTGGGCCAGCTGGCCCGTGACCAGGCGCTGCTGCAGAACGCCAGGCTGGACCAGCAACGCTACAAGACGCTGCTGGCGCAGGATTCGATCTCGAAGCAGCAGGTGGACACGCAGGACGCGCTGGTGCGCCAGTACGAAGGCGTGGTCAAGACCGACCAGGGCAACGTCGACAACGCGCGGCTGAACCTGGGCTACACGCGCATCGTGGCGCCCACCTCGGGCCGCATCGGCCTGCGCCAGGTGGACCCCGGCAACATCGTCAGCACCGGCGACACCAATGGCATCGCCCTGATCACGCAGATCCAGCCGATCACCGTGCTGTATACGATTCCCGAGGACAACCTGCCCGCCGTGCTCAGGAAGCTGAACGCCGGCGAGAAGCTCCAGGTGCAGGCGTGGGACCGGCAGATGCGCAACCAGCTGGCCGAGGGTTCGCTGCTGACCACCGACAACCAGATCGACACCACTACCGGCACGGTCAAGCTCAAGGCCATCTTCCAGAACACCGACGGCATGCTGTTCCCGAACCAGTTCGTGAACGTGCGCACCCGCGTGGATACCATGGAAGACGCCACCGTGATCCCGGTGGCCGCCATCCAGCGTGGCCAGCAAGGCACCTTTGTCTACGTGGTGGGCGACGACAACACCGTGAAGGTTCAGGTGGTGACGCTGGGTCCGAGCGATGGCGCCCGCACCGCCGTGCTCAAGGGCGTGGAGCCCGGCCAGCGCGTGGTGGTGGACGGCGCGGACCGCCTCAAGGAAGGCATGGTCGTGGAAGCGGTGGACCCGGCCGCGCGCGCCGCGCAGCTGCAGCCGTCGAGCGCCGCGCGGGCGCGTGGCCGCCGTGGCAACTGGGGCGGCGCCAGCGGCGCGCATGGCGGCGCAAGCGGCACCCACGCGGCACCGGGCGCGGCCGGAGACGGGGCGGGCGCTTCGGCAGCGGCTGGCGCACCGGGCGAACGCCGACGCATGCGCGACGCGGACACCAGCCCGAATCCGGCCACCAGCACGCCGGCGAACCCGGGCGCCAGCGTGGGCCAGCGGCCGCAGCAGTAAGAGAAGAGGACAGGGAAGCGGCATGAATCCTTCACGCATCTTTATCGAGCGGCCGGTGGCGACGGCCCTGCTGATGCTGGCCATCCTGCTGTCGGGGCTGGTCGCATTCAAGCTGCTGCCGCTCTCCGCCCTGCCCGAGGTCGATTACCCGACCATCCAGGTCACCACGCTGTACCCCGGCGCCAGTCCCGACGTGATGACGTCGTCGGTCACGGCGCCGCTGGAGCGCCAGTTCGGCCAGATGCCGGGCCTCAAGCAGATGTCGTCGTCGTCATCGGGCGGCGCGTCGGTCATCACGCTGCAGTTCGAGCTGACGCTGTCGCTGGACGTGGCCGAGCAGGAGGTGCAGGCCGCCATCAACGCCGGCGGCAACCTGCTGCCCGCCGACCTGCCGATGCCGCCGGTCTACAGCAAGGTCAATCCGGCCGACGCGCCGATCATGACGCTGGCGATGACGTCCGACACCCTGCCGCTGCCCAAGCTGCAGGACATGGTGGACACCCGCGTGGCCGCCAAGATCTCGCAGATCCAGGGCGTGGGCCTGGTCACCATCAGCGGCGGCCAGCGCCCCGCCGTGCGCATCCAGGCCAACCCGACGGCGCTGGCCAACCTGGGCATGTCGATCGACGACCTGCGCACCGCCATCGGCAGCGCCAACGTCAACGGCGCCAAGGGCAGCTTCGACGGCCCGTCGCGCGCCTCGACCATCGACGCCAACGACCAGCTCAAGTCGGCCGACGAGTACCGGCAGATCATCATCGGCTACCAGAACGGCGCGCCGATCCGCATCACCGACGTGGCCGACATCATCGACGGCCCCGAGAACAGCCGCCTGGCCGCGTGGGCCAATGCCAAGCCGGCCATCGTGGTCAATATCCAGCGCCAGCCGGGCGCCAACGTGATCGAGGTGGTGGACCGCATCAAGACGCTGCTGCCGCAGCTGCAGTCGGCGCTGCCGGCCTCGGTCCATGCGCAGGTGCTGACCGACCGCACCACCACGATCCGCGCCTCGGTCAAGGACGTGGAGTTCGAGCTGCTGCTGGCCATCGCGCTGGTGGTGATGGTGATCTTCGTCTTCCTGCGCAACCTGTCGGCCACGATCATCCCGGGCGTGGCCGTGCCGCTGTCCCTTGTGGGCACGTTCGGCGTGATGTACCTGGCCGGCTTCTCGATCAACAACCTCACGCTGATGGCGCTGACCATCGCCACGGGCTTCGTGGTGGACGACGCCATCGTGATGATCGAGAACATCATGCGCTACATCGAGGAAGGCGATTCCCCGATGGAGGCCGCGCTGAAGGGGTCGAAGCAGATCGGCTTCACGATCATCTCGCTGACGTTCTCGCTGGTGGCCGTGCTGATTCCGCTGCTGTTCATGGGCGATGTGGTCGGGCGGCTGTTCCGCGAGTTCGCGATCACGCTGGCGGTGTCGATCCTGATCTCGGCCGTGGTGTCGCTGACGCTGACGCCGATGATGTGCGCCCGCCTGCTGCGTCATGTGCCGGAAAGCGAACAGTCGCGCTTCCACCTGGCCACGGGCCGCTTCTTCGACAATGTGATCGACCGGTACGGCCGGGCGCTCGAATGGGTGCTGGCGCGCCAGACCGCCACGCTGGTCGTGGCCGTCGGCACGCTGGTGCTGACCGGCCTGCTCTATCTGGTGGTGCCCAAGGGCTTCTTCCCGGTGCAGGACACCGGCGTGATCCAGGCCATCACCGAGGCCGCGCAGACCAGTTCGTTCCAGTCGATGGGACGCAAGCAGGAAGCCGTGCAGAAGGTGATCCTGGCAGACCCGGCGGTGGCCAGCGTGTCGTCGTTCATCGGCGTGGATGGCACCAACCAGACCATCAACGCCGGGCGCATGCTGATCAACCTGAAGCCCAAGGGCGAGCGCGATTCGATGGCCGTGGTGACCGACCGCCTGCAGCAGGCGGTGCACAAGCTTGGCGGCGTGTCGCTCTACATGCAGCCCGTGCAGGACCTGACGATCGAAGACCGCGTGGCGCGCACCCAGTACCAGTTCACGGTGGAAGATCCCGACCCCACCGTGCTGGCCGAATGGGTGCCGAAGCTCGTCGAACGGCTGCAGCGCGAGCCCGAACTGCGCGACGTGGCCAGCGACCAGCAGAACAACGGCCTGCGCGCCTTCGTGGAGATCGACCGCGACGCCGCCGCGCGTTTCGGCATCACCACGGCGGTGATCGACAGCGCGCTGTACAGCGCGTTTGGCCAGCGCCTGATCTCGACCATCTTCACCCAGTCCAGCCAGTACCGCGTGGTGCTGGAAACCATGCCGGAATTCCGCACCAGCCCCGCATCGCTGGCCGAACTGCGGCTGCCGTCGTCGTCGGGCGGACAGGTGCCGCTGGGCTCGATCGCGCGGATTTCCGAACGCACCGGCCCGCTCGTGATCAACCACCAGGGGCAGTTCCCGGCGGCCACGATCTCGTTCAACCTGGCGCCGGGCGAATCGCTGGGTGCCGCTGTCGACAAGATCACCAAGGTGGAACAGGAAATCGGCCTGCCGATCTCGATGTCCACCGAATTCCAGGGCGCTGCGCTGGCGTTCCGGGCCTCGCTGTCGAACACGCTGTGGCTGATCCTGGCCGCCGTGATCACCATGTACATCGTGCTGGGCGTGCTGTACGAGAGCACCATCCACCCGGTGACGATCCTTTCCACGCTGCCCTCGGCGGGGGTCGGCGCGCTGCTGGCGCTGCTGGTCTTCCAGCAGGACCTGGGCATCATCGCGATCATCGGCATCATCCTGCTGATCGGCATCGTCAAGAAGAACGCGATCATGATGATCGACTTCGCGCTCGAAGCCGAACGCGAGCATGGCATGAAGCCGTACGACGCCATTTTCCAGGCCTGCCTGCTGCGCTTCCGGCCCATCCTGATGACTACCATGGCCGCGCTGCTGGCGGCGCTGCCGATGATGCTGGGCTCCGGCATCGGCTCGGAACTGCGCCGGCCGCTGGGTATCACGATGGTGGGCGGCCTGCTGGTCAGCCAGGTGCTGACGCTGTTCACCACGCCGGTGATCTACCTGGCGTTCGACCGCGTGGCATACCGCCTCAAGGACTGGCGCGTCCGCAGGTCCGGCAATCCGAACGGCGGCGACGATGACCGCGGCGACGGCGACGATGGCAGCCACGGCGGCCACCGCGTGACGCCGCGTCCGCAGGAACCGAACGCCTGATGAACCTCTCGGCCACCTTCATCCACCGCCCGGTCGCGACCGCGCTGCTGACCATCGGCATCCTGCTGGCCGGCATTGCCGCGTTCCGGCTGCTGCCGGTGTCGCCGCTGCCGCAGGTGGACTTTCCCACCATCTCGGTCTCGGCTTCGCTGCCCGGCGCCAGCCCCGAGACCATGGCCGCCACCGTGGCCACGCCGCTGGAGCGTGCGCTGGGCGCCATCGCGGGCGTGACCGAGATCACGTCGAGCAGTTCGCTGGGCTCCACGCGCGTGACGCTGCAGTTCGACCTGTCGCGCGACATCGACGGCGCCGCCCGCGACGTCCAGGCGGCCATCAATGCGTCGCGCGCCACGCTGCCCACCAGCCTGCCGAACAACCCCACCTACCGCAAGGTGAACCCGGCCGACGCGCCGATCATGATCATCGCGCTGACGTCGCCGACGATGACGCGCGGCCAGCTGTACGACGCGGCGTCGACGATCCTCGCCCAGAAGCTGTCGCAGGTGGAGGGCGTGGGCCAGGTGACGATCGGCGGCTCGTCGCTGCCGGCCGTGCGGGTGGAGCTGAATCCGACCGCGCTGAACCACTACGGCATTTCGCTGGAGGACGTGCGCAACACGATCAGCGCCACCAACGCGAACCGGCCGCTGGGCATCCTGGACAACCCCAGCACGGCATGGCAGGTCTATGCCAACGACCAGGCGATGGCGGCCAAGGATTACATGCCGCTGATCATCCGCTACGCCACGCCGGGCACCTATTCGTCGACATCGGCCGGCGCGCTGATCGCCAGCACGGCCAACGCGGCCGCGGGCGGCAACGTCAGCACCAAGACCGTCAACGGCGTCACCACCACCACGATCACTACCAGCAGCGGCACCACCACCATCAGCACGGGTGCCACGGGCGGCAACGTCAACAGCGGCGGCCCGAACTCGTTTGCGGTGCCGGTGCGGCTGCAGGACGTGGCCAATGTGGTGGATTCGGTGCAGGACATCCGCAACGCGGGCTCGGCCAACGGCCAGCCGTCGGTGCTGCTGGTGCTGAACCGCTCGCCGGGCGCCAACATCATCGAGACCGTGGACCGCGTCAACGACCTGCTGCCGCAGTTGCGCAAGATGGTGCCGGCCACGATCTCGCTGGACGTGATGATGGACCGCACCCCCACCATCCGCGCGTCGCTGCGCGAGGTGGAGCACACGCTGATGATCTCGGTGGCGCTGGTCATCATGGTGGTGTTCGTGTTCCTGCGTAACGTGCGCGCCACGCTGATCCCGAGCGTGGCCGTGCCGGTGTCGCTGGTGGGCACGTTCACGATCATGTACCTGGCCGGGTTCTCGCTGAACAACCTGTCGCTGATGGCGCTGACGATCGCCACGGGCTTCGTGGTCGATGACGCCATCGTGGTGCTGGAGAACATCTCGCGGCACATCGAGGAAGGCATGAAGCCGTTGGCCGCCGCGCTGCGCGGTGCGCGCGAAGTGGGTTTCACGGTGCTGTCGATGAGCCTGTCGCTGATCGCGGTGTTCATCCCGCTGCTGCTGATGGGTGGCATCGTGGGCCGGCTGTTCCAGGAATTCGCAATTACGCTGTCGGTGGCCATCCTGGTGTCGCTGGTGGTCTCGCTGACCACCACGCCGATGATGTGCGCCCGGCTGCTGCGCCCGGTGCATGAAGAGACGCAGGGCCGCTTCCACCGGGCCACGGAACACCTGTTCGTGCGCCTGCAGAACGGCTATGCGCGCACGCTGGGCGTGGCGCTGCGCCATGGCCCGGTGGTCTGGATCGTGCTGCTGCTGACCATTGCGCTGAACGTCTACCTGTACGTGATCGTGCCCAAGGGCTTTTTCCCACAGCAGGACACCGGGCGGCTGATCGGCTTTATCCGTGCGGATCAGGCCACGTCGTTCCAGCTGATGCGCACCAAGCTCGACAACTTCATCAAGATCGTGCAGTCGGACCCGGCCGTGGTCAACGTGACGGGCTTCACGGGTGGGTCGCAGCGCAACACGGGCCAGATGTTCGTCACGCTCAAGCCGCTGTCCGAGCGCAAGGAGACGGCCGACCAGATCGTGGCGCGGCTGCGCGGCAAGCTGGCCAGGGAGCCCGGCGCGAGCCTGTTCCTGACGCCGGTGCAGGACATCCGCATCGGCGGCCGCCAGAGCAGTTCGGCCTACCAGTTCACGCTGCAGTCCGATGACCTCGAAGTGTTGCGCACGTGGGAACCCAAGGTGCGCGCGGCGATTTCGAACATCAAGGGCCTGGAGGACGTGGACACCGACACCAACGACAAGGGCCTGCAAACGTCGGTCATCATCGACCGCGATACGGCATCGAAGCTCGGCGTCACGGCCCAGCAGGTCGATGCCATCCTGAACGACGCGTTCGGGCAGCGGCTGGTGTCGACGATCTATCACCCGCTGAACCAGTACCGCGTGGTCATGGAGCTGAGCCCGGAATACCTGCAGGGCCCGCATGCGCTGCAGGACATCTACGTGGTCACCGGCGGCGGCAAGCGCGTGCCGCTATCGGCCTTCGCGCGCGTGACGCCCACCAGCACGCCGCTGGGCGTGAATCACCAGGGCCAGTTTGCCGCGTCCACCATCTCGTTCAACCTGGCCGAGGGCTATTCGCTGTCGCAGGCCACCGACGCCATCAAGCTGGCCATGGCGCAGATCGGCGCACCCGAGACGCTGCAGGCCAACTTCGCAGGGGGCGCCAAGGCCTTCCAGGATTCGCTCAAGAGCCAGCCGCTGTTGATCCTGGCCGCCATCATCACGATCTACATCGTGCTGGGCATACTCTACGAGAGCTACGTTCACCCACTGACGATCCTGTCGACGCTGCCGTCGGCGGGCGTGGGCGCGCTGCTGGCGCTGCTGCTGTTCAAGACCGAGTTCAGCATCATCGCGCTGATTGGCGTGATCCTGCTGATCGGCATCGTCAAGAAGAACGCCATCATGATGATCGACTTCGCCATCGACGCCGAACGGCGCGACGGCCTGAGCCCGCGCGACGCCATCTACCGCGCCTGCCTGCTCCGTTTCCGGCCAATCATGATGACCACGGCCGCCGCGCTGCTGGGCGCGGTTCCGCTGGCGCTGGGTCGCGGCGATGGCGCCGAACTGCGCGCGCCGCTGGGTATCTCGATCGTCGGCGGCCTGGTGGTCAGCCAGTTGCTGACGCTCTACACGACGCCGGTGGTCTACCTGACGCTCGACCGCTGGCGCCTGAAGGTCAATGCCTGGCGCACACGCCGGCAGCAACGCGGCGCCGCGCCGCAACTCGAACACTGAAGAATTCATCCGCCATGTTCCAACGCTCCTATTCATTTTCGGTGGTGGCCCTGGCCTGTGCCCTGCTGGCCGGCTGCGCGGTCGGCCCCGACTACAAGCGTCCCGACGCACCCGTACCCAAGGCCTTCAAGGAAGCCAGCGACGCCATGCCCGCCTGGACCGGCGACTGGAAGACCGCCGAGCCGCAGGACGCCGCCGGCCGCCCCGACTGGTGGCGCGTGTTCAACGACCCCACGCTGGACGACCTGATATCGCAGGTGCAGGTGTCGAACCAGAACATCAAGGCAGCCGAGGCGATCTACCGCCAGGCCACCGCATCGCTGGCGGCCGCACGCGCGGGCTATTTCCCGACGGTGGGCGCCAATGCCGGCGTATCGCGTGGCAAGTCCAGCGCGGCCGGGCATGTGGTCGACGGCCAGAACGCCACGCTGTCGGCGAGTTGGGAAATCGATATCTGGGGCCGCATCCGCCGCCAGGTGGAAAGCGCCGAAGCGGGCGCGCAGGCCAGCCAGGCCGACCTGGCATCGACGCTGCTGTCCACGCAGGCCACGCTGGCGCAGAGCTACTTCTCGCTGCGCGTGGCCGACGCCCAGCGCGCGCTGCTCGATCGCACCGTGGCCGACTACGCCAGGTCGCTGCAACTGGTGCAGAACCAGTACAAGGCCGGCACCGCGCAACGCTCTGACGTGCTGCAGTCGGAAACACAGCTCAAGTCGGCCCAGGCCCAGCAGCTCGATATCCAGATCAGCCGCGCGCAGCTCGAACATGCCATCGCCATCCTCGTCGGACGGCCGCCTTCGGAACTGAACATCGCGCCGGCCGATTTGCAGACACCGGTGCCCGTGGTGCCAGTGGCCGTGCCTTCGCAAATGCTGGAACGCCGCCCCGACATCGCCGCGGTCGAACGCCGCATGGCGGCGGCCAATGCCGATATCGGCGTGGCGCAGGCGGCCTACTATCCCACCCTGTCGCTGTCGGCCACGGGCGGCCTCACGGCCAGCACGCTGGCGCGCTGGCTGTCGCTACCCGACCGCGTGTGGTCCGTCGGCGCCGGCCTGGCCGGCACGGTGTTCGACGGCGGCCTGCGCAGTGCGGCCAAGGCGCAGGCCGTGGCCGCCTACGACCAGACCGTGGCCAACTATCGCCAGACCGTGCTGAGCGCCTTCCAGGAAGTCGAAGACAACCTGGCCTCGGCACGCGTGCTTGAGCAGGAAGCCGTGGTCCAGGGCGACGCCCTGCGCTCCGCGCGTGAGGCGCTGTCGCTGGTCAACAACCGCTACAAGGCCGGCACCGCCGGCCTGCTCGACGTGCTGACCGCCCAGACGGCGGCCTACACCGCCGAAACCACGACGCTGCGCATCATGGATCGCCAGTACACGGCCGCCATCACATTGATCAAGGCGCTGGGAGGCGGATGGCATGGGTATGACGCCGAGGCGGCGCAGCAACAGCCCGCGCCGCCGTCATCGGCGTCCGCCCCGGATCAGCACTCGTCGTAGTCCGGGAGGTAGGTCCAGTCGGCGTTGCTGCGCTGATTGACCGGCATCGGGCCATAGCTGCTCTTGTTGAGCTGGTAGTACTCGCGCAGCCCGGACGTTGCCTCGACCTGGTAATAAACCGTGCCGATCAGGCCTCGATTGTTCGGGGCAGGCTGCCAGGTATTGGGGACGGGCTTGTAGCAGGCCCGGATGCTCGAGATATTGTCGTTCATTCCCAATCGGCTCAAATCTGTCTGACTCGCGTCGCCTCTCAGGATATGGCATCGCCCGGCAAAGCCAGCGTCTTCGCAGATCTTGTAGGCATGATCGGCAGGCGCCTCGATGGAGCTGATCGCATTGTTGCTGCGGCCTTCCAGCCGGGCAACAATGCCACTTGGCGGCAGACACAGCAGCAAGGTCTTGTGTCGGGCCGCGTCATAGGCACACACGCCCGATTCGGTGTACGGCAGATCGGGGTAGAACGGCCGTACCGTCAGCCCCGACCACCAGTTGCCGGTGGTATTGCTGAAGACGTCATAGATCGAATAGCCATAGTCGGCCAGCGTGTAACGCGTATTGACGACCGGAATTTCCGAGCTTTTGCGACCCCACCATTCGCCCTCGACCCCATCGTCGAAGCTTTTGTCCACCCATGTGTTGGCCTTACCTCCTGCCCCGATGGAAACCCGGAATCTTCTGACATTCCGCAGGCCATCACACTTGACGGCGACCAGATCGGCCAGCGGAGCGGCGCCCGTCACCGTCTGACACCCCAGAGGCGTCTCGATGCTGGAATAGCCATTGCGCTGCACGCGCGTCTGCCATGGCACGTAACGCTTGACTTCCTCGCCGGTGATCGGATCGACAACCGACGCCGGCGAGTCGTCCTCGCGAATCGAAAAGTAATTGCAGGCCTTGGCCTGGGTGGAAGCGTCCGCCGACCGCTTGCGGCGGCGATCCTCCTCTTCTTCCTCGGTGATGTTGCAGAGCGAACAGACCGAAGCAAGCGCACCCGATGTGCCGGGCAACGCGGGAGTTACAAGCTGCACCGTACTGGTCGGGGCCCTGCGAATAAAGAACGGATGCTGGTTCGCCACTGTGTTCCCCGCGACGTAAGCCGGATTCCGCTGCTCGGCGACGACTTCCATTTGCCCCGTGTCGGCATTGCGCTCGAATATCTGGACGGATTCCACCAGGTTGTTCGGCACGCCGCTGTACGCCATCCATTCGTCCTCGTGCCGGAAACGCTCGGCGGTGGTCCGGAAAATCACGTTCCCCAGTCGCGTGTACGCGTCCCGCAACGACGCATAGGCGCTATAGAACCTCGCCGTGGCCCGAATGCGATACACATAACTGCGGCTGCCGCGCCCGACCAGCCATCGGCTGGCAAACTGATGCGCAACGGATTCCTGTGCCGACGTCGGAACGAACGCGGAGGTCCTCTCCATGCATGAGCTGCCGCCCACGTGGTCGTACACGTCGTTGTTGGTTCCCGGGCTCGGGAAGCCATTGTGGAACACCTGTTCCGGCGGCACATTCGAACCGCGATAGACAAAGGCTGGCGGCGTGGCGAATGCCGACCCCACTACCAGCATCAATATCGCCGCCAGCATGGCCGCGCGCATGTACGACAAGACAGATACCCGCATCGTTACCTCCTTGCGTTGAAATGCAACTATCTATATCGATGCGGCGACCTTCCGTCTGCCGTAGACCATCCAAATGCAGCGTTTCATGCGAATCATCAAATATGGCGTGATCGGCAATGCGTTTCTCCGGCGCCCGTCTACCGCCCCTCCGGCACCGGTAACGCCTGCTGGCTGACCCGTTCCTTCAGCCACGTGGCGGCCTTGCCCAGGGGGCGCTGCTTGTGCCAGACGATTTCCATGGCGACGGGCCAGTCCTGGTCCTGGAATGTCAGTTGCGGCGACACCAGCCCGGCTGCCGCCGGCGAGTTGGCGGCGACGTGCCAGGGCACGAACGCCCAGCCCAGGCGGCGCTTGACCAGTTCGACGATGACCCACTGGCTTTCCACCCACCAGACTTCGGCGGCCACGCGCAGGCGTTTCTTTTCCTCGCTGTCGCTGCGCGTGGCCACCATCAGTTGGCGGTAGCGTTTCAGTTCCTCGAAATCCACGCGCGGCTGCGCGGCCAGCGGGTGGTCGGGTGCGCAGATGATCGGCATCGGCACCCAGCCGAGCGCGTGAAAGCCCAGTTCCGGCGGCAGGATTTCCTGTCGCCACATGATGCCCAGGTCCGCGCACTGGCTCAGCACCAGGCGGCTGACGTCCTCCATCAGCGGGAACAGGATTTCGAGTTCGACCGACGGGAATCGCTCGGAAAACTCGGTCAGCAGTTCGCCCAGCGTTTCTTCGGGATACAACTCGTCCACGGCCAGCGTGAGGCGCGACTCCACCCCCTCGCCCAGGCTCTTGGCCACGCCACGGAAATGCTCGCAGCGTTCCAGGATCACGCGCGCTTCCAGCAGCAGCCGTTCGCCGGCCGGTGTCAGCACCGGGTAGCGGGCGCTGCGGTCGAACAGCGTGGCGTCGAGATCGACTTCCAGATTGGCCACGGCGGCGCTGATGACCGACTGGGCCTTGCCAAGCTGGCGGGCGGCGGCAGAGAACGATCCGGTCTCCGCGGCGGCCGCAAACGCCTGGAGTTGGTCGAAGGACAGAGACATGGGGAAATGCGGCGCGGATTCGCCGCCATCTATCGTATTTTCAGATGGTATCCAACTTGCGATCAGCTGTCTCGCCGATAGAATGCCGTGTATCGTTGAAATTCGCTGAAATTGGAGAGCCTCATGCGTACCACTGCAGACCGTATTCGTCACACCGTCGGTTTCGAGGTGATCGGTCTGGTCGCATTCGCGCCGCTGGCCAGCCTGGTGTTCGGGTACGAGTTGCACCAGATGGGCATCGTTGGCGCGGTGGCGGCCCTGATCGCCGCCACGTGGAACTACATCTACAACATCCTGTTCGACCGCGCGATGCTGCGCTTCACGGGCCAGCTCAAGAAGTCGACGCCGATCCGCGTGCTGCACGCGATCCTGTTCGAAGGCGGGCTGCTGATCGTGTTCCTGCCGTCGGTGGCGTGGTACCTGAAGATCGGCCTGGTGGAAGCCTTCATCATGGACATTGCCGTGGCCGGCTATTACATGGTCTACGCGTTCTTCTACAACTGGGCCTACGACGCGATCTTCCCGATTCCGAATGCCACGCCTTCGGCGTCTCCGTCGGCACCCGATTGTCAGTCGGCCAACTGAGCGGACCGAGCGCCGCGTAGTCGACCTCGCTCACGAAATGCGGCCTGAAACGGCCGCATGACGTCTCCCGGCACGCATGGGCCATGCGTTAACATGCTCGCCATGCCCATCCGCCCGCCCCTGCTCCGCCGCAGCCTGTCGCCCGCCGTCGTCGCGGCCACGCTGCTCATCCTCGGTCTGTCCGCAGCCCAGGCCAAACCCGTCAAGAATGCCAAGGCCGCCCGCGCGGCCACAGCCGCCACGGCCGTCGCCGCGACAGCCGGTGCCGCCCGTGCCAAGGCCGAACCCGCCGATCCCGCCGCCGCGCGCAGCGGCCTGCCGGCCACCGTGACCGCCGCGCTGCGCCGCGCCCATGTGCCGCTGTCCGCCGCGAGCTTCTACGTGGTCAAGGTGGGCGCCCCGCAGGCGCGCGTGAGCTGGAACGCCGAGACGCCGATGAATCCGGCCTCGACGATGAAGGTGGTCACCACCTTCGCCGGCCTGCAGCTGCTGGGGCCCGATTTCCGCTGGCTGACATCGCTCTACGCCGACAACCAGCCCGGCCCCGATGGCACGATCAACGGCAACGTCTATCTGCGCGGCCGGGGCGACCCCAAGCTCGTGCCCGAGGAAATGGCCAAGCTGGTGGCCACGGCCCGGTCCGCTGGCGCCACCACCATCAACGGCGACGTGGTGCTCGACCGCAGCTTCTTTGCCGACGGCATGGACGGCAGCTACACCATCGACGGTGAGACGCAGCGCGCCTACAACGTGAATCCGGACGCCCTGCTCTACGCATTCAAGACGCTGTCGTTCACGATCACCCCGGACGCCGCCAACCGCACCGTGGACGTGGCCGTCACGCCCGCGCTGGCGCAGTTGCGCGTGGACAACCGGATGACGCTGGCCAACGGCCGCTGCGGCGACTGGAAGTCGCGCGCCACGCCCAGCATCATGCCCCAGCCGGACGGCACGGTCGTGGCATCGTTCGATGGCAGCTACGCGGCCGATTGCGGCGAGCACATCGTCAACCTGGCCACGCTGAGCCACAGCGACTTCATCTGGGGCGGCTTCGTCGCCGAATGGCAGAACGCCGGCGGCCGCTTCGCGCGCCCGCCCGGCCTGCGCAGCGGCCCGGTGCCGCGCAACGCCTTCCTGCTGGCGCGCCACTACGGCCAGCCGCTGGGCGATATCGTGCGCGACATCAACAAGTTCTCGAACAACGTGATGGCCCGCCAGCTGTTCCTGACGATCGGCGCGGAAATGGATCGCAAGGGACCGGCCAGCACCGACAAGTCGTCGCGGGTGATCCACCAGTGGCTGGCCAGGCAGGGCCTGGACATGCCGAACCTGGTGCTGGAAAACGGCTCCGGACTGTCGCGCGACGAGCGTATCAGCGCCTACGACATGGCCCGCCTGCTGCAGCAGGCGCTGGCCAGCAACGTGGGGCCGGTGCTGATCGATTCGCTGCCGATCCTCGGCGTGGACGGCACGCTGCGCAACCGCCTGACACGCGCCAATGCGGCAGGCAACGCCTACCTGAAGACCGGCACGCTGGCCGATGTGCGCGCGTTGGCCGGCTATGTCGATGCGCTCAATGGCGAGCGCTATGTGGTGGTGGCCTATATCAACCACCCCAACGCCTCGGGTGCCCAGGAAGCACACGATGCGCTGATGCAGTGGGTTTACAAGGGCGCGCCTTGAGGTTGGATCCGGGCGTGGCGAGGATTTGACACGCCTGCCCTCTCCCCCGCCCCGCTCCCGCGTGCTCGGGAGAGGGAGAAAACCAGGGGGCATATCAAGAGCTTTCGGTTTGCGGGCCGGGGGAGAGGGCCAGCGTCTACATCTCAGCTGTCTTCGAACGCCGCCGCGGCGCGGCCCAGGCGGTCGCGCACACCGTCCCACTCGTGCGAATCGGGCACCGGCTCGAACACCAGCCGCTGATAGCCTTCCTTGTCGAGCTTGCGCAGCAGGCCGTACAGCGCCTGGGCATAGGCGTCGGGCGTGGCCGGTGCGGCCACGAACACGCAGCGCGGATCGGCGCTGGCGGACGTCTTGCCGACAAACGCCAGCCGTCCGCCCTCGGGCAAGCCCTGCAGCAGTTGCGGCAGGGCCTCGGCCTGCGCCAGCGTCAGCGTGGTGCGCGGCGCGTAGTGGGCCTTGAGCGTGCCCGACGCGCGCGGCGCGGCGGCATCGGGCGGTAGCGGCAGCGTGCCCAGCACGTCGGCCATCATTGCCGCCGTGATCGCGCCGGGGCGCAGCAGCACGGGGCCCAGCGTATCGAGACGCGACAGGTCAACGATCGACGATTCGATGCCGACATCCACGCCGTCGCCTTCCAGCACGTAGACCGTGCCGCCGAATTCGTCGCGCACGTGCTCGGCCGTGGTCGGGCTGACCTGGCCGAACTTGTTGGCCGACGGCGCGGCAATGCCGCCCCGGCCTCGCCTGAAACGCGACAGCAGCGCCTGGGCCACGGGGTGCGACGGGCAGCGCAGGCCGATGCTGTCCTGCCCGCCCGCCACGGCTGCCGGAATATGCGCGGCGCGCTTCAGGATGATCGTCAGGGGACCGGGCCAGAAGGCGTCGATCAGCTTCTGCGCGGCCTCGGGCACCTCGTCGGTCCAATAGCTGACGTCGCCGCCATCCACCACATGCACGATGACCGGATGGTTCGACGGGCGGCCCTTGGCGGCGAAGATGCGCGCCACGGCCTCGGGGTTCTCGGCGTCCGCGCCCAGGCCGTAGACGGTCTCGGTCGGAAACGCCACGAGCTGGCCGGCTTCGAGCAGGCGAACTGCCTCGTCAAGCTCGGCGGCCGTGGGCATGCGTGAAGACATCGAATCTCAGAGCGGGATATGCAGGGCGGTGGCGGCGGCGTCGAACGCGGCGGCCGCGGCCTCCGCCCGGTCGCCCACGCAGTTCACGTGGCCCATCTTGCGCGACGGGCGCGCGTCGTTCTTGCCATACAGATGCAGCTTGGCGCCGGGCTGCACCAGCACCTCGTCCCAGGCGGGCGTGCGCTCCAGGCCGAACTCGAACCAGCAGTCGCCCAGCAGGTTCAGCATCTTGCCGGCCGAATGCTGGCGCGTGCTGCCCAGCGGCAGGCGGGCCATGGCGCGCACCTGCTGCTCGAACTGGCTCGTCTCGCAGACATCCATCGTGATATGACCGGAATTGTGCGGGCGCGGGGCCATCTCGTTGGCCACCAGCGTACCGTCGGTCAGCACGAAGAACTCGATGCACAGCACGCCGACGTAACCCATTTCCGAGGTGATGGTGGCAGCGGCGGCGCGGGCGCGCGTGGCGATGTCGTCTGACACGCTCATCGACGGCATCGTCGTGGAAAACAGGATACCGTCGCGATGCACGTTCTCGGCCAGCGGCCAGGTGGCCGTGGTGCCGTCGGCGCCGCGGGCCGCCAGCACGGAGACCTCGTAGGCCAGCGGCAGCATCTGCTCCAGCACGCAAGGCACATGCTGCATGGCCTTCCAGGCGGCGCGCACGTCCTCGCGGGTCTTCACGCGGGCCTGGCCCTTGCCGTCGTACCCCATGCGCGCCGTCTTGAGGATGCCGGGCAGCACGTTGTCGGGCACGTTGTCCACGTCGGCGTCGTGCTGGATCACCCAGTGCGGGGCCGGCGGCACGCCCGTACGCTCGGCGCACGAGGCAAAGAACTTCTTCTCGCCAATACGGTTCTGCGCAATCGACACGCAGTAGCCGCGCGGCGCCACGAACACGCCGGCCTGTTCCAGGCGGTCCAGCGAGATCGACGGCACGTTCTCGAACTCGGTACTCACGGCCTGGCACAGGCTGGCCAGCTCGGCCAGCGCGGCGTCATCGGTGTAGGTGGCGCAGATATGGCGGTCGGCCACGTTGCCGGCCGGGCTGTCCTGGTCGGGGTCGAGCACGCAGACGCGATAGCCCATCGACTGCGCCGCGTGCGTGAACATGCGGCCCAGCTGGCCGCCGCCGAGCATGCCCAGCCAGGCGCCGGGCAGGATGGGCGCGCCGGGGGCGTCCACGCCAAATTCGGCGCGCGACTCCGGCGTATGGGCTTCGGACAGGTAAGGATGGATATCGGTCGGCATGGCTCGGGCTTTTGTTACGGCTGAAACTTAGACAGGCAGGGTCATCGCGCGCGCGGCGTCGGTCTGCCTGGCGCGGAACGCTTCCAGTGCGCTGGCCAGCGCATCGTCGGTGGTGGCCAGCGTGGCGATCGCATGCAGCGCCGCGTTGGCGGCACCGGCTTCGCCGATCGCGAAGGTGGCCACGGGCACGCCCTTGGGCATCTGTACGATCGACAGCAGCGAATCCTCGCCGCGCAGGTACTTCGACGGCACGGGCACGCCGAACACCGGCACGATCGTCTTGGCGGCGATCATGCCCGGCAGGTGCGCGGCACCGCCGGCGCCGGCGATGATCGCGCGGATGCCGCGGCTGCGCGCCGACTCGGCGTAGCGGAACATGTCGTCGGCCATGCGGTGCGCCGACACGACCTTCGCCTCGAACGCCACGTTGAAATCCTTGAGCATGGCCACGGCGTGCTGCATCACGTCCCAGTCGGAACTGCTGCCCATCACCACGCCCACCACCGGCTTTGCTGCATTGCTCATGTTCTTGTCCCTTGCGCCTTACTGCAGCTGCTCGCCGGTCAGGCGGGTCAGTGCTTCCTTGTACTTGTCGGCGGTCTTCTGCACCACGTCATCGGGCAGCTTCGGCGCCGGCGCGGTCTTCGGCCACGGCTTGCCGTCGATGCGCACGGCTTCCAGCCAGTCGCGCACGAACTGCTTGTCGAACGACGGCGGATTGGTGCCCACCTGGTACGAATCGGCCGGCCAGAAACGCGACGAATCGGCGGTCAGCACCTCGTCCATCAGCGTCAGCGTGCCGTTTTCGTCCAGGCCGAACTCGAACTTGGTGTCGGCGATGATGATGCCGCGCGTGGCCGCGTACTCGGACGCTTCCTTGTACAGGCGGATCGAGATGTCGCGCATCTTTTCGGCCAGTTCGCGGCCGATGCGCTGCACCACCTCGTCGAACGAGATGTTCTCGTCGTGCTCGCCCATCTCGGCCTTGGCCGCCGGGGTGAAGATCGGCTCGGGCAGCTTCTGCGCGTTCTGCAGGCCGGCCGGCAGTGCGATGCCGCACACCTTGCCCGTGGCCTGGTAATCCTTCCAGCCGCTGCCAGCCAGATAGCCGCGCACCACCGCTTCCACCAGGATCGGCTTCAGGCGCTTGACCACCACGGCGCGGCCCTTGACCTGCGCCACTTCGTCGGGCGCCACCACGCTTTCCGCCGTCACGCCCGTCTCGTGGTTCGGCACGATGTGCGCGAGCTTCCGGAACCAGAAGTTGGCCATCTGGTTCAGCACGCGACCCTTGGCCGGAATCGGCTCTCCCATGATCACGTCGAAGGCCGACAGGCGATCGGTCGTCACGATCAGCAGCTTGTCGTCGCCGACGGCGTAGTTGTCGCGGACCTTGCCGTGGCCGAGCAGCGGCAGGGACTGGATGGAGGATTCGTAGAGGGCGTCAGACATGGTGTGAAAGCGGCTGCGGCTGAAAACAAGCGGGGCTTCGTACGGTTGGCGAAGCCCCATGAAGTACGAACGCCCCGCGCGCCGGGCGGGCGGGGCGGTGAAACGATTTACTGCACGACCTGGGCGAGCTTGCCCGACGCGTACTGGCTAGCGATATCGGCCAGCGACACGGCCTTGATCTTGCTGGCCTGGCCTTCGCAACCGAAGGCGATGTAGCGCGCCTTGCACACCTGCTTGGCGGCTTCGCGGGCCGGCTTCAGGTATTCGCGCGGGTCGAACTTGCTCGGGTTTTCCGCGAAGAAGCGGCGGATCGCGCCGGTCATCGCCAGGCGGATGTCGGTGTCGATGTTGATCTTGCGCACGCCGTACTTGATGGCTTCCTGGATCTCTTCCACCGGCACGCCGTACGTTTCCTTCATGTCGCCACCGAACTGGCGGATCTCGGCCAGCAGTTCCTGCGGCACCGACGACGAACCGTGCATCACCAGGTGCGTGTTCGGAATGCGGGCGTGGATTTCCTTGATGCGGCCGATGGCCAGGATGTCGCCCGTGGGCTTGCGCGTGAACTTGTAGGCGCCGTGCGAGGTGCCGATGGCGATGGCCAGGGCGTCCAGCTGGGTGGCCTTGACGAAGTCGGCCGCCTGCTCCGGATCGGTCAGCAGCATCGAGTGGTCGAGCTTGCCTTCGGCGCCGATGCCGTCTTCCTCGCCCGCTTCACCGGTTTCCAGCGAGCCCAGGCAGCCCAGTTCGCCTTCCACGGTCACGCCCAGCGCGTGGGCCATCTGCACGACCTTGCGGGTCACGTCGACGTTGTATTCGTAGTCCGCCGGGGTCTTGCCGTCTTCCTTCAGCGAGCCGTCCATCATCACCGACGAGAAGTTCAGGTCGATGGCGGCCTTGCAGATCGCCGGCGACTGGCCGTGATCCTGGTGCATCACCACGGGGATGTGCGGATAGGCTTCCACGGCGGCTTCGATCAGGTGACGCAGGAAGTGCTCGCCAGCGTATTTGCGCGCGCCTGCCGAGGCCTGCATGATCACCGGGGCGTTGACCTCGTCGGCGGCCTGCATGATGGCCTGGACCTGTTCGAGGTTGTTCACGTTGAAGGCCGGCAGACCGTAGTTGTTCTCGGCGGCATGGTCCAGCAGCTGGCGCATGGATACGAGTGGCATGTCTAACTCCTGAATAAAAAAACGGTATCTGGTATTTTTTCGATGCTGCGCCGGGCAGGTTCGCGCATCCGCGGTGCGCCGTCCGTGCAGCGCACCACATCGGACGTCATCTTTACTTGAACTTGCTGCCGACCCTCACGATCTTCAGCGTGTTCGTGCCGCCGGCCTGGCCCATCGGCTCGCCGATCGTCAGCACAATGAAATCGCCATGCTGCACGGCGCCCTGCGCCAGCAGCAGTTCCTCGGCCTGTTCCAGCGCCTCGTCCCGGTCGGTGCTCGACTGCAGCGGCAGCGGCACCACATTGCGGTACAGCTGCATCTTGCGCTGCGACGCCAGATTGGGCGTCATGGCATAGATCGGCACATGAATGCGGTGACGGCTCATCCACAAAGCGGTGGCACCCGAATCGGTGAGCGCGGCAATGGCCTTCACGCCTAGATGATAGGCCGTGAACAGCGCACCCATGGCAATCGACTGGTCGATGCGCGAGAACGTCTGGTTCAGGAAATCGGTGTCCAGCTGCACGACCTCGGACTTTTCGGCCTCCAGGCAGATCGCGGCCATGGCCTCGACCGTTTCCACCGGATAGCGCCCGGCGGCGGTCTCTGCCGAGGTCATCACGGCGTCGGTGCCGTCCAGCACGGCGTTGGCCACGTCCGACACCTCGGCGCGCGTCGGCACCGGGTTGACGATCATGCTCTCCATCATCTGGGTGGCCGTGATGGTCAGCTTGTTGGCCTCGCGGGCCAGCCGGATCATGCGCTTCTGCAGCGCCGGCACCGCCGCGTTGCCCACTTCCACGGCCAGGTCGCCACGGGCCACCATGATGCCGTCCGACGCGTTCAGGATTTCCTCGAGCACGCCCGGGCGGATGGCCTCGGCGCGTTCGATCTTGGCGATCATGCGCGCCTTGTGGTTGTGCGGCTGGCCGGCCACGTTGGCCAGCTGGCGCGCCATTTCCATGTCGGTGGCGTTTTTCGGGAAGCTCACGGCCACGTAGTCGGCGTGCAGGGCCATGGCGGTCTTGATGTCCTCCATGTCCTTGGCGGTCAGCGCCGGCGCCGACAGCCCGCCGCCCTGGCGGTTGATGCCCTTGTTGTTCGACAGGTCGCCGCCAACGCGCACCGTGGTGAAGATCTCGGTACCGATCACGCGGTCCACCACCAGCACGATCAGGCCGTCGTTGAGCAGCAGCACGTCGCCCGGGCCCACGTCGCGCGGCAGGTCCTTGTAGTCCAGCCCCACGCGGTCCTGGTTGCCGGTCTCGCAGTTCGAGTCCAGCACGAACGGGTCGCCGGCCTTCAGCGTGACCTTGCCGTTCTCGAACCTGCCGACGCGGATCTTGGGGCCCTGCAGGTCGGCCATGATGGCCACCTCGCGGCCGCAGGCCGTGGCGGCCTCACGCACCAGCGCGGCGCGGTCGATATGGTCCTGCGCCGTGCCGTGCGAGAAGTTCAGGCGCACCACATCGACACCGGCCCCGATCATGCGGGTCAGCACTTCCAGCGAACTGGACGCGGGGCCAATCGTGGCGACGATCTTGGTGGAACGGGTCATGCGGGCGGTTTCCTGGGGTTAGCTGGCGGGGGGCCTGGGGGCAACTGGCAACTGGGCTATGGGCCGGCCGGCTCGCGCCGCCAGCCCGCACGGGCTTCAGCCGGCAGCGCGTTGTTCCAGCACTTCGAACGCCGGCAGCTTCTTGCCTTCCAGGAACTCCAGGAAGGCGCCGCCGCCGGTGGAGATGTAGCCGATGCGGTCGGCGATGCCGTACTTGGCGATGGCGGCCAGCGTGTCGCCGCCACCGGCGATCGAGAACGCCTTCGACGATGCGATGGCGTCGGCCAGCACCTTGGTGCCGTTGCCGAACTGGTCGAACTCGAACACGCCGACCGGGCCGTTCCAGACGATGGTGCCGGCGGCCTTGAGCTGGTCGGCCAGCATGGCGGCCGTCTTCGGACCGATGTCCAGGATCATGTCGTCGTCGGCCACGTCCTTGACGTCCTTGACCGTGGCGGCGGCCGTGGCGCTGAATTCCTTGGCGCAGACCACGTCCACCGGAATCGGCACCGATGCGCCGCGCGCGGCCATGATGTCGATGATGGCGCGGGCGTCGCCCACCAGGTCGGGTTCGGCCAGCGACTTGCCGATCTTCAGGCCGGCTGCCAGCATGAAGGTGTTGGCGATGCCGCCACCGACCACCAGACCGTCCACCTTGTCGGCCAGCGCCTTCAGGATGGTCAGCTTGGTCGATACCTTCGAACCGGCCACGATGGCCACCAGCGGACGGGCCGGCTGGCCCAGCGCGCGGCCCAGCGCATCGATCTCGGCGGCCAGCAGCGGGCCGGCGCAGGCGATGGGGGCGAATTTGGCGATACCGTGGGTGGTGGCTTCGGCGCGGTGCGCGGTGCCAAAGGCGTCATTGACGTAGACGTCGCACAGCCGGGCCATCTTCTGGGCCAGTTCGTCGCTGTTCTTCTTCTCGCCCTTGTTGACGCGGCAGTTTTCCAGCAGGACCACCTGGCCGGGCGCCACTTCCACGCCATCGACCCAGTTCTGTACCAGCTTCACCGGCTTGCCGAGCAGTTCCGACAGGCGCGTGGCGATGGGGGCCAGCGAATCCTCGGGCTTGAATTCGCCCTCGGTCGGGCGGCCCAGATGTGACGTCACCATCACGGCAGCACCGGCTTCCAGGCAGGCCTGAATGGCCGGCACCGACGCGCGGATGCGCGTGTCCTCGGTGATGTTGCCTGCGTCGTCTTGCGGCACGTTCAGGTCGGCGCGGATAAACACACGCTTGCCGGTGAGTTTGCCTTGGGAAATGAGATCGGAAAGACGCAGGACAGAGGTCATGGCGATAAGAGCGGGGACGGGGACGGCATACAACCGTCCACAGAAGTCTGGAAAACCGCCATTTTACCTGATCGCCGTGACGGATTTGCGCCTTGCCGCGGGGGTGCCGCAGGGGCATCACATGGCGGGCCGACAAAGACCCTACTTAAGGAGGGGATGTTGTCTTAACAACTCTGCCCCGTATGCGGTAATGTACGCCCTAAATGTACTAAACGTATGCATAGTCAGACACTCGAACTATTTTTGATAGTTTTAGTACATCATGACACCAGACGACAGCCGGCAAAGACTGGCTAGGCCATTTCCACGGACGTGCACGACGGATAAGTGGAAAGGAACCGATGTTGGCGAATGCAAGGGGGTAGTCAGATGGAACAAGCCGCCGCCATTCACGGCGCTATTCGCGGGTTGTATGAAGGCGTCCTCGATCCCGCCGCGTGGCAGCAAAGCCTGCGGACGCTGACCGAGATTGCCGACACGGCGCATGCGTCGATGATGGTGTGGGACACGGTGCGCGACCAGGTGACCGTCAACGAAGTGGTCAACCCGGTGGCGGAGCTGTTCACCACCTATGAGAACGATTTCCAGTCCATCGATCCGGCCAAGGCCTTCGCGCCCCGGCTGGTGCCGGGCGCGTGGTACATCGACGCGCGCGACCTTGGCCCGCAGGCCATGGCGCGCCATCCGTTCTATCGCGATTTCTTCAACCGGTTCGAACTGCGCTCGTACGTGGCCTGCCTGGTGGAACGGCAGCCGCATTACGAGGTGTATTTCTCGATGCAGCGCGCGCTGTCGCAGGACGCCTTCTCGGGCGAGGACACGCGCCGGCTCGACTGGGTCATCCCGCACATGCGCAGCGCCATTGCCATGCGCGACCGCACGCTGGCGCTGTCGACCATGGCCTCGATGTCGGCCCGCCTGCTCGAACGGCTGGCCTTCGCCGTGGGCGTCTACACGCCGGACCGGAACCTGCTGCTGGCCAACACGGCTGGCGAACGCTGGGCGCGCCGCCTGGAACCATCGGGCAAGACCACGACGTGGCACCTGTCGCGGCCGTTTGCCGAGATGGTGCAGGCGGCCTGCGACCCCGGCAATCCGCTAGGCGCGCAGGCCGCGCGCGCCAGCGACGATCACGGCAACCATGCCGAAGTGCTTGTCCTGCCGTTGCCGCCCACGCACGCGTTTGCGTCGCAATGGCAGCAGCCGGCGGCGCTGGTGGTGGTGCACGAGGCGGGCGCCCCGTCCGTCCTGCTCGACACCGTGCTGCGCAACCTCTACGGCCTGACCCCGGCCGAAACGCGGCTTGCAGCGCGGCTGGCGACGGGCGAACGCTTGCCCGAGGCGGCGCAGCACATGCGGATTCGCCACGAGACCGCGCGCACCCAGCTCAAGGCCGTCTTCCTCAAGACCGGCTGCACGAGCCAGGCGCAGTTCACCCACCTGCTGACGAAGCTCTCGGCCACGCTGGACGGCGGCTGACGCCCCTTCCGCCCTCCACCGCAGGCAATTCCGCGCCCCAGCCCTGGCACGCAAGGACCACGTCGCCCCTTTTCGCAGGGTCGCGATGCACGGCGGCACCCTTCGCTCGCGCGCTCGCCGTCGAACAGGACAAAGGAAGTAACGTAATGAACGCATCTGACATGCACGAGACCATTCGCGGTCTCTATCTAGGAGTCTTCGACCCCCTTGCGTGGCAACGCAGTCTGCACGCGCTGTGCGAACAAAGCGGCAGCCTCCAGGCATCGCTGCTCGTGCTGGATACCGCGCAGCAGACCGTACAGGTTCGCCATCTGGTCAACCGCGCCCCCGACAACCTGGCCATCCTGCCGCCGCCCTACCGGCTGCACGGCGGCATGCCGGCGTCGGGGTCCATGGCGGTGGGCGGCTGGTATATCGACCAGCGCGACACCGCCGGCGCCACGGCCCAGCACCATACGTTTCGCGGCGAACCGTTCGACGACGTGGCGCTGACATCGGTCATGGCCTGCCTGGTCGACCGCCGTCCGGCGCATGAAATCTACCTGGTGCTCCAGCGCCCGGCCAGCGAGGACGGCTACGCGGAGACCGACGCACGCGCGCTGGATTGGGTCATTCCGCACCTGCGCGAAGCCATGGCCCTGCGAGACCGCACGCATGCCGTCGCGGCGCGCGGCCACGTTTCTGCCGACCTGCTCGACCGGCTGCCTTTCGGGGTGGTCGTCTTTTCGGAATCGGGCAAGGTCCTGCTGGCCAATGCCGCCGGGCAGCCCTGGACGCGCCGGCTGCAGTCCGGCGAGGCCGCCGACCCGCACGCCGGCATCCAGGGCAACGGCAATGGCTGGCGCCTGTCGCGGCCGTTTGCCGATGTCGTGCGTGCGCTGTGCGACCCCAACACGCTGCAGCCGGCGCAGGCCATCCACGCCACCGGCGCCGATGGCCGCGGGGCACAGATCGTGGCCGTGGCGCTGACGCCGGCGCTATACCTGTCGTCGGAATGGGAAGGACAGCCCATCCTGGTGGCCATCCACGAGACGAATGACCCGCCGCGTGCGGTGCCGGCCGTGCTGCGCGATCTCTACGGCCTGACGCCGGCCGAAAACCGGCTGGCCATGCTGTTGGTCACGGGCATCGGCCTGCCCGATGCGTGCATGCAGCTCGGGATCAAGCGCGAAACCGGGCGTTCGCAGCTCAAGGCCATCTTCACCAAGACCGGGACCAGCACCCAGGCCCAGCTGGCCCACCTGCTCACCCGCCTGGGCAGCATCCTGGCCGAGCCGGCCCATCGGGAAGCGCAGCCCGTCTAGCCCAGCAGGCGCAGGGCGGTGTACACCGCCATGCCCACCACGATCATCCCGACCATGCGTTTGGTCAGCACATAGCAGACCGTGGCGGCGATGCCCGCCATCAGCTTGTCGTTGCCGGGGCCGATCGTGAAATGGCCTTCGAAGGTCAGCAGATCGGGCAGGATGATGGCCGCCAGCGCGGCGGCCGGCGCGTAGCGCAGCGCGCGCTGGATGCGGTCGGGCACCGTGACGCGCTCGCCCGCCATCAGGAACAGCGCCCGCGAGAACACGGTCACCACGGTCATGCCGAGGATGGCGATCCAGGTATCGAGATGGCTCATGCCTGGTCTCCGGTCGGCTGGCGGCCCTTGCGGGCGCGGATACCACGCAGCGTGGCGCGCGCCGCCATCTCGTCGCTGGCCATGCCGGCGGCAATCGCGGCCACCACGGCAATCACCAGCGCCAGACGGTACGGCAGGTCGAAGCACAGCAGCGCCACCACGGCCGCCACCACCACGGCCATCAGCGTCGAGCGCGAGTTGATCGTCGCGATCATCACCGGGATCAGCGCCAGCGTGCCGGCCAGCGCCAGCCCCCAGCTGTCCGGGAACAGGCTGGCCAGCACGATGCCGATGATCGACGACACCTGCCACGTGGCGCAGTTGATCAGCGCCATGCCCCAGAAATACCCCTCCTTGCCCGGCGCGTAGCCCGGCTCGGCGTACCGCTGCATGAAGTAGACAAAGTGCAGGTCGCCGTTGAAGAAGCCCAGCAGCGTACGGCGCCAGCCCGGCAGATAGTTGAAATGCGGCTGCAGCGCGGCGCTGAAGATCACGAAACGCAGGTTGACGACGGCGGCCGTGAGCCAGACCGTCCAGATCGGCATGCCCGCCGCGAACAGCGGCAGCACGGCCAGTTGCGCGGACCCGGCATAGACCAGCAGCGACATGCCGATGGCCTCGGGCACCGTCAGCGCCGATTTGCTCATGGCCACCCCGGTGACCAGGCCCCACGAAAATACCGCGGGCAGCGAGGGCGCGAAAAATCGCGCGCCGTCGAGAAAGGCGTTGCGCTCCACCTCGGCAAAGCGATGCCAGAGGCGCAACCACACCGGGGACGACTGTCGGGGTGTCATGGCGAGATGAGAAGAGACGGTACGGCAGGCCGTCCTGTGCGGCATTGCCGTCAGGAAGGACCATCGGCCACGCGCGAAACGCGTGGCCGATGGCGGAGCAGCCATTATAGGGCCGCCGACGCCGCTGGTAAGCAGCGGCTTAATTCGCCAGAGGCGACTGTTGTTTCGAGGTCAAAACGCCGCCGTCACATGGCGAACCGGCCGCCTCCTGCCGCACTCGCTGGCGAATCCCGTCCGGTTCAGGCCGGCTTGCTCGCCGGCGCGGCAGGCGCCAGCGGCGCCGCGGTGGCGCCCACGGGCTCGGCGGCATCGTCGTGGTCGCCGCCGCCGGCCTGTCCCAGGTCGATGCCCGACGTTTCGGGCAGCAACGCCGCCGATACCATCACCAGCGCGTAGCCGACGCCGGCCACCATGGCGATGGCCAGCGCCAGCGACGTGCGCCCGCTGTTGAGCCAGCCCACGGCCAGCGGGAAAAACGACCCAATCACCCGGCCCATGTTGTACGCCACGCCGTAGCCGGTGGCCCGCACGCTGCTCGGGTACGACTCCGAGATCGTGGCGCCGATGCCCGAGAACACGCCCTGCATCAGCACCCCGAGCGGAAAGCCCAGGAACAGCATCGACGTGTTCGATACCGGAATCACCATATAGATCATGGCCATCACGAAGGCGCCCGCCGCAAAGGCGATGTAGGTCAGGCGCCGGCCCCAGCGATCAGTGGCATAGGCGCCGGCCACATAGCCGACCAGCGAGCCGAGGATCGTCACGGCCAGATAGGAACTGGTGCCGAATACCGACAGGCCGCGCTCGGTCTTCAGGAACGTCGGCAGCCACGTGGCAATGGCGTAGTAGGCACCGAGCATGCCGCCCGACAGCAGGCTGCACAGCAGCGTCTTCTTCAGCAGCGGCTTGCGGAACACGCGCGCCAGGTCGGCAGTGGCCGAGGCCCTGCCGCGCTCGGCCCGGCTCTTCAGGAAGACTTCGGGTTCGTCCAGGTTGCGGCGCAGGTAGACCACCACCAGCGCGGGCAGGATGCCCAGGAAGAAGCAGACCCGCCACGCCGTCTCCGGCTCGAACAGGTTGAACGTGATGGCATAGGCGATGGCCGCGCCGCCCCAGCCGAACGAATAGCTGCTGGCCGTGAAACCCGAATATTTGCCGCGATGCGCCGGATTGCGGATCAGTTCGGTCACCAGCACCATGCACAGCGACGATTCCCCGCCAAAGCCCAGGCCCTGCAGCATGCGGAATACCATCAGCTGTTCTGGCGAATTGGCGATGCCGCACAGGAAGCAGGACACCGCGAACACCAGGATGGTCCAGCGCAGCACGCGCACGCGGCCAAAGCGGTCGGCCAGCAGGCCCGCGCCGACGGCGCCCACCAACGACGACACCAGCGTCCACGTGACGATGGCGCCGGCCATCGACTTGCTCATGCCCCATTGCGCCAGCAGCGTCGAAATCAGGAACGAATAGATCATGAAGTCGAACACATCGACCGCATGCCCCAGGAACGCCCCGTAGAACCCCTTGCGCTCGGCGCGCGACAACTCCTTGAACCAGTCCAGCATGATCGCCCTCCCCTTTTAGCGATGTTGCGATGTTGCGATGTCGTAACTTGTTGGTGATTTAGCGATTTGGCGATTCGGCGATGCGCGGGGGCCGGAAGCCATGGCCGGCGTCTTCCAGCAACTGCGCGAGGCGCAGCGATGTGAGATCGCCGTAGCGGCGCGCCACGATCTGCACGCCCACCGGCAAACCGTCGCGCGCCGGGCCGATCGGCGCCACCGTCGAGGGCAGACCGCACAGCCCCGAATGGCCGGCCCAGAACAACTGCGACGTCAGCGGCCACGGCTGGCCATTGACCGTGATCGTGCGTTGCCACGGCTCCCCGTCTTCGTCGAGTGGAAAGGCCGTGGTGGACGCGGCCGGGCATAGCAATACGTCGAAATCGCAGAAGAAGCGATTCCAGGCACGGGCAAAGGTCTCGCGCGCATGCTGCATCAGCAGCCAGTGCCGATGGCTCAGCGCGGCACCAGTGAACTGCATCGACGCGTAGTCGGCGTCGTCGCCGTTGGGGTCGCCGGCACGTGCCAGCGCATCGGCAAATGCGGCGTCATCCATATGCAGCGACGTGGTGGCGCGCAACAGCAGCACGTAGATGCGCCACAGTTGCGCGGCATCGAAGTCTGGTCGGACATTCCAGGCCACCTGCGCGCCGGCTGCCGCCAACTGGTGCCCCAGCTGCTCGATGGCGCTGCTGACGGTGCCATCGACCTCGGCCAGCGGGTGGGTCGGCAGCACGGCCACGCGGAAATCGGACAGACGGGTGTGGTCGCACGGCGGCAGGTCGAGCCGCCATGCCGGGGCGTCGGCGGCATCGGGCCCGACGATGGCGCGCAGCACCAGTTCCAGGTCGCGCGCGCTGCGGGCCACGGGGCCGGCCACGTTGATGTCCTGCGCGGCAAACCCGGCCCGCGCATTGCCATGGCCGCGCAGCGGCACGATGCCGTGGCTGCTCTTGTGCGAGAACACGCCGCAGTAATGCGCCGGATTGCGCAGCGACGAGCCGATGTCCGAGCCGATATCGAAAAAACTCATGCCGGCGCAGACCGCCGCCGCGCTGCCGCCCGACGACCCGCCCGGCGTGCGCGACAGGTCGTGCGGATTGCGGGTGGTGCCGTAGACCGCGTTGTAGCTCTGCCAGTCGCGCAGGCCCAGCGGCACGTTGGTCTTGCCCAGCAGCACGGCGCCGTGCGCGCGCAGGCGCTCTACCACCACGGCGTCGGCCCCCGCGCGATGCGTGGCGCGCGCCGGCACGCCGCACGTGGTCGGCCAGCCGGCCACATCGAACGATTCCTTGATCGAGAACGGCACGCCGTCGAGCGGCCCGCGCGAACGACCCGCCTGCCGGCGCGCATCGCTTTGCATGGCCGCCTCGCGGGCCGCCTCGAAATCGGCCAGCACGATCGCATTGACCTGACCGTGATGGGCGTCCCAGGCCGCCTGGCACGCATCGACCAGCGCCAGCGCCGTGGTCTCGCCGCGTGCCAATTGCGCGGCAGCAGCGTGGGCGGGCATCCAGCGGACATCTGGCCGGGACGGATCGGCCGGCATGGGGTCGGGCAGGGTCACAGTGGCTCCGTTGTTGTCGTGGGCGCGGCGCAAAAGGTTGGCCGGACCTGTGGGGGGCGTGTCGGAAGCTGGACGTCGAATCTCGACGATTCGGTATACTATATTCCGCATTCGCAGAATCTCAAGGCAGTATTTGTGCCAAGGCCCGATGCACCGCAGCAAGGACGCGGGACCGCCATGAATTCCCCTCTCCCGCTTGCGCGAGTGGGGCCGGGAGAGAGGGCAGGCGCCTGACACCCGGTCACGCCGCAAAAAACGCACCTTGCCAAGAAGACCTGAGATTGTGCGTCCGCACCAAATGCGTGACGATTTTGTATACCGTTTGGTGCAATCCCTCAGACCACTCTGCCGCAGGCGGAGAGGGGAGACAAACATCAGGAGCGAGTTCAGCGCCGCAGCAAGCCCACCAGTTCGTCGATATCGGGCAGCGGCACGTCGCGGCCGGTGGCTTCATCGGCGGACGCGTCGAGCACCCCTTCGGCCAGGGCGCGCTTGCCCTGGTGCAGATCGACGATGCGCTCCTCGATCGTGCCGGCCGTGATCAGGCGGTAGACCGTGACCGGCCGCTGCTGGCCGATGCGGTGCGCGCGGCCCATCGCCTGGTCTTCGGCGGCCGGGTTCCACCACGGGTCCGCGATCACGACGTAATCGGCCGCGGTCAGGTTCAGCCCAAAGCCACCGGCCTTCAGGCTGATCAGGAACACATCGCCCTCGCCGGCCTGGAAAGCCGCCACGCGCCGGGTGCGTTCGGCGGCGGGCGTGGCGCCGTCCAGGTACTGGCAGGTCAGCCCGGCCTCGTCCAGCGGCTGGCGCAGCAACTGCAGGAAATCGACAAACTGGCTGAACACCAGCGTCTTGTGGCCATTGGCCGCCAGCGTGGCCGCCAGTTCGGCGAAGGCGCGCACCTTGGCGCCGGGATGGCCGGTCTCGGGCGTGACCAGGCGCGGATCGCAGGCCGCGCGGCGCATGCGCATCAGTTGCGCCAGCACGTGGATGCGCGCCTGCGGCTCGGGCAGCGTGGCGCGCGCCTTGCGGTCCGTCTTCGGCCGGAACAGCGCGCGTTCGGCCTCGGACAGCGCCTGGCGGCGCAGCGCCTCGTAATGCGCGGCCTCGGCCGGTTCAGGGGCCACGCGGATCACCAGCTCCGTGCGGGATGGCAGTTCGTCCAGAACTTGCGCCTTGATCCGGCGCAAGACGAATGGCGCGATCATCCGGCGCAAGCGGGCGCGCGGGTCGCGGGCGCCGTTGCGCTCGATCGGATTCGCGAAATGCTCGTTGAAGCGCGCCAGCGATCCCAGCAGGCCGGGATTGCAGAAGCGCATCACGGCCCACAGTTCCGCCAGGCGGTTTTCCACGGGCGTGCCGGACAGCGCGATACGGCCGTCGGCCTGCAACGCGAACATGGCCTGCGCGCGTCGCGACGACGGGTTCTTGAACGACTGTGCCTCGTCGGCCACCACGGTGTGCCAGGACCGCTCGCAGAACGCGCGGCGCGCCTGTTGCAGCAGGTTGTACGAGACGATCACCAGATCGTGCGCGCCAGCCTGTTCGACGATGGCCGACCGGTCGCCTTCGGCATAGACATGCACCCGCAGCGCCGGGGCAAAGCGTCGCGCCTCGGCCGCCCAGTTGCCGCAGACCGACGTGGGGGCCACCACCAGCGCCGGGCCGCCCGCCGCGCGCGCCAGCAGCACGGCCAGCGCCTGCAGCGTCTTGCCCAGGCCCATGTCGTCCGCCAGACAGGCGCCGAAACCGGCCTCGGCCAGCGACATCATCCAGCGATAGCCCTCCACCTGGTACGCGCGCAGGTCAGCCGCCAGCGTGGCGGGTACCGGCGCATCGGCCGCCCGCGCGGTGTGCAGCCGCTTCACGCGCGTGCGGAAGTGGGCGTCGGGATCGATGCCCACGCCGGCCAGCACGTCGTCGAGCCACGGCGTGGCCACCAGCGGCACGCGGATGCCATCGCGCACGCCGTCGCCCACGGCGGCCAGGTCGCGCAGGCGCTCGCGCAGCTGGCGGGTCAACGCCACGTACACGTCGTGGTCCATCGCGATAAAGCGACCCGCATGGCCATGGGCCCAGGCCACGAGCTTTTCCAGCGACAGCACCAGTCCTTCGGCCACGTGCAGTTCGCCCACAAGCTTGAACCATTCGCTGCCGGTTTCCACGCTGACCGCCAGTTGCGGCAGATCGGCCGACAGCACGCGCAGTGCACGGCCGCGCGGCCATTCGAGGTCGATCACGCCGGCCAGGCCTGGCAGGGTCTCGATCACGGTCAGCGCGTCTTCGGGGTCGTCCAGCGTCCAGCTATGCTCGCCGCCGGCGGGCGCCTGCTGCACCAGGAACGGCAGCGCATCGAACACCTCGGCCACATGGGCCTGCTCGGCGGCCAGGTCGCGATGGGTGACCAGCGTGTCGCCGCCAATCGTCGCCATCAGCTGCGCGCGGCCATGCGCCGGGGCCATGCGCGGGCCAAGGGGCCCGAGCGGCGTCACCACCAGGCGCAGGCTGATGCCGCGCCCGACCGGCGCCACTTCGGCCCGCAGCCGCGATTCGGGGTCGCGTTCGCGCGCCTGGCCCGAACTGTCGGCGTGGATCTGGAAGTGGCCGGCCAGCGCGCGCAACGTGCTGTCCAGCCGCGCCTGCGCGGTGGCCGGCACGGTCAGGCCCCCGGCGATCAGCCTGGCCGCCTCCTGCTGGGCCGGGGTGAAGCGGATCACGCGCAGGCGGCGCGCGCCGTCCTGCAGCACCGTCACCTGGCGCAGGGCTTCGGCTTCCTGTTTCGCGGCGGCCGGCAGGAAATCCTCCATCGACTTCGGCGCACGCATGGGCGGCACGATGCGCAGCGCAAAGCGGTCGCCTTCGCGCACGGCCTCCAGCGCGGGTGCCGCCTCAAGCACCTCCATCGGCACGGTGGGCGCGTGCGCCAGCACCACGGCAGGATGGCCGACCATCGCCATGATGGCGGCGGCGCGGTCCAGCACCAGACGGCGGTTGCGTGAACTGTCGCGCCGGATGGCGCGCGCCACGCGGGCATCCCAGGGCGGCAGGGTGTCGTCGTCGGCCACGCGCGCCAGCGTCACGGGGCGCGGGCGCGTCCAGCCCCGCGCGCCCCAGCTTTGCTCCATCGGCTCGATGGTGCCGATCTCGCCGTCCGCATCGAGCGTCAGCGCCCACAGCAGGCGGCGGCCCGTCCCGGTGGCGTCCGGGGCGGGTTCGCCACCGGCCAGTGCCTCGAGCGCGCCCAGCGCGTCCTGCCAGCGGTCGCCGCGGGTGGGATCGTCAGGTTCGGGGGAGGCGGGATCGGGCTGGGACACGGGTAGCGGGCGGCGCGCGGGTCGGATCGAAGGTGCGATTGTAGAACGCCGTGTGTGCCGCGCCGCGTTGGCACGCAAGGCCCCCCGGCTTACAATGGCGCCTTTACGGCTTTTGTCTGTGCCACGCGTGCGGCTCGGCCGTGGGCGGTACCGACGAGAAGTACAGGAAGTGGCTGACGCCGGTCTGATCCGGTGCCATCCGCAAACAATCCGCATCCATCCCTGCAACACAACCGCAAGACCATGACGCAAACCGCAACCGTCGTCGAAATCGGCGCAGAAGACATTCCGCTGCATTGCCCCACCGGCAACACCCCGGCCTGGAACTACCACCCGCGCGTCTTCCTGGACGTGGTGGACACTGGCGAAGTGAAGTGCCCGTACTGCGGCACCGTGTACAAGCTCAAGCCCGGCACCGTGCTGAAGGGTCACCACTGACCTGCCCGGCCCACGCCATTTCCTGCCGTTTCGACCTGACGCCCCGGGCCGCCCAGCGCCCCGGGGCGTTGACATGCCCGGGCAAGCAAAACAGGGCCACGCAACAAAGGGCCAGCAATACCCACAGACATGAAAAAAGCCCTAGTCATCGCCCCTAACTGGATTGGCGACGCGCTGATGGCGCAACCGCTGTTCGCGCTGCTCAAGGCACGCCATCCACGCCTGGTCATCGACGCCCTGGCGCCCAAATGGGTAGCCCCGGTGCTGGCGCGCATGCCCGAGATCAGCAAGGTGTTCCCGAGCGATCTGGCGCACGGCAAGCTGCAGCTCAGCGCGCGGCTGATGTTCGCGCAGCAGCTCAAGCACGAAGGCTACGACGTGGCCTACGTGCTGCCGAATTCGCTGAAGTCGTCGCTGATCCCGTTCCTGGCCGGCATCCCGCTGCGCGTCGGCTATCGTGGCGAAGCGCGCTTCGGCATGCTCAACGTGCGCCATGCCAACCCGCCGCGCGACAAGCGTCCGCCGATGGTGGAGCACTACGCCCGCCTGGCGCTCAAGCCCGGCGCGCGGCTGCCCGAATCGATTCCCGATCCGCGCCTCAAGGTGGACCCGGCGCGCATGGCCACCACGGCCGCGCGCTTCGGCATCGCGCCGGGCACGCGCGTGATCGCGTTCTGCCCCGGTGCGGAATACGGCCCGGCCAAACGCTGGCCTGCCGCGCACTTCGCGGCGCTGGCGCAGATGCTGCGCCGGTCCTATCCGTATGCACAGATCGTCACGCTGGGGTCCGGCAAGGATGCCGAGATTGCCGAAGCGATCGTGCAAGGCGCGCCGTTCGTGCGCAACCTGTGCGGCCAGACATCGCTGGACGATGCGGTGGACCTGCTGGCGCTGTCCGAGGCGGCGGTCTGCAACGACTCGGGCCTGATGCATGTGACCGCCGCGCTGAACCGGCCCCAGGTGGCCGTCTACGGTTCCAGCGACCCGCGCCATACGCCCCCACTGTCACAGGCAGCGAGTATCATGTGGCTGCAACTTGAGTGCAGCCCCTGCTTCAAGCGCGAGTGCCCGCTGGGCCACCTGCGCTGCCTGAAGGAAATCGAACCCGAAATGGTGTTCGTCGAGTTGCGCAAGCTCCTGCACCGTCCCTGACCCAATCAACATGCCCCGTTTCGCCCGTCTGTTCGATTCCGCCGAAGACATCGTCGAGGCCTTCCGTGAAGCCATGAAGCTGCGCGACGCCGATGGCGCGCTGCGCCTGTGGCTGGACGAGGATTCGGTCACCTGCGTCATGCCCGACGGCCAGCGCCTGATTGGTCATGAGAACCTGCGCCAGGCCTTTGCGCAATTGCTGGAAGAGCAGCCCGTGCTGATCGACGCCATCGAGACCAGCAGCCATGCGTCGCTGGGCGTGTCGATCTTCGACGTTACCGAGGCGCTGCGCTTTGGCGAAGGCCGTGTGGAAGCCGACCTGTTCGTCCACACCACCTATGTGCTGATGCAGAACCACGAAGGCTGGCGCCTGGCCCATATCCACTGCAGCCCGGCCAACGCCGTGCAGGTGGCCGCCGTGGCCACCGCACCGGGGCAGGCCCTGCATTGACGGCTGCGCGGGCCATGCTGTTCGGCGACACGTTCCAGACACCGTGGTGGCTGCGCGGCGGCCACGCCCAGACCATCCTGCCGGCCCGCTTCACGCGGCACCGCCGCATCGCGTTCCGCCGCGAACGCTGGGCCACGCCGGACGGCGACTTCATCGACCTCGACTGGACCACCCACCCCACGGCGCCCGGCGCGCCGCTGGTGGTGATGTTCCACGGCCTCGAGGGCGACTCCAGCAGCCACTACGCGCAGACGCTGATGACGGCGCTGCAAGACCGTGGCTGGCAAGGCGTGATTCCGCATTTCCGGGGCTGCTCGGGTGAACTGAACCAGGCGCCGCGCTTCTATCATTCGGGCGATTCGGCCGAGATCCGCTGGGTACTGCACCGTCTGCGCGACCAGCAGCAGGCCACCGGGCCAGGCCGGCCGATGCTGGCGGTGGGCATCTCGCTGGGCGGCAACGCGCTGCTGCGCTTCCTGGGCGAGGATGGCAGCGAAGCCGGCTTCCTGCGCGGCGCGGCGGCCATCTCGGCGCCGCTGGATCTGGCAGCCGGCGGCGCCGCGCTCTCCAGCGGCTTCAACATGGTCTACACGCGCATGTTCCTGCAGACGCTCAAGCGCAAGTCGCTGGCCAAGCTCGACCAGTTTCCGGGCCTGTTCGACCGCGAAGCCATGCTGCGCAGCCGCGACCTGTACGCGTTCGACAATGTGGTGACCGCGCCGCTGCACGGCTTTCGCGATACCGACGACTACTGGGCCCGCGCCGCCAGCAAACCCATCCTGGGCGAGATCCGCATTCCAACGCTGGTGCTCAATGCCCGCAACGACCCGTTCCTGCCCGCCCGGCACCTGCCCGGCCCGGCCGATGTCAGCGCGGACGTGCTGCTGGAGCAGCCCGAGTACGGCGGCCACGTCGGCTTCATGACGCCGCGCGGCGGCCTGCTGGGCCAACTGCCGCTGCTGCCCCGAGCCGGCCATATCGAATGGCTGCCCGAGCGGATCCTGGCTTTCTTCGACGGCATCGGCAAATAAAGGAGACACCATGGATGAAGTGGTCAAGCAAGCCATGGCCCGCTGGCCGAGCGTGCCGAACTGTTTCGGCTGGCTGGCGCTGGACCGGCGCGGCCAATGGCGCATGCGCAACGAATTCGCGCAGCAGCACGGCCTTTCCGGCGACCCGATCCGCCATGAGGCGCTGATCGGCTTTATCGAACGCAACTACACGCACGACGGGCGCGGCGCCTGGTATTTCCAGAACGGCCCGCAGCGCGTGTTCGTGTCGCTGGCGTATGCGCCATGGATCGCGCGCCTGCACAACGGCGCGCTGGCCACGACCACCGGCCGGGCGTTCACGCCAGCCGCGTGCTTTGCCGACGAGCACGGCAACGTCGTGCTGTCCGGTACCGTGGAAGGGGTGGAAGGCGAGCAGGCGGTGCTGCTGCACGATCACGATCTGGACGCCTTCAGCACGGCCAGCGACTGGCATGGCGACGCATGCGGCGCGGTGCTGGGTATTTTTCACCACGCCGGGCGCAATCTCGACATCGAACCGATCGTGGAAGCGGAGGTGCCGAAGCGGTTCGGCTTCGTGCGGACGCCGGCGGCGGAGTAAGCGCAACAAGGCGCAACAAGGCGGAGTCAGTCCTCCGCCCCCGGGGCATTAGTTCGGCATACCCTTGTTGTCCTGCCGGTCTTCCTTGAACTGAAGCTGCAACTGGTGCAGGCGCGCGTCGACTTCCGACAGCGTATAGAAATCGCCGTCCCCGGCCTTGCGCGCAATCTGCAGCTGTTCGATGGCCGCCTGGTACGAGCCGTCCATCGCGTATTTCTCGGCCAATGCCTGATGCTGCTGCAGCCGCTTGCCCTGCGCGGCATAGGCGCGCGCCAGCAATTCCCACCATTCCGACCGGCCCGTTTCCTCGCGCGTGCGCGCGCGCAGGAAGGTCACCGCGTCGTTCAGCCGGTTGGTGGCCAGCAGCGTGTCGGCATAGGTCAGCGCGGCCGCGTGCGAGAGCGGGAAGGCCTTCAGCGTGGCGGCGGCCTGCGTGAGCGCATCCTGCTGGCGGCCTTCGCTGCGCGCCAGTTCCACCGCCATCACATCCAGCATCGGCGTGCCCGACGTGGCGCCCGGAATCGTGCCGTAGAGGCGACGTGCCTCGGCCAGGGCCTTGTCGGCCTCCACAAAACGGCCCAACTGCTGGTTGGCGAACGCGATGCCGTAATACACCGCCGGCAGCCGGACAGGCGGGGCCTTGGACACCTGGGCCTGGAACGAGGCCAGCAGGTTGCGCAGGTCGTTCGGCGTGGGCGACTGCAACACCGCCGCGCGCACGCGGGCGAATTCATAGTCCGGGGTATTGCCAACCTTGTGCGCGGCCACGTGCCGCACGCGATCCTGCATGTCCGCGATACGCTCGGAAGTCAGCGGGTGGGTACGCACGTAGGCGGGCACGGAATTGTCCGAAATCCCCATCACGCGCTGCAGGCGCTGGAAGAAATCAGGCATGCCCTGCGGGTCGAAGCCGGCTGCGGTCATGATCTGGAAGCCCACGCGATCGGCTTCGCGCTCGGCGCCCCGCGAAAACGACAGCTGGTTGGCGATGGCCGCGCCCTGCCCGCCCATGGCCAGGGCCGCCGCCGCGTCACCGCTCTTGGTGGCGGCCAGGCCAGCCAGCACCATCGACGCCAGCGCAATCCACATCGACTGGTCCTGGCTGGTGATGCCGCGGGCGATATGCCGCTGCATGACGTGGCCGATTTCATGGCCCAGCACCGACGCCAGTTCGGATTCCGTATCGGACTGCACCAGCAGCCCCGTGTGCACGCCGATATAGCCGCCCGGCATGGCGAACGCGTTGATCGACCGGTCGCGCACGCCGAACAGTTCGAACCCGGTGGCAAAGGTGCCGGCGCCGTTCGAGCCGGCGATGTTCATGCGCCGCGCGGCCTGCACCAGACGGTAGCCGAGCGCGTTCAGGTAGTCATTCAGCAAGGCATCCGACACATAGTCCGGATCGCGCCGGATGCTGCGCATGATGCGGTCGCCAAGCCGCTTTTCCATGTCCGGCGACAGCGATGCCGTGGACGGATCGCCCAGGTCCGGCAACTGGATGCCGGCGCTTTCCACCACCGTGTTGCCGCTGCGCAGGCCGAATTCCGACTTCTGGCCGGCGCGAACGCTGCGGTTGAGGTTGTCATAGACCTGGTCGCTGACCGCGCCGTTCAGCGTGGGGACCGGCGCCGCGACCGCCGCGGATGGCGTTGCCGTGGCTGGGGACGCGGACACCCCCGGTGTTGCCGTGGCCAGCTTGGCATTGGCGGCCGCCGCGGCACTGGTCCGCCCCGGCTGCGCCGTGGTCGCGGCAGGGGCCGTCGTGGACGTGCCCTGCGGCCATGCCGGGGCCGCCATGGTCAGCACGAGCGCGGCCGCGACGGCGCGCGTCAGATGTGACGCACGGACGGCAGGCACGGTGGGCGCCGGGGCGCGGGCACTCGACCGGACGGGCAGGCGGCGAGGCCATGATGTCTTGGGCATGTTGCTATGATAGCGGCCTCTGCAACCCGTTCCCATCGGGCTGGCCCCGGCGCGGGCCACCGTTGTGTTGCGCCACGTTCCGGCCCGGTGCGATCAGGCTGCCCGCCCACCTTTGCGCTTATCTTCCTTCGCCGCCCATGAGTCAGCTCACCCACTTCGACACCGCCGGCCAGGCCCACATGGTCGACGTCGGCAACAAGACCAGCACCCATCGCGTGGCCGTGGCCACCGGCACGATCACGATGCTGCCCGAAACGTTCGCGCTGGTCCGCGACGGCACGGCCAAAAAGGGGGACGTGCTCGGCATTGCGCGCGTGGCGGCCATCATGGCCACCAAGCGTACGGCCGACCTGATTCCGCTGTGCCACCCCATCGGCCTGACCCGCGTGGCCGTCGACTTCGCGCTCGACGAACCGAGTTCCACCATCGCCTGCGTGGTGCGCACCGAAACCCACGGCCAGACCGGGGTGGAAATGGAAGCCCTGACCGGCGTGCAGGTGGCGCTACTCACCATCTACGACATGTGCAAGGCGGTGGACCGGGGCATGGTGATGGGCAACGTCAAGTTGCTGGAAAAGCACGGCGGGAAGTCGGGGGATTGGGTGGCGGCATAAGTCGGCGGTGTCGCGCCCTGGTCGCGCGCCCGTGCCGCTGCGTTCGCTGTCTTCGTCCCGCCCGTAATAAAGGTAACGCCACATTTCCGGATGCGCCGAAATGCCCCTGCCGGCGGCAAATTGATATTCAATGCAAGACATGGCGGTTGCCGCCAGTCGTCCGGGCGCCAGATTCGGACGTTAAGCACAGGCAGGGACTCGAGGTACACATCATGAACGGGCGCAAGCTCTGCCAGATCGTTCTGGCATTGGCCGCGATGGGCGCGGCGGGGTACAGCACGACATCGCTGGCCCATGGGTATTACCGTGGCGGGCACGGGCATGGTCACGTGGGCGTAGGTGTCTACGTGGGACCGGGCTGGGGATGGGGGCCGGGATGGGGTCCCGGCTGGTATCCATATGGACCGTATTACGCACCGGGCTACTACCCTGGTTACTATCCTGCGCCTGCCGTCGTGGCGGCGCCTCCGGCGGAACCGCCGCAATACATCGAACAGGGCAGCGACGGCAATCCCACCATCACCGATGGGTCGTCGCCCAACGCGTGGTGGTATCACTGCGCCCGGCCCGAAGGTTACTTTCCGTACGTGAAGGAATGCCCGGGTGGCTGGCAGCGCGAGCAGCCCCATGCGCCGTCGTCCGCTGCCCCTATCCCTGCCCCTATCCCTGCTCCTGGAGCCACCTCATGAGATTGCGCTCACTGAGTCTGCTGATGGCCGCGTCGCTGGGCCTCGGTGCCTGCGCGGTGATGCCGTCGGGTCCGAGCGTGATGGCGCTGCCGGGCACCAACAAGACGTTCGACCAGTTCCGTGGCGACGACTACAACTGCCGGCAGTTCGCTTTCGGGCAGGTGGGCGGCACCACGCCGCAGCAGAACGCCAACACAGCCGCCGTGGGCAGCGCCGTGGTGGGCACGGCGCTGGGCGCGGCGGCAGGTGCGGCATTCGGTGGCGGCGAGGGCGCCGCCGTGGGTGCCGGGGTCGGCTTGCTGACCGGCTCCGCAGTCGGGGCCGGCAATTCGTACAACGCCGGATACGGCTCGCAGCGCGCCTATGACGCCGCCTATGTCCAGTGCATGTACGCCAGCGGCAATCGCGTACCGGTCTATGGACAAATGGTGACGGCACAGCCGCCGGCGCGCGCCGCGATGCCGCCGTCCAACTACCAGCCGTACTATCCGCCCCCGCCTCCGCCGGGCTACGTACGCTGATTCCTGCCTTAGTTGTCCTGTGTCGTGTCCTGTGTCTTGCCCTGCGTCGCCCCATGCTGACCGCGCTGGGCGCGCAGGCGGACCCACGCGCAGAATTCGCGCGGCCGGCGATCGGCGCCCAGTGCATCGCAGTCGCGCGACAGCACGCCAAACTGTGCCGCCTCATCCCCTTGATAGTAATAGCGCAGGCGCTCCATCCAGAGCCGCGCCCGGTCCTGCTCGCCAGTCAGCGCAAGCAGCCACGCACTGCGGCGGATCAGGTTGGGCGTGGGCAGCAGGTGTAGCGCGTCGATATGGGCCGGCAGCAAGCCGGCTGCGCTATCGGGCGTGATGGCCGCCTGCTCGGCGACGTCGGATGCCGCATGCTGACGGAACCAGACACGAGGCATCGGCAAGGCATCGCGATGCGCTTCACTCGCGTATTCGCGCGCTTCGACACGCTTGTAGTCTTGCCACAGCGTGACAAGCGCCGCCGCCGACACGGCCACGAACGCCAGGCTCGCCAGCATCGCGCCCGCCCGACGCCATGGGCGACCAAAGCCCGACGGCTCCAGCCAGGCCAGCAGAAAGCAGAACGGCAGGAAGAAGTACAGATAGTGCAGCGGATACTCGAGCATCGAGTGCGCCACGAGCATGGCCAGCCAGACCAGCACCGGCACCGCCATGCTTCGCTCGGCCGGGGTGCCGCGCCAGACGCGGTCGCGGATCACGCGCCAGAACCAGGCCGCCAGCACCACGACGACGCCCACCGTGCCGACCGCACCCGTCTTGGCCAGCAGGTCGAGCATCGCATTGTGTGCATGCAGCGACATTTCCGCGACGACCTGCACTTGCGATGCCACCTGGAACTGCGCCCAGCCGAATTCGCCATAGCCGACGCCGAGCCACGGATGCGCGTGAAACATCGCCAGCGCCTGGGACCACAGCGCGCCGCGATACGAAATCTGATTGCCCGACTGCAACTGCGACACGGTATCGAACAGCCGCCAGTCGAACGCCTGCCCCGCCATCTTGATGGCCGGCTGCAGCGCCACGATGCCCACGACCAGCAGCACGGCAGCGGCGACCAGGCCGGGCGCCCGGTGCATCGGGCTCGCGCCGCGCGGCGTACCGCGCGCCATGGCGGCCGCCAGCAACGCGTAGACCGCAGTCAGCCCGACATGTACCAGGCCGGTCCGCGACCCGGACAGCACGATGCCGCTTTCCAGCAGCATCGTCGCCACCAGCCACGACGGAAACTGCAGCCAGCTGCGCGTCGCCAGCCAGATGGCGGCGGCCAGCGCCAGCCCGTTGAGCGTCGCCTGATGATTGGGCTGGTTCAGGTTGCCCCAAAGCCGGCGATTGGTGTCATAGAAATATTCCGAGACGAGCCCGAACGCCTGGTCCTCCAGGTGGAAGACCTGTATCCACTGCGCCAGCGTGCCAAGCAGCCCGGCCACCAGAAAGGCGATGGCCAGCGCATCGACGATGCTGGCCCGGCGATCGACCGACGACGCCTGCCCCATGCGCCAGGCGCCCAGCATCACGGCCGTGCCCAGACCCAGCACCAGCTGCGTGGTCAGACGGCTGCCGGAGACATCGGCCATGCCCGAGGCCGCCTGCAGCACCGTGGTCGCCATCAGCCAGAGTGGGAACGCCGCCACCCACGGAAACGCCTTGCGTGGCCGCGAGCCCGACACATCGACGCGCACCAGGGCCAGTACGGCCACTAGCGCCACGCCGAGCAGCGCCGCCGTCCATTCGCCAAAGAACGTCGCCAGCGGCAGCGTGTGCCGCGACACCAGAAACGGAAGGGTAAAGGCGACGACAATCGCCGTAGCGGGAAGCGTGGCTCGGTGCAGCGGCATGCGCGCAGGGGCTCAAGGGGGCAAAGGCGCCATGATAGCGTGGCGGCCTGCGCCGATGGGGCAGAACCGCTCCGATACACACGCTGCGGGACGAAGGTCCGATTGGAAACGTTCGACCCGCAATGCCGACGATAGCGTCCAGATCAGGACTTCTTGATTTCCCCCGTGCATGCTTGCGGCAGGAAACGCTGCGCGATCTTGTCTGCCGAGCATACCCACTTGATGGAACCTTTGTCGGCATTGTCCATCATCAGCGTCATGGCCTTGCCTTTCAGTTCCTTGGAAACGCCGTTCTGCCGGAATGTGGAGATGATGGTGCAGTTGCCGCTGTCATTGGCCGTGCCGCCAACATTCACGCGCTCCACGTACTTGCCATTGATATCGGCTGCAGCCGGAATGCCATTGGCCATCGCGTTTGCATTGTTCGGGCAAGTCCCGGTTTGCGAGAATGTTTCCGTGACCGACGCCTTCTGTCCCGACGCCAGCGTCAGCCCTTCGGATACCTGCGCCCGTGCGATGTAGTCCTGGTACTGCGGAATGGCAATCGCCGCCAGAATGCCGATGATTGCGACCACGATCATCAGTTCGATGAGCGTGAAGCCGGCCTGGCGACCATGTTGGTAGTGCATGTTGACCCCCTTCTGAAGAAGTTGTTGGAATGGCGATGCGCCGACAGCCGCCAGGGCCATCGGCACGGCAATCTTCGGGGGAGTGGCGGCGCCTACGGATTGATGCAGGGCAAAGCGGCAGGCAATGTCGCAATTGCGGACAGGTGCGATAAACACGTTACGTATTGCCACGGCCAGCCTTTTCCGAGAGGCGGCTCGGATCGCTCCGAGCCGCCTTCGGGGCTGGCACCGCTAGCGGCCACGGGCGCTGCATGCCCGCCAGACGCTCATCCAGCTGTCGACTTCGCGAGCTGCGTGCACGCTTGCGGCAGGTACTTCTTGTCGGCCGACGATTCGCACTTCCACGTCACCGAGCCCTTGTCGGCGTTGCCCATCGTCAGCGTCACGTACTTGCCGGTCAGGCCTTTGGCGATACCACTATCCTTGAAGTTCGCGGTAATCGTGCAGCCGCCCGCTTCGGTCGCGGTGCCGCCGACCTGCACGCTGTCGATGTAACTGCCGGAAATGGACGTTGAAACGGGAATGCCACTGGCGGCGCCACTGGTGTTGTTGGGGCAGCTGCCCGTGTTGGAAAACGCCTCGGTCACCGGCGCCTTCTGCCCCGATGCCAGATTGACCCCTTCGGAGAACTGCGAGCGCGCCACGTAGTCCTGGTACTGCGGAACCGCGATACCGGCCAGGATGCCGATGATGGCCGCCACGATCATCAGTTCGATCAGCGTGAAACCTTGTTGCAATGCGGGCGCGGCATGGCCGCTGGTGCGGCGCGCGCCGCGATGGATGGCGTTGAGTGTGCGTTGCATATTGACCCTTTCGTTTTCGTCGTCGAGCCGACGTGTTGGATTGGAAGTTCAGCCACGTGCCGCGTGCCCGAAGGCCTGTGGCGCGTGACCGGGGTCATGATCGGAAGAACGCTGGCGAGGCACCAATGACCTCGGACAATTCCTACAGAAATGTGGGAATTGTTTGGAAATCCGCAGGAGTCCGTGGCGCGGATGCTGCAATTCGGGTGTTGTAAAAACAAAACGGGCGACCCGCATGGGGTCGCCCGTTTCAGGCTCGCGATACGACTTTCTGGGTACTGCCCGATGCAATCGTCAGGCGGTCTGTGCGCTTCTGCGGCGCATCAGCTTGCCGATCAGCACGACCAGCACGGCGCCGATCACGCCGAACACCAGGTGCGCATGCGGCACGTGCACCTGGAACCATTCGGCATCCACCGGATCGCTGACCAGCATTTCGCCAGCCAGGTAGCCCAGCAGCGCGGCGCCCAGCACGATGATGATCGGGAAACGCTCCATCACCTTCAGCAGCAGCGTGCTGCCGAAGACAATCAGCGGAATCGACAGGCCCAGGCCGATGATCAGCAGCATCAGCTGGCTGCCTTCGGGGCCCTTCTGCGCGGCGGCGGCCACGGCCACCACGTTGTCCAGCGACATGACCAGGTCGGCGATCAGGATCGTGCGGATCGCGGCCCAGATGTTGTCCTTGGCGTCATGACCTTCTTCGTCGTCATCGCCAGTCAGCAGTTGCACGCCGATGTAGACCAGCAGGACGGCGCCCACGATCTTCAGGTACGGCAGGCTCAGCAGCTTGACGGCTGCCACGGTCAGCACCACGCGCATGATGATGGCGGCGGCGCTACCCCAGAAAATGGCCTTCTTCTGCTGGGCGGGGGGCAGGTTGCGCGATGCGAGCGCGATCACCACGGCGTTATCGCCCGACAGGACGATATTGGTCAGGATGATCGACCCCAGCGCAATCCAGAACGTGCTGCTGGACAACAATTCCACGGCTAGACTCCTCGAAATTCCAAAATTATGTTCCGTGCCCGCGGGAGCGGCCGGATGCGGCCAACTGCGGACTTTCGGATGTCTGAACTACCAGACATGAAGATTTATCGTACGAACCTTTCGATTCGGTTTCAACCGGGGTGGTTCATGTCTCCGGATATACCCTAGGACATTGCCACGCCAGAACGACATTGCCCCCGCCACAAGGACGGGGGCAATGAATCGCGGTGCGCGAGGCGTCATGTCGACTCTCGCGCACCGCAGGTACGGCATGCCGTGCAATGTGCCGGATAGCGCACTGGCACGGCATCGGCTGGCTGCTTACAGCATTGCCTTCAGCAGACGGCCCATTTCCGACGGGTTCTTGGTGACCTTGATACCGCAGGCTTCCATGATTTCCAGCTTGGCCTGGGCCGTATCGGCACCGCCCGAGATCAGCGCGCCGGCGTGGCCCATGCGCTTGCCCGGAGGCGCGGTCACGCCAGCGATGAAGCCAACCACCGGCTTCTTCATGTTTTCCTTGATCCAGTAAGCCGCGTTGGCTTCGTCCGGACCACCGATCTCACCGATCATAACCACGGCGTCCGTATCCGGATCGTCGTTGAACATCTTCATCACGTCGATGTGCTTCAGGCCGTTGATGGGGTCGCCACCAATGCCCACAGCCGACGACTGGCCCAGGCCCAGCGCGGTCAGCTGGCCCACGGCTTCGTACGTCAGCGTGCCCGAGCGCGACACCACGCCGATGCGGCCCTTCTTGTGGATGTGACCCGGCATGATGCCGATCTTGATCTCGTCCGGCGTGATCAGGCCCGGGCAGTTCGGTCCCAGCAGCAGCGTCTTCTTGTTCTGCTTGCGCATCTTGTCCTTGACTTCCATCATGTCGCGGACGGGGATGCCTTCGGTAATGCAGACCACCAGGTCCAGGTCGGCGTCAACGGCTTCCCAGATGGCGGCAGCTGCGCCTGCGGGCGGCACGTAGATCACCGACACGGTCGCGCCGGTCTGTGCCTTGGCGTCCTTCACGCTGGCATAGATAGGAATGCCTTCGAAGTCTTCGCCGGCCTTCTTCGGGTTCACGCCGGCAACGAACGCGTTCTTGCCGTTGGCATAGTCGCGGCAGCCACGGGTGTGGAACTGGCCGGTCTTGCCGGTGATGCCCTGGGTGATGACCTTGGTGTCCTTGTTGATCAGAATGCTCATTTGCTAGTCCTTTTAGTCGCCCCGCCCGGCTGCGGCCAGGCGGCAACGAAAGTTGTCCTTACTTGCCAGCGACAGCGGCCACGACCTTCTGGGCGGCTTCTTCCATCGTGTCGGCCGAAATGATCGGCAGACCCGACTCAGCCAGCATCTTGCGGCCCAGCTCTTCGTTCGTGCCCTTCATGCGGACGACCAGCGGCACGCCCAGCTGCACGGCCTTCGACGCGGTGATCACGCCTTCGGCGATCACGTCGCAGCGCATGATGCCGCCGAAGATGTTGACCAGGATGGCCTGCACGTTCGGGTTCTTCAGCATCAGCTTGAAGGCTTCGGTCACTTTCTCGGTCGTGGCGCCGCCGCCAACGTCCAGGAAGTTGGCCGGCTCGCCGCCGAACAGCTTGATGGTGTCCATCGTGGCCATGGCCAGACCGGCGCCGTTCACCAGGCAGCCGATGTTGCCGTCCAGCGAGATGTAGGCCAGGTCGAACTTCGAGGCTTCGATTTCGTTGGCGTCTTCTTCGTCCAGATCACGGTACGCGACGATTTCCGGGTGACGGAACAGTGCGTTCGAGTCGAAGTTGAACTTGGCGTCCAGGGCGATGACCTTGCCGTCGCCGGTCAGGATCAGCGGGTTGATTTCGGCCAGCGAAGCGTCGGTTTCCCAGAACGCCTTGTACAGGCCTTGCAGTGCCTGGCGAGCCTGGGCGATGCTGGCGTCGGGCACGCCGATCTTGCGGGCGATGTCGTCGGCGTCAGCGTCCTTCAGGCCTTCGGCCGGATCAACGATCAGCGTGTGGATCTTTTCCGGGGTGTGGGCAGCGACTTCCTCGATGTCCATGCCGCCTTCGCTCGATGCCATCAGGGCCACCTTCTGCGACACGCGGTCCACCACCAGCGACACGTACAGTTCCTTCTTGATGTCGGCGCCTTCTTCGATCAGCAGGCGGTTGACCTTCTTGCCTTCCGGGCCGGTCTGGTGCGTCACCAGCGTCATGCCGAGGATGTTGCTGGCGTAGGTCTTCACCTCGTCGATGCTCTTGGCCACCTTCACGCCGCCGCCCTTGCCGCGGCCGCCTGCGTGGATCTGTGCCTTGACAACCCACACCGGGCCGCCGAGCTGTTCAGCCGCCTTCAGGGCCTCTTCGACCGAGAAAGCCGGGATGCCGCGCGGAACCGGCACATTGTATTTGCGCAGGATTTCCTTGCCTTGATACTCATGGATATTCATGCGTGTTTCCTTTCGGGTAGGCGTAAAGGGATTGGAAAAATAGTTGGAGACGAAGGGCTTGCGCCTGTTTCCTTGGGCCGACCATGACGGTCAGCCCGACGTACCGTTGGGCCGGTGGGCCAGGGTGTCTTCGCCACCTGATGCGGGGGCATCGGCGCGTGACGCGGTCTGGGGGGACGACGCCGCAGCGCCGGCTTTCGGTTTCGGCTGGTGACCATACCAGCGCGGGTAAAACTGGCGAACCACCTCGCCCTCGAAATGGAGCGCGTGGCATCCATGGAGCTGCATCGGCGGTTCGGGATTGGGGTCGTCGGCGCCGTCGCGAATCTTGAACACATCGCCCGCGAAGGCCTGGATGGCGGCGGTCGGCAGCACGCCGGCCAGTTCGGTGAGATGGGTGCAGCCGGCGACATGGCCCAGCCGGTCGCGCACGGCCTTGCGGAACCCCTTTGTCAGGTTCAGGCCGATCAACTGGCGGTAGGCCGGGCCGATCGTGTCGCAATGCGTCGGATAAGGCACCCAGTCAGAACACGCCTCGGCGTCCACGATATTCAGGCGCAGGTCGATCGTCACGCGCAGCCAGAGGTCGTGCAACGGCTGGCCTTCCGGGCGGATGCGGTTACCGGCCAGTTCGATATCGCGCGGCTTCGTGTCGGTCAGGCGCGCCTCGATGTCCCAGAGGCCGTCATCCCGCAAATACGCTTCGGCCGTGATGGCACGGCGATGACGCAAGGCACGGTTGACGGGCGGGGAAAGCGGCATGACTGCGGGGCTGAAGCGGCAGGCTGAACGTGGCGGAATTCTGAGGCAGTACTTGCGCGGCGTTCGCTACGGCAAACTTCGCGGCTTCTCTTCGGTCCGGACGGCCCGGCGCATGCCGGACGGCCGTCTGGGCCGGATAACCCATGGAGTTTAACATGCCGCGCTGCTTTGACCGGGAACATCCTGCGCGACAGTCTGTCCGGCCCGGATTGTTGCAACGACAATGGCGGCAAACCGGCCTCACACCTGGGTTTCCGGCCGCCGACACGGCGCGGCGCTGCGTTGCATCAGTGGTACGACAACTTACTTGACGGCCACGCAAATACCCCTTATGCGTACGCAGGTATGCAGATGGCCACCCGGCGTAGGGTCCGCCGTTGCTCGCCGTTGGTACTCGTGCTGCTACTCGCCCTCGTACCCGTCCTCGGCGCCCCGGATGATCTTGCCGATCACGCTCCGCGAGAAGCCCCGGGCCATCATGAACCGGATCTGCTTGGCCCGCGCTTCGGGTGAATCAGGCGGCACACCAAACCGCTTGCGCCACACCTCGGCGGCCCGCTCCACTTCTGTATCGCGCAGCCGGTCCTGGAGTTCCCGCAGTTGGTCGTTGCCAAGCTGGTGGGTCTTCGCCTCCTGCATCACGCGCGCCGCGCCATACCGGCCGGCGCGCCGGTGGACCAGGCTATCGACGAAGCGATCATTCGACAGCCAGTTTTCGCGCTCCAGCGCATCGAGCAAGGCCTCCACTTCTTCGGCCGATTCGGCATGGGGCGCCAGCTTGCGCGCCAGTTCGACGCGACTGTGCTCGCGGCGCGAGAGATAGCCAACGGCGCGGGCCTTGAGGGAAAGCGGGGGACGGGTTCCGGCCATCAGGAATCAGGAGAGCGTTTGGGGGGCAAGGAGGGGACGAAAAACAAAAAAGCCGCCGCACTGTCATGCGACGGCTTGTTGTTGCCGGCAGGCGTCAACCTCAGTCTTCGATCTCGGCCGGCGCGCCCAGCGCGGTGTTCGTCGGGGCCACGCCCAGCGCCGCACGCACCTTGTTTTCGATCTCGGCGGCGATGTCCGGATTCTCGCGCAGGTATTCACGCGCGTTGTCCTTGCCCTGGCCGATCTTGTCGCCGTTGTAGCTGTACCACGCGCCCGACTTTTCGACGATCTTGGCGTCCACGCCCAGGTCGATGATCTCGCCCTGGCGCGAGATCCCCTGGCCGTAGAGGATGTCGAAGAACGCCTCGCGGAACGGCGGCGAAACCTTGTTCTTGACGACCTTGACCTTGGTCTCGTTGCCGACCACTTCGTCGCCCTTCTTGATCGAGCCGATACGGCGGATGTCCAGACGCACCGAGGCGTAGAACTTCAGCGCGTTACCGCCGGTCGTGGTTTCAGGCGACCCAAACATCACACCGATCTTCATGCGGATCTGGTTGATGAAGATCACCAGGCAGTTGGTACGCTTGATGGTGCCGGTCAGCTTGCGCAGTGCCTGGCTCATCAGGCGGGCCTGCAGACCCGGCAGCGAATCGCCCATCTCGCCTTCGATTTCGGCCTTCGGCACCAGCGCGGCCACCGAGTCGATCACGATCAGGTCGATCGAGCCCGAGCGCACCAGCGCGTCGGTGATTTCCAGAGCCTGCTCGCCGGTGTCGGGCTGGGAGATCAGCAGGTTGCCCACGTCCACGCCGAGCTTGCCCGCGTACTGCACGTCCAGCGCGTGTTCCGCGTCGATGAACGCGCAGGTGCCGCCCAGCTTCTGCATTTCGGCGACGACCTGCAGCGTCAGCGTGGTCTTGCCCGACGATTCCGGACCATAGATCTCGACCACGCGGCCGCGCGGCAGGCCGCCGACGCCCAGCGCGATGTCCAGGCCCAGCGATCCGGTGGACACCACCTGGATATCCTTTTCGACGTCGCCATCGCCCAGGCGCATGATCGAGCCCTTGCCGAACTGCTTTTCGATCTGGGAGAGCGCGGCGGCAAGCGCCTTCTGCTTCTCAGCACTTACGCCGGCGCCGGCCTTCTTGTCGTCCATGGTCGTCCTTCAGTCAATGGGTGGTCAATTGGTGTATAAATAGGCCGCATGCGGCGTGGCGCCTGCTTTTCAAGCCTTTTCCGATGGATTTCGGGCGGCTTTCGAAGGCTTTTGGCGCCTGGACTCGCCAGTCCCGGCCCTGCGCAGTCCCTTCCGGGACGACTCGCGCGGAATGTCGGGTACTGTATAAAAAAACAGTATGCTTGGCAAGCCCCACCGGCACCGCAAACCGGCTGCGGGCGATGCAGCACAAAAAAGGTGACAAGGGTGGAGACAAACCATGCGGATTCTGATCGCCGAAGATGACGACGTGCTGGCAGACGGCCTGACACGGTCGTTGCGCCATTCCGGCTATGCCGTCGATCACGTCGCCAATGGCGTGGAAGCCGACTCGGCCCTTTCCACGCAGAGTTTCGACCTGCTGATCCTGGACCTTGGCCTGCCCCGCATGCCCGGGCTGGAGGTGCTCAAGCGGCTGCGTGCGCGCGGCGCGATGCTGCCCGTGATGATCCTGACCGCGGCCGACGGCGTGGACGAGCGCGTTAAGGGGCTGGACCTGGGCGCCGACGACTACATGGCCAAGCCCTTCGCGCTGTCCGAGCTGGAGGCACGCGTGCGTGCGCTGGTGCGGCGCGGCGCCGGCGGGGGCGCCACGCTGATGCGCCACGGCCCGCTGGCCTTCGACCAGGTCGGCCGCATCGCCTTCCTGAACGACCAGATGCTGGACCTGTCGGCGCGCGAGATCGGCCTGCTCGAAATCCTGCTCACGCGCAGCGGCCGGCTGGTGTCGAAGGAACAGCTTGTCGACCACCTGTGCGAATGGGGCGAGGAAGTCAGCAACAACGCCATCGAAGTCTACGTGCACCGCCTGCGCAAGAAGATCGAGGTGGGCGGCATCCGCATTGCCACCGTGCGCGGCCTGGGCTATTGCCTGGAGAAATTCCAGCCGGCCATGGCCACCCACGGCTGACGCAAACCGCCCATGAGCCTGCTGCGCCTGCCCTGGCGACGCCATCCCGCCGCAGGCGCCGCCCCGCTGCCCGAGGCCGCGCGCCCCACGCTGGCCGACGCCGCCGCCGAGGATTCGGCGCTGGCGGACGCCCTGCCCCATCTCGAGGAAACCTCGGCCCATCCCGCCCCGCGATCGCTATTCGGCGAGATCCTGGACTGGATGCTGGCGCCGCTGCTGCTGCTCTGGCCGATGAGCATCGCGGTCACGTACCTGGTGGCCAAGTCGATCGCCAACGGACCGTTCGACCGGGCGCTGGAGGCCAGCGCCATCGTGCTGTCGCAGCAGGTGCGCGAAGTAAACGGACGCGTGACGCTGCAGCTGCCGCTGTCGGCGCGCGAGATCCTGCGCGCCGACGAGACCGACAACATCTATTACCAGGTGGTGGGCAAGCGCGGCGAGTACGTGGCCGGCGACCACGACCTGCCGCTGCCGTCCGAAGAGGAACAGGGCCATGCCGGGCTGGTGTCGATGCGCGACGACCGCGTGGCCGGTAACGATGTGCGCGTGGCTTATACCTATGTCGATCTGAAAAACGTCGGCGGCAACCAGCCGGTGCTGGTGCAGGTGGCCGAGACACTGGACAAGCGTGCCCGGCTGGCCAACGAGATCATCAAGGGGGTGATCCTGCCGCAGTTCGTGATCCTGCCGCTGGCCGTGGTGCTGGTGTGGTTCGGGCTCACGCGCGGGCTGGCGCCGCTGACGGCCATCCAGCAGCGCATCCGCTCGCGCAACCCTGGCGATACGAGCCCGATCGACGAACGCGCGGCGCCGCAGGAGATCACGCCGCTGGTGGCGTCGTTCAACGACCTGCTGGCCCAGCTCGACCAGTCCGTGCAGACACAGAAGCGTTTCATTGCCGATGCCGCGCACCAGATGAAGACCCCGCTGGCGGGCCTGCGCATGCAGGCCGAACTGGCGCAGCGCGAGCAGTCGCCCGAGGAACTGCGGCGGTCGCTGGCGCAGATCGCCGGCAGTTCGGAGCGCACGGCGCACCTGGTGACGCAGCTGCTGTCGCTGGCGCGCATGGAAAACCTGGCCGGCGCCGGCGGCATGGCGCCGCTGGACCTTGCCGCACTGGCTCGCGACGTGGTCAAGGACTGGCTGCCGCAGGCATGGGCCCGCAATATCGACCTGGGGCTGGAAGCCGACGATCACCCGGTCATGATCACCGGCAACCGCCTGATGCTGACCGAAATGCTCAACAACCTCGTGGACAACGCCATCCGCTACACGCCGGCCGGCGGCCATGCCACCGTGCGCGTGGCCAGCGACGCCTTCGAGCCGTTCGCGTACCTGGACGTGGAAGACACCGGGCCGGGCATCGCGCCGGCCGAGCGCGAACGGGTGATGGAACGCTTCTATCGGGTGCTGGGCACCAACACCGAGGGCAGCGGGCTGGGGCTGGCCATCGTGCGCGAGATCGTGCAGCAGCATGGCGGCGAAGTCGCCATCGACGACAACGTGTACCAGGCGTCCCCGCGGCTGGCCGGCGCGCGCCTGCGCATCACGCTGCGCCGGCTCGCCCCCGACGAGAATCCGGCATGAGCAGGAAAACGCCCCGCGACCGGATGACGCCCCTCGAACGGCGCGCCTGGCACCACAACGTGCGATGGATCGTGGGGCTGCTGGCGGCCTGGTTCCTGATCACGTTCGGCGTGAGCTGGTTCGCGCGCGAACTGCGCTTCGATTTCATGGGCTGGCCCTTTTCGTTCTGGATGGCCGCGCAGGGATCGCTGATTCTTTACGTGCTGATGGCCGCGCTGTACGCCTGGCGCATGAATCGCGCCGACGACGAGATGCATGCCCGCGAGCACGAACTGGCCCGCACGGACGCCGGCATCGACGCCGGCATCGAAACCCATCCGGCGCCCCCCGCCGAACCTGACGACGCCGGCGGAAAACCGCGCCACGCCCCCTTCTAAGGGTTTCCTCTTGGGCCGCGCCCTTTGCTGCGGCGCAAGACGGCGTCCCGGCCCGCCAGCGGGCGCCCCGCGCCCCGAATGCCTCGCAATGCAGCACGCGCCGGGCCGCGCATCGGCCCGGTTTGCCTAGCGTATACCCCGACCGATTCCAGCCGGTTTGCCCCGGATCTGTCAGAACTCAGTAAGTTTCGCCTCCCACAATCGTTCCAACCTTGGCGCAATGGGCCGGTACGTGCACACGTACACGGCCCTGACGGCGGGGACCTGAAGATTTTCGACGGAAGAACGGAAACGGAGGAGACAACACATGGCAAACGCGCAAAACGTGGGGACCGTACCTGCGGCCCACAATGCGCCGATGACGAAGGAAGAGAAAAAGGTCATTCTGGCCTCTTCCCTCGGCACGGTATTCGAGTGGTACGACTTTTACCTGTACGGTTCGCTGGCGGCGGTCATCGCCAAGCAGTTCTTCGCCGGCCTGGACCCGACGTCGGCATTCATCTTCGCGCTGCTGGCCTTTGCCGCAGGCTTCATCGTGCGGCCGTTCGGGGCACTGGTGTTCGGCCGCCTCGGCGACATGATCGGCCGCAAGTACACCTTCCTGGTGACCATCCTGATCATGGGCCTGTCGACGTTCATCGTCGGCCTGCTGCCCGGTTACGCCACCATCGGCTGGGCCGCCCCGATCATCCTGATCGCATTGCGCATGCTGCAGGGCCTGGCACTGGGCGGCGAATACGGCGGCGCGGCCACCTATGTGGCCGAACACGCGCCGCACGGCAAGCGCGGCGCCTACACGGCATGGATCCAGACCACGGCCACGCTGGGCCTGTTCCTGTCGCTCATCGTGATCCTGCTGGTTCGCGAAGCCACCGGCCCGAACTTCGACGTATGGGGCTGGCGCATCCCGTTCCTGGTTTCGATCCTGCTGCTGGCCATGTCCGTGTACATCCGCCTGTCGATGAGCGAGTCGCCAGCCTTCCAGAAGATGAAGGCCGAGGGCAAGACGTCGAAGGCACCGCTGACCGAAGCCTTCGGCCAATGGCGCAACCTGAAGATCGTGATCCTGGCACTGGTGGGCCTGACCGCCGGCCAGGCCGTGGTCTGGTACACGGGCCAGTTCTACTCGCTGTTCTTCCTGACCCAGGTGCTGAAGGTCGATGCCAAGACGGCCAACCTGCTGATCGCCGGCGCGCTGGTGATCGGCACGCCGTTCTTCATCTTCTTCGGCTCGCTGTCGGACAAGATCGGCCGCAAGTGGATCATCATGCTGGGCTGCGCCCTGGCCGTGCTGACCTACTTCCCGCTGTTCAAGGCGATGACCCACTACGCCAACCCGGCGCTGGAGCGTGCCCAGCAGTCGGCCCAGATCGTGGTGACGGCCGACCCGGCCACCTGCTCGTTCCAGGGCAGCCCGATCGCCCGCGAGATCGACTTCCGCAGCTCGTGCGACATCGTCAAGCGCACGCTGGCCCAGGCATCGGCCAGCTACGAGGTGGTGAACGCCCCGGCCGGTACCGTGGCTTCGGTCAAGATCGGCGACAAGGAGATCAAGGCCTTCGACGCCACCGTGGGCAACGGCACGTTCGACGACGCCAGCAAGAAGCAGATCGCCGATTTCAAGAAGTCGGTCAGCGGCGAGATGACGGCGCACGGCTACCCGACCAAGGCCGACCCGGCCCAGATGAACACGATCATGGTCCTGGTGATCCTGGTCATCCTGGTCATCTACGTCACGATGGTGTACGGCCCGATCGCGGCCATGCTGGTCGAAATGTTCCCGACCCGCATCCGCTATTCGTCGATGTCGCTGCCGTATCACATCGGCAACGGCTGGTTCGGCGGCCTGCTGCCGACCATCTCGTTCGCGCTGGTGGCCCAGAACGGCAATATCTACTACGGCCTCTGGTACCCGATCATCATCGCCGCCATGACCTTCGTGCTGGGCGCACTGTTCGTCCGCGAGACCAAGGACGTGGACATCTACGCCAACGACTGAACGGCCACACGACACATACGACAACGACGCGGCAATCCCGGCATTCACCGGAGGGATACAACCGGTAACCCTCGCTCAGGATGGCTGGCCTACCGGCCAGCCGCTCCTTCCAGGCAGACCCTCGGGTCTGCCATTTTTTTTTTGGGCGACCGCCGAAGCTTGCAGAAAATTGTCACAAAGGTGTTGACAGGCCGAAAACCGAAGGTATAATTTCGATCTTCGTTGGCGAATTAGCTCAGTCGGTTAGAGCGACGGAATCATAATCCGCAGGTCCGGGGTTCGAATCCCTGATTCGCCACCATCTATTAGAAAAGCCGCAATCTCTCACGGGATTGCGGCTTTTTGCTTTGGGGCTGGCCGAAGGTGTCACACAGGGGTGTCACACACGGAGGCACTGTGGCTGGCGATTTCCTGCAGCGGTCGCGACATGGGACGATGTTCATGTTCCGGCGACGCATTCCCCTGGACCTAGTGTCCGCCTTTGGACGGGCAGAACTCTACCGAAGCGTCGGGACGGCGGATGCTCGCCTGGCGACAATACGCGCCAGGTTCCTGGCCGGCATCTGCGATGCGCTCTTCCAGCGAGCTCGCCAGCTTCTCAAAAGCGGCCGGTCGCTTGGCCCCAGCGAGATCGGGCTCTTGGCAGAGATAGCACTTCCCTCTCAGGACAGCTGGCCTAGCATTCCAGGTTGTGCCCAGACAACAAATACGCATTCAGCACCAGCTCGGGACGAGCCTGCGGTCGCGCAACCTCCCGCACGATCAGCAAAACTAGTCACGATCTCCCTGCAGTCGGCGATCGACGCCTATCTCTCTCAGATCAACGTAAAGCCCGCGACCAAGACCCGGTATCGGACTGTCCTCGATCGGCTTGTTTCGCATTTCGGCGCGGTCTGCGACCTGACAACTCTGAATCAGGACAAATTCGTCGGGTTTGCCGATCATGTCAACGCCGACTCCGCGCTCGCTATCAAGAGCAAGCAGGTCACGATCACGGCGGCCGCAACGTTCATCAACTGGCATGCATCCCGGAACAGCACGATAGCCCAGGTCACGGCGGCCTCACTGAAACCGAAACGCATTGCCCCATCCTGGTCCGACCGGGCCGACTTTGCCCTCAAAGAGATGGCCGCGATCTTCCAGCACGCAATTGCCAACCGTCGAAGCGCACCCCACGAATTCTGGGTAACGGTCGGCTGCGCACTCACGGGCTGCCGGCTGGAAGAACTTGCGCAGTTGCACATCCCGACCGACCTGAAGCAACACCCCACAGGGATCTGGTATCTGGATCTTAACGAGCGTCCGGACCCCGATGGCATCGTTCGGAAATCGCTAAAGAAGCTCTCGAGCTGGCGGGTAGTCCCGATCCACCCTCTCCTGGTTGAACTGGGATTTGTGGAGTTCCTTCAGACCGCATCGCGATCGGAGACGGGCCGCCCGTTTAGCTCACACTGGGCTCCTCATGGCGAACCGACGCCAGAAGGCGCCTCTATCCGCGCCGACATCAAATGGAGCCACAAGATATCAAAGTGGGGAGGTCGCAGACTGAAGGAGCTACGGACGGTTGACATGGTAGCGCCAGGCAGCGCGACTTATTTCCACAGCATGAGGCATACCTTCATTACCACTCTGGCAAAGGCTGGGGTTCCAGAACCCTTACGAGCAGCCCTCACTGGGCACGACAACGGCGGCATAAATGGGCAGATCTACACGAAGTTCAAAGATGATCCCACGTCGACCTTCGATGCCTTGGTCATGGGGGCGTCCGACCTGGCGTCAACTTTGCGCGCCAACCTTTGAGCCCCGCCTCGCAGCGCCGGGAAGAAGGGCGCCGCCGTTAGAGCAGTGCGGCGCAGGATTGGCAAGGATAGGATTTCCTATCCTAGGATTGCATAGCATTGGCCGCCGCGACTCGCCACTTCATCTTCACCCATATATCAAGGATGACAATGCGTGAAGGCATGAATCAAATATTTCGCCATCTTATTTACGGGCAATAATCCATTAACTACTGACTTACATTACCAGAACCCGCGAGCTCTACAGTGCATCGAAGCAGCCTAAAAAGGTCGCGATATCTCATAAGTAAGCCATGACTTATTTAGATACTGATGACCCCAGATCAGATTCAATCTATTTGATTTCACAAAGCATCAACGCCCTATACGCTTCCGATCTTTCTCAAAGATAGGTCCACCCTTCATCCGTTGCGAGTTCACATCGAGATGTAGAGGCCGACCCCAAGACATAGATCGATGAATGATGGCGACACCACGCTCCAACAACTGCATTGGGGCCTACTCCGATTTTTCCAGGATCACGATTCTAACGATGCTTACCCGAAATCTCATTCAAGTGGCATTGGGACGCAAGATAACTCAGCACCGCCTCGGTCAACGCGCCGCTCGACGGGGCCGCTGTCATCTCAGATTGTGGGCTACGCAACAAGGCGGCCCCATAGCAGCCACCACTACATAAGTTCGCGCCTGCAACTGGGAGGGAATCCACAGATCATCAAGCAGTTCCAGCTTCGCTTTCCCGAGCCGCTAAAGAACGTGCTCGACTTTCTATGTGCCGAGCATTTCCACATGAATGCGCATCGTTTCATCGTGGCCTTAGTTTCTGATGCTTTGACTGTCGCGCTAGAGGAATACCTGAATACGCGCATTCAGAATGGCTTGGAGCACACTGGCGCATAGGCGGGCATACGAATCTTGTGGCTCACCGCATCCACGTGCAAAAAAACAACGATGAAATGCCGCTCTTGAAATGCCTACGATTTGTCGCTCCACCGCACCATACCGGGGAGGCCCTTGTCCCGCGGCACGTATCGTAGGCACATTTGTAACAGAACCGCATACTCCCATTGAATTGCCTAACTTCGACCTCTAGCATTCGTGCGTCGAAGCTTTTGAGGGGTAGTGCGAATGAATCAAATTGCAGAGCAAGGTTTGAGGTTAGCGTGCTTTGATGATCCCAAGATGGGCGATCAGCCCGGCGCATTCGAGTGTTCTGAATGCCAGGAGAAACTCGAATGCGCTAAGCACGCGAACTCAAAATTGCCGAGACAGCGCAAGCGGGAGCCTATTTATCGCAGTCGACGAGCTGGCGATGTTGCAAAACCGGTGACCATCGATCCTGACGACTTAGACGCCTTGCTATCTGAGTTCGAGGATAGGCCTCTTGTCGCGCAGCGGAACGGGCGACACGAAGACGAAGATGTGACCCCGTCACCAGGCGCAGAAAAACGCCCCCTGACGTCCAAGGTCCCTCACCGTTCGTTAGGCGTCCCAAGCGCAACGAAGCCGTCGTTTCCTGCGACGTGCAACGCTACCTACGCCAAGTTCACCGCGGCCGGGCTCGTTGAGGCCATTCAAGACATTACGAGAGCTGTCCGCCAGACCCATTCATCCTACGAAGACCATCGCGAATCATTCTGCGCCCTCAGTCTTGAGTTGAATCGGAGGGAGGTCACGTTTGCACCCCGCTTCCGCGGCAGCCCCCGCCCGAGTCATAGGGCACCGACGCCTGCCGAGCAGTTGCTTGGACTCGACCGCCAGATCATTGATCTTCATTGGCTTCACAGCCAAGGAATCAAACGGCGCATCGCCACCGAAATTTATGAGGACCTGTTGCTCGAGAAAGAGTTTGATTTCGGCCAAGCACAAGAATTCGCGACCGAGGCTTGGACCAGTGACCACAAGGCAAAGCTACTTAGCCTGCCGATGGACTTGCAATGGCAACTCGACACTATTCAACCTTCAAACTTCGCCGACCGCTTCCGACGATTGCGCAATGGTGACCGGTCTGGTGGGCGCATCAGGATGAAGGGCTTGCCTCAGATCCTCGTCGAACTCGAGAATTCGACCATCAACGCGCCGCATCATCGTGGAAGCGTTAAGGAGTGGCTAACGCTGTGGCTTTGTTATCAGATGATTGGCGACAAGGCACCGGCCGCCCTTGCGTCGCTGTATAGCTTGGCAACCGGCTCAACTCCAATGGCACCCAGCAGCATCTCACGCAAGCTCAATCGTGTTCTTGCCCGCCTGGGATAAAACCCGGCTTCGAGCACGGCCCGGTATCAAGGTCAGCATACTGGGCGAGTGCCTATCCGGATTGCAGCCAACACCCCGACGCCTGTCAGGCCGCTGATCGCGCCGGATGTGCAACCTGGTCTCCCGAGAGAAATTTCCTTCTTCATCATGGACTTATGCGGAATTGGTAGGACCTTTGTCGCGCCTAGTATTTTAGTGGTTAGTGTTGTAGTGGCCCTAGTGAAAAGTATTTCGCTCCGCGTAGCGGAGCGAGGCGCTTCGCGCCTTCATTCCGGCCCGCCCTCAATGGTCTGAAATTCGGAGGGAGCCCGCCGGGAGCGGACGCTGGAGCGTCCCAACACATATAAGGCTTGAGGGAAGCATGCGGCGTCGCGACGCCGCATCTCTTCGGAGCGACGTTGCTGAGGGACTTCGCATGCCCCAACAAGCTTGGATTGGAAGTGTCACGCGCCGGCTGACGCCTCACCTCGCCACGCCGAAACAAGCATGCCATGCGCTCATTGAAACTGTGCCGAGCATATTCAGCTTTACCCCCTACCACGAACGGTAGGGCTGGCTGCCTGAGCGCACTATGCACAACGAATCAGGGACCACTCCCCTTTTCGTCCTCCCCGTAAAACAATCGCGCTATCTCGGCATCGCTTGCGTTGAATTCTTCCAAGGTCATGTTGTCGATCCAATCCAACTGGGCCTGGGTGAAACACGCCCGACCGCCACCGATACGCCGCGAAACATCAGGCTTGTCGTATGGCACCAACTTCGCCATGGGCTTGCCATCGAGTGTCAGCACTACCTCACACTGGTCCTGAACAACTATGCCAACAAGGTCCGATAGTTGCTCCATTGCGTCCCGAATCTCCAAGGTGAGCATTTTGTTCTCCTGCTCTGAGCTCCAAGCTTACTATTGTGGCAGTCGGCAGAACACCCGAATGAGCCGTCGGTCGCTGAACCCAACTCCCCATCCTTTCTCTTTCCACACCCGGCACGACTTTCCTTATACAGCCAGCGGCCGAGCCTCGCCACGTTAGTCGGCCCGGCGCTAGTGGCACACCTTCTGCCTGAGCCAGGCCTTTGAAAATCAGAGTTGCCGCCAGTTTGTGGAGAGCAAGGTGCCGCGCTCATCCAAAGGATCCCGTCCAGGCACGCCTTGGCCTCCACGGCGCGCCTGCAGACGCATCGCTTAGTAGCGGATAGTGCCTGATGAAAATTCGTTAGGTAGTGACATGGGGTGCTACATTCACCTCCTGCCCGCACGGGCAGCGCTATCCGGTCTGCTGAAACACAGAATGCAAGAAGAAGAGACACGAAACGAGATCCCAATTGGACGGGACACCTACGACCTGAGGCACCTTGCGCCGAAGATGCACCGATCCACGGTGATGCTGATGGCCGAGCCCCTCCAGGTGAAGTCGCTGCCGGTCGAGGTCGCCTATACCATGCACTGCTGGACGCGCGGCCTACGTGCGGGCGAGACCGAGGACAATGTTCCTGCCACGCACCTGTTCTATGACGGCAAGGTGCCGCGCCTTTTCTGCCAGCGCCGTTATGACCTGTCGAAGCAACTTCCGGCATTGATCGAGAACATGCTGGCCGAGCATCCGGTCGTCTACGCCGTCAAGGGCGGCAACTTCGTGCACTTCGAAATGGTGGAGGAGCTGGACGATGGCACGCAGATCAAGATCACCTACTACATGATCCTGCACCTGCGGAAAAGCACGCCGGACAAGGGGCGCTTCATCAAGCTGCGTGTCGAGACGGCCTACCCGGAGGACCTCGTCAACTACGGTCCAACCCACTACGACCCCAAGGGCTTCAACCTGGAGAAGCTGCTACGCGAAACGTGGATGCAGCGCGAAGGCGCACCCAAGCCTGGCAAGCCTAAGAAAAAGAAGAAGTAGAAAGGAAAACGCCCCCTGCGATGGAGGGGGCGTTTAGGAATAACGCGGGGGTTCTCTTGGGTATTCCACTCCTGGTGGAACCACTGCTCAAAGAGCTGTGGCGGCTCTTAGCTTTCGAAACCGGACACCCCGCAAAGCTAAGTCTTTCCGACCCGCGATTGCTCTTGGATCGGGCCTCCTGCCGGCTTTAGACTCAAAGATCATCAGCGGACAAGTGGACTTCGTTTAAACGGATTGTAGCGGAAAACGCATCACGAAGCTAATCAAAACACATTGCAATGTAAGGGTTCTTGCACATCCGTTGCAGGCGTCCGACACCGGATTGCAGGAATTGTTTCACCCCCAATTTGCCTCGCAAACGTCACAACTTGTGACGAGAAAAACGCCCTGCAGGCGTTGCCCCAGGCCGCTTGACCTTGATCCAGGACGGTTGAGAGCCTTCTATATAGGTGCTTTGGGCCTGCTTTCCAACCATCCCCTCCAACTGCAACCGCAGCAACTGCTCGTAGAGCTAGGCCCCGTGCTACCCTGAACTCCATAAAGAGGACGTTGGATCACTTTTATAACAACTCGTGTAGCCGCTCCTTGCGTGCCAGGAATAGCTCGTTGCGCACAGCCTTGCCGTTAGCCACCATCAGGTCAAAGACGCATTAGACCCCGGATCGGCACCCGCATACCAGCCTTTGCGGCGCGCTCGCGCATGCCCTCGGTAGAAGTCACTCCGGCCAATTTCGTCCAGCCCACAAACCTCGCCATCCAGGACGTGATAGCTTCGCGCCAGACGCGCGAGGACGTGGCGCGACTAGGTTGTCGCGTCAGCGCCGTTGCGGGTCTTCAAAGCGAACGGTTTGGTGCTCGCCAGCATCCGGTAGCCGAACTTCAACTCCCAGCGCCAAATCCAGACGCCGGCACCCTCGGTCGAGCCTGGACCAGCATGGGGTGCAAATTGCGGAGACCCAGCACGGCATTTGGCATATGCCAAATTTAGTCTGGTTTCGGTCCTTTCGGGTCAAGCACCTTTTGGACTGCCCACAGCAGGCCGGCAGCGACGAGCCCACCAAGCAACAATCCCCCCGCCAGCTTGGCTTTATCGAAGTGGTCATCCTGGGCTGGACTTCGTTTCTCCGGGGACGCCGCTTGGTCAATTTCAGACTTCGTGTCTGGATTCAGCTCCGCATACCGCGCGTCATAGTCTTCCGGATACGGCCCATGCCGGGAGTCGGCGTCCGCCGGCCAGTAGGCCCGTTCAAGATAGTCAGGCATTTCGTTTGCTCTATACGTAGGCCAGGGTCCGGTATCCCGCCTGCAGTTTAGCCCACAGCAGGCCCATCGCTGCAAACACGTCACTGTCCAGCCCGAACAGCGGGAGCGTGCGAACGCCATCGCTCTCAGACCAGAACACGTATGCGCTCGCAGTGTGGCGCGGTTGCGTAGCGAGGATCTGCGCGGCGCGCTCGGTGAGCTAGCCCGCGTTGCGCTAGGCGGTGGCTTGCTTACAGGTCACGGTTGCTGACTGGGTGCCGGTCAGCCCCAACTCCAGGCCGAACAGGATCGCTGCTGGCCGCGATTGCTCCAGCGTGGCCAGGCCCTGCGCGATTTCTGTCGCGGTGAGCGTCACGTGCGCGGACTTCTTATAGGAGAGGATGGCCAGCGTGTGCGGGAGCTTGTGGTCCTCGACCGCTTTGTGGATCTCCGCATGGCAATTTCAAGCGCGACGTGCGACTCGGGCTCGCGTCCTTGCATGCCCATGTTCGTCGTGAAGGCGACGAGCTGCTGCGGCACGATGGCGTCGACCGCCTCGGTCCAGAGTGGGGATTGGGCCATGGGTGACTGACCCAGCAGGAGCTTTGGTGCTCCAGATGTCCTTGAGCGCGGGTGTCATACATGAAAACCTCCGCGCTCAAGGATACCCTACCTAGCAGCCATTCTTACACTGCGCCACACCTTCAGCCGCAGCGGCATAGCAGATCGCGTCGGCGGGCGGGGGTAGGCCGGAACACGCAGCAGCGGCCGCAGCACCTGCCGCTTCGCAAGCGATTTCGCAGAAGGGATTGGAGAAAACTACTTCGATGGATGACGCGGCCTGACCTTTCATGGACGGGTCACCGACGATCTTGTCTCCTGGCTGGATGACTTTCGTCGCCAGCAAAATCCCTTCTATCACCCCCTTGTCGCGGTCGGACAGTGCTTTCCATTGCTCCGCGTTTACTTTCAGCTCCTTTGCCATCTTTGCCTCCTACACCAGAAACGTCACCCCGGCCGACCAACATTAGGAAGTCGAAAAGCAGAGCGCCTCCCTCCAAAGTAGGGAGGCGCAAATTGAGCAGTTTTGGAGGTTGCGGCGCCGAAACCGAATATCAGTTTTGTGCGGCCTTGACCGTCTTCTTGTCGTCCAGCAGGATCTGCATCAGACCTTGCATCGCGCTCAGCTGCGCGCACATTTTCCGCCAGTCTTTATCATTGACCTAGCGCAGCCAAGCAACGAGCAGGCAGTTGGCCTTCAGGCAGCCAGCGATTAATTGCGATCTTCGTCAAGTTCGGGACCACCCACAGGCAGCCGGTGCTTGGGCATGGGTAGATCCTGACGCGACCACCACGGCTGCCTGCGGCCGCAGCATAGGAGTAAGGGTCCGGCGCGATACCCCGTGCCTTTGCCGAGGCCTTCGCATGCGCGTCTGCGCCCGTTGCCTCGCCCTCAATGAGTAAGGTGATGGGTCGGCGCGCGTGGACGCGATCTAAGACCGCCCAGACCCATTGCCGGTCGTCATATTGGCGCCCACCGCAGGCCGGCACCCACCGCAGACCAGCACGCGCATCACCGTTTCTTCGGCGTCGGTGGCACGACTTCATCGACCAGCTTCTGTGCTCCAGTGCCTGTGGTGGACATGCACATGCCATAGGCCTTCTCGCAATGGTCGAGATGGTGCGCACGCACCGCCGCAACAATTGAGAGGTCAGCCAAGGGCTCGCGCGGACAATCGCTTGCTCTTATACGCTCTCCCTCTGCTGCAACGCCGTCCCCTCGCAATCCGTTCCCAGATGGCCGACCAGTCATTGACTAGCATCAGAAACGCCGCCTATAGGTAAGGCTTAGTCAGACACTGCCTTGTTCAAATACACCGCTCCGACAACAAAAGGGACCGAGCCCTATCGTAGTCTCTGGGCCAGTCCCGCCAGCTGAACCCGTCAGCTACCGCCTTTGGCCGGCGTGGACCGATGTATAAGGATCCATGGCCGCGGACCGGATTGAAAGACACTACCCATTCGCGCGAACGAGTTTTCTCTAGGACTCGTCGGTCCTACGTGCCCCCTTCCCCATCAAAGCACGTTGCTTTACGGTGGCGATTCGTTGCTTTCTACTTGGTTGGCCGCACGCGCCACCCCATACATGCTCACGGAATTCACAATACAAAATGTATGAGACATTTGATTTTGCAGCGTGCTCACCGCTCCCTGAATAGCCTGAACCTATGCAGTCGCTGTAAAACGCAACCCCAATTGTGCATGAGGGCAAGTTAATTCGATCTGACCTCCTCCCACGATGCCTTCACTGCCCCCCTGGCGCCCCCACTGTTGGTAATGGCCAAGGCGCGGTTCCCAGTTTAGACTTCATAGCTAACGTGACAGCAGAAATTGGGTTTCTCGTGCGCAAGTGCAATCTCGCCACGGTCCATAGACCCGCCTGTGTATTGAGCCTGTAATACTCATCCGTTACCTATAAGAAGAGAAGAAATGGTGATCTGCGGGATCTACGGCCAGCAGGGAGGCACCGGAAGAACCGCCCTAATCAGGAAGAATGGCAACCATTCACATCGAGGGCGGCTCCACTGCCGACTGTGGTGGACAAACGCGTGACTATCGTTCCGGCTTCCGATACGAACGCCCTCGGCCGCCTGTTCAGAATGGCAATCTTGGGCGGCGTCGAAGCCGCCGTAAGGCTGCACGTCGAACGTGGCGATAACCTTGAGGCACGAGACGAGCGTGGCCTGACGCCCTTATTGCTTGCGGCTTCCAAAAATCGTAGTGCCGTATGTCGCATCCTCCTTGATGCCGGCGCAGACGCTTTCGCTGTCGATCCATCCGGGAGAAACGCCCTCGATATTGCGCTGGCGGCGAAGGCTGACGACACTGCCCGCCTGATCGAATCACACGTCAGGAGATGTGACACGGGGTCTAGCGAGGGCAACCATGACCACCAACCTCGGCCTGCTGCGCAGATTGTCATACCCTCGGCGTCCGGAATGAACTCCGTCACCGACAGGCCACCGCTTTACGATTTGCACCAAAGTCAAGGTCTGCAGAAACCGGAGGGGCCGGCGACTCTGAACGATAGGGAGCAGACCGAGTTCATCGACGAAGACACATCCTTCGACATCTCCGGTTGGGAGGCGGAGGAGCCTTTGCTTCCTCCGCCGGATGCTTCCTCTATCCCCACTTGGCAAATCGAGACTCAGAAAGTCATCGCCACGCACGCCCCACTCGACGACTCGGCCGAATGGGAGCACTTCGATACCTTCTTGCCCAGGGAAGCCGCGCCGCTGCCGCGCTCGAACGACACCGATTACACCGACAGGCTCCGGAGAGTCCTGTTGCGTGCGTTGCGTGAAGGCAGCGTCCCTGAAATGGCATTAGAAGAGCTCTTTGCGGAACGCGAAGAAGAGGTCCGTCAGGGTATGCGCTCCTTGTTGCGCTATTGCATTAACGACATTGGCGCCGAAACGGATGATCGATTTGAATATCTCGCTCCTCACGAAAGCTTCGAGGTTTTCGTAAACCCACGGGAAAGCGAAGCCGAATGTGAGAGCATCGGCGAAGTTCTCACGTTTCTCGACAATTTGGAAGCGCGCGGAAATGATCCGATGCGCTTGTATATGAAGGAGGTGCATCGCACGTGCCTACTCACCGCAGACGAGGAAATAGCACTAGCCAAGGCAATGGAAACTGCGGAGAGCGATGCCATAGGCGCCCTTTCCTTATGGCCTGAAGGACTTCAATGGGCATTAGTCGCGATTGATTCAGCGCTTGCGAGTGGACGGCCACTTGGCGCGATCACCATGGGGCGCAGAGACACCCCAGAGCGAGAATCTATCGCACTATTCGAGGAAGACAATCTAAACCATGGCGTTTCGATGGCCGATGCAGGTCCGGTCAACGACTTTCGTCCAGAGAACACCGACGAAGAAGTCATCGATGGTTCGCCAATCGAGGATCAGAGCAATGCAGTAGGATCCCATGGATTTGGCATCAGGATCAAGGCGCTATCCGCCTCCCTTGAGTTACATAAGGACTCAATGGGCCTCGAAAGAGAACGACGCGCAACGCTTGAATCGCTCAGATTACAACGGACGTTCCTATTGGAATTGGCTGGTTTGGAGCCGTTCCTACATAACGCAGCAGCACGCCCCTTTGTCGCCGCAACTCAGCGCCTGTCAGACGCTCGCAGTCGAATGGCCGCAGCAAACTTGCGGCTTGTGGTCACAGTCGCAAAGCGATACCTCCCTTCAGGACTGCCAATGGATGACTTGGTGCAGGAGGGCAATATTGGCTTGATCAAGGCTGTCGACAAATTTGACTGGAGGCGTGGATACAGATTCTCCACCATGGCAATTTGGTGGATACGGCAGCAAGTTAGCCGTTCTGTCGCGGACGACTCGCGAACAATTCGCTTGCCTGTGCATGTCTACGAGCAACTTCAACGCTTGGAGAAGGAATCGAATGTAATTGAGCGCTTCAAAGGCCGCGAACCGTCAACAATCGAACTGGCCACGACTCTGTCCCTCCAGCCAGACAAGGTCGAAGCGCTACAGCGATCCGCCTCCCCCGTAGCATCACTGCATGATGAAGACGCTCATGGCGAACTGATCTATGGTGCCATTGAGGATAGTTCCCCTGATCCGTTCGAATCAGTCGCCACCCTCGAGCTGCGCGCGACGCTCGGTGCCGTTCTGACCGAGCTTGGGGGAAAGCACGAGCGCGTCCTGCGCATGCGGTTTGGCGTGGGAGTCAACGAGGCACTCACTTTAGAAGAGGTCGGAGCCAAATTTGAGGTTACTCGCGAGCGAATCCGACAGATCGAGGCAGAGGCGCTGAAGCGACTGCGCAAACGCCGAATCCGCGAAATGTTTCGGGGGTGGGTGCCTCAAGACGCCCTACACGATGCCGCGCTGTCGGGAACCTCAAATCCCGCACCCGAAAAGCCGACTCGGGACACCAAGCCATCCCCCGAAAATCAAGCGACTGGCGAGAAGCCGCCACGGCGCGAGGTGCGAAACAAAAATCAACAATCGTCGGCCGTTGATCGGATCCTGGCTGAAGCAGCAGCATTGGGGATCGCCGTTGAGGAAGGCCAAAATGGCGTTGAGCGTTCGACATGGGTCAACATCGACAAGCCGATTGACACCCGAACGCGGACGCTGATCCGCAAACTAATCGGCCTAGGCTTTGAGCACTGGCCTGGTAAAGGGTATTGGATATGAGTTCGAGTTCCGGCACACGCCGCGCGCCGCCAAGGGCCGATGCGATGCTTGAAGCTCTTCGAGGTCTTGGTTATTCCACCGCCGCAGCACTGGCCGATATCGTCGACAATAGCATCTCGGCAGGTGCCACCGAAGTGCACATCCTCTTCGAATGGGCGGGAGGCAACAGCCGTATAAGCGTGCTCGACGACGGGCGCGGCATGGGCGACGCAGCGCTCGAAAGTGCGATGCGGCTAGGCGACAAGAATCCACTCGATAGCCGCGACCCTAGCGATCTAGGGCGCTTTGGAATGGGCCTCAAAACCGCCTCATTCTCTCAGTGCCGCAGACTGACGGTCGCGAGCATCGCAGAGGGCTCAAACGCTTCAATGTGCTGCCTGCGATGGGATCTCGACGCATTGGCCGCGCACCCAGAAGCCGGCTGGCTTCTCTTTGAGGGCGCGGCCACCGGATCGGAGCGCCATCTCGACCGCCTAGCCAATTGCCGATCCGGCACGCTCGTGCTTTGGGAGTCCTTGGATAGAATTGTCTCGGCTGGCTACACGGCTGAGGATTTCGTTGATCTGATAGACCGCGTTGAGGCACGCCTAGCAATGGTCTTCCATCGCCTACTGGAAGGCCCCAATGCAAGACTCAGAATCCTGATTAACGGTCGCGCAGTCGCCCCATGGGATCCATTCATGTCGGGCCATCCCGGCAAACCATGGAGCTCGCCAGTTGAGCGACGGCGGACGACCGACGGTCTAGTCTCCGTAGAGTGCCATGTCCTTCCGCACAAGGATCAACTCACGCTAAAGGAATTCGATACTGCTGGCGGACCAGAGGGGTGGAATGCCCAACAGGGATTCTACGTATATCGAAACGAGCGCCTATTGGTCGCTGGCGGGTGGCTCGGTCTCGGCCAAGGTCGAGCCTGGAATCGAGAAGAGGCTTATAGGCTTGCTCGGGTGCGCCTGGACATCTCCAATACGGCTGATGCTGCTTGGCGAATTGACATCCGCAAGGCAACGGCCCGTCCCCCAGCCGCGCTACGTTCATGGCTGAGCGCTTTGGCGGAGGACACGCGCGCAAGGGCGCGAAAAGTATTTGCGTTCCGTGGAACACCAGTGCAAAGACTGGGCGCCGCACCCATCGAGCAAGCGTGGCGCATTGAACGCTCACGCGACGGCATACGGTATCGAATCGATGAAAAGCATCCCGCAATCGCTGCCATGCTGGGCGCATCAGTGGAAAACGCAAAGCTGCTGCGGGCGATGCTGCGAGTCATAGAGGAAACCGTGCCAATTCAACGCATTTGGCTAGACACGGCCGAAAACAAGGATACGCCGAGAACGGGATTTGCGGGCGAGGCGCCCGACTCGGTTGTCGACGTGATGAGGACGATCTTCGCCGACATGGTCGGCCGCCGTGGCATGGGCATCGAAGCAGCCAAGCAGGCGCTAATGCGGACGGAGCCATTCCAGAACTATCCAGACTTGGTAGCAAGCCTTCCGTCAGTCATCTAGAAGAGGAAAAAGAATAGTTATGCCTGAACCTAACAAGCCGCTGATGGATGCCGTGAGCATCGCCCAGACGCTACTGCGGGCGGAGAAGGACAAAGGAGTGGACGTCACAGCGGCACTCATCTCGGAAAAGGTGAAGTTCGCAGCCTCAATTTTGGAGGCTTCCCATCCTCAGGGGATTGACCAAGAGGCTGCCGTAACCGAGTTGATTGTCAGATTCAGTCGATGGATTGGTAAGGACTCAACGCTCGTGGATCCCCGTGGCCACATCCGATGGCTTGACTCAGCCAGAAAGGCCAATTGGCGCTATTGGCATCGCTACCAGAACTACCTCGAGCGCAAGCTGTCCGTCGACGTGGTTGCAGCCCTGGACGACTCCACCGATGAAATCCTTGGCTTACTCGAGGACCCCAAGCGAGAGGGCTCGTGGGACCGTCGAGGCTTGGTCGTTGGGCATGTGCAGTCCGGTAAGACGGGAAATTACTCTGGACTGGTGTGCAAAGCGGCCGACGCCGGATACAAGATAATTATTGTCTTGGCGGGAATGCACAACAATCTGCGATCGCAGACGCAAATTCGCCTCGAAGAGAGCTTCCTGGGCTATGAGACCTCAGCGACACGAGATCCTGGCAAAAGCATCGGTGTTGGAGAATTCGACAGCGATTTAAGGATTGCGCCGCATTGTGCAACAACGCGTGCCGACAACGGCGACTTTAACGCGCATGTTGCTGAGCACTTTGCAATCTCTCCCGAGGAGCGTCCTTGGCTTTTTGTAGTAAAGAAGAACAAAACCGTCTTGGCGCAGTTGTTGCGCTGGATCCGCGGCCATGTCGCCGATGCGACCGACTCCGAGACAAAGAGGCGCGTCGTGACGAATCTACCGCTTCTAGTGATTGATGACGAGGCCGATCACGCCTCAGTCGACACTGGTGAGCAACTCTTCAATCCGGACGGCACACCGGACCTTGAACACGAACCAAAAGCCATCAACAGGCTCGTCCGGCAGGTCCTGCATTCGTTCCACAAGTCCGCCTATGTCGGCTACACGGCAACGCCGTTTGCCAACATTTTCATTCACCGCCGCGGCTCGACAAGCGATGAAGGCCCAGACCTCTTCCCGCAGTCGTTCATTAAGAATCTCGCGGCCCCATCGAATTATGTTGGCCCCGCTCGCGTCTTTGGCCTGCGCTCACCCGAGGGAAGAATCGGCGGATTGCCCTTGATGCGGAGTGTGGCCGATCAAGTAGATGAGGACACAACCGGTGGGTGGATGCCGCCGAAGCACAACAAAGACCACATGCCGCTCCATGCGGGTCAGGAAACGTTGCCCCCTTCGCTAAAAGAGGCATTGTGCTCCTTTGCCCTCGCCTGTGCGGCAAGAGTCTGCCGTGGCCAGGGAGACGAGCATTCATCCATGCTGGTTCACGTTACACGCTTCAATAACGTTCAGCGCCACGTGCACGCACAGGTCGAAGAGGCCGTCAAGCGTATGAAACAACGAATCGCGCGACGAATTGACCATGAGGCGCTTCTTAACGAAATGAAGAGCCTGTGGGAGAGAGACTTCGTTCCCACTTGCGCCCAAGTCGCTGCTCGGATTCCGGAGGAAGGTGCTCCGAAAGTTCCAACTTGGGACGAAATCGCCGCGGCACTCCCTGATGTGCTCTCTGACATTGATGTGCGCATGATCAACGGCTCAGCCAAGGATGCGCTTGACTACGCTGAGCGAGAGGGTAAGGGCTTAAAAGTGATCGCCATTGGTGGGGATAAATTGGCTCGCGGATTGACCCTGGAAGGCCTTTGCACAAGCTATTTTGTCCGCACCACGAAAATGTATGACACTCTGATGCAGATGGGCCGCTGGTTCGGTTATCGCCCGGGCTACGTTGATTTGTGCCGGCTTTACACAACAGATGACCTAGTCGAGTGGTTTGGACATATTGCCGACGCGGCCGAGGAGTTGCGCGAAGAGTTCGATGCGATGGCTGAGCGCGGCGATACGCCGTGGGACTATGGCCTCAGGGTCAAGTCACACTCCGTTTTGCTCGTGACATCGCCACTCAAGATGAGAACAGCCAAGACATTGCAGCTTTCCTTCAGTGGCGAAATCCTTGAGACGGTATCCCTGCATCGCGATGGCCGTTTGCTCGATCGGAATCTCGAGGCGACTAACAAGCTGATTGACACGATGGGCCTACCTTCGGAGCAGGGTTCCATCATACGCATGCGTGCTGGCGCGCAGCATAAGTGGCAAGGCTACGTGTGGGAATGCATACCCGCTGACGCCATCGCGGAATTCTTCGAGTCTTATGCAACCCATCCAAAGGCTCGCAAGGTCAACAGCACGCTGCTTGCCGAATTCGTTCGCTCAATGGCAAAGGTGTCCGAGTTGACATCTTGGACGGTTGCCCTTGTTGGTAGCGAAGGGGATCCACATACGTTCGTCAACGGAGTGCATGTTGGCATGCTGAAACGCAAGGCCGATAGGGATATCACCGACCGCTATTCAATCGGGCGCTTGTTATCCCCGAGAGACGAAGCCCTCGACTTGGATGAGCAAGGGTGGCAAGCTGCCCTCGAAATGACGCGGAGGGCATGGAAGCCGGATCCCGGACGCCAAAAGGATGGCATAGAGCCTAGCCCCCCAGATACCCCTAATGGCCCGGCCATTCGCCGAGTGCGCGGCAAAGGGGCTGATGGCGTCGCCCCCGCCCGCGAGCGCGGGTTGCTCCTGCTGTATCCGCTAGATCCGGCACGTGCGGAGGCAGATATGTTTGATGGCAGGACAGATCCGGTTATCGCCTTTGGCGCCAGCTTCCCGGCCAGTGACGCTGGAGTGAAGGTGGAATATAAAGTTGATCACCTACTGTGGGAGCAGGAATATGGCGCAGCGGACTGAGGAGATCCGTCTCGCTTGGGGATCACTCTCTGCAAGCTCTGACGAACTAGGCTGGCGCGCCATCGGGATCAATCCGGCCGGAGCCTGCCTACTAAAAGCCGGAAGGAGATTTCCCGGTAACGAGGAGGCACTGATCGTAGGATTCTCGACGGCCACTATTGGGAAAGCCGAGCGGCTGCCCGATGGACAAGGCTTCGCCGTGGAGCGAGTGGATCTCGATGGAGACAGCAGGACATGGATTGCGCTGACCCGCCGTGCACCAGGAGGAAGCGAGCTCTTCTCCGCGATGGCTTGTGATATAGCCGGGGCCTTGGACAACGAGGCCAGCTTAGACGAACCGAGCCTTCTGCGGACATTTCTCGGGCGCGTCCGAGCTTGGCAGGAATTCATGCGCAAGGGCGGCCAACCACTTAGCGCCGAGGGCGAGATCGGACTGGCGGGAGAACTGACTACATTGGCTGCGATGGTGGACGAAGGCCTCGCAGCTGCCAGCGTGGTCAACGCTTGGGTGGGCTGCCTAGATGGCCTACGCGATTTCGAGATCGGCACTGGAGGCATCGAGGTTAAGTCCACGTTATCCGCTGTGGGTTTTCCTGCACGAGTAGGTTCGCTCGAACAACTCGACGACACCGCGCGCCAGCCTTTGTTCGTGGCCGGTGTGAGGCTGCGCCAATCGGCGGGTGGGCGAAGCCTTCCAGACTTCGTCGAGGCGACCCGCGATATCGTTCGTGGCGACGCAGAGGCGGAGAGACTACTCTCCGAGCGGCTACTGGCCGCCGGGTATTTCGATGCCCAAGCCGACTATTACGCACGCCGTTTCGTGGTCGCTGACATACTAATTATCGAGGTTGGCCCTGGCTTTCCTAAATTAACCCCCGCGACGGTCCCTAACGGTGTTACGCGAGCCTCATATGAAATCGATCTCGACAGAACGTCGGGAACGAATGTCGGAATAGCAGCGGCTTTGAAAAAGCTTGGAGCGATTTGAACCATGGATTTGCAGGATTTTTTGCGCGAGACTCAGACGCAGGTGCGGACCCAGATGAGCGACGGAGTGCCATTCGCTGAGCTTGCGTTTTCGGAAATAGTCATGGAGCACATGGCCGATATCGGCATGACGTTCGAGCCCGCACCCTGCCACTTTCAGGGAAAGATTGGAAATGCAAATCTGCGCCTTAGCGGCTACGCCATCTCGGACGAACAGGACCAGCTGGACCTGTTCGTCAGCCTCTATGCGGGTGTGGACGAAGCAACGCCAGTGCCGGACTCTGAGACAAAGATCGCCGTCGAACAGTGCCTACGCTTTCTCAGCCTTTGCGCCGAGGGTAAGATGGCCCCGAGACTCGAGCCCTCGAGCGACGCTCGCTCGCTCGCGGAGACGCTACAGGCCATCTACAATGAACTTGAGCAGGTTCGTATCTTCGTTCTAACGGACAAAGTGGCGAAGTCGAAGAGTTTCAGGACGCGAGACATCGCCGGCAAGGCCGTGCGCCTTGAGGTCATGGACATCGAGCGCCTCTATCGCCATATGTCCGAGGGCAAGCCTCGCGACGAGCTAATTGTTGACTTCACAGAGGTCTCGGGCGCTCCACTGCCTTGCGTATATGTTCCCGGCGAGGACTACGATTACGCGCTGACCGCTATGCCTGGCGAGGCCTTGCGCATGCTTTATGAGAAATTCGGTGCGCGCTTGCTGGAGGCGAATGTGCGCTCTTTCCTTAGCGTCAAGGGCACAAAGAGCGTCAACGCTGGAATTCAGAGCACGCTGCGTAACGCTCCGGATCGGTTCATGGCCTACAACAACGGTATCGTAGTAGTCGCTGACGAGATGCGTTTTGGGACAGCAGGAGACGGCTCGTCAGGAATTGCATGGTTGAAGGGCCTTCAGATCGTGAATGGAGGCCAAACGACAGCGTCGCTCTACTTTGCAAAAAAGCGTTTCCCTGAAACCGAGCTCGGCAAAGTTCGGGTGCCCGCCAAGATAATCGTCATGAGGGCACAGGATCAGGCACAGGAGGAAGCACTAGTTTCTGACATCTCGCGATTCGCTAATAGTCAGAACGCCGTGCGGCAATCCGACCTGTCAGCCAACAAGCCCTTCCACGTTGAGATGGAAAAGCTGTCGCTTTCGGTGTATTGCCCCGATGGAGTTGGTCGCTGGTTCTATGAGCGAGCTGCAGGCAGCTACAGCACAATGCTGGCACGCGAGGGAACCACGCCGGCGAAGCTCAGAGCATTGAAAGAAGCCATTCCGCCGTCTCGAAAGCTCACCAAAACGGACTTGGCCAAATACATTACCGCATGGGACAAGCGGCCTGACATTGTGAGCCTTGGCTCGCAGAAGAATTTCGATCGATTTATGGCTGCAATGGGCGGGTCAGATAGCAGGGAGGCGCCCGAACTCTCTGTCGCGGACTATAAGGCAATGATCGCAAAGGCCAAGCTATTCCGAGACACTCAGAAGATTACTCGATCGATGTTCAAGGCAGGGCAGGCAAATGTAGCCGCCTATGCCATTTCGGTGCTTGCCGACAAACTTGGAGATCGGCTCGACTTAGAGCGGGTATGGGCTCAGCAGGGAGGTTCTCCCGAGCTTATGGCACAAATCACGACTTGGGCTCAGGAGGTCAATGAAATATTCGTTCAGACCGCTGGTGGCCGCTTGATCTCCGAATGGGCAAAAAAGCCGGAGTGCCTGGAAATCGTCATGAACTCAACGTTCTCCAAACCGGCAGAGCGCATTCCCGAAACGCACTGAGCCCACGATGGCCGATGTAGTCGCCCCCGCCGTCAGAAGTCGGATGATGTCCGGCATACGCGGCAAGCACACAAAGCCAGAAATGATTGTTCGGCGCGCCTTGTTTGCGGCCGGCTACCGATTCAGGTTGCACCGACGTGATCTGCCCGGAGCGCCAGACATCGTTCTGCCAGGCCGGAGGGTTGCGATTTTTGTGCACGGTTGCTTCTGGCACATGCACGCGGGCTGCAAGAATGCAAGACTGCCGTCTACCCGTGTCGAATTTTGGCGCGACAAATTGAGCAGCAATGCGGCTCGGGACGAGCGCGCCAAAGAAGCGCTACGGAATGCAGGTTGGCGGGTTCTAGTGGCCTGGGAATGCGCAACTCGCAACCCTAACGCGCGTGCTAATCTTCCCTCTGAGCTGGCCAACTGGATCGAGGGCGACATGCCAGTAGGGGAAATCAGCGGCGTGGGGCCTGCATGAAGTCCAAGACGACCTCTGCTATCTGGCGAGCCAGCAAAGGCGGCACGGCGTTGCCGACTTGATGATATTGCTGCGTCCGCGTCCCCTCGAAGAAGTAGTTGTCAGGAAAAGTCTGTAACCTCGCGGCCTCGCGCACAGTAAGGCTTCGACATTGGGAAGCATCGGGATGGATGTAGTAGTGGCCGTCCTTTGCGATATGTGAGACCACAGTCGTCGAGGGTTCACCGGCAAGCTGCACCCTGAAACGATCCATGAATGGAATATTCTCAGCTTCCATGTTCTTGTGATCAGGCAAAAGCCGCGGTGGAAAGACAGTGAGCTTGGGCGAGTAGCCCTGCAGCCTCGCGAAGGTCGCAGCAAACATGTAGCGGTGAAGATCCGATCCCATATGCCGGCGAGTCTCATGCTGCAAGGTGCCCCCCAACTTGGCGTCGTGGAACCATTTCCTCAACGCCTTAGGCATTGAGTCACCCAGTTTAATAGGCATCGAGTCGAACGCGGAACCAGCCGAAACGTGAGCCACAGCCTCTACGGTTGCATCAGTCATAGCAATTTCGACCTCACTACGCAGCGGCACGCGCCAACCCTTGAGTCCGTGCGATGCCTTTCGCAACGTCGACAGCCACGCTTCGTGGCTGTCATCCTTCTGTGACAGACGACTGCGAAGCGCCGGAAGGCCATCTAACGCCGCTTCCACAGTGATGGGAGCGGGAGCCGGGCTTAACTTGAACCTCCCAGGTTCGCGTGACAATGCCGGAGTGCTGCGCGCCAAGTCTGAGCGCACGCCGAAGAGGATCACTCGATGTCGGCACTGCGGCACGCCAAATTTTTCAGACTCGATGAGGTAGTTGATCGGTTCCAGCTCGTCTCCCTCGACAACAAGGGACCTAACTTGATAGGTGAGGCCGTCAGCTGGTGCCGAGAGGTCTGCCAAGATGCGCTCGAATATGCGGGAGCCACCATGCTTCGAAGTCAGCATTCCCTTAACGTTCTCCATGATAAACACGGAGGGGCCAAAACGTCTGATTATCCGTAGATACTCAGTGTAGAGAAAATGACGCTTGTCACTCTCAAAAGCCTTAGGGTCCTTCGACCTTAACCGTGACCGGCCCGCGAGGGAGTAAGCTTGGCATGGTGGCCCCCCAATGAGAACCCAGTCCCGGGCGTCCTTCAAAGCACTGCCAATCCAGCTGTCGATAGTCTGGTGGGGCGTGATACCTAGTTCCGCACAACGAGCCTCAAGTAGGGCCTGCTTGCCTTCTACTGCAACGGAAGGATGCGCAAAAAGTTCCTCCCGGGTAATCTTCCCTTGGACGTAGTCGTAGTAGCAGTCGGGAACTTTGCCATCGGCAAAGGCGCGAAACAGCGCTCGCAACGACAAAGTCTTGTGCGCGGTTTCGTCCTTCTCAATTGAGACCCTCACGTTGAAGGCCCGATCGCCCAAGGCGTCTGTCAAGGATGAGAAGCCTTCGCTAAGTCCACCAGGGCCAGCGAAAAGGTCAATCACTGGAATCGCGCTGTGACGCGTCATCGAAATTCTTTTTTTGGTTGGCGCCGAACACAGCACGTGATGTGGCGCTAAATTGACCCAAATCGGACCCACGGCCCGGAACGTTGTAGTTTAACCTGCCTTGGGAATCCGGTCGGCTGGCCCATGCGCTTGGTCGGCGATGGCTCTATGAGCACCGGCATCAAAGCAGGGACAGCTATGTCGGTAGACGCCCTCTAACCAAGCTGCTCGGCAGCTATGTTCCTCTGCCTCTATTCCTACTACGGATCCAACGAACGAGGAATGCAGGCAAGCCGCTGGCGTGCTACTCTTACCGTCAAGACGATCAATTGACCCACACTTGGGTGTCACACACGTAAGCGGCTGATCTAGTAGACGGCGGCGCGAGGCGGAAAAAAGTCCTTTCGGCTCAGTCGGTTAGAGCGACGGAATCATAATCCGCAGGTCCGGGGTTCGAATCCCTGATTCGCCACCATCTATTAGAAAAGCCGCAATCTCTCACGGGATTGCGGCTTTTTGCTTTGGGGCTGCGCAACGGCCCGTCGCCGGGCCCGGGCCATCGCAACGTATCTGGGCCAGCCGTCGCGGCGGTTGCCCGAGGCTCAGACCAGCGCCATCAACGGCGCCAGCATCGGGCTCTGCGCGGCCAGCGTGCGCTGCTCGGCCAGTACGCCGCGCAGGATGTCGTGCGTCGTATCGGGGTTGGCCAGCACCACGCGGAACACCGCGATGGCCCTGCCGCCCCATTGCGACGATGTCAGCTGCGTGCGCGACACGAACGACCGCCCGGCGTCGCGCTGCATCTCCTGGATGCTGATGGTCAGCGCGTCCAGCGCCTGCTGGATCTGCTCGCGCTTCTGCGCCGGGGTAGACGCCGACAGCAGCGCCGCGCGCACGGCTTGGGGCACGTAGCGGTACGTCAGGATGCAAAGCTGTGGCCGGCTGTCGAGTTCGAAATCGGGCTGCTGCGTGATCAGTCCGGCAAAGAACTTCGCGTTGTCGATGCCGGTGTCGATCAGCCTGGCCAGGCCCTTGCGTCCCAGCAGGTGCAGGTTGGCATAGAGCATCACGGCCGCAGCGCCGCGCGAGCCTTCCAGCGTGTGGCGGCCCAGGTCGACGGAACCCTTGCGCACGATGTAGTTCGCGTGCTGGATGATCTCCTGCGTCCAGGCCGGATCGCGGAACAGCACCATGCCGGCGCCCATCGGCACGTAGAACTGCTTGTGTGCGTCGATCACCACGGAATCGGCCCGCTCGATGCCGGCAAAGCGCCCGCGTTCGCGCTCGGACAGCAAGGTCGCGCCGCCCCAGGCGGCATCGACGTGGAAGTGGCAGCCAGCTTCCTGCGCCACGTCGGCCATCGCGTCCAGCGGGTCCACGGCGCCGGTCTCGGTCGATCCGGCGATGCCGACAATGGCCATCGTGCGGACATTGCGCGCCTTGAGGTCCGCGAGCGTTTCGCGGAGCTTGTCGATCCGCATGCGGCCATCGCCATCGACCGCCACCGGCACCAGGTTGTCACGCCCGATCCCCAGCACGTCGGCGGCCTTGCGCAGCGAATAGTGGCCACGCTCGGACACCACGATTGCCAGCCCGTCGTAGCCGTAGTGGCGCAGCGCCGCCATCAGGCCCGCACTGTGGATGCCCGGGAAGCCGTCGCGTGCGCGCAGCACGTTGTTGCGGCTGGCCCAGAGCGCCGCCAGGTTGGCCGTGGTGCCGCCCGCGCAGAACGCGCCAAGCGAATGCTCGGGGTTGTGCAGCCACTGCGCGTAGAAGCCGCCGTCGCGCGCGAAGACCAGCTTGTGCAGCATGCCGATGACCTGGCGTTCCAGGCCGGTGAGCGCGCCGGAGGTTTCCAGCTTCACGACGTTCTGGTTCAGCGCCGCCACGATCTTGGCCAGCGACGGCATGAACGACGGCAGCGACGACGTCATATGGCCGATGAAGCTCGGCGACGCCACCGGCATCACGTGGCGGAACACATCGTGCAACAGATGATCGGCGTGCACCTGCGGCGCGGTCGGATCTTCGGGCAGGTCTACCGAGGAAAACTGCGCCTCGCGCGTGGCGCACGCGCCAACCGGATCGAAATCCTGGCTGGCGAAGAAGTCGGCGGGATGCTCGGCGATGCGTCGCTCGAGGTCTTCGAACGCGCCCCGGTCCGCGTCGAACCAGTGCAGCGGACAGTCGTCGTCCAATTGGCGTTCGTGCGAGTTGTCTGACGTCTCCGTCTTCGGCGCGTTCATTTGCAAAGCCCAGTCAATACCGTGCCGCCCCGGATGCGGCGCGGTGTGGCTGGGATTATGCCGGATAAGGGCCCGCCAGGGCCGGGCCAGCCCGTACAGGGGACCGGCCAACCCCGCCCCCGGCGGGCGTCAGCGCGCCGCGCGCCGCAGGCTCCGCCCCGGCCGCGCGCCGGTCGCCGCGCCGTGCTCCCACACGGCCTGCCCGTTCACGAACACGTGTGCGATGCCGGCCGACGGCTGCTGCGGGTCGAGATAGCTGGCCACATCCTTCACGGTCTTCGGATCGAACACGGTGACGTCTGCCGCATTGCCCTCCTGGATCTCGCCGCGCCCTGCCAGTCCGAAGGCGTGCGCGGTCATGCCGGTCATCTTGTGGACCGTCTCCTCCAGCGTCAGCAGTCCGAGATCGCGGCTGTAGTGGCCCAGCAGGCGCGTGAAGGTGCCCCACAGGCGTGGATGCGGGTAGTCGTCGGACGGAATCCCGTCGGACCCGATCATCGTGTCGGGATACGCCAGCACGCGCTGGACATCGCCTTCATCCATGAAGAAATACATGCCCATGCCTGGCATCACGCGGTCCAGCGCCTCGGCGCGCGAGCACTGCCATTCCTGCGCCAGATCGGACAGCTTGCGGCCGGCGCTCCTGGGCTCGGACTGCGAATAGGTAATCAGGATCTCGTCGCTGATGGCCAGCCGTTCGCGGCGTAGCAGCGACGACGAGGCCGTGTACGGGTAGCAGTCCAGGCAGATCTTCTGCGCACGGCCCAGTTCGCCGATGCGCGCCAGCGTTTCGCGGGTGCGGCCGAAGTTGGGCTTGCCGATGACCTTGTGGTGCGAGATCACAAGCTTGACGTCGATGGCCCGCGCAATCCGGGCCGACTCCTCGATGGCCTCGATCACGCCATCGCCCTCGGTGCGCATGTGCGTGGCATAGACGCCGCCGAACCGCTTCAGGTCGCGCCCCACGCCGATGATTTCCTCGGCCGGCGCGGACGCCGCCGGCGGGTAGAAAGTGCCCGTGGAAAGGCCGATCGCCCCCTGCTCCAGCGCGGCGTTGGCAGCCTGGCGCATGGCTTCGACCTCGGCGCCCGTGGCAGGCCGGTCGAGATCGGCCTGATGCACCGCGCGCAATGCCGTATGGCCCACCAGCGATGCCACGTTGACGGCGGCCGGCGTGGCGTCCAGCGCGTCGAGATACTGACCGAACTCGGCAAAGCGCCATTGCGGTTCGACCGTCCGCAGCGGCAGCGGCGGGTCCCCGCCGCTCTGCCTGTACGGCGCCAGGCTGATGCCGCAGTTGCCGTTCACGACAGTCGTCACGCCCTGCGAGATCTTCGGCGCCATGCCCGGCGACTCCAGAACGGCGCGGTCGTCGTGCGCGTGACTGTCGATAAAGCCCGGCGCCACGACCATGCCGGCCACGTCGATCTCGCGGACGGCGCGCTGGCCCGTGGCATCGCCAATGAACACGATACGGCCACCTTCGATGGCCACGTCGGCACGGTAGCGCGCCGCGCCGGTGCCGTCGATCACGTCGCCGCCGCGCAGGATCACATCGAACATGCTGGTCTCCCCTTTCAGTCGAGCTTGATATCTGTCTTGCGGATCAGGTCGCCCCATTTGCGGCTTTCCTTGCCGATCATCTGGGCGAAGGCCTCGGGCGAACCGCCCACCACCACCGATCCGTTCTGCTCGGCTTCCTTGCGCGTCGCCGGCAGCTGCAGGTAGGCATTGATCTCGCGGTTCAGCCGCTCCACCACGGGCCGGGGCGTGCCGGCGGGCGCCACGATGCCACCCCAGGCATTGACCTCGAAGCCGGGCAGGCCGGATTCCTCCATCGTCGGCACATTCGGCAGCGCCGGCAGCCGCGCCTTGCTGGTCACCGCGATGGCGCGCAGCTTGTTGCCCTGCACGGCGGCGATGATGGACGGCACGTTGTCGAACATGAAGTCGACCTGGCCGCTGATGACGTCGATCTGCGCCTGCGGCGCGCCACGGTATGGAATATGGCGAAATGCGATGTGCGCCTGGTCCTTGAGCATTTCGCCACTCAGATGGCTGGTGGTGCCGTTGCCGCCCGAGCCCATCGTCAGCCGGCCCGGATTCTTGCGCGCGTAGTCGATCAGTTCCCTGAGGTTACGCACCGGCAGGCCGGGGCTCACGGCCAGGATGTTCGGGACAGTCGTGGTCGCGCAGACCGGCACCAGGTCCTTGTCGGGGTCATAGCCTGGGCGCGCCAGCAGGCTGCGGTTGATCGCCATCGTCACGATATTCCCGAAGCCGATGGTGTAGCCGTCCGGCCGGCTGCGCACCAGCGTCTGCATGGCGATGCTGCCTGCCGCGCCGGGCCGGTTGTCCACCACCACCGATGTGCCGAGCTTGTCGCCCAGGTACTGCGCCAGCTTGCGGCTCGACTGGTCAGGCGTGCTGCCCGCCGCCGCCGGCACGATCAGCGTGAGCGGCTTGCCGGCGGGCCATTCGGCGGCGTGGGCGGTGCCGGCGGCACATGGGCCGAGCAGCCCGGCCATCATCCCCGTGATCACGGCACCGGTTTTAAGAATTTCAATGGCTTTGCGTCTCTGGGGTATCGTCATCGGTAACCTCGCGGCAAGCGTGCAATCTCAGTAGGAACGCGCTATGTTGCGCCCCGCGCCGCGCGGCTGTATATCGAAGTTTCGGCAAGCGGCCATTCCTTTTTTTGATGACATGAAGCATCCCGCAAGACGTCATATCCCCTCCGTGGTCAACCTGAACACGTTCGAGACCATCGCGCGCCGGGGCAGCGTGACAGCCGCCGCCGACGAACTGGGCCTGAGCCAGGGCGCGGTCAGCAAGCAGCTGCTCGATCTCGAAAGCTTTCTAGGCACGACGCTGTTCGCGCGCAACAACGCCCGGCTGGCGCTGAGCGACGAAGGCGCCGGCTACCTGGCACGCATCCGGCCGCTGCTGGATCAGCTGGAAGCGGCAACGGTGGCCGCCTCGGGCGCCGCCCAGCGGATGCGCGAGGTGCGCTTCTCGGTGCCGAACACGTTCGGGCTGCTATGGGTCATGCCGCGCCTGTGCGGCTTCGCGGCGGCGCATCCCGAGATCCGCATCCACGTGGCGAACCACATCGGGGCGGTATCGTTGCGCGACGCGGGGCTGGACGCCGCCATTGTCTATGCCGAGGACGGCCTCGACGACGACAGCGCCGATCTGCTGCACGGCGTGCGCAGCCTGCCCGTGGCGGCGCGCGAGTTGGTACCCGGCCGGCTGCCGCTGCCGGCCAGCCGCATCGCGGCGCTGCCGCTGCTGCACCACACGACCGCGCCCAGCGCGTGGGCCAGCTACCTGCGCGATCTCGACGCCAGCATCGCCCTGCCGCTGCCGCCGGGCACGCAGTACAACCTCGTCACGTTCGCGCTCAAGGCCGCCGAAGCCGGGCTCGGTGCCGCGTTGGTGCCCGACTATGCCGTCGCCGACAGCCTGCGCGAGGGCCGTGTGGTGCAGCTCAATCACGCTTCCCTGCCCTCGCGGCGCGGCTACTACCTGATTCGCCGCCCTGACCGCGCCGACGTGCCGGCGGTGAAGGTGCTGCGCGAATGGCTGATGGCCCGGCGCGCGGATGTTATCGGCATGAAGGACTAGCGTACGCGGGCGACGCCTAGAACGCCGCGGCGTCGCCCCGCCTGACGCGCGGCTTGGGCACCCGGGGCCCCGGCTCGCCCTCCAGGGGCAGGAGCCGATGCACGCGCGCGAATTCCGCCAGATCGATCAGCGAGCCCAGCCCCAGCTTGTCCATGATGCTGGCCTTGTGCGAACTGACGGTCTTGTTGCTGATCTCCAGCACATCGGAAATCGCCTTGTTGGAATGGCCCACCGCCAGCAGACGCAGCACGGTCAGCTCACGGCGGCTCAGCAGCGCCTTCGGGTCCGCCGGGTTGGCCGCTGCGCGGCGGAAGGTCGGCAACGACTTCAGCGGAAACGCCGCGTAGCCGCTCATCAGTGCACGCACGGCGTCGGCCAGCCCTTCGAGCCCGGCGCCCTTGTCGATAAATCCATGGGCGCCGCCCAGTAATGCGCGCTCCGCGGCGCGCCGCTGCGCCGACAGCACCAGCACGCATGTGACCGGCCAGGTCGACACCACTTCCTCGAGCACGGCGTCGCCGGGCAGGTCGTCGAGCTGCAGATCCATGACGACCAGATTGGCCGGGCGGTCGCGCAGCGCCAGCAGGCCGGGGGCGCCGCCGGCGGCAACGCGGACTTCCTCGAAGCCGGAGACTGTCTCCAGGATGTTGCAGACCGTCTTGCGAACGGCGATATGCGGATCAATAACGATTGCGTTGGGCATGCCAGGTCTCCGTGAATGCGAACAGCGGGCAGCTTAGGCGTTCCTGCGCCTCGCCTGCGGCAGAACGGGCTGAAAATGCATGCTGAAACTTCCGGGTTTTCTTACGGAAATTTCAGGTGTTGAGTAGTTGCGTCCACGAGGGGGCCGAAGCACGCACGCTGACGACAGCGCTGGATCACATCGCCACGCAGATGACAATCGTGAAATCCTTAAAAATTACGCGTTGATTTGATCTACGTTACGGTGTGAGCACGGTCCGCGTGCCATGATGATCACGTCGCGCCAGCCGTGCGCCCGTAGCGTTTCAACCAAGGAGATGCCATGCCCCCGATGTCCACGATCGTGCTTGCCACCGACGGTTCCGCCTTCAGCGACGCCGCCGCACGCTTTCTGGCCGATGGCAAGCTGCTGCAGGCCGGCTTCACGGTGCATGTGATTCACGTGTCGCCCGATGTCACGGGCCAGGTGCGTGCCTTCGTCAGCAAGGAAACCATCGACGCCTGGCACAACGAGGCCAGCGACAAGGCCATGACACCGGTCTGCGCCATCCTGGAAGCGGCGAAGATCCCGTTCGAGCGCCACGCGCTGCATGGCTATCCGCCCGAGAAGATCCTGAGCCATGCGAAGTCGGTGAATGCCAGCGCCATCGTCATGGGCACCCACGGGCGCGGGTCGTTCTTCGACGCCGTACTCGGGTCGGTAGCCGGCCGCGTTCTGGCGCAGGCCCCTTGCCCGGTGGTGATGGTGAAAGCGGAGGAAAAGGTCAAGCCGCAGGCTTGACGTAATCACCGGCCCGGGCGGGCCAGGAAGGGCCGATGCGGATGGATCAGACCGCCCAGAGCGGCGGTTCGTCCATCAGCGCGATCTGTTCGCGCAGTTCGAGGATGCGATCCTGCCAGTAGCGCGCCGTGCCGAACCACGGAAACGCGGCCGGGAACGCGGGATCGCGCCAGCGGCTGGCCAGCCAGGCGCTGTAGTGCAGCAGGCGCAGCGTGCGCAGCGCCTCTACCAGCCACAGCTCGCGCGTATCGAAATCGGCAAAGTCCTCGTAGCCGGCCACGATGTCGGCCAGCTGGTCCTGCATCGCGGCGCGATCGCCTTCCAGCAGCATCCAGATGTCCTGCACCGCCGGGCCCATGCGGCTGTCGTCGAAGTCGACGAAGTGCGGCCCGGGCGTGCCCCGGCCGCGCGCATCGGCTTCGTCGATCCACAGCACATTGCCGCGATGGCAATCGCCATGCAGGCGCAGCAGGCGAACGTCGCCCGCACGCTCGTAGCAGCGGCGCACCGCATCGAGCGCCAGGTCCACGGCCGTGCGCCACGGCGCCAGCAGATCGGCGGGAATGCAGTCGTGATCGAGCAGATAGTCGCGCGGGGCCACGCCGAACGTGTCGATATCGAGCGCCGGCCGTGCCTGGTAGGCCGTGGCCGCGCCACAGGCATGAATGCGGCCGATGAAGCGGCCCAGCCAGGTGCGCGTGGCGGCCTGGTCCAGCGGCGGCTCGCGGCCGCCGCAGCGCGCAAACACGGCAAAGCGGAAGCCCGCGTGCGCCAGCAGCGTGCTGGCCGACGCGTCGCCCATCGGCAGCGGCAGTGCCGGCACGGCGGGAATCTCCGCATCGGCCAGCTGTTGCACAAAGGCATGTTCTTCGAGGATGGCCGCGTCGCTCCATCGGCCAGGCCGGTAGAACTTGACCACCACGGGCGAGGCATCCTCGATGCCGGCCTGCCAGACGCGATTCTCGTAGCTGTTCAGGGCCAGTAGACGCCCATCCGGATAGAAGCCCGCCGCCTCCAGCGCATCCAGGATGCACTCGGGCGTCAGCCCCGCGTAGGGGACATCGTCGTCTGACAGCGGGTTATCCGGGCTGGCCATGGTTGGGTCCGATCAGGGAGCGGGCTTGCGGCTGCCGCCAAGCAGCGCGGCCTGCGGCGCCGGGCGGCGATTGCGGGCCGGTGCCGCAGCCACGGCATCCTGTGCAGGACGCGGCTGCTGGGGCCGCGCCTGCTGCGGGCGCGGTTGCTGTGGCGACCGGGCCTGCTGCGGACGCGGGCCGGCCGGCTTGGCGGCGCCATTGCCTGCACCGTTGCCATTGCCATTGCCATTGCCGTTGCGGCCTTCGCCACGTGCCGGCTGCGCGCCCTGTGCGGCACGCGGCTGGCGCGGCTGGCCTGGCTGACCGGCCGATTCCTGACGCGGCCCTTGCGGGGCACGCGGGGCGCGGCGCTCGCCGCCATTGGCATTGCCGCCGCCGTTGCCGCGCGGCTGGCCGCCACGGCCCTGCTGCGCGCCGCCACGTTGCTGGCGGCCCTTCTGGATCGGCTCGGCGGCAATGCTCGGGTCCACTTCAAACCCGGGCAGCGTCACCTGTTCGATCTGGCGCTTGATCAGGCGTTCGATATCGCGCAGCAGGCCATGTTCGTCGACGCAGACCAGCGAGATTGCCTCGCCCTCGGCGCCCGCGCGGCCCGTGCGGCCGATACGGTGCACGTAGTCCTCGGGCACGTTGGGCAGGTCGAAGTTCACCACGTGCGGCAGCTGGTCGATATCGATGCCGCGCGCGGCGATGTCGGTGGCCACCAGCAGGCGCAGCGTGCCGGCCTTGAACTCGGTCAGCGCGCGGGTGCGGGCCGACTGGCTCTTGTTGCCGTGGATGGCCAGCGCGGACAGGCCGTCCTTGGTCAGTTGTTCCGCCAGGCGGTTGGCGCCGTGCTTGGTACGCGTGAAGACCAGCACCTGGTGCCAGTCGTGCTGGCGCACCAGATGGGCCAGCAGTTCGCGCTTGCGGTCGCGGTCCACGGGGAACACGCGCTGCGCCACGGTTTCGGCCGTGGTGTTGCGGCGGGCCACCTCGATCGACGCGGGATTGTTCAGCAGGCGGTCGGCCAGCGCGCGGATATCGTCCGAGAACGTGGCCGAGAACAGCAGGTTCTGCCGCTTGGCCGGCAGCACGTTCAGGATCTTGCGGATGTCGTGGATGAAGCCCATGTCGAGCATGCGGTCGGCTTCATCGAGCACCAGCAGTTCCACGTGGGACAGGTCGATGGTGCGCTGGGACACGTGATCGAGCAGGCGGCCGGGCGTGGCCACCACGATGTCTACGCCACGCTTGAGCGCGTCGATCTGCGGATTGATGCCGACGCCACCGAACATCACCATCGAGCGCAGCTTCAGGTACTTGCCGTAGTTGCGCACGCTTTCCTCGACCTGGGCGGCCAGTTCACGCGTGGGGGTCAGCACCAGGGCGCGGACCTGCGGGCGGCCGCCGCGCGGCGCGGGGTGGTGCGCCGCCCCTTCGGCCAGCAGCTGCAGCATCGGCAGGGTGAAGCCGGCGGTCTTGCCGGTGCCGGTCTGGGCGCCGGCGAGCAGATCGCCACCTTTCAGAATTGCGGGAATGGCTTGCGCCTGAATCGGGGTCGGCGTGGTGTAGCCCTGTTCGGCCACGGCACGCACCAGCTTGTCGGACAAGCCAAGATCGGAAAAAGACATGAAATGACGCTTCGGCTGCCCGTTGCGCAGCAGATGTGCGCCAATCGTGGGGCAGCTCGGGTAGAGAACCGTACCTGAGGGTCAGGGCCGGCGGGATGGGTCGATTGCCCCCGTTCCCGGGCTGGAAAGGCCCGTAGTGTACCAGTCTGTGGAAAGCGGCGCGCCGCTTGTCGGCGCCAGGTGGCGCTGCGCTATCATGACGGCCACCGGTGCCGGCGCGCCCCCTTCCCTCGCCCTTCCCCATCGCCATGCGGTTCCGTTTCCTCGAAGACCAGGAAGTCACGCTCTTTGCGGCCATCCCCGTCGGGCTGCTGGCCGGCATCGTGACCACGCTGTTCAAGGACGCGCTGGAGGCCAGCGGCCTGGTCATGTTTGGAAAGGACGCCGATATCGTGCTGATCTTCGCGGGCCTGGCCCTGGCGTGGCGGGTCGTGATCCCGGTGGTGGGCGGCGCCCTGGCCGGCGCGCTGCTGGTGGCGGCACGGCACTATGCCCGCAACGAGACCCTGCCCAGCGAATACATGGAAGCCGTGGCGCGCGGCACCGGCCGGCTGCCGGTACGCATCACGCTGCTGCGTGCGCTGTCGTCGTTCTGCTCGATCGTCTCGGGCAGCTCGGTGGGCAAGGAAGGCGCGATGATCCAGCTGGCCGCGCTGGCCGGATCGATCTTCCCGTCCGGGCGCGCCGACCAGGCCACCGGCGACAGCAACATGCGGCGCATGCTGACCGCCTGCGGCGCGGCGGCCGGCCTGGCCACCGCCTATCACACGCCCTTGTCGGCCGCGGTATTCGTGGCCGAAGTCGTGTTTGGCGCCCTGGCCGTGCAGCGCCTGATGCCGCTGCTTCTGGCGTCGGTGGCCGGCACCATGGTCAGCCAGTGGCACGGCGGCCTCGAACCGCTGTACACGGGCCTGCATATCGGCCCCGACCTGCTCCAGCAACCGCACCTGCTGCTGGCCGCCGCCGGCATCGGCCTGATCGCCGGGGTGTCGGGCGCAGTCTTCATGCGCGCCAACACGCTGGCCCGCAACGGATTCCGCCACGTGCCCGGCGGCCCGGTGGCGCGCCTGGCGCTGGGCGGCCTGCTGGTCGGGCTGCTGGCCATCGTGGTGCCCGAAGTGGTAGGCAACGGCTACTACACGATCCAGACCATCCTGCGCAACGAACCGCTGTCGGTGGCGGTCTGGGGCGTGCTGCTGGCCAAGCTGCTGGCAACCGTGGTCAGCATGGGCTCGGGTGCCGTGGGCGGCGTGTTCACGCCATCGATGTTCGTGGGCGCGGCCCTCGGCCAGCTGGTGGCGCTGGGCATTCCGGGCGGCACGTCCACGCCGGTGCTGCCGCTGGTCGGCATGACGGCCTTCCTGTCGGCCACCAGCCAGGCACCGCTGATGTCGATCCTGATGGTCTTCGAGATGACGCTGGCGCCCACGCTGCTGCTGCCGCTGATGATTGGCGCGGTGGCGGCGTACTACACGGCGGCGCGCTGCCAGACGCTGTCGCTCTACAGCGTGGTGGTGGAGCGCGCGCAGGCCTCGGCGGCCGCCGAACGCGCGCGCGGCCTGCGGCTGGCCGGGCTGTGTGATCCGACCAGCACCGTGATCGATCCCACCGCCACCGTGGCCCAGGCGGCCGACAAGTTCGCCGAGACCGGCACGCGCTACCTGTATCTGGTGAACACAGCCGGCACGCTGCTGGGTGCGATCTCGATCCATGCCGTCCAGCGCGCCCAGTGCGAGGCGCCCGATGCCACGCTCCTGTCCCTGGGCGATCTGGCGTTCCCGTCCCTGACGCCCGATTCCCGGCTGCGCGACGCGCTGGCTATCTTCTCCGAGCACGGTATCAACCGCATTCCACTGGTGCGCGATGCCGCCAGCCGCGAACTGATGGGCACCGTGTCCAAGCAGCGTGTGCTGCAGGAGGCATCCTGCCTGTTCTGAGGCGGATACGCCACACGTGCCGGCCCTGCGGTTCCCCCGGCCACGGCGCAAACGGGTAAAATCGCGGGTTACCCTGCCTGCGCGATGGCTGCAAGCGTGATGGCGTCCGGCGCCGGCGGTATTCCAAGAACGATCGGTGTATTTCTTGTCGGGAGCCTTCATGCTGAAGCCGTTGTCGCGTTCGTCGCACATCGCGTGCGCCGCAGTGCTGCTGTTGTCCGCCGTCCCTGCCATGGCGCAGACCGCCCAGACCACAAACCAGTCCACTGGCCAGGTCACGACCCAGGTGGCGAACCTCGCGGTGGCCGGCGCCCCCGTACGCGTGATACCGGCCGACGCCCCGATGGCGCGCCTGGAGCTGGCGCGGCCGGCGGCCACCGACCCGCTACAGGCAAAGCTCGATGGCAAGGCCCATGGCGTGGCCCCCGGATTGCGGATCTTCAGCGCCGACACCGTGCTGGTCAATCCGAATGCGGTGGCAGGCAAGACGCTCAACGTGCGCTACAAGCTCGACCTCTATGGCCAGCTGCTGACCGCATGGGTACTGACCGACGCGGAAGTGAAGGCCTGGAAGGCTGCGCACTGACCCTTTAAGAATCGACCTGTTGTGCCCTGATGCCCCCAGGTAAACCACTGAGACCGGCACCATGAAGAAGGTATTTGTCAAAACGTACGGCTGCCAGATGAACGAGTACGACTCGGACAAGATGGTGGACGTGCTGAACGCCACGCAGGGCATGGAGCCCACGGACAACGTCGAAGACGCCGACGTGATCCTGTTCAACACCTGCTCGATCCGCGAGAAGGCCCAGGAGAAGGTGTTCTCCGAACTGGGCCGCATGAAGGCGCTGAAGGCCGCCAAGCCCGACCTGGTGATCGGCGTGGGTGGCTGCGTGGCCAGCCAGGAAGGCGCGGCGATCGTTTCGCGCGCCCCGTACGTGGACGTCGTGTTCGGCCCGCAGACGCTGCACCGCCTGCCCGACCTGATCAACCGCCGCCAGTCCACCGGCCTGTCGCAGGTCGATATTTCGTTCCCGGAAATCGAGAAGTTCGACCACCTGCCCCCGGCGCGCGTGGATGGCCCGAGCGCGTTCGTGTCGATCATGGAAGGCTGCTCGAAGTACTGCAGCTACTGCGTGGTGCCGTACACGCGCGGCGAGGAAGTGTCGCGGCCGTTCGAAGACGTGCTGGCCGAAGTGGCCGGCCTGGCCGACCAGGGCGTGCGCGAGGTCACGCTGCTGGGCCAGAACGTGAACGCCTACCGCGGCACGATGGGCGGCACCAGCGAGATCGCCGACTTCGCGCTGCTGATCGAATACGTGGCCGAGATTCCCGGCATCGAGCGCATCCGCTACACCACCAGCCATCCGAAGGAATTCACCTCGCGCCTGGTGGAGCTGTACGAACGCTGCGACAAGCTTGTGAACCATCTGCACCTGCCCGTGCAGCATGCATCGGACCGCGTGCTGATGGCGATGAAGCGCGGCTACAGCGTGCTCGAATACAAGAGCATCATCCGCCGTCTGCGCACGATCCGCCCGGACATGTCGATGTCGTCGGACTTCATCATCGGCTTCCCCGGCGAAACCGATGCCGACTTCGACAAGCTGATGGCCATGGTGCACGACATCGGCTACGACACGTCGTTCTCGTTCATCTTCAGCCCGCGCCCCGGCACGCCGGCCGCGAACCTGCACGACGACACGCCGCATGACGTGAAGCTGCGCCGCCTGCAGATCCTGCAAGCCGCAATTGAAGAAAATGTGGTGCGGATCAGCCAGGGCATGGTCGGCACGGTGCAGCGCATCCTGGTGGAGGGGCCGGCCCGCAAGGACCCGACCGAACTGCATGGCCGCACCGAGAACAACAGGGTGGTCAACTTCGCCCTGCCGGGTATCCCCCAGGCGCAGCGCGACCGCATGGTCGGCCAGATGGTGGACGTCAGCATCACGCAGGCGTTCCCGCACTCGCTGCGCGGCGAAATCGTTGTCCGCCAATAAGCCTTTATGAAGATTCCGACAGCAGAATTCGTCGCCCCCAAGGACGACAACACGCGCCTGCAGAACCTGTGCGGGCCACTGGATGAAAACCTGCGCCAGATCGAACAGGCGCTGGACGTGACGATCCAGCGTCGCGGCCACCGCATGACCGTGCGCGGCGAGCGCGCGCAGGACGCGGCGCTGGCGCTGGAGCGCTTCTACAACAACGCCAAGGTCACGCTGTCGATCGACGACGTGCAGCTTGGGCTGGTCGAGGCGCGCCAGATCGCCGCGCATGGCGCCTACCTGCCCGGCAACGGCGACGACGCCGGATCGCCCGATCTCGAAGACGATTCGCCGGTGCTGCACACGCGGCGTGCCGGGCTGCAGGGCCGCACGGCCATGCAGCGCGAGTACCTGCGCAACGTCCTGTCGCACGACCTGACGCTGGGCATCGGCCCGGCCGGTACCGGCAAGACCTACCTCGCCGTGGCCTGCGCCGTCGATGCGCTGGAACGCGACGCGGTCAAGCGCATCGTGCTGACGCGTCCGGCCGTGGAGGCCGGCGAACGGCTCGGCTTCCTGCCCGGCGACCTGGCCCAGAAGGTCGATCCGTACCTGCGCCCGCTGTACGACGCGCTGTACGACCTGCTCGGCTTCGATCGCACGCAGAAGATGTTCGAGCGCCAGATGATCGAGATCGCGCCGCTGGCCTACATGCGCGGCCGCACGCTGAACCACGCCTTCATCATCCTGGACGAGGCCCAGAACACCACGCCGGAACAGATGAAGATGTTCCTGACGCGGATCGGCTTCGGCTCCAAGGCCGTGATCACCGGTGACACCACGCAGATCGACCTGCCGCGCGGCCAGAAGAGCGGCCTGGTGGAGGCGCAGCACGTGCTGCGCGAGGTGCGCGGCGTCGCTTTTACCCGCTTTTCGAGCATCGACGTGGTGCGCCATCCGCTGGTGGCGCGCATCGTGGATGCCTACGACGAATATCACGCCCAGCACAAGGACGCCTGAACTTGACCAAGAAGTCTCCCGCAACCAAGACGCCCGACGCCACGCGCGTTGTCCTGTTCGATGCCGACGGCCGCGCCCGCAAGGCATCGGCGCACGCGGTGCGCATCCAGCTGGCCGACGGCCGCAGCCTGACGCTCGACCTGTCGCAGGCCCATGACGGCGTGGTGGCGCTGCTGGCCGAGCACACCGACACCCGCCAGCAGGCCGGCCTGCTGGTGCGCCCCGACAACGGCGACGCGCTGTCGGTCGCCGTGACGGCCACGCCGATCGTGACCACCACGGGCACGCCGGCCACGCCGGCCGAGGTGGAGCTCGACATCCAGTTCGGCGACGGCACGCGCAGGCGCCCCGGCGTACCGTCCCGCAAGCAGATCGAAAAGTGCGTGAAGTCGGCCCTGTATGACGATGCCGCGCTAACCATCCGCTTCGTGGACGAGGAAGAAGGCCGCGCGCTGAACCGCACGTACCGGGGCAAGGACTACGCGACCAATGTCCTGACATTTGCCTATGCCGAGGGCGCCGACGACCCCGTGACCGGCGACATCGTGCTGTGCTGCCCGGTGGTGGAGGCCGAGGCAAAGCAGCAGAAGAAGCCGCTGGAGGCGCACTACGCACATTTGATCGTCCACGGCGTGCTGCACGCGCAGGGCTACGAGCACGAGGACGACGCCGAGGCCGAGGAAATGGAGGCCATCGAAACCGAAACGCTGCAGGCGCTGGGCTTCAGCGACCCGTACCAGCCTGTGCGCGAATAAGCACAAAGGGCTGCTCCCCGTGATGCCGACGCCATTGCAATCCGGCCGTCACGGGGCTGCAAGCCTTTTAGTGTATGCTTCAGACGATCTCCACCACGCGCTAGCCGCGACATGAACGACCCCTATCCCAGTTCGAAGCCTGCCAGCTACAGGCAGCAGGATCGGCCCCGATCCCTCCTCGAACGCCTTTCGGATTTCATCTCCCCCGAGCCGGACACCCGCGCCGAACTGCTGGAAGTGCTGCAGGACGCGCATGAGCGCAACCTGATCGACGCCGACTCCCTCTCGATGATCGAGGGTGTGTTCCAGGTGTCGGAGCTGACGGCGCGCGACATCATGGTGCCCCGTGCCCAGATGGATGCGGTCAACATCGCGGATACGCCAGAAGCGTTCATCCCCTACATGCAGCAGACGGCGCATTCGCGCTTTCCGGTGTACGAGGGCAATCGTGACAACATCATCGGCATCCTGCTGGCCAAGGATCTGCTGCGCTACTACACCGACGAGAATTTCGACCTGCGCGAAACGCTGCGCCCGGCCGTGTTCATTCCGGAGTCCAAGCGCCTGAACATCCTGCTGCGCGAATTCCGGATCAATCGCAACCATATTGCGATCGTTGTCGACGAGTACGGCGGCGTGGCCGGGCTGGTGACGATCGAAGACGTACTGGAGCAGATCGTCGGCGACATCGAGGACGAATTCGATCTGGACGAAGACCAGGACATGATTCTGCCAACCGCGGACGGCGCCTGGCGGGTACGCGGCCTGACCGAGATCGAACAGTTCAACGAGGCATTCGGCACGGCCTTCCCGAACGAAGACGTCGACACGGTGGGCGGCCTGCTGACCAACCACGTGGGCCATGTCCCGCATCGCGGCGAGGTCATCACCTTGCCGCCGATCCGCTTTGAAGTGCTGCGCGCCGACGCGCGCCAGGTGCATCTGCTGCAGGTACACCGCGAGGCTCCGGCCGACACCAACGGCGTGGCCGACGCATGAAGCGCGCCGGCACGCCCGACGCCGTGGGCACCCGTCGCGCCGATCCGCTGATCGGTGCCGGTCCATCTTCCCCTTCCTCCGCTTCCGCTTCCGCTGGCGCCCGCAGCGCATCGCGCCAGGGCATGCTTTTCCGGCTACTGATCGCCGCCGCGCTGGGCGTGGCCCATACGCAGGCATTTGCGCCCCATGACTGGTGGTGGCTGCAGATCCTGTCGCTGGCCGGGCTGGTGGCACTGGTTGCCGATGCGGGCCGCCCGCGCGCGGCGGCCGCCACGGCATACGCATTCGGCATGGGCTGGTTCCTGTCCGGGATCTGGTGGCTCTATATCAGCATGCACGTCTACGGCGAGATGCCGGCGTGGATGGCCACGCTGGCCGTGGTGCTGTTCGGCGCGTACCTGTCGCTATGGCCGGCGCTGGCCGCCGGCGTCTGGCACTGGCTGACGGGCCGCGGCCGTGGCGGCGTCCTGACCGCGCTGGCATTCGGCGCGGCCTGGGCGCTGTCGGAATGGCTGCGCGGCGTGCTTTTCACGGGCTTCCCGTGGCTCGGTAGCGGCTATCCCCATACCGACGGCCCGTTGTCGGGCTTTGCGCCGCTGCTTGGCGTCTACGGCATCACGTTCCTTGCGGCGGCGACATCGGCGTTGCTGGTCACCGCCGTACGCGCCGCGCTGCGCCGTGGCGAACCGGGCGCCACGCGCATCGCCGGCTGGTCCGCCGGGCTGGTGGCCGCCACGCTGGGCGGCGGCCTGGCGCTGGTGCCGGTGGCGTACACCGCCCCGATCGGCAAGCCTGTCAGCGTGCGGCTGTTGCAAGGCAACGTGGCGCAGGACATCAAGTTCGAGCCGGTGGGCATCCAGCGTTCGCTGGAACTGTACCGCGACATGATCACGGCGGCGCCGGCGGACCTCGTCGTTACGCCAGAAACGGCGTTCCCGGTGATCCTGCAGGACCTGCCGGTGGATATCGCCAGGGATGTGCGCACCTATATGGAGAAGACCGGCACCACCGTGGTCTTCGGTGCGGCGGGCGCCGATTCGCCCGTCGACTTCACCAACAGCGTGTTCGCCATCGGGCCGGAGCTGGAGGCGCTTTACCGGTACAACAAGCACCACCTGGTGCCGTTCGGCGAATTCATCCCGTTCGGCTTCCACTGGTTCGTCAACATGATGAAGATGCCGCTGGGCGACTTCCGGCGCGGCACGCTGGATCAGCCGGCGGTGCCGGTGCGAGGCATCCATGTAGCGCCCAATATCTGCTACGAGGATCTGTTCGGCGAGGAAATCGCCGCCACGCTGCGGCAGCAGGCCACGCCCGCCAACCTGCTGGCCAATGTGACCAACCTGGCCTGGTTCGGCGACACCATCGCGCTGGACCAGCATCTGCAGATCTCGCGCATGCGGGCCCTGGAAATGCGCCGGCCGATGCTGCGCGCCACCAATACCGGCATGACGGCCGTGGTCCGGCCGGACGGGACGGTGCAGGCGAAGCTGCCGACGTTCGAAGTGGGTACGCTGACGGCGGACGTGCAGGGCACGCAGGGCCTGACGCCGTATATCCGCTGGGGCAACGTGCCGGCATTGGCCGGCAGCGTGCTCGTGTTGTTGCTGGCGCTGCGGGGGCGGCGCCGGGTGCCGGATTAACCGACCAGCGCGCTGGCCATCGACACGGCGGCGGCGGCCACCATCACGGCGATGGCGACGATATAAGGTTTGCGAGACAGCAGCGACATGACCAATCCCCTAAAGTTGTTGTTTCGAGCCCGCATCGCGTTATCGGCTGCCCCGGCCCAAAGCTGATGCTTTTGGCCCGGGCCCGGCAATCCGGCCTGGCGGCCATCTGGTTTTTGATTCGGTGACCGCGTGCTTTAACTGTATACAAAAACGGTATCGGCACCTATCGGACAGTTCTGAAACCCGTGTCAGGATTTACCCGACCCGTTGCGCCAAGCCGACACCCCCGGCATGCACGATTCGTGCCCTGCGACACCGTTTTCCTGCGGCAACCCGGCTGAGACAGGCCAAAAACCCGATAGAATCCAAGGTTTGGCAAACCCGGCGCGAGACGCTTCGCGCACTTGCCGCCAGCTTTTCATTTCGTCTTCCTATGCTGACCTTCCAACAAATGATTCTGACCCTGCAGGCCTACTGGGACCGGCAGGGTTGCGCATTGCTGCAACCGATCGATCTGGAGGTCGGCGCCGGTACATCGCACGTGCATACGTTCCTGCGCGCGATCGGCCCCGAGCCGTGGCGCGCCGCCTACGTGCAGCCGTCGCGCCGGCCCAAGGACGGCCGCTACGGCGAAAACCCGAACCGCCTGCAGCATTACTACCAGTACCAGGTGGTGCTGAAGCCCGCGCCCGAGAACATCCTGGAGCTCTACCTGGGCTCGCTGGAGGCGCTGGGCCTGGACCTGAAGCAGAACGACATCCGCTTCGTCGAGGACGACTGGGAAAATCCGACGCTGGGCGCCTGGGGCCTGGGCTGGGAAGTCTGGCTCAACGGCATGGAAGTGACCCAGTTCACGTACTTCCAGCAGGTGGGCGGCATCGACTGCAAGCCGATCACCGGCGAAATCACGTACGGCATCGAACGCCTGGCGATGTACCTGCAGAAGGTGGAAAACGTCTACGACCTGGTGTGGACCGAGTGGGAGGAGAACGGCGTGACGCGCCGCCTGACCTATGGCGACGTCTACCATCAGAACGAGGTGGAGCAGTCCACCTACAACTTCGAGCACAGCAACACCGAGATCCTGTTCCGCCACTTTGCCGAGCACGAGGGCGAAGCGCGCCGCCTGATGGGCGATGCCGGCGAGAAGAACGAAGACGGCACGCCGAAGCTGACCGACACCCGTCTGGCGCTGCCGGCGTACGAACAGGTGCTGAAGGCCGCCCACACGTTCAACCTGCTCGATGCGCGCGGCGCCATCTCGGTGACCGAGCGCGCCGCCTATATCGGCCGCATCCGCAACCTGTCGCGCATGGTGGCGCAGGCCTATTACGATTCGCGCGAGGCGCTGGGCTTCCCGATGTGCAACAACGGGGCCCGCGCATGACGGCCCGCGTGCGCGGCGCGCTGGCACTGCTGGCTTTTGCCGTGCCGGTTGCGCTGTCGCCCGCCGGCAGCGCGCTTGCCGCCGCGCGGACGTCGCCCGCGCCGGCGCCGCAGGCCCTGTACCTGCCCGCTGACCTGGCCAATATCTGCGAGGCGGACAGCCAGGCGCTGCAGCAGGCCATCACGCGGCACTGGCGGCCGTCGCTGTCGTCGATCGACCAGTGGGCGCAGCTGGTGCGCTCGTTCTCGTGCGACCTGTCCGGGTCGCGCGACCTCGGCTGGCACCGCGTGCCGCTGCGCGCCTACGAGAGCGCCATCCGCTACCCGCTGCAGTGGGTCGAATGGGAAGACAACGCCGGGCGCTCGCGCCGCACGGTGCGGACCTACTATTCCGCCGCGCAGCTGCCCGCGAAGATCGATTTCTGGGTGGGTGGGCGCATCGACGAGATCCGCTACGACCGCCGGTCCCATCGCATCGACGCACGCTTTCCGGCCGCGGGCACCCGCGGCGCTTCGGGCGTGGCCGCGCAATGCGCCTACACCACGCTGCAATTCCGCCAGCAGAACGGCCTGTGGCTGCTGTCTGGCGTGGAACCCAATCTCGCGCCGCGCTGCTGACGCGCGCGCCCATACCTGTTGGATAGATTCATGTCGCAACCCATGACCGATTCGCTGCTGATCGAACTGTTCACCGAAGAACTGCCGCCGAAGGCGCTGGCCCGCCTGGGCGACGCCTTCGCACAGGGGCTGTTCGATGGCCTCGGCGCGCGCGATCTGCTCGAAGCCGGCGCCGCCGTGACGCCGTTTGCCACGCCGCGCCGCCTGGCCGCCCTGGTGACCGGCGTACGCCGCACCGCGCCGGACCGCGAACAGCGCGAAAAGGTGCTGCCGCTGACCGTGGCGCTGGACGCCAACGGCGCCCCGACCGCCCCGCTGGCCAAGAAGCTGGCCGCCCTGGCCAGGTCGGTGGGCGTGGCCGAGATCGACTGGCAGACGCTGGAGCGCGCCTCTGACGGCAAGGCGGATGCGTTCTTCTACCGCTACACCGCCAAGGGCGCCGCGCTGGCCGACGGCCTGCAGGCCGCGCTGGACGACACGCTGGGCAAGCTGCCGATTCCGAAGCTGATGAGCTACCAGCGCCCGGACGGCACCACGGTGCATTTCGTGCGCCCCGCGCACAGCCTGATCGCGCTGTACGGCGCCGAAATCGTGCCGGTGTCGGCGCTCGGCCTGCCGGCCAGCAACATCACGCAGGGTCACCGCTTCCTGTCGCAGGGCGCCATCGAGATTCCGCACGCCGGCGAATACGCGAGCCTGCTGGAATCGCGCGGCCGCGTGATCGCCGGCTATGCCGACCGCCGCGAACGCATTCGCACCGCCCTGCTCAAGGAAGCCGGCGCCGACCAGGTGATCATGCCCGAGTCGCTGCTGGACGAAGTCAATTCGCTGGTCGAATGGCCGGTGGTCTACCCGTGCCACTTCGAGGAAGCCTTCCTGGCCGTGCCGCAGGAATGCCTGATCCTGACGATGCAGACCAACCAGAAGTACTTTGCGCTGACCGACGCCGCCGGCCACCTGCGCAACCGCTTCCTGATCGTCTCGAACCTGGCCACCGACACGCCGCAGTCGATCATCTCCGGCAACGAGCGCGTGGTGCGCCCGCGCCTGGCCGATGCCAAGTTCTTCTTCGACCAGGACCGCAAGAAGACGCTGGCGTCGCGCGTGCCGCAGCTCGGCAACGTGGTCTACCACAACAAGATCGGCAGCCAGCTGGACCGCGTGCAGCGCCTGCAGCAGATTGCCGGCCATATCGCCGACGCGATGAACGCCGCCGGCGCCCAGGTGGACAAGGCCGCCGCGATGCGCGGCGCCGAACTGGCCAAGGCCGACCTGCTGACCGACATGGTGGGCGAATTCCCCGAGCTGCAGGGCACCATGGGCACGTACTACGCGCGCCATGACGACGAGGCCGAGGACGTGGCGCTGGCGTGCTCCGAGCACTACCGCCCGCGCTTTGCCGGCGACGCGCTGCCCGAAGGCAATGTCAGCACCGCCGTGGCGCTGGCCGACAAGCTCGAAACGCTGGTGGGCATCTGGGGCATCGGCCTGCAGCCCACGGGCGAGAAGGACCCGTTCGCGCTGCGCCGCCACGCGCTGGGCATCCTGCGCATGCTGATCGAAAAGCCGCTGGCGGTGCCGATCGATACGCTGCTGGGCCTGACCGGGCAGGCGTTCGCGGGCATCGCCACCGTGAAGCCGGCGCGCGACGCGATCTCCGACTTCCTGTACGACCGCGTGCGCGGGTACCTGAAGGACAAGGGCTACACCACGAACGAGGTGGAAGCCGTGGTGAGCCTGCGTCCGCAGAGCCTGCACGACATCCTGGCCCGCATGGAAGCCGTGCGCACGTTTGCCGCGCTGCCCGAGGCCGAGGCCCTGGCCGCCGCCAACAAACGCATCACGAACATCCTGAAGAAGACCGACGAGGCCATCGGCACGGTTGACCGCGCCCTGTTCCAGGAGGCCGCCGAAAGCGCGCTGTTCGACGCCATCGAACGGGTGCGTCCGGGCGTGGAAGCCGCCTTCGCGGGTGGCGATTTCACCGCCGCGCTGCGCGACCTGGCCCAGCTGCGCGACGCCGTGGACCGCTTCTTCAACGACGTGATGGTGATGGCCGAGGACGCGAAGCTGCGCGCCAACCGCCTGGCGCTGCTGGCCACGCTGCACGGCCTGGCCAATCGCGTGGCGGACATTTCGAAGCTTGCCGCCTAAGCTGTCCAAGCCGTCTTCAAGCCGCCCCGGAGCCGCCATGCCACAGTCCCAGCCGAAGTTCGTGATCCTCGACCGCGATGGCGTGGTCAACCTGGACAGCGACCACTTCATCAAGACCCCCGACGAGTGGGTGCCGATTGCCGGCAGCCTCGAGGCCATCGCCATGCTGAACCAGGCCGGCTATCGCATCGTCATCGCCAGCAACCAGTCGGGCATTGGCCGGGGGCTGTTCGAGATGAGTGCGCTCAACGCGATGCACGAGAAGATGTACAAGGCGCTGGCCGCGCTGGGCGGCCGCGTGGAAGCCGTGTTCTTCTGCCCGCATACGGCCGCCGACAACTGCGACTGCCGCAAGCCGAAATCGGGCCTGTACGAGCAGATTGGCGAGCGGTTCGGCATCGAACTGCGCAACGTGCCCACGGTGGGCGATTCGCTGCGCGACCTCGAAGCCGGCGTGGCCGTGGGCTGCGTGCCGCACCTGGTGCGCACCGGCAAGGGCCTGCGCACGCTGGACAAGGGCGGCCTGCCGGCCGGCACGCGCGTGCATGACGACCTGGCCGCGTTCGCGCGCTGGCTGATCGCCGAAGGGGCGCACAAGGCCCCCGCCCCGAGCGCCCACGCGGCGCAGCCCGCTTCCTGAGGCCTGCCCGCCTCCTGATTCTTCGCCCCCATCGATGACCTTTATCCGCTCCCTGCTGTTCGCGCTGTACCTGGTGGTGCTGACCCCGCCCTACGCGTGCATGTGTTTCATCGTCTTCCCGTTCATGAACGCGGAGAACCGTTTCCGCTTCGTGCGCGGCTGGCCGCGCCTGGTGATCTGGGCCGCGCGCCTGATCTGCGGCATCCAGTACCGCATCGAAGGCATGGAGAAGATGCTGGCGATGCTGGACAAGCCCGTGGTGCTGCTGTCCAAGCACCAGTCGGCCTGGGAAACCGTGGCCTATGTGGCGCTGATGCCCAAGCCGCTGTGCTTCGTGTTCAAGCGTGAACTGCTGTTCGTACCGTTCTTCGGCTGGGCGCTGGGCATGCTCAAGATGGTCCACATCAACCGCAAGGACGGCACCCGGGCGTTTGCCTCGGCCGCCCGGCAGGGCCGCGAGCGGCTCAACGAGGGCGCCTGGATCATCATGTTCCCCGAGGGCACGCGCACCCCGGCCGGCAAGGAAAACCCGCGCTACAAGAGCGGGGGCGCCCGCCTTGCCGTGGAAACGGGTGCGTGGGTCTTTCCGATGGCGGTCAACTCGGGCCGCCTCTGGCCGCGCAATTCGTTCCTGAAGTACCCGGGCATGATCACGATCTCGATTGGCGACGCGATTCCGTCGGCCAACAAGACCGCCGACGTACTGAACCAGGAGGTGGAAGCCTGGATCGAGGCAGAGATGCGTCGCATCGATCCGGAAAGCTACCGCCGCGCAGGGAGCCAGGCCACCGCATGAAGCTGTTGCGCCCCACCGCCGACCCCAACGCGCAGCTGGAGCTGCCGCTGGCCGACGCCACGCCGCCCGTCCCGCCCGCGCAGCAGCACCTGCTTGCGCCGGCGCCCGACGCGCAGCCGGGTACCGGCCCGGCGGGCGAGCGGGGTGGTGACCGGGGTGGCGATATGTGGCCGCCGATCCTGCCCAATGGCCGCATGCTGCAGGTCGGCGAACGTACGCTGCACTATTCGCTCAAGCGATCGTCGCGCCGGACCATCGGGTTCACGGTGGATGACCGCGGGCTGTCGATCACGGCCCCGCGCTGGGTCACGCTGGTCGACATCGAGTCGGCCATTCTTGAAAAACAACGCTGGATCTTTGCCAAGCTTGGCGAATGGCGCCATCGGGAGTCGCGCCGCGTGCTGCCCACCGTGCAGTGGCGCGACGGCGCCGAACTGCCGTTCCTGGGCCAGCCGGTCACGCTGCGGCTCGAATCGCCGGCCGGCGTGCTGTGTTTCGATGCCGATACGCGCGTGCTGCATCTGGCGCTGCCGGCACACGCCGAAGAGCAGCAGATCAAGGACCGCGTGCAGGGCTGGCTGCAGAACCAGGCCCGCCGGCTGCTGGCTGAACGACTCGACCTCTACGCCGCCAAACTTGGCGTGCGCCACACCGGCTTTGCGCTGACGTCGGCGGCCACGCGCTGGGGCAGCTGCACCGCCGACGGCAAAATCCGGCTCAACTGGCGCCTGATGCATTTCCCGCTGTCGATGATCGACTACGTGGCCGCGCACGAGCTCGCGCACCTGAAGGAAATGAATCACAGCCCGCGCTTCTGGGAAACCGTCGAATCGATCTTTCCCGAGTTCCGCGACGCACGCGCCCGCCTGCGCGCGCATCCGCCCGAGCTGCTGCCGACGTTCTGACCGGCCGATGGGCTGGCTGGCTGAACCCGCGCGGCTCACCAGGCATAGCGCGCGCCCAGCCGCAGCGCGTACTGCCGGTAGCCCTGGTTGCCCCACTGCCCGCCGATATTCCCCCAACTGCTCCAGCCACGTGACAACCTCGCGTCGATGCCGAGCTTGAGCTCGTAGCGGTCCCGCGGAAACAACTGCCCCAGCACCGTCTCGCTGAATCCGACCGATGTGCTGGCCTGGTCGTGCCACCAGTTCAGCGTGGCATAGGGCTGCAGCCGTCCGCCATCGTCCCGGTCCAGCGTGCGGAACATCCGCATGCCGAGCCGTGTCATCAGCCCATTGGTATCGCCACCGCTGACTTGCGTGCCGCCGGGCTCGGTCACGCTGACGCCACGATGCCGCAGCCATGCCACCTGCGCCTGCGGCTCGACCCGCCATGACGACGCCGCCAGCGGCAGCGCCCATCCCCCTTCGAGCGACACGTTCCACGCCTGGCTGTGATAGCCGACCCTGGGCAGCTGGTCGCCGCGCACATGGCTGTCGAACCAGGCGTACTGGAACCAGGTGTCGACATAGGGCCCCAGGTCCGACGCGGCCTGGCCGAACCACGTGGCGTACACGCCCGCGCCATAGCCGTTCACCTCGCCTTGCGCCCGGGCGGTGTTGCCCGCGGCCAGGCCGTCGGTGCGCACGTTGCCGTAGCCGAACATCGCGCCCACGTGCAGCCGGTCGGCCGCGCCGAACAGCGAGCCGCGCGCAAAATCGCCGCCCCCTTGCAGGATCACCGTATTGGCCCGCGCGCTGTAGTCGTTGCCACGGCTGCCGCTTTCGGCGGTCTTGCCCACCACGCGCAGCCATCCAGCCGGTGCCGACGAAAACGGCAACTCGCCCATCCGGTCATGCAGGCTGTGCAGGAACAGGCTGGCCGCCGCGTGCTCGTTGGCGATGTAGGCGGGCACTTCGGGCCGGTACATCGGCTTGGGCGGGGTCGGAGGGGCCGGAGGGGCCGGAGGGGCCGGGGGATCGGGAGGCGTGGGCGGCGGGTCGGGAGGCGTGGGCGGGTCGGGCGGCGTCGGCAGTTGCTGCGACCTCAGATACCAGTTGCCATCGGCGGGGCGCTGCGTGCTGCCGCGATACAGCCGGTATTCGTAAGGCCCGGCCACGGCGCGGCCCGCCAGCACGAAGGTGCCGGCCGGGGCGCTGCCGCCATTGATGGCCTCGATCACGCGGATTCCCTCGCTCGTCAGCGCCCCCTTGCCGCCGGCGTTGACAATGCGCAAGGCGGTCGCACCGGTTGCCGTGCCGCCGTCGATCACGAGCTTGTCCGCCGGCGATCCGTCGCCCGCCAGCGCCGCCGTCAGCCCCAAAGTGCCGCCCTGGCTGTGGTACTGGCTGACCGTGAGCGCATGGAACACGCCGTCCGCAGGCGGCGCGAAGGCCACCGTGCTGCCGATGTTCTCTAGCCGCGTCAGGTTGGAGTCGTCTGTCACCAGCCAGGCCGAGTTGTCGCGCAGGGCCAGCCGTACCGCGTGCTGCCCGCCCCCTTCGGCGGGCAGCACCAGGGAGGCACCCCGCAACGCCGAGCCGCTGGCCGTGACATCGACGACGATCGGGGCGGTCCGGGAATCGACGATCAGCATGTAGTGGCCCGCCACGCTGCTGCCAGTGATCGCCACCGCTGCCGGACCGCCCAGGAACGACAGCGCGCTGCCCTGGCTTGCCAGCAGCGTGCTGCGCGTGATCTCGGCGGTCTGCAGCATCGAATCGTCGGTGCTGTACATCGACAGCGCACTGCCACCGGTGCCGGTGCTGACGGCGCTGCCGTTGCGCAACGCAATATGGGCCTGGTCGACCACCTGCATCGCCGACGTGGCCATGCCCGAGACCGTCACCGCCGTGCCATCGGCCACGATCTGGCTGCCCGTTCCACGCGCGGACAGTCCGTGCGCACCGCGCATCAGCGTGGTGACGCTCCCGCCGGTCATCGTCACGGTGCCGCCGTTGATGGCCTCGACACCGACAGACCCGGGCCCGGTTGTGACGATCGTCGTATCTTCGGCGTGCACGGCCGTGGCACTCTGCGCCAGCACGCCGAAGGCAACGAGCCCACTGGTCGCGATATCCACGCCGCGCAGCACGATCGTGCCCGATCCGTTCGCCGATCCGGCGCCCGGCGATTGCGTGCCGCTGGTCTGGATGGGAATGCGCGCGCCCTGCCCATCGACCGTGACACTCGAGTTCGATGAAGTCAGGGCCACGCCGGGCGCGGTATCGCCGGTCGTGGTGATCGAACTGGCGCCGAGCAGCGACACCGTGCCCGTGGCCACGGTAATGCCTGCTGCCTCCGCGCCCTGCGTCAGAATCCGCGAATCGTGCATCTGGAGGATGCCGCCATAGTCGGCAAACAGGGCGTGTCCGCGCTCGCCCGACGTGGAGATATCGACCTGCCCGGTGACGGTCGCGCTGCCGAATGCATGGACGCCGTTCGAATGCGCACCCAGCATCGTCAGGGTGCTGCCGGGCGCGTTGAAATGGATGGCGCCGCCCGATTCGGCGTAGGCGCCTGTGGATTCGTTGCCGCCCGAGTGCAGGGTGACCGGCCCCGTGACGGTGATCGATCCGTTGTTGGCCGCATGAAAGACCGAAGCGTAGCCGCTGTTGCCCGTGTCGAACGTGCCGCCGGCAACCGTCCCGCTGCAGTTGTTGGCGGTGTAGGACTTCGCGGTCGGTGAGGGTGGCGCGCAATCCGCAGCGTGAGCGGAAGGCGCCGCCATCGCCATGGCCAGCAAGCACGCCAGTGCGCCGCATGTACTGCCCAGGCAGCATCGCGTCATACAGTTTCCCCTCTGTCAGAGAAAGCCTGTCGCGCGACCTTCGGCGCTGCCGCGCCGTGATGGACCGGCGTAGGCGTTCGTGCAGCTGTCGAAAGCAATCGGCAATGTAGCAACTTCCGGGCCTCCGCGCCCGCGCTGCCGATGTGAAATTTTCTTTGCCGCGTGTTCAGCGGTGCCACGGCGGGCCATCCGGCACGATGGCGCGGGCAGGACTAGAATGACGGACTCTGTTGTCTCAACAACCCAAAGAAGGTCCCCCTATGCGACTCCTCCACACCATGCTGCGCGTTGGCGACTACCAACGCTCGATCGACTTCTACACGCGCGTGCTGGGCATGCAACTGCTGCGCGAAAGCGACAATCCCGAGTACAAGTACCGCCTGGCCTTCGTCGGCTACGGCCCGGAAAGCGAAACGGCCGTGCTGGAACTGACCTACAACTACGGCGTCGACCAGTATGACCTGGGCACCGCCTACGGCCATATCGCGCTGGAAACCCCCAACGCCGCCGAGGCCTGCGACCGCATCCGCGCCGCCGGCGGCAAGGTCACGCGCGAGGCGGGCCCGGTCAAGGGCGGCACCACGGTGATTGCCTTCGTGGAAGACCCCGATGGCTACAAGATCGAACTGATCGAACGCAACTCCACCCGCGACGCCGCCCGTCCGTAAGCGACGCGGCGATGTCCACACAACTGATAACAAGGCGCCCGCTGGACAGCATGGCCATCGGACTGATGGTATTGCTGTGCGCCGCATGGGGACTCCAGCAGGTGGTCATCAAGGTCACCGCTCCGTTGATGGGCGCCGTGCTGCAAGCCGGCGTCCGCTCGGCCATCGCCGCGCTGCTGGTGTTCGCGTTTGCCGCGTGGCGTGGCACCCCGCTCTGGGAACGCGACGGCACGCTGCGCGCCGGGCTGGTTGCCGGCCTGCTGTTCGGCGCCGAGTTCTTCTGCATTTTCGTCGGGCTGGGCCACACCACGGCATCGCGCATGGCCGTGTTCCTCTACACGGCGCCGATTTTCACCGCGCTGGGCCTGCACCTGTTCGTGCCGGGGGAACACCTGCGGCGCGGCCAGTGGGCCGGCGTCGCGCTGGCGTTCCTGGGCATGGTGCTGGCATTCGCCGATGGCATCGTCACCGCATCCGCGCAGTCGAGCACGCTGCTCGGCGACGCGCTGGGCGTAGCGGCCGGCGCGCTGTGGGCCGCCACGACGATCGTGGTACGGGGCAGCAAGCTGTCTCACGCGCCGGCCAGCAAGACGCTGCTCTATCAGCTGGCGGTGTCGGCGGTGCTGCTGCTGGTGATGGCGGTGGCCGCAGGCCAGGTCCATCGCGTGGAAGTCACAGGGTTCGTGGTGGCCAGCCTGTTCTACCAGTCGGTGCTGATCGCCTTTGCCAGCTATCTGATCTGGTTCTGGCTGCTGCGCCAGTATCTGGCATCGCGACTATCGGTATTCTCGTTCCTGACCCCGCTGTTCGGGGTGGCCTTCGGCGTGCTGCTGATGCACGACCACGTCGGCATGCGATTCGCGCTGGCGGCGGTGATGGTGCTCGGAGGCATCGTACTGGTGAACCGGAAGGCCTGAGCGGCCTTCGGTGTCCGTCCCTCCCGGCTGGCGGGAGGGACGCATGGCGCGTGAAAGGCCCGATTACTTCGGGAACGAGAACATGCCCACCGCGCCGCGCACTTCGTCCAGCGTCTGCTGGGTCAGTTCGCGGCCAGCTTCCGTGCCCTTCCTGAGGATGTCGAACACGTAGCCCGGGTCCTGCGCCAGTTGCTCGCGGCGCTCGCGGATCGGGCGCAGCATTTCCTGGAGGATGCCTTCCACGCGGCGCTTGAGCACCATGTCGCCCAGGCCGCCGCGCTGGTAGTGTTCCTTGAGCGCCTGTACTTCCTCCACGTTCGGATCGAACGCGTCCAGGTACGTGAACACGACGTTGCCTTCGACCTGGCCCGGGTCCGACACCTTCAGATGGTTCGGATCGGTGTACATCTTGTGCACGGCTTCGCGGATCTGGTCCGGCGACGCCCCCAGCGGAATCGCGTTGCCCTGCGACTTGCTCATCTTGGCCTTGCCATCGACGCCCGGCAGGCGGCCATGCTTCGGAATCAGCGCGGCGGCCTCGGGCAGGATGTCGCGGCCCACCTGATGGTTGATGCGGCGCACGATTTCGTTGGTCTGCTCGATCAGCGGCGCCTGATCCTCGCCCACCGGCACCAGCACGGCCTTGAAGCCGGTGATGTCGGCGGCCTGCGAGGCCGGATAGCACAGGAAGCCGGCCGGGATGTCGCGGCCAAAGCCACGGGCCTGGATCTCTTCCTTGATCGTCGGGTTGCGCTCCAGGCGCGACACCGTGACGAAGTTCAGGTACATCAGCGTCAGTTCAGCCAGCGCGGGCAGGTGCGATTGCACCGTGATCGTGGTCTTGGCGGGGTCGATGCCCACGGCCAGGTAGTCCAGCGCCACTTCCAGCACGTTGCGGCGAACCTTGTCCGGGTCGTGCGCGTTGTCGGTCATCGCCTGCGTATCGGCCAGCAGCACGTACTGCTTGTGCGTTTCCTGCAGGGCCACGCGGCTCTTGAGCGAGCCAACGTAGTGGCCCAGGTGCAGCGGGCCGGTGGGACGATCGCCAGTCAGGATGACGGGACGCGGATCGGTCTTGGTCTGTTCGGTCATGAGCGTCGCGATTGCTTCAGGATGTTCGGAGATTCAGCGGGAAATTCGAATTCGGTATCGGCTGCCCTGGGGCTGCGGTGTCAGGCGGCGCCGCGCGCAGGCGGCACGGCGCTGTTGCCGACGATGCGGGCCAGTTCGACATACTCGGCCACCGGCACTTCCTCGGCCCGGCGGCCCAGGTCGAAGCCGAGCGCGTCGAAGTCCACCTGGTCGCGCAGGAACGACAGCGTGTTTCGCAGCACCTTGCGGCGCTGCGAAAACGCGGCGGTCACCACGTCGCCCAGCACACCGGGGTCGCACGCCGGATACGGCGAACGCCGCGTACCGTCTTCGGCGCGCGGCCAGGGAATCATGCGCACCACGGCCGAATCGACCTTGGGCGGCGGGTTGAACGACGCAGGCGGCACGTCGAGCACGTGTTCCATGTGGTAGCGCACCTGCAGCATGATCGATAGCCGGCCAAACGCCTTGCTGCCCGGCTCGGCCACCATGCGCTCGACCACTTCCTTCTGCAGCATGAAATGCTGGTCGCGCACGTGATCGGCGAAATCCATCAGATGGAACAGCAGCGGGCTCGAGATGTTGTACGGCAGGTTGCCCACGATGCGCAGCGCGCGGGCCGGCTCCTTGAGCTTGCCGAAGTCGAACGCCAGCGCGTCGCCGGCATGCACGGTCAGGCGGTCGTTGTAGCGGTTGCGCAGGCGCTCCACGAGATTGCGGTCGAGCTCCACCACCTGCATGCTGGGCAGGCGTTCGAGCAGCGGGTTCGTCAGCGCGCCCAGACCGGGTCCGATTTCGACGACGACGTCGTCGGGCTGCGGATCGATCGCGTTGACGATGCCGTAGATGATGCCGTCATCGACCAGGAAGTTCTGGCCGAATCGTTTGCGGGCCACATGGCCCTGATGCACGTTTGGACGCATAAGTCAGTGCCGGCCGTTGGCGGACGCGCCGTTGCCGTGGCGTCCGCTGGCATGGCCGGCCATGGTAATGGCACACCGGATGGCCTCGATCATGCTGCCGTGCTCCGCCCGGCCGGTGCCGGCCAGGTCGAGCGCGGTGCCATGATCCACCGATGTGCGGATAAAGGGCAGGCCCAGTGTGATGTTGACGCCGTGGCCGAAGGTGCCGTACTTGAGTGGCGCCAGACCCTGGTCATGGTACATCGCCAGCACGCAGTCGGCATCGCGCAGGTGCCGCGGCTGGAACAGCGTGTCGGCGGGATACGGCCCGCGTGCGTCGATGTCGGCGTCGCAGGCCAGCGCCAGCGCCGGGCCGATGACGTCGATCTCCTCGCGGCCCATATGCCCCGATTCGCCGGCATGCGGGTTGAGCCCCGTCACCAGGATACGGGGGCGGGCAATGCCGAAATGGCGGCGCAGATCGTGGTCGACGATCTTCAGCGTCTCCTGCAGCATCGGAATGGTCAGCGCGTCGGGCACGGCGCGCAGCGGCAGATGGGTGGTGGCCAGCGCCACGCGCAACATGGCGTTGTCATGCGCGGGCTGCGGCCCGGCCAGCATCATCACCACGCGCGGCACGCCGGCGCGTTCGGCCAGGTATTCGGTATGGCCTGTGAACGGCACGCCGGCGTCGTTGATCGTGCTCTTCTGCACCGGCGCGGTGATCATGGCCGCAAAGCGACCGGCCTGCAGGCCGTCGATGGCGGCATCGAGCAGCGCCAGCACGTAGCGGCCATTGCGGGCATCGAGCTGGCCGGCCTCGCAGGCCACGCCCAGCGCCACATCCTCGACCACCACATCGCCATCGGCCAGCCGGCGCTGCCACGCATGCGCCACGCCCAGCGCCTCGGCGCGCCGTGCCAGCAGGCGCGCGTCGCCGATCACATGGAACCGGTACGCGCCATGGCCCATGCCATTGGCCGCGCCGCCAAGCTGCAGCAGGGCCCCGATCGTGATGTCGGGGCCGATGCCGGCGGGTTCGCCGGTGGTGATGGCAAGCGCCAGGGGCGCAGGTGCAGGGTCGGGCATGGCAGGAGCGGCGCGCGTCAGCGTTGTCGGTTGATCCGGTATTCCACGTACGCCGCGCTGCGCAGCTGGCGCACCCAGTCATCATAGGCGGCGCGCAGCTTCTGTTCCCGCACTTCCTGCCGGGCGAAGTCGCGCTGCTTCTCGGCGGAGACCTCGGTCTCGCGACGGTTTTCCACCTGGATCAGGTGCACGCCGAACTGCGTGACCACCGGCTCGGAGATTTCACCCGGGCGCAGGCGGTTCATGGCCTGTTCGAACGCCGGCACCAGTTCGCCCGGCGACACCCAGCCCAGTTCGCCGCCCTGCTGGGCGGAACCGTCCTGCGAGTAGCGGCGCGCCGCATCGGCAAAATCGGCGCCGTGCGCGAGACGGTCGCGCAGCGTCGTCATCTGGCGCCTGGCTTCCGCCTCCGGCATGTTCGGGCCGGTACGGATCAGGATGTGGCGCACCTGGGTCTGCGTGATGTGGTCGGCCGTGGCCTGCTGCGCCGGAGCCGCCGTGCGCTTGGCCGCCAGCTTGAGCACATGGAAGCCGTTGGCCGATTCCACCACGTCCGGCACCACCTTGCCCGGCTGCAGGTCGACCACGGCATTGGCGAACAGCGCCGGCAGGCGGCCGATCTCGCGGAAACCGAGCGCGCCGCCCTGCGACGCTTCGGGCGCGTCCGAATTGGCCTTGGCCAGTTCGGCAAAGTCCGCGCCGCCCTGCGCCTGCTTGAGCAGGCCTTCGGCCTTGGCCTTGAGCTGTGCCTTCTGGGCCTCGGATGCGTCATCGGGCACGCGCACCAGGATCTGCTGCACGTTGTATTCGGCCGGGCCCACGGCGGCGGGCTGACCGCTGCGCGCCGCCAGGAAGTTGTCGATCTCGCCGTCGTAGACCTGCACCTTCGAGTCCACTTCGCGTTCGCGCAGGCGGATCACCTGCACCTGCTTGCGCAGTTCGTCGCGGTACTTGGTCCAGCTCATGCCGCTGGCCTCCACGCGGCTGCGCAGGTCAGTCGCCGACATCTTGTTCTGCTGCGCGACCGATTCGATCGCACGGTCCACTTCCTGGTCGGTGACCTTGATCCCGGCGTCCTGCGCGGCCTGCGTCTGCACGCGCTCCATCACCAGCCGCTCCAGCACTTCGCCAAGCAGGTCCGGCCGCTCGGGAATCGGGCGATTCGCGGCCCGAAGCTGGTTCTCGATCTCGTCGGCCCGGTCAAGCAGCTCGCGACGCGTGATCACGCTGTTGTTGACGATGGCAACCACCTCGTCCACCAGCTGCGATCGCTTCTGCGCCGGCTGCGGAATGCCCATCTGCGGCTGGCTGGGCGCCACCGTGCTCGTCTGGCCACTCTGCTGCGGCACGAAGATGCCCTGGGTGCGCGCGCCCGGGGCGCGCAGTTGCGCGGCGGCCGGAGCGGCCAGCGTGACGAGCACCGCGGAGAGCAGCACCTGCTGCCAGGGATTCAGGCGGGACATAACCGAAAAGGCTTGACGTTTCATCTTGGTCCGTCATTCATAGTGATCGTACGGGGACGTGGGCACCGGTCGCGCGGTCACGGGCTCGTAGCCCGGCACGTTCAGGCGCAGCATGTCCAGCGGATTGGAGCCGACTTTCGACAATCCGCGGAATTCCACCTGCAGGAAGACCCGGCCGGTGTATCCGTTCGTGGTGTTGCGGAAACGCTGGTACACGAAGCGGCCGACCCAGCAATCGGCCGTGTATTCAAAGCCGGCCAGCGCATCCACCAGCTGGTTGGCCGACTGGTCATACGCCACGCGGCCAATGCCGTAGACGCGCTGGGTGATCGGCCACTGGCCCGACACCTCGAACTGGTCGATCGCGGTATTGTCCGTGACCGACGTGGGCCGGCGGTAGCGATAGCCCATGTTGAGCAGCTTGCGCGACTCCGGACGCCACTGGAACGCCACGTTCGAGTAGTTGACACGGTTCTGGTCCGGATTCCACTGGATGCCCGCGTCAAGGTAGTAGCCGCGGAACAGCTGGATGGTCGTCGCGGCCAGCAGGTCCGAATACGTCGGCTTGGTATCGTTCAGCGTGCCGCCAATCTGCACGCGCTGGCCGGTGAAGTCGATCCGTTGCGCGATCGTACCGCGGAACCGCTCGACGCCGGTCTCGGACTCGATCAGGCGGGTGGTCAGGCCTGCGGTCAGCTTGTTGTTGTCGGCAATCCGGTCATTACCGCTGAACGGGTTCTCGGTAAAGATCTGGCCATAGCTGAAGTCCGACTGCACGGTGTCGAACAGCGGAAACTGGCTCTGGTCGCGGAACGGCGTGTAGACGTAGAACAGGCGCGGTTCCAGCGTCTGCGTGTAGCTCACGCCGAACAGCCGGCTCAGGCCCGGCGCATCGCGCTCGAACGTCATGCCCGAATCGACGCTGACGGTCGGAATCGCACGGCTCAGCGTGTTGGACGCGCCAGTCGTGTTCGTGCCCGCGTCCATGTTGTACTGCGCCGCGTTGAAGATCACCTTCGGCGTCACATACCAGCCCGGCCGGATGATCGGGTAGCTGATCGAAGGGTTGAAGTAGGCGCGACTGCCTTCGGGTTGCTGGAATCCCGTCGAGGTCAGCGGAATCTTGAAGCGCGTGTAATCGGTGTCCAAGGCGATATCGAACCCGCCAAGGTCATAGCGTGTGTACCTGGCACTGATCTGCGGCTCGCGCTCGTACGACGGCTCGCTGGGGCGAAGCGTCTGGAATTTCTGGACCCGCGCCAGGAACGTCCAGTTCTGCCAGCCGTAAACCACGCCCCCTTCCTGCGTGTACTGACGCAGGGTTGACTGCGATACACTCCGCGTCAGGTCATCCGGATACTGGTCATCCGAGACCTTGCTGACGTTCGCGTACGCCGTCATGCCCGGGATGATCGCCTGGTTGTGTTGGACCGAGTACGCCCAGCGGTCGCGGCCGGCCTTCTTGTCGTCGGGCAGGATTTCCGCACGGATTCGGCCGCTGTAGCCTGCGCCGATATACCGGAAATCACCGCCCAGCTGCACCCCGCGCGACGACAGGATACGCGGATACACGGTCAGGTCGCGGTTCGGCGCCAGATTGAAGTAGTACGGGACCGTGATATCCGCGCCCGACTTCGAGCTGTAGCCGAACAGCGGCGGCAGCACACCGCTGCGGCGATCGTTGTTCAGCGGGAACGAAAACGCCGGCGCCGCCGCCACGGGCACGCCGAAGAAGTTCAGCACGCCGCCGTAGGCCACGCCCACCTCGCGATCGCTATCGAGATCGAGCTTGCGCGCGCTGAAATACCAGTCGGCATTGTCGGGCGAGCAGGTCGTATAGGTGGCCTTCTTGAGCGTGCTGCGGTCCGGATCGAGGAAGTCGATCCGCTCGGCGCTGCCCGATCCCCCGGTCTGGTCGAAATAGTAGTCCGGCGACAGCATGTAGCCTTCGTTGGCCTGCACGCGCAGCTTTGCCTCCGGGCCCACAGCCAGCGTGCCGCTCTTGGACAAGCGCACGTTGCCCGTCGCGTGGGCCTCGTCCGTGTCCTGGTCATAGGTCAGCTTGTCGCCCTTGACCACACCACCATCGCGGCGCAGTTCGGCATTGCCTTCGAGTTCGACGCCCTTCTCGTTGTACCCGGTCATCCGGTCGCCCGAGGCATAGGCCGGTGCATTCGGATTCGAGGGCGTAGACGAGGGCGCCACCCCCAGCGTGCTGCTGCCCGCATTGGCGGGCTGGCGCGGCGGTTCGGTCAGGCGCGGCACCAGTTCGCCCGCCTCGGGCGGCGGCGGCTCGGGCTCGGCAGCCTGGGTGACCACCGGCTCGATCATCTCGATATTGGGAATGGTGGACGCAGCGCCGTACTGCGCATGCGCGTTGACCGAAAGGCCGGCCATGGCCAGCACGAGCGGTCGCAGGGCGCTGGCGGGCACGCGGGCGCGCCGGGGCATGCCCTGGAGCGCAGGCGGTCGGGTGGCCGGATGATGCGGTTGTCGTTGTTCGGTCATGCAAACGGTTGTCGGTCGGCTCGGCGGCGGGCGCTGCGCGGGGCGTCGCAATGCGGCTCCCGCGCCCCCCAGCCCAATGCCGGAGCGGGCTGCGGGGCGACAAAGGCCCCTCCCGAGGGCCACCCGGCGCCCGGGTCTGGTCGGGTATTATACGGGGCATCGTATTCTCCCTTTCCGGCATGGCTGCACTTATTGACGACCCGGGTCACGACCCGCGCATCGAACAACTGAAATCGTGGGTGGCCGGACTCGGCACAACCTGGTCGATCGACCCCGCTTCGTGCGTGCCGGCATCGGCCGACGCCAGCTTCCGCCGCTACTTCCGGGTGCGGACCGGCCATCCCGGGCATCCGACCGCCATCGTGATGGACGCGCCCCCGGCCCATGAGGACTGCCGGCCGTTCATCCACGTGGCAAAGCTGTTCGGCGATGCCGGCGTGACGGTGCCCACCGTGCTGGAACAGGACCTGGCGCAGGGTTTCCTGCTGCTGGCCGACCTGGGCAGCCAGACCTACCTGTCGCGGCTGGACGCCGCTTCGGCCCGTCCGCTGTATGGTGATGCCGCCGCCGCGCTGGTGCGGATCCAGCTGGCCACGCGCCCCGGCGAACTGCCGGCGTACGACCGCCCGCTGCTGCAGCGCGAACTGGACCTGTTCCCGCAGTGGTATGTGGGCCGGCACCTTGGCGCCACGCTCGACGACCGCCAGCAGGCCGATCTGCGCGAGGTCTTCGACACGATCCTGGCCAACAACCTGGCCCAGCCACAGGTCTACGTCCACCGCGACTACCACTCGCGCAACCTGATGGTCCTGCCCGAAGGCGCCACGGTGGGCGCCAATCCGGGCATCCTGGACTTCCAGGACGCCGTGATCGGCCCGATCACCTACGACGCGGTGTCGCTCTGGCGCGACGCCTATATCGAATGGGAAGAAGAGCAACAGCTCGACTGGCTGATCCGCTACTGGGAACAGGCGCGCAAGGCGGGCCTGCCAGTGGCTGCCGATTTTGGCGATTTCTACCGCGATTTCGAATGGATGGGCCTGCAGCGCCACCTGAAGGTGCTGGGCATCTTCGCGCGGCTGTACCACCGCGACGGCAAGGACGGCTATCTGGCCGACATGCCGCTGGTGCTCAAGTACACGCGCAGCGTGGCGGGCCGCTATTCGGAAATGCGCAAGCTCGTGCGTCTGCTTGACGCCCTGGAAGGCACCGAGCGGCCCACCGGCCTGACGTTCTGACCGTGTCCGCGCCTGTTGAAACGCCCCCGGACCCTTCCATCACGCGCCGCGGCGAGTGGTGGGCCGGGGTCTGCGCGCTGGCGCCCATGCTGCTGGGCGTGGTGCCGTTCGGGCTGATCTATGGCGTGCTGGCCGTCAACGCCGGCATGCCGGCCTGGCTGGCCTGCGCGATGAGCGCCATTGTCTTCGGTGGCGCGTCGCAGATGATCCTGACCCAGTTGTGGTCCGCCGGCACCCCTGCCCTGGTCATCGCGTTCACGGTGGCCATGGTCAACCTGCGTCACGCGCTGTATTCCGCCACCATCGCGCCGTCGCTGGCGCCCCTGCCGCGCCGCTGGAAGGCGCTGGTGGCCTACCTGCTGACCGACGAGGCATTTGCTGCGATGACGCGGCGCCTGGGCGATACCGGCCCGCGTGCCCGCTACCGCCACTGGTTCTACTTTGGCGCCGGCTTCGCGCTGTGGGCCAGCTGGCAGCTGTCGACGCTGGCCGGCGTGCTGGTGGGCGCCCAGGTGCCGCGCGACTGGCCGCTCGATTTCTTCCTGCCGCTGACCTTCATCGCCATCATCGTGCCGAACCTCAAGCACCGCGCACAGGTGGCGGCCGCGCTGGTGGCTACCGCGCTGGCCGTGGCCTGCTACACGATGCCGCACAAGCTCGGCATCATGGTGGCGGCGCTGGGCGGCATTGCCGCGGGCATGCTGCTGCTCGAACGCAACCGCCGCGGCGGGCAGCCCGCCGCCGGCGCGCCCGAGCGCAAGGAGCACGTGGCATGACGTCGCTGACCCTGCTGTGGGTGTTCCTGGGCGCGGGCCTTGCCACTTACCTGATCCGGCTGTCGTTCATCGCCGTCGAAGGCCGCGTGCGCCTGCCCCTGTGGTTCCGCACCGCGCTGCAGTTCGTGCCGGCCGCCATGCTGTCCGCGCTGATCGCGCCCGACCTGCTGATGCACGACGGCGCCCTGTACCTGAGCCCCTACAACGCACGCCTGGTGGCTGGCCTGGTGGCCATCGTCGTGGCGGCCCGCACCCGCAGTGTGGGCTGGACGATTGCCAGCGGCATGGCCACCCTGATCGGCCTGGAGACCCTGTTTTGAAAGCGATGATCTTCGCCGCCGGGCGCGGCGACCGCATGCGCCCGCTGACCGATACCACGCCCAAACCCCTGCTGGCCGTAGGCGGCAAGCCGCTGATCGTCTGGCAGATCGAGGCGCTGGCCCGCGCCGGATTCCGCGACATCGTCATCAACCATGCCTGGCTGGGCGACAAGCTCGAAGCGGTGCTGGGCGACGGGCGGCAGTTCGGCGTGCGCATCCACTGGTCTGCGGAAGGCACCGCGCTGGAAACCGCGGGCGGTATCGCCCATGCGCTGCCGCTGCTGACCGCCGGGGACGGCGACGGGGTCTTCCTGGCCGTGTCGGGCGACATCTTCTGCGATTTCGACTATCAACAGCTGCTGCCGCGCACCCGTGCCATGGCGGCCGCCGCCCGCCCGCAGATGCATCTGGTGATGGTGCCGAACCCGCCTTTCCATCTGCAGGGCGACTTCGTGCTGGGCGATGACGGCCATCTGCGCATGCCCGCCGACGGCGCGGCCGGCCAGGCGCTGACCTTCGGCAATATCGGGCTCTACGATACGCGCCTGTTCCGCGATGTCGCGCCGGGCCAGAAGGTGGCCATGTCGCCGTATTACCGCGAGGCGATCCGCCAGGGTACGGCAACCGGCGAACGCTTCGATGGCCGATGGGAAAACGTCGGCACGCCCGAGCAGCTGGCTGCCCTGGACCGCGCGCTGCGCGGCTGAACGTCCGGATTCGCACGGCGCGCACCGCCCGCGCAGCCCTTCAGGCGCCTTTCAAGCGCCTTTCAGGCCGCATGTCGCGCCCGCATCGCGCGCCGTCGGGTTTAGAATCGGCACATTCCCCTCACCGGCCTCCCCTCATGTCCGCACCCGATTCCGCTCTCCTTGGCGCGTGCCGCGACCGCCGTGCCCGTGTGCTGCAACACCTGCGCGCCCATGGCGGCGGCGTGGCCATCGTGCCGACCGCCCCGGAAGCCATGCGCAACCGCGACAGCGACTATCCGTACCGGCACGACAGCTATTTCTATTACCTGACCGGCTTCACCGAGCCGGAGGCCGTGCTCGTGCTCGTGGCCGGCGCGGCGGGCGAAGAAGGGGACCGGAGCATCCTGTTCTGCCGTCCGAAGCATGAAGAGCGCGAGATCTGGGACGGTTTCCGCTTTGGACCGGAAGGCGCCCGCGCGACCTTCGGCTTCGACGAGGCCCATTCGGTCGAGGAGATCGACAAGCTGCTGCCGCCGCTACTGGCCAACCGCGCGCAGCTGGCCTACCCGCTGGCCGCCACCCCCGACATCGACGCGAACGTGCGCCGCTGGCTCGACGCCGTGCGCATGCAGGGCCGCGCCGGCGTGTCGTCGCCGTCGGTAGCGGTGGATGTGCGCACGCTGCTCGACGAAATGCGCCTGTTCAAGGATGCCGGCGAAATCGCCACGATGCGCCGCGCCGCCGAGATTTCGGCCCAGGCCCATGTGCGGGCCATGCGCACATCGCGTGCCGGGCTGCGCGAATTCCACCTCGAAGCCGAACTGCTCTACGAATTTCGCCGGCATGGCGCGCAGAGCGTGGCCTACAACTCGATCGTTGCGGCCGGCCCCAACGCCTGCGTGCTGCACTACCGCGCCGGTCCGGCCGAGCTGCGCGACGGCGACCTGTGCCTGATCGACGCCGGCTGCGAACTGGACGGCTACGCGTCGGACATCACGCGCACCTTCCCGGTGTCGGGCCGCTTCACGCCTGCCCAGCGCGAACTGTATGACCTGGTGCTGGCCGCGCAGGATGCCGCCATCGCCGAGACACGCGCCGGCGTGCCCTACAACGTGCCGCACGACGCGGCGGTGAAGGTGCTGGCGCAGGGCATGCTCGACACGGGCCTGCTCGACCGCAACAAGGAAGGCACGCTCGATGACGTGCTGGCCAGCGGCAGCTATCGCCGCTTCTACATGCACCGTACGGGCCACTGGCTCGGCATGGACGTGCACGACGTGGGCGAGTATCGCGTGCCCGGTCCGCTGCCGGCCGGCCAGGAAGGCGAACGCCCGTGGCGTCCGCTGGAACCAGGCATGGTGCTGACCATCGAGCCCGGCATCTACGTGCGCCCGGCCGAAGACGTGCCCGAACGCTACTGGCATATCGGCATCCGCATCGAGGATGACGCCGTGGTGACCTCGGGGGAATGTGAACTGATGACGCGCGGCGTGCCGGTAAAGGCCGACGAGATCGAGGCACTGATGCGCGGCAATGGAGGATCGTCGCGATGAAGGCGTTGTTGAGCAAGCTGTTTGGCGTGGGCGTACCGAAGCACCGGCACACCGTCCAGGCCGTGGACCCGAACCAGCCATTCGTGGTGAACCTGTATGACGACCGACTGGTCGTGCACCGTCCGGATGGCCAGCGCGAAGAACTGGCGTGGGACGGGCTGGAACGCGTGGTGGTGCGCGTCTCGGACCGCGCTCCCTGGGCGGGCACGCCGTGGCTGATCCTGGCCGGCGACGCCGACAGCCAGCAGGGCTGTGTGGTGCCGATGACGGCGGCCAACCACGATGCGCTGGTGGAACGGCTGCGGCAACTGCCGGGCTTCAGCCAGCAGAAGCTCGATAACGCGATGCGCGATGCCGCTGCCGGCAAGTCGCGCACCGACGCGAACCTGTGGAAGCGCGGCGCGGCCGAGGCGGCGCCCGTGCAGGAGGAAGCCAGCCATGACGCAAGCGGCCAGCCCTGACACTGCCGGTGCGGCGCCGGTGATGGACACCGAGCCGCGCGATATTGCCATCGTCGGCGGCGGTCCGGTGGGCCTGGCGCTGGCCTGCCAGCTGCTGCGCACCACGCACTGGCGCATGACGCTGATCGACGCGGCCACGCCCGCCCGCGCCGCACGCGATCCGCGTGCCATCGCCCTGTCACACGGCAGCCGCCAGTTGCTGGAGCAGATTGGCGCCTGGCCCGTGCCCGCGCAACCGATCGAGCACATTCACGTGTCGCAGCGCGGCCGCTTCGGCCATGTGAAGCTGCATCATGACGACTATGGCGTGCCGGCGCTGGGCCACGTGGTCAAGTACGGCGACCTGTGCCAGACGCTGGAACGCGCCCTCGCCCGTGCCGCCGACGCGGCGCCGGGCCGCCTGCAACGCGTTTTCGAGACCCGCATCGAGCATATCGATCAGCAAGGCGACCGAAGCGAACGCGAACCCGCCGCCCTGGTGCGGCTGAGCGGCACCACCCATGTCGACCAGGAAAGCCTGCCAGTGACGTATGCGGCACGCATCGCCATCCAGGCCGAAGGGGGCCTGTTCCACCAGCAGGTGCAGCGCCTGGCGCGCGGCACTGAAGTGACCCGGCGCCGCGACTACGGCCAGACCGCCATCATTGGCCATGTCACCTGCTCGCAGATGCAGCCGGGCTGGGCCTGGGAACGCTTTACCGACGAGGGGCCCCTGGCGCTGTTGCCGCACGAGGATCACGGCGTACCCGGCTATGCGCTGGTCTGGTGTTGCGCGCCGGAGCAGGCGCAACGGCGCCTGGCGCTGTCCGACGCCGGGTTCGCCGAGGAACTGGGCCATGCCTTCGGCACGCGACTGGGCCGCTTCACCCTGGTCGGCAAGCGGCACGCCTTCCCGCTGGGACTCAATGCCGCGCCGGTCACCGTCAGCGGCCGGGTGGCCGCCGTCGGCAATGCGGCGCAAACGTTGCATCCGGTAGCCGGCCAAGGCCTGAACCTGGGGCTGCGCGATGCCTTTGCGCTGGCCGATTCGCTCAGGGCCGGTTGCACGCCGCAGGCATTGCAGACATTTGCCAGCCGCCACCGGCTGGACCGCGCCATGACGATCGGCATTACCGATCTGCTCCCGCGCGTGTTCGGTATCGGCGGGCCGCTGGCGGCCCATGCGCGCGGCGCATCGCTGGCAGCCCTGGCGTGCGTGGCGCCGCTCAAGCATGCGCTGGCCCGGCAAATGATGTTTGGCGCACGCCGGTAGCGCCACTGGGGGGCGGCTCCCTGCCGTCCCACGATATTTGCTCATTTATTGGGCAACCGTATCAGTTTGGCGGTAAAATCCCGGCCTCGCCCATGACCCCGACCACGCCGACAGCTGTTCCGGCAGGGGCATGTTTTTGCCAGTTCCCAGCCAGATTCCAGCGTCGTCACCGTGCAGATCGGTCCCCACCAGCTCCGTAACAACCTCTTTGTCGCCCCCATGGCCGGGGTGACGGACCGGCCGTTCCGGCAACTGTGCAAGCAGTTGGGCGCGGGTTACGCGGTGTCCGAGATGGTGGCGTCCAACGCGCAGCTCTGGAAGAGCGAGAAGACCATGCGCCGCGCCAACCACGCGGGCGAGGTCGAGCCGATCTCGGTGCAGATTGCCGGCGCCGAGCCGTCGATGATGGCCGAGGCGGCGCGCTACAACGTCGACCGCGGCGCCCAGATCATCGACATCAACATGGGCTGCCCGGCCAAGAAGGTGTGCAATGTGGCCGCCGGATCGGCGCTGCTGCAGAACGAACCGCTCGTGGTACGCATCGTCGAGGCCGTGGTGGGCGCCGTCGGCGACCGCGTGCCGGTCACGCTGAAGATCCGCACCGGCTGGGACCGCGAGCACAAGAATGCGCTGCGCGTGGCGCGCATGGCCGAAGACGCCGGCATCAGCATGCTGACGATCCATGGCCGGACCCGCGCCGACCTGTACCACGGCGAGGCCGAGTACGAGACCATCGCCGCGGTCAAGGCGGCGCTGCGCATTCCGGTGGTGGCCAACGGCGACATCACGTCGCCGCACAAGGCGAAGCTGGTGCTGGAAGCGACCGGCGCCGACGCCATCATGATCGGCCGCGCCGCGCAGGGGCGTCCGTGGCTGTTCCGCGAGATCGAGCACTTCCTGAAGACCGGCGAACTGCTGCCGGCACCCGAAGTGGCCGAGATCCGGGCGATCATGAACCATCACCTGGCGGATCACTACGCGTTCTACGGTGAATTCACCGGCGTGCGCACCGCGCGCAAGCATATTGCCTGGTACACGCGCGGGCTGAAGGGCGCGAACCTGTTCCGCCATCGCATGAACACGCTGGAAACCACGGGCGCGCAGCTGGAAGCGGTCAATGCGTTCTTCGACGAGCAGGCGGCCATCTCGGATCGCCTGGTCTATGTCGACGACACCGCCGCCGCCACGGACGAAGAAGAAAACATCCACAACAAAAAGAAACGGGAACTGCTTGCCGCATGAGCCGCAACGCTATCGACCAATGTATCCGGGACAGCCTGGATACCTACTTTCGTGACCTGGACGGCGAAGAGCCGTCCAACATGTACAACATGGTGCTGGAGGCCGTGGAACGGCCGCTGCTGGAAGCCGTGATGTTGCGCGCGGAGCGCAACCAGTCGCTGGCGGCCGCGTATCTCGGCATCAACCGCAATACCCTTCGCAAGAAGCTGCAGCAACACGGATTACTTTGAAGCGTTCCCCCAAGCCATGATCAAGCAAGCCCTTCTCTCTGTTTCCGACAAGACCGGCATCGTCGACTTCGCCCGCGACCTGAACGCGCTCGGCGTCACGCTGCTGTCCACCGGCGGTACCGCCAAGCTGCTGGCCGACGCCGGCCTGCCCGTCACGGAAGTTGCCGACTACACCGGCTTCCCCGAAATGCTCGACGGCCGCGTCAAGACGCTGCACCCGAAGGTGCACGGCGGCATCCTGGCGCGCCGCGACCTGCCCGAGCACATGGCCGCCCTGGCCGAGCACGACATCCCGACGATCGACCTGCTGGTGGTGAACCTGTACCCGTTCCAGCAGACCGTGGCCAAGGATGACTGCACGCTGCCGGACGCCATCGAGAACATCGACATCGGCGGCCCGACCATGCTGCGCTCGGCGGCCAAGAACCACCGCGACGTGACCGTGATCGTGGATCCGGCCGACTACGCCGTGGTGCTCGACGAAATGCGCGCCAACGCCAACAGCGTGGGCTACGACACCAACTTCCGCCTGGCCACCAAGGTGTTCGCCCACACCGCCCAGTACGACGGCGCGATCACGAACTACCTGACCAGCCTCGGCGCCGACAAGTCGCACCAGGCCCGCAGCAGCTATCCGCAGACGCTGAACCTGGCCTTCGAGAAGGTGCAGGAAATGCGCTATGGCGAGAATCCGCACCAGTCGGCCGCGTTCTACCGCGACCTGAAGACCGTGGACGGCGCGCTGGCCAACTACGTGCAGTTGCAGGGCAAGGAACTGTCGTACAACAACATCGCCGACGCCGACGCCGCGTGGGAATGCGTGAAGTCGTTCGACGCCGCCAACGGCGCCGCCTGCGTGATCATCAAGCACGCCAACCCGTGCGGCGTGGCGATCGGCGCCAACGCGCTGGAAGCCTACGACAAGGCCTTCAAGACCGATTCGACCTCGGCCTTCGGCGGCATCATCGCCTTCAACGTCGAGCTGGACGAGGCCGCTGCCCAGGCCGTGGCCAAGCAGTTCGTGGAAGTGCTGATCGCCCCGTCGTTCAGCACCGCCGCGCGCAACGTGTTTGCCGCCAAGCAGAACGTGCGCCTGCTTGAAATCCCGCTCGGCCGCGGTGTCAACCAGTATGACCTGAAGCGCGTGGGCGGCGGCCTGCTGGTGCAGGGCCCGGACGCCCGCAACGTGCAGCCGGGCGAACTGCGCGTGGTGACGCGCCGTCATCCGACCCCGAAGGAAATGGACGACCTGATGTTCGCCTGGCGCGTGGCCAAGTTCGTGAAGTCGAACGCCATCGTGTTCTGCGCCAACGGCATGACGCTGGGCGTCGGCGCCGGCCAGATGAGCCGTGTGGATTCGGCCCGCATCGCCAGCATCAAGGCCCAGAACGCCGGCCTGACGCTGGCCGGTTCGGCCGTGGCTTCGGACGCGTTCTTCCCGTTCCGCGACGGCCTGGACGTGGTGGTCGACGCTGGCGCCACCGTGGTGATCCAGCCCGGCGGCTCGATGCGCGATGACGAAGTGATCGCCGCCGCCGACGAGCGCGGTATCGCCATGGTGCTGACCGGCACGCGCCACTTCCGCCACTAAGCGTAGGCGTCCCCTCTCCCCGCTTTGCGGGAGAGGGGCGCGAACCTGCAGCATTGCAGGCGTGGGCAGCGTACACTACGCCCATCTGTTTCCCCCTCCCCGCTTCATGCGCATTCTCGGCATCGATCCCGGTCTGCGGACCACCGGCTTCGGCGTGCTCGAAAAGCACGGCAACAAGCTCGCCTATGTGGCCTCCGGCACGATCCGCAGTAATGGCGACGAAAGCCTGCCCCAGCGCCTGAAGACGCTCTATGACGGGATTGCCGAAGTCGCGCGCACCTATGCGCCCGATTGCGCGGCCATCGAGAAGGTCTTCGTCAACGTCAATCCGCAATCGACCCTGTTGCTGGGCCAGGCGCGCGGCGCCGCCATCTGCGGCCTGGTGGGCCAGGGCCTGCCCGTGTTCGAATACACCGCACTGCAGCTGAAGGTGGCCGTGGTCGGTTACGGGCGCGCCAACAAGGACCAGGTGCAGGAGATGGTGATGCGTCTGCTGGCGCTGTCCGGCCGCCCCAGCAGCGATGCCGCCGACGCGCTGGGCGTGGCGATCTGCCATGCCAACGGGGGCGACACCCTGGGCACGCTGGCCACGATGGCACCGGAACTGGCGCGCAAGGGGCTGCGCGTGCGGCGCGGCCGCCTGATCGGCTGACCCGGCTGCCCCGGCAGACAGATCTGCCCGCCGACTGACCTGTCGATGCGACGGGCCTGACGCCTGCGTCGCTTAGAATCGGCGTTCGAGCCCCCGCCCAGGAACGCCCCAGATGCCGCAATCCCTCGTTTTCCGATTTTCACTGGCTGCCGCCACGGCGACGCTGGTCGCCGGCTGCGTCACGGCGCCGCGCGCACCGGTTGCTACCGCGACGCCGCCGGCCACGGCACCCGCGCCGGCCGCACCGGCCCCCGCGCCCGCCGCCCCGGCGCTGGTCATCGGTCATCGCGGCGCCAGCGCCCTGCGGCCCGAGCACACGCTGGCGTCGTACCAGAAGGCCATCGACGACGGCGCCGACACCATCGAACCGGACCTCGTGTCCACCAAGGACGGCGTGCTGGTGGCCCGCCACGAAAACGACATCACCGGCACCACCAACGTGGCCGAGGTGCCCGAGTTTGCCGGGCGACGCCGCATCAAGGTCATCGACGGCGAGCGCATCGACGGCTGGTTCACCGAGGACTTCACGCTGGCCGAACTCAAGACACTGCGCGCCCGCGAGCGCATCCCCAGGCTGCGGCCCTACAACGCCAAGCTCGATGACCAGTTCGAAATCCCCACCTTCGACGAAATCCTGAAGCTGGCAGCGCAGGCGTCGGGCCGCCGCGGCAGCCCGGTGGGCATTTATCCCGAGCTGAAGCACCCGAGCTACTTCCGCGGCATCGGCCTGCCGCTCGAAGAAAAGCTCGCCGCCACGCTGCAGGGCAATGCCTACGCGAAGACCGCGCCGGTCTACGTGCAGTCGTTCGAAGTGGGCCCGCTGCGTACCATGAAGCGATTGCTGGGCAGCACCATGCCGAACGTGAAAATCGTCCAGCTGATCGGCAGCGCCCGGCAGCGTCCGGCTGACTGGCGGCTGGCGGGCGACAGCCGCACCTATGCGTCGATGCTGACGCCGCTGGGCCTGCGCGAGGTGGCCGCCTACGCCAACGGCATCGGCCCCGAGAAGAGCCTGGTGATTCCGCGCGACGCCCACGGCGGCCTGGCGGCGCCCACGCCGCTTGTGGCCAACGCCCATGCCGCCGGCCTGGTGGTGCACCCGTACACGTTCCGTCCCGAGAACAGCTTCCTGCCGAAGACGCTGCGCGCGCCGGGCGACGATGCCACCCGCAACCCGGACGGCATGGTGCGCGAAGTGCAGGCCTTCCTGGCGGCCGGCATCGACGGCTTCTTCACGGACGACCCCGCACTGGGGCGTCGCGCCGTGGCCACGCCGGCCGGCCAGTAACCCTGAGGGCCGCGCTACACTTGCGGCCAGAATTCGCACCTGAACCCATCCATCATGATCGGACGCATCGCCGGCACCCTGCTTGAAAAGAATCCCCCGCATCTGCTGGTCGACTGCCACGGCGTCGGCTACGAGATCGATGTGCCGATGAGCACCTTCTACAACCTGCCCGCCACGGGACAGCCCGTGGTGCTGCTGACGCAGCAGATCATCCGCGAGGATGCCCACCTGCTGTTCGGCTTCGGCACCGCCACCGAGCGCAACACCTTCAGGGAGCTGATCAAGATCACCGGCATCGGCGCGCGCATGGCGCTGGCCGTGCTGTCCGGCCTGTCCGTCCCGGAACTGGCGCAGGCCGTGACCATGCAGGAAGCCGGCCGGCTGACGAAAATCCCCGGCATCGGCAAGAAGACCGCCGAGCGCCTGCTGCTGGAGCTGAAGGGCAAGCTGGGCGCCGACCTGGGCCATGTCCCCGGTGCCGCGCCCGTGCCCGACAGCGCCGTCGATGTGCTCAACGCGCTGCTGGCGCTGGGGTATTCGGAAAAGGAAGCCGCGCAGGCGATCAAGCAGGTGCCGGCCGGCACGGGCGTGTCCGAGGGCATCAAGCTCGCGCTAAAGGCGCTGTCAAAGGGATAACGCTGCCGGCGCGGGATGACGCTGCATGCTGGCGGGCCGTGCGCACCGGCAGCGTAGAATGGCGCCATATAGCTTTCCACTGCCATGATCGAAACCGACAAGCTGACCGGCGACCGCCCGCCGGAGCGCGTAATCTCCGCTGCCCCCGCCTCCACCCAGGAAGAAGCCTTCGAACGCGCGCTGCGCCCGAAGCTGCTTGACGAATACGTCGGGCAGGAAAAGGTGCGTGGCCAGCTCGACATCTTCATGCACGCGGCCCGCAAGCGCCGCGAGGCGCTGGACCACGTGCTGCTGTTCGGCCCGCCGGGCCTGGGCAAGACCACGCTGGCCCACATCATCGCGCGCGAAATGGGTGTGAACCTGCGCCAGACGTCGGGCCCCGTGCTGGAGCGGCCCGGCGACCTGGCCGCGCTGCTGACCAACCTCGAAGCGCACGACGTCCTGTTCATCGACGAAATCCACCGCCTGTCGCCCGTGGTGGAAGAAATCCTGTACCCGGCGCTGGAGGACTACCAGATCGACATCATGATCGGCGAGGGCCCGGCCGCGCGTTCGGTCAAGCTCGACCTGCAGCCGTTCACGCTGGTGGGCGCTACCACGCGCGCCGGCATGCTGACCAACCCGCTGCGCGACCGCTTCGGCATCGTGGCACGGCTGGAGTTCTATACGGCCGACGAACTGGCGCGCATCGTCACGCGGTCGGCACAACTGCTCAACGCCACCATCGATGCCGGCGGCGCGCTCGAAATCGCACGGCGCGCGCGTGGCACCCCGCGTATCGCCAACCGGCTGCTGCGCCGGGTGCGCGACTTCGCCGAGGTCAAGAGCGACGGCACGATCACGCGTGAACTGGCCGACGCGGCGCTGGCGATGCTCGACGTGGACAGCGTCGGCTTCGACCTGATGGACCGCAAGCTGCTGGAGGCCGTGCTGCACAAGTTCGATGGCGGACCGGTGGGCGTGGACAACCTGGCAGCCGCCATCGGCGAAGCCCGCGACACGATCGAGGACGTGCTGGAGCCCTACATGATCCAGCAGGGCTACCTGCAGCGGACCCCGCGCGGCCGGGTGGCCACCGCCGCCGCCTATCGCCATTTCGGACTGGCGTCGCCGCGGAGCGACCGCGGCGAGGGCGACGGCACCCTCCTCTGACAACCACCACGGCCCGGTTGCACCGGCGGCGCAACAACCGCCCTTGCCGCCCGTTCGCGCGGCCGTCTGACCCCGGCCAGAAGCCCTTGCGCGTCCGGCCGGGCGCCAATTAAACGTTTTCGGCAACCCCTGCAAGTTTTTTCGAAGTGGATTGATGGCTTATGGCCAGTTGTCCACAATGGCTCCATCCTTTTTACAAAATGCGCACGCGCGCCAACAAGGACAGCCATGAAGATCAGAGCCCAGCACGCCCTTTCCATCGCCGCCTGCCTGATGTTCGCCTGGGGCGGCGCCGCCCAGGCCCAGAAACCGTCGACCCCGGCGCCCATCGGCGTGGCCGAGGAAGCGGTGGTCAGCGGCCGGGTCGTCAATGTCGATCCCGACTCGAAGGCCGTGCTGGTCAAGGGCCCGGGCGGCAATCTGGTCGAAATCATCGCGGGTGACGAAGCCAAGAACATCGGCAACGTCAAAAAGGGCGACATCGTCACACTGACGCGCGGCGCGGCCGTGGTCGCCGGGCTGGAGCCCATCGGCAGCAAGGACACGGCGCTGATGGAGCAGGTCGAGCGCATCTCGCACGCGCCCGAGGGCGGCAAGCCCGGCGTCATGCGCGAAATCACGACCACCATTACCGCACAAGTCACCAATGTGGATGTTGCCAAGCGCACAGTCACGTTCCGCGGCCCGCGTGAGACTCTGCGCACCGTGAAGGTCCAGGACCCGAATATCGATCTCGCCAGTATCAAGAAGGGCCAGATGGCCAAGTTCGTGATCAAGGAAGTCGTGGCGATCACGGTCAAGGCACCAACCGCTGGCTGACCGGTCCGGCAACCCTGCCGCATCGCCTCTGACGCAGTACCTTTCCCCTCCAGGAGAACAACAAATGGATCGACGTCAGTTTGTCACCCGGGTCGCCGGGTCGGGCCTGCTGGTCGCTACGGCCGCGTTTGCTGCCGGTTGCACGACGACGGGCACCAGCGCGGGCACCGATGCCGCGGCCCAGCGCCGGGAAATCGACGCCGGCGCCGATGGCGCGCTGAACCGGCTTTATTCTTCGGTGAAGAGCGCCCAGGAACTGGGCAATCGTGCCCAGGGCATCCTGGTGTTCCCGCGCGTGCTGTCAGGCGGCCTGGTGATCGGCGGCGAGTATGGCGATGGCGCATTGCGCAGCAAGGGCGTCACGCAGGGCTACTACCGGACGATTGCGGGCTCCATCGGCCTGACCGCCGGGGGCCAGTCCCGCTCGGTCATCATCATGTTCATGACGCCCGAGGCGTACAACAAGTTCGTGCAGTCGAAGGGCTGGACCGTCGGCGCCGATGCCAGCGTGGCACTGGCCAAGGTGGGCGCCAATGGCACCATCGACACCGTGACCGCACAGCAGCCTGTCATTGCCTTCGTCCAGACGAACGCCGGGGCGATGGTCGATGTGTCGCTGAACGGCGCGAAGATCAGCAAGCTCGACATCTGACGCCTGGCGCCGGCCCCGCCCTGTCAGGGCGGCAAGGCGGGACAGCGGATGGAAACGCCCGGCTTCGGCCGGGCTTTTTCATGGGCGCGCCACGCGCACGCGTCGCCACTGGCATAATCGCGCGAATCACGCCGCCCCTGCGCTGCCCGCCCCCGGATGCCACCCATGCAAGAACCGCTTGCCGCCACCGCCGCCCCCGGCCATTCCGGGCGGGTCTATCGCTACTACGACCTCGTGATGGTGGCCTTTGTCACGGTGCTGCTGTGCTCGAACCTGATCGGTGCGGCCAAGGCGGCGCAGGTCACGCTGCCGGTGATCGGTCCGGTCACGTTCGGCGCGGGCGTGCTGTTCTTCCCGGTCTCGTACATCTTTGGCGACGTGCTCACCGAGGTCTACGGCTACGGCCGCGACCGGCGCGTGGTCTGGGCCGGCTTCGCCGCGCTGGCGTTTGCCACGTTCATGGCCTTCGTCGTGCTGCGCATGCCCGTGGCGCCGTTCATGATCGATTACCAGAAAAGCCTGGAAGACGTGTTCGGCAACACCTGGCGCATTGCGCTGGGGTCCCTGATCGCGTTCTGCTGTGGCAGTTTCGCCAATAGCTACACCCTGGCCAAGATGAAGCTCTGGACCGGCGGCCGCTGGCTCTGGACGCGGACGATCGGCTCGACCCTGGCGGGCGAGCTCGTCGATTCATCGCTGTTCTACGTAATTGCGTTCTACGGCATCTGGCCGCTGGAAAAGGTCATCCAGGTGGCCATCGCGCAGTACATCCTGAAGACCGGCTGGGAAGTCGTGATGACCCCCGTGACCTACAAGGTGGTGGGATTCCTGAAACGGGCGGAGAACGAGGACTGGTACGACCGGAACACCAATTTCACGCCGTTCCGGCTGCGCGTGTAGGGGTTAGGCGCTGACCGCCCGCACCGCGTCTCACGGTACGCGGCGATCGACCTCGTCCAGCGTCAGCGCCTCCAGATGGCTGACATCGGCCCATTGCAGCAGCGTCAGGTTGGCGCTGTCGCACCGCAGCCGGTTGACGCTGGCGTTCAGCAGCTCGTGCGAGCGCGGCGCCTCCAGCGTCATGCCGGTGGCCTCGCGATAGAGGCAATCGAGCACACCGCCGTGCGCCACCAGCGCGATCCGTTCGCCCGGATGGCGGCGCGACAGCGACAGCGCCACCTCCACCGCCCGCTCGTGGAATTCACGCAGCGACTCACCGGCCGGCGGCGCATAGTCGGGCACGCGCGCCTGCCAGCGTGCAAAATCATCGGGCCGCTTTTCCGCCACTTCCGCGTAGGTCATGCCTTCGAGCTCGCCGTAGCAGCGTTCGCGCAGGCGCGGCTCTGCGCGCACGGACAAACCCAGCGCCTGCGCCAGCGGCGTGGCCGTTTCGAACGCACGTCCCAGATCGCTGGTGTACACCGCATCGATCGGCTCCCCGGTCAGGGCTTCGGCCAGCGCACGGGCCTGGGCACGGCCCGTGTCATTGAGCGGAATGTCGATCTGGCCCTGCAGCCGCCTTTCGCGGTTCCAGGCCGTCTCGCCATGGCGGATCACGATCAGGTGGGTGTAGGCCAGCGACTGCGGGCCGTTACTTTGCAACATGCCAGTTCCTTGGGGGCGACGGATTTGGGCGGAGTGTGGCGCGGCGACTGCCTGCTTACTTCACCAGCCTCGGGTTCAGCGTATAGGTGCCGGTGTAGCTGGCCTGCGCCAGCACGTGGCCGTCGATCGCCCGGCGCACGTCGGCGCCGGTGAACTTGCCCTCCACCGGCACACGGTCGATGTCGAGCGCATACACGGTGAACACGTAGCGGTGCACGATGGCATCGTTCCACGGCGGGCACGGGCCGTCGTAGCCGAAGTAGTCGCCCTTCATGTCAGGGTCGTTGGCGAACCAGCCCGTGTAGTCGTTCAGGCCGTGGCGCAGGCCGCCGGCCGTGGCGGTGCCCACCAGCGCTTCGGGGCCAGGCTTGCCGCGCGCAATCACGCCATCGCTATGCGTGCCGGCCGAGATCGTGTTCAGGCCGGGTGGAATATCGACCAGCACCCAGTGGAAAAAGTCCACGCGCGGCAGCGACGCCGGCACCTCGCGGCCCGCCTGGTTCACGTCGTCGCCCTTGCTGGGCACATCGGGGTCGTGGACGATCAGCGCAAACGACCGGGTGCCGGCCGGGAAATCTTCCCAGTGCAGGTCCGGGTTGCGGTTCGCCGACAACGCCACATGGCTGGCGGCATCGGGTACGCAGAAGGCGAACTCGCCGGGAATCGGCGCGTTGTCGGCAAAAGCCTTGCTCCAGAGTTTCATGAAGATCTCCTTCGATATGTCAGGCAGTTCCGGCCGGGGGCACGCGCAGCCAGAACGTCACGGGGCCATCGTTGGTCAGGCTGACCTGCATCATGGCGCCGAACTCGCCGGTCTGGACCGACGGATGCGCGGCGCGCGCGCGGGTCACGAAATGATCATAGAGGCGGCGGCCGTCTTCCGGTGCGGCCGCCGGCGTGAAGCTGGGGCGCGTGCCGCTGTTGGTATCGGCGGCCAGCGTGAACTGGGACACCACCAGCAAGCCGCCCGCCGTGCCCTGGCCGTCGATGTTCTGCACGGGCAGGTTCATCCTGCCCTCGGCATCGGAAAACACCCGGTACGACAGCAGCTTGGCCAGCAACCGTTCGGCCTGCGCCTCGGTGTCGCCGCGCTCGGCGCAGACCAGCGCCAGCAGGCCGGCGCCGATTTCGCCGGTGGTGCGGCCATCCACGGTCACGCGCGCCTGCGATACGCGCTGGATCAGGGCGATCATCGCCGCGTCAGGACAGCGTCACGCGCGCAAATCGGCGCTTGCCCACCTGCACGACATACGTGCCGGCAGCGACCTTGACCGCCTTGTCGCTGACGGTCTCGCCATCGATCTTCACGCCGCCCTGCTCGATATTGCGATTGGCCTCCGACGTGGAGGGCACCAGGTTGGCCAGCTTGAGCAGCTGGCCGATGCCCAGCGGGGCGCCTTCCAGCGTCACGGCGGGGATGTCGTCGGGAATGCCGCCACGGGCGCGGTGGTTGAAGGCCTCGAGCGCGGCTTCGGCAGCGGCCTGGCTGTGGAAGCGCGCGACGATTTCCTGCGCCAGCAACACCTTGCAGTCACGCGGGTTGCGGCCCGCGGCGATTTCTTCCTTCATCAGGTCGATCTCGCTCATCGGACGGAACGACAGCAGCGTGAAGTACTGCCACATCAGGTCGTCCGAGATGCTCATCAGCTTGCCGAACATGTCGTTCGGGGCTTCGGTCACGCCGATGTAGTTGTTCTTGGACTTCGACATCTTCTCGACGCCGTCCAGACCCACCAGCAGCGGCATGGTCAGGATGCACTGCGACTCCTGGCCATATTCCTTCTGCAGCTCGCGACCCACCAGCAGGTTGAACTTCTGGTCCGTGCCGCCGAGTTCGAGATCGGACTTCAGCGCCACCGAATCGTAACCCTGCATGAGTGGATAAAGGAACTCATGGACCGAAATCGGAATCCCAGTCCGGAACCGTTTGGTGAAGTCGTCGCGCTCCATCATCCGGGCCACCGTGTATTTGGCTGCCAGCTGGATCATGCCGCGCGCGCCGAGCGGGTCGCACCACTCGCTGTTGTAGCGGATTTCGGTCTTCGCCGGATCGAGCACCAGGCTCGCCTGCTTGTAGTAGGTCTGGGCGTTGGCCTCGATCTGCTCGCGGGTGAGCGGCGGGCGGGTCGAATTGCGGCCGGACGGATCGCCGATCGTCGACGTGAAATCGCCGATCAGGAAGATCACCTGGTGGCCCAGGTCCTGGAGCTGGCGCAGCTTGTTCAGCACCACGGTATGCCCGAGGTGGATGTCGGGTGCCGTGGGGTCCAGGCCCAGCTTGATGCGCAGCGGCACGCCGGTGGCTTCGCTGCGCGCGAGCTTCTGGAGCCACTCGGTTTCAACCAGGAGCTCGTCGCAGCCGCGCTTGGTGATCTCCAGGGCGCGCATCACCGACGGCGTAAGTGGATAATTGGGCGCGGCGGCCGAGGACACTTCACTCATGACGTAAGTCTTTGAAATCTATAAGGAAACTGCGACGGACGACCGGAGCGGTTCTGGTATAATCCGCGCTTCGTGCCAGACGGGTCATCCGTCGGCAAACCGCCGCTCCAGGCGGCAATCAGACAACGCCCGCACCGCACCTCGGGGGAGGAAGGCAGACGAGAGATATCGTCGCGGCAGCGGCCCTGGCAATACCGAAAGCTTGAATTCTACGTGATGTGGTCTAGTCTCCGCGAAGTTTTCGCGCGTGAGCTGGTGGTCCTTGTTGACCCTACGAATCCCCAGCATACGCGCCGCCGCAAGCAGTTGACCGTTGCCGTCGGCACGGTCTTCACGCTCGGCATGGCGGCTGCAATGGGCGTTGCCCCCCGCAACGCCTACGACGATCCGCTCGCCCCGCGCGTGCTGCAGCCGCTGCGCATGCCCGACGTGCGCGAGCAGCTTGAACAGTTGACCGAAGTCGACGGCAACAATGTCTACGTGCGCCAGGAACGCATGCAGCGCGGCGATACCATCGCCACGCTGCTGCGCCGCCTTGGCGTGGAAGATCCGGACGCGCAGTCCTTCATCCTCAAGAACTCCACCGCCCGGGGCCTGTTCAGCCTGAATCCCGGCCAGACCGTGCAGGCCGAGATCGACGACAGCAACCTGCTGGTGTCGCTGCAGGCCAACCTGGGCGGTGACGCCGCGGCCTCGCGCGAACTGGTGATCGAGCGCGTGGCGCCGGCCAGGGAAGGCGGCGACTACACGTACAAGGCCCGCATCGCCACGGTCGAGAACGACCTGCACTACGAAATGGCGTCGGGCGCCATCGACACCAACGGCTTCTTCAAGTCGATGGACGCGGCCAACGTGCCCGACGAAGTGGTCAGCCAGATGATCTCGATCTTCTCGGGCGTGATCGATTTCCACCATGACATTGCGCGCGGCGACCGCTTCCGCATCGTCTACGAAGCCGGCTTCCGCGACGGCGCCTTCGTGCGCAATGGCCGGGTGGTGGCGATCGAGCTGATCAATCGCAACACTTTGTACCAGGCGCTCTGGTACGCGCCGCAGGACGGCGAGCCGGGTGCCTACTACACGTTCGACGGCCGCAGCATGAAGCGCCCGTTCCTGCGCTCGCCGGTGGAGTTCTCGCGCGTGTCGTCGGGTTTCGGCGGCCGCGACCATCCGCTCCACCACAAGTGGGCGCAGCACAAGGGCGTGGACTTCGCCGCGCCGCAGGGCACCAAGGTGCTGGCATCGGGCGAAGGCACGGTGGACTTTGTCGGGCAGCAAAACGGCTACGGCAACATCATCGTGCTGCAGCACGCGGGGGGGTATTCGACGTATTACGCCCACCTGTCCGGCTTTGCGGGCATCCGCGAGGGCCAGCACGTGAGCCAGGGTCAGGTAATCGGCTACGTGGGTTCCACGGGCTGGGCCACGGGGCCGCACCTGCATTACGAATTCCGCTATAACGATGTGCCGCAGAACCCGCTGACGACGACGCTGATGGAAGCGCCGACGCTCACCGGCAAGTCGCGCGCCGAATTCCTGAACTATTCGAGCGCCATGCTGAGCCGCATCAACATGCTGCGCACCTATAACGTCCTGACCGCCAGCAACTGATCCATGTCCATGTCTCCGGTGCCCAGCGACTGCTATATCGGCCTGATGTCGGGCACCAGCATGGACGGCGCGGACGGCGTGCTGGTGGATTTTTCCGGCGCGCACCCCGTCGTGCTGGCCGCCGCGCACGCGCCGTTTCCGCCGGCCTTGCGCGAAGCGTTCGGCGCGCTGCAGCAGCCCGGCGACGACGAGATCCATCGCGAGGCCCTTGCCGCCAACGGACTGGCGCGCGTGTATGCCGAGTGCGTGGCCGGGCTGTTGCGCCTGGCAAATGTCGCGCCGGGGCACGTGACCGCCATCGGCGCACATGGCCAGACCATCCGCCATCGCCCCGGCCTGTATGACGGGACGGGCTATACGCGACAGACCCAGCATCCGGCGCTGCTGGCCGAGCTGACCGATATCGATGTGGTGGCCGACTTCCGCAGCCGCGACATCGCCGCGGGCGGCCAGGGCGCGCCGCTCGTACCGGCCGTCCACGCGGCGCTATTCGGCGCGCGCGACGAAACGCGCGTGGTCTGCAATATCGGCGGCATCTCCAATATCAGCATCCTGCCGGCCGCCCATTCCGGCCACCCGGTGACGGGCTTCGACTGTGGCCCCGGCAACGCACTGCTGGACCACTGGGTGCAGCAGCATCGCGGCCAGCCGTTCGACGATCGTGGTGCCTGGGGTGCCAGCGGCAGCGTCGATGCCGACCTGCTGTCACGCCTGCTGGCGGAGCCCTACTTCCGCGCGCCGCCGCCCAAGAGCACGGGGCGCGACCTGTTCCATCCGGAATGGCTGCAAGCGGTGCTGAACGGACTGCCCCGACAGATCGCACCCGCCGATGTACAGGCGACCCTGGCCACGCTGACGGCCACGGCCATCGCCCAGGACGTGCGGACGCATGCCCGCAACGCCCGGCGCCTGATCGTTTGCGGCGGCGGCGCGCGCAATGACTATCTGATGGCGACGCTCGGCCAGCTGCTGCCGGGCATTGCGGTGCAGACGACCGAGGATTTCGGGGTGCCGGTATCGCAGGTGGAAGCCATCGCCTTTGCGTGGCTGGCGCGGCAGTGCGTGCGCAGGGCGCCCGGGAACGTCCCGACGGTCACGGGTGCGGCGGGGCCTCGCGTATTGGGCGCGGTCTATCCGCGTTGACTTGCGGCCTGGCCGCGCTTTCGGGAATAAAAAAAGCGCACCGTAGTGCGCTTTTTTCCTTGGCGAAGCCGATCAGACCGAGAACGACGAGCCGCAACCGCAGGTGGTCGAGGCGTTCGGGTTCTTGATCACGAACTGTGCGCCGTTGATGTCTTCCTTGTAGTCGATCTCGGCGCCCACCAGGTATTGGTAGCTCATCGAATCGATCAACAGGGTGACGCCATTCTTGACCAGCGTCGTGTCGTCTTCATTGACGTCTTCATCGAACGTGAAGCCGTACTGGAAGCCGGAGCAACCGCCGCCCTGCACGAACACGCGCAGCTTCAGCTCGGCATTGCCCTCCTCCTCGATCAGCTGCTTGACCTTGTCGGCGGCGCTGTCGGTAAAGACGAACGGTGCCGGCATTTCCTCGGTAACAGGTGCCTCTGCGACTGCGTTCATGGGGAATTCTCCTGGTTAGATACGCCCGTATTCTACGGGCTACTCACAAATCGTGCCGAAGCCCTGTGTTTTCAAGGGTCTCTGGGCGAGTGCGTCACCTCAGGCCGGCACGCTGGCGCCTTGGGTCGCCTTGCCTTCGCTCGCCTGGTTTTCGCTGCCCTTGGCTTCCCCCGCATCGGTTTCGGACGTCACTTCCACTGTCTCGGCGGGTGGCACATGGTTCGGCAAGGCGCGAATTTCCCCTTGCACCAACGGCACCAGCCGGCCTTCGACAATCGCACCCTGGTGCATTTCAAGCGCCGCATAGCGCACTTCACCATAGACGCGCGCATGAGGCTGCAACTCGAGCAGTTCGGCGGCATGGACCGGGCCCGTCACGGTGCCGTTCAGGATCAGGTGATCCACGCGCACCTCGCCCTCGACCACGCCCTTCTCGCTGATCACCAGCATGCTCGACTTGCCCTCGGCGGCCACGACGTTGCCACGCACGCGACCGTCCAGACGCAATCCCCCGGAAAAGGTCACATCGCCTTCGATGGCGGCGTCCTGCCCCACCAGCGTGTCGATGGACAAGCCTTTCTTCTTCGAAAACAGCATGTTGTACTCCTCTTTGCGCTGACTACGGCGTGGCCGTCTGCGTCGTCCGGACCTGGCCGTTCTGGACGATGCGGACCGATACGGCGCGGACTTCGGCGTCCTGCGGAATCGCCAGGTCGCCTTCGATGCGTTGGTAATGCGTCAGCCGGATTGCCGGCAGCGGCGCATCGCCCGGCTGCGGCAACATCAACGTTAACGGCTTGCCGTGCCGATTTCCCGAGATGGTGAATTGCACTTCACCCCTGAACTCGGGCTGCTCGACAAAGGCCTTTGACCCACCCTGCATGACCAGCAGCCGGTAATGCAGGGCGCGGGGCTGCGTTTCATCCATGGCCACCCGGAAGCTCCGGACGTGGATACCGGACGTGTCCCCCGACGCCGGCAACAGGGATTCGAAGAATCCCAGATCTTCTTTCAGCTGTGCCATCTCGGCCTCGGCCGACTTGACCTGTTCAGCCATGCGTTCCTGCGCGGTACGCGCGATCTGCAACCGAGCCTCGGCCGTGTTGGCGCTCTGCCGCAGGCTGTCGCGCTCGGCGGACACCTCTGCCAGTTGCTGACGCAACTGTTGATGGGCCGCCTCCGGCCCGGCGTCGGTGGCGGGCAGCGGCGCCGAACGGCGCCCGGCCTCATAGGCCGACACGCCCGCAACTGCTGCCACCACGCCCACGAGCACAGCAACAAGCAGCCAGGTTCGCCACGGCCGGTAGGTCCGGACAATGGCCCGCCCTGCCCGCAGCCTGCCGCTTCGGCGCAACGGCCGGTACTTCACCCCCATTGCGATATCCGCCAGGCTTTGCTGTGACCCATCGTCTATCTCCCCGATCCGCAGGCCCGTGATTGTATCGCCGGGCGATCATCGCGCGAACGAAAAGTGTAAGAAATGGCAAGTTTGCATCAGGGTTGAGACGATGTCGCGGGCTGGCTGGACGGGCGACAGGCGAAAAAAAACCGCACGACGAATCGTGCGGTTTTTTGGGTTGCCAGACCCGGCGATGCCGGACCGGGACAACAGCGAATTAACGCTTCGAGAACTGCTTCCGGCGACGTGCCTTGTGCAGACCGACCTTCTTACGTTCGACTTCACGAGCGTCACGCGTCACGTAGCCAGCCTTCGACAGGGCCGACTTCAGCGTTGCATCGTAGTCGATCAGGGCGCGGGTGATGCCGTGGCGAACAGCACCGGCCTGGCCGGTTTCGCCACCGCCGGTCACGTTGACCTTGATGTCGAACGTTTCGGCGTGAGCCGTCAGTTCCAGCGGCTGGCGCACGATCATCAGCGAGGTTTCGCGAGCGAAATACTCTTTGATGGGCTTGCCATTGACGATGATGTCGCCCTTGCCCGACTTGATGAAGACACGAGCCACTGCGCTCTTGCGGCGGCCAGTACCGTAATTCCAGTTACCGATCATGGATATTGGCCCCTTTAGATTTCCAGCACCTTGGGCTGCTGTGCGCTATGCGGATGCTCGCCTTCGGCATAAACCTTCAGCTTCTTGATCATCGCGTAGCCCAGCGGACCCTTCGGCAGCATGCCCTTGACAGCCTTTTCCAGGGCGCGGCCCGGGAAACGTTGCTGCATCTTGCCGAACGTGGTTTCGTAGATACCGCCCGGGTAACCCGAGTGGCGGTAGTACTTCTTGTCCTGTTCCTTGGTACCCGTCACGCGCAGCTTGGCGGCATTGACGATGATGATGAAATCACCGGTGTCGACGTGAGGAGTGAATTCCGGCTTGTGCTTGCCGCGCAGTCGGCGTGCCACTTCGCTGGCAACACGGCCGAGGACCTTGTCCGTCGCGTCAATCACGTACCAGTCGCGCTTTACCTCTGCAGGCTTGGCGGAAAAGGTCTTCATGATTTTTTCCTGATTTTGAAAACTGCCCGAGATGACGGTCGCCGTTTTAGCGTCCTGTCAGCGGCCGGTCCTTTGGACCTGGCCTTCCTGCTTGTATCTGCAGGCTCTCCCTGAATCTTTTTCCGGGGGCAATGACCGGAAAGCCGACGATTATACTGGGCGTTCTCGCCATCGCACAAGCAAAGTTGTGGCTTTTCGTCAAGCAGGCAGCACCAGGCCGCGGGAAAAAGCGCCGCTTGCGTCCCAAAGACCGGCCGCCCCGGCCCTTGAACCTTGCAATCGACGAAAAAAAACCCAAGTCGTATTGGACTTGGGTTTGAATCCACCAAAGGAGGAGGGTGGAGGAGACACCGGGCGATCGACGGGGCCGGTCAGGGCGGGCGGTGCGGCGAGCGATTCGGGTACGTTACCGGCTTTCGCTTTCGCACTCTGGCGCGCTCATCAGCGCCGTCGTTCGTTGGAATGGATTATACATACGGCCCTCCGGGATGCAAGAAAATTTGCACTGCGAAATGCAACACCACAATGTGAAATGGAGAAAGCCGCGCTCGCGATCCGTCGATATGTATAAAAATCAATGAGTTAAGAGCAAACGCCGGGTGGTGCATGGACACCACACTAGAGGAAACCTTCGGAATATTAGGGGTAATCCCGCACCCAAGGCGCATGTGGCGATTGCCCTATACTCGCGGAATGCAAGCCGTACGACGTGCGCCGCCGTGCGCGTCAAAACACCATCAGGAAACGAGGAACGAAAAAAATGGAATGCAAAGTGACATGGTCAGGCCCGGAGGGCATGAGCTTTATCGCCCAGACCGGCAGCGGACACCTGGTGGCGATGGACGGTGCGCCCGACGGCGGTGGCAACAACTTGGCGCCGCGTCCGATGGAGATGGTGCTGCTGGGCACGGGCGGCTGCACCGCCTATGACGTGGTGCTGATCCTCAAGCGCGGCCGCCAGGACGTGCGCGGCTGCTCGGTCAAGCTCGAGGCGGAACGCGCCGACGCGGACCCAAAGGTCTTCACGAAGATCAACTTCCACTTCACGGTGACCGGCAAGAACCTTGACCCCGCCAAGGTGGAGCGCGCCATCGAGCTGTCGCACGAAAAGTACTGCTCGGCGTCGATCATGCTGGCCAAGACCGCCGAGATCACCCACACCACCGAGATCATCGAAGGCTGACCCGCCCCTGCGCGGCAGCCGCGCCCGCCTCAAAGGCTGCCTTGAAAGCAAAACGCCCGGCGCAGAACTTCCTGCGCCGGGCGTTTTTGTATCCGAAAGAGCAAAGCAGGCCGATAAGCCGGATTCTGTGCACACCGCATGCCTTTGCAGGCACACGGCATGTGACAACCATTCCTCTAGGCCGGCCGTTACCGGACGGCTCCAGCTCCCTACCCGCAGACTCGACGGGCCGCTTCATCGTCTGCCTATTTGGGATTGCTCCAGGTGGAGGTTACCGCGTTTCACCCTTCCCGCCAGCCGAAGCCGGCGACAAGACTCGTCTCTGTGGCCCTATTCCGCACGTTGCCGTGGATGGCTGTTAGCCAACACCCTGCCCTGTGGAGTCCGGACTTTCCTCCCCTCACCCCCTTGCGAGGGCAAGCAGCGATTGTCTGGCCTGCTTTGCGGGCCGCAGTCTAACACCGAAGTGGACGCCGGTCAGCCCTGCGTGGCCGCCGCCGCCATCCGGCGGCCTGGCCGGAACACGCTGGTATCGGCGTAGAACGACGGATCGGCATTGCCATCGCACCAGCCAGGAATGCCCAGCACCGGCAATGGCGCGAAACTGCGCCCGCCGGCAAGGCGGCCGGCGTCGGCCGCACCGGCGAGCGAATCCGCCAGCAGCCGGTCGAGCTGGTCCAAGGGGGTATCGGGCGCGGCCGGAATCCACCAGGCATGGGCCGTGACCGACTTGTAGGGTTGGACCAGCTTTTCCAGCAGCGCATGGCCGAACGGCACCACGGTACATCGGGCGTGCCACGCGTTGCGCCGCGAGACAAACAGCTCGTGCCACGCAAACCCGCGCAGCGCGTCGAACAGCGAGGCATCCCGGCTGACGAAGATGACCGCGTTCTCGTCGAACAGCGTCGCTGCATCGCGCAGGCCGCCCCGCACTTGGCCGACGCCGTCGCGCGCGATGGCCTCGGCCTGCAGCCGGTTCAGCAGGCGCTTGGTCTCGGGGAAATGCAGCCACACAAGTGCGTTGAACGCATCGTGGAGGTTATCGCGCGTCGGCACATGGCCAGTGGCGTAGATATGAGCCTCGTAGGCGACGCCCTCGGGCAGGTCGGCCTGCGGCACGAACCGCAGCGGCAACCCTTGCGCGTTCCGCAGGTGAGGCACATTCGCGGCGCACGCGTTGAGCGCCTGGCGCAAGTCCCCGCCGGTGAAGGCCGGGGCGGACGCGGCGAACCCCGCAAACGGCCCGAACCACGGCCGCGTCCAGTCGATGGCGGACAGCAAGCCGCTCAGCTCGCCTTCCAGCGCAGCGTTTCGCCGGCGCGCAGTGGCACCAGCGTGGTATCGCCGTACGGCAGTTCGGCCGGCAGCTCCCAGTCTTCGCGCGTCAGCGTCAGCGTGCCGGTGTTGCGCGGCAGGCCGTAGAATGCCGGGCCGTTGAAGCTGGCGAACGCTTCGAGCTTGTCCAGCGCACCGGCCGTGTCGAACGCCTCGGCGTACAGCTCCATCGCGTGCAGTGCCGTGTAGCAGCCGGCGCAGCCGCAGGCGTGTTCCTTCAGGCCGCGTGCGTGCGGGGCGCTGTCGGTGCCCAGGAAGAACCGTTCGCTGCCCGACGTGGCCGCCTTGACCAGCGCGTCGCGGTGGATTTCGCGCTTGAGCACCGGCAGGCAGTAGTAATGCGGACGGATGCCGCCGGTGAAGATGGCGTTGCGGTTGTAGAGCAGATGGTGCGCGGTGATGGTCGCGCCGATGGGGCCTTCGGCCTCGGCCACGTACTGGGCGGCATCGCGCGTGGTGATGTGCTCGAAAACCACCTTCAGCTCGGGCATGTCGCGGCGCAGCGGCTTCATCACACGGTCGATGAACACGGCTTCGCGGTCGAAGATGTCGATGTCGCCATCGGTCACCTCGCCGTGCACCAGCAGCGGAATGCCTTCGCGCTGCATCGCTTCCAGCGTCGGATAGCAGCGGCGGATATCGGTCACGCCGGCGTCGCTGTTGGTGGTGGCGCCTGCCGGGTAGAGCTTCACCGCGTGCACGAACCCGCTGGCCTTGGCCGCGACGATTTCCTCGGGCGGCAGGTTGTCGGTCAGGTACAGCGTCATCAGCGGCTCGAACGCCACACCGGCCGGCAGCGCGGCCAGGATGCGGTCGCGGTAGGCTCGGGCCAAGTCGACCGTGGTCACGGGCGGCTTCAGGTTCGGCATGATGATGGCGCGCGCGAACTGGCGCGCCGTGTCGGGCAGCACTGCCGACAGCGCGGCGCCGTCGCGCACGTGCAGATGCCAGTCGTCGGGGCGGGTAATCGTAAGCTTCTGGGTCATGGGGACAAGCACAACTTAGAGAATCAGGATGGCGCGGTAATCGTTCACATTGGTGCGCGTTGGGCCGGTCACCACGAGGTCGCCCACGGCGTCGAAGAAGCCCCACGCATCGTGCGTGTCGAGCTTCTGCCGTGCCGAGACACCGGCCGCTGCGGCGCGGGCCAGGGAATCGGGCCCGAGCAGCGCCCCGGCATTGTCCTCGGACCCGTCGATACCGTCGGTATCGGCCGCGATCGCGTGGATATCGGCCGCGCCGTCCAGTTCGATCGCCAGCGACAGCAGGAATTCCGAACAGCGGCCGCCGCGGGCCCCTTCCGACGCACCGCTGGGCAATGTGACCGTGCATTCACCGCCCGAAATCAGCACCACCGGCGCGGAGAACGGCGCATTGTACTTGCGAATCTCGCGCACCAGTGCCGCGTAGACGCGCGCCACCTCCTGCGCCTCGCCGGTCACGGTATCGCCGAGCAGCACGGGCTGGATGCCCTGGCGGCGGAACTGCGCGGCGGCGGCGGCCAGACTGCCATGGGCCGTGGCAATCATGCGATTGTCCACACGGGCGAACAGTGGATCGCCCGGCTTTGGCGTTTCGGCGATCTCGCCGCGTGCGCCGCGATCCAGGTGCGCCTGGACGGTCGCCGGCACCGTAGCGCCGTAACGCTTGAGGATCGCCAGCGCATCGGCATAGGTGCTGGGGTCGGGCACGGTCGGCCCCGATGCGATCGCGCTGGGGTCGTCGCCCGCCACGTCGGACACGATCAGCGTGGTCACGGGCGCCCGGCTGGCCTGCGCAAGCCGTCCGCCCTGGATGCGCGAGACATGCTTGCGCACGATATTCATGTCGGTGATCGGCGCGCCACAGCGCAGCAACTCACGGGTGGTGGCCTTCAGGTCCGCCATCGGAATACCTTCGGCCGGCAGCGACAGCAGGCTCGATCCGCCGCCCGATACCAGCACAATCAGCCGGTCGTCGGGGCCCAGCGACTGCACTTGCGCCAGGATGTCGGCCGCGGCCTGCTCGCCGGCTTCATCGGGCACCGGATGGCCGGCCTCGATCACGCGGATATGCGCGGTCGGCAGGCCGTGCGCGTAGCGCGTGACCACCACGCCTTCGAGCGCGGCGTGGCCGGCGTAGGCCCGTTCGACCGCCAGCGCCATCGACGCGGCCGCCTTGCCGGCGCCCACCACCAGCGTGCGGCCGCCGGCATGGGGCGGCGGCAGGTGGCTGGCGACGATTTCCAGCGGATCGGCGGCCGCCACGGCGGCGCGGAAGCTCTCAAGCAGCAAGGTACGGGGGCAGCCCTGGAAGTTCACAGTGCCTCCGCGATGGCCTGGCCCAGATCGGCCGTGGAGGCGGTCCCGCCAATATCGCGCGTCAGCGGCGCATGTCCCGGCCCGGCCGCCAGCACCTTTTCGATGGCCTGCAGCACGGCGGCGCCGGCCTCGGCGTGGCCCAGGTGTTCCAGCATCATCGCGCCGCACCAGATCTGGCCGATCGGATTGGCGATGCCCTTGCCGGCGATATCGGGCGCCGAGCCGTGCACCGGCTCGAACAGGCTCGGATAGACCTTGTCCGGATTGATGTTGCCCGACGGCGCCACGCCGATCGTGCCCGTGCAGGCCGGGCCCAGGTCTGACAGGATGTCGCCGAACAGGTTGCTGGCCACCACGACGTCGAACCAGTCCGGGTGCTGCACGAAGTGCGCGGTCAGGATGTCGATGTGGTACTTGTCGACCTTCAGGCCGGAGTAGTTGGCGGCCATGGCCTCCACGCGCTCGTCCCAGTACGGCATCGTGATCGAGATGCCATTGGACTTGGTGGCCGACGTCAGATGCTTCTTGGGTCGTTTTTGCGCCAGTTCGAACGCGAATTTCAGGATGCGGTCCACGCCGTGGCGGCTCATCACCGTTTCCTGCACCACGATCTCGCGGTCGGTATTCGGAAACATGCGCCCGCCGATGCTGGAATATTCGCCCTCGGTGTTCTCGCGCACCACGTAGAAGTCGATGTCGCCGGGCTTGCGGCCGGCCAGCGGGCTCTTGATGCCCGGCATGAGACGCACGGGCCGCAGGTTCACGTACTGGTCGAACGAGCGCCGGAACTGCAGCAGCGACCCCCACAGCGACACATGGTCGGCGATCTTCTGCGGCCAGCCCACCGCGCCGAAGTAGATGGCGTCGTACTTGACCAGCGTGTCGAACCAGTCGTCCGGCAGCATCTTGCCGTGGCGCTCATAGTATTCGTAGCTGGAAAAGTCGAAGTGGTCCCACTGGAAGTCGATGCCAAAGCGCCGCGCCGCGGCGTCCATGACACGGATGCCTTCCGGCATCACTTCCGTTCCGATTCCGTCTCCGGGAATGACAGCGATCTTGTATTGACTCATGGCTGGGAAGGGCGAGGTGGCGGGGGGGCGCGGGCGCCCGGCTTGGCAGCATCGGGCACGCGCATGATAATGTCTGCATTCTATTGCAAAGCGGCAGCCACCTGCCGCACGGTGCCCTCGCCATGTGCCAGCTGCTAGGCATGAACTGCGCCACGCCCACCGACGTGACGTTTTCCTTTACCGGCTTCGCCGCCCGCGGCGGCGTGACAGACCATCATGCCGACGGTTTCGGCGTGGCGTTCTTCGAGGACAAGGCCTGCCGCCTGTTCATCGACAACCAGTCGGCCGGTACGTCGCCGGTGGCGGACCTGATCAAACGCTACCCGATCAAGTCGAAGAACGTCATCTCCCATATCCGCAAGGCCACGCAGGGAACGGTGCTGCTGGAGAATTGCCACCCGTTCATGCGCGAGCTATGGGGCCGGCACTGGATCTTTGCCCACAACGGCGACCTGAAGGGCTTCACGCCGTTCCTGTCCGGGGTCTACCAGCCCGTGGGCGATACCGACAGCGAACTGGCCTTCTGCACGCTGATGCAGGGCCTGAGAAAGCGATTTCCAGGGTCGCAGCCACCGCTCAACGAGCTGGGCCATGCCCTGGCCGACATTACCCGCGACATTACGCTGCATGGCGTTTTCAATTTTTTACTATGCAACGGGCAGGCGTTGTTCGCGCACTGCTCCACGCGGCTGTACTACATCGTGCGGCAATGGCCGTTTTCGAAGGCCCATCTGATCGATGCCGACCTGTCGATCGACTTCTCGCAGGTCACCACGCCGGACGACCGCGTGGCGGTGATTGCCACCGCGCCGCTGACCGACAATGAGACGTGGACCCAGTTTTCCCCGGGTGAGCTGATCATGTTCGAGGACGGCAGGCCCACCATGACGTGGACGGTACCGATCCCGCCGGAAGTCCAGGCGAAGAACGCGGCCAATACGGCGTGTACTTGAAGGGGATCGGGTGTCCGCGAGCTGCCTCACGATCGAGGGGCGGCTTGTTGTTGGATGGCCAACGCCGTCGAACACGCCCAAGGGGTGACAGATGGTGAGGTCTTGGGTCCCTCTCCCCTCAGGGGAGAGGGTGCGGGAGAGGGGTGGGCTACCAACGAGCCACGCTGAAGCGAAGCCGTCGGTTTGTTCCAGCAAGCAAGCCCCGGAAAAGGCTGTCGGTTTTGCGCACCCTTGCCCTCTCCCCCAACCCCTCTCCCGCGCAGCGGGAGAGGGGAGCAAACCAGCGGTCTGCTTCAGTGGTGCAAGATCTTCGACAGGAACTGGCGGGCGCGTTCCGAGCGGGCGTCGATGTTGCCGAAGAACTCTTCCTTCGGGCAGTCTTCGACGATCTTGCCGGCGTCCATGAAGATCACGCGGTTGGCCACCTTGCGGGCGAAGCCCATTTCGTGGGTCACGCACATCATGGTCATGCCTTCCTGCGCCAGCTGAACCATCACATCCAGCACTTCGTTGACCATTTCGGGGTCAAGCGCCGACGTCGGCTCGTCGAACAGCATGCAGATCGGATCCATCGATAGCGCACGGGCGATGGCCACGCGCTGCTGCTGGCCGCCCGACAGTTGGCCCGGATACTTCGATGCCTGGCTCTTCAGACCCACGCGCTCCAGGTACTTCAGGCCCTTGGCCGTCGCCTCTTCCTTCGAGCGGCCCAGCACCTTCATCTGGGCGATGGTCAGGTTCTCGGTGATCGACAGGTGCGGGAACAGTTCGAAGTTCTGGAACACCATGCCCACGCGCGAGCGCAGCTTGGGCAGGTTGGTCTTCGGGTTGCCCACCGACGTGCCATCGACCAGGATGTCGCCCTTCTGGAACGGCTCCAGCGCGTTCACGGTCTTGATCAGCGTCGACTTGCCCGAGCCCGACGGGCCGCACACCACCACCACTTCACCCTTGGCGACCTGGGTCGTGCAGTCCGTCAGCACCTGGAAGGCGCCGTACCACTTGGAAACGTTATTAATTTCGATCATACGGCCACCTTTTTCTGATAACGCTTGACCAGCAGCGAAGCGGAGAAACAAATGATGAAGTACACGAGGCCGGCGAACAGCAGCATCTCCACGATGCGGCCATCACGCTCGCCAATGCCGTAGGCCTGGCCGAAGAAGTCCGCCAGCGCGCTCACGTAGACCAGCGACGTATCCTGGAACAGGATGATGCCCTGCGTCAGCAGCAGCGGCACCATGTTGCGGAACGCCTGCGGCAGCACCACCAGGCGCATGGTCTGGCCATAGGTCATGCCCAGCGCCTGCGCGGCGAACATCTGTCCGCGCGACACGCTCTGGATACCTGCGCGGATGATTTCCGAGTAGTACGCGGCCTCGAACAGCGAGAACGCGATCAACGCGGACGTCATGCGCAGGTCGGACGCGGCGTTCAGGTTGAACACCTTCTGCAGTAGCTGCGGGATGATCAGGAAGAACCACAACAGCACCATCACCAGCGGGATGGACCGGAACAGCGTCACGTACCCCTGCGCGAACCAGTTCAGCGGCTTGCTCGACGACAGGCGCATCATCGCCAGGATCGTGCCCCAGACGATGCCGACGATCACGGCCGTCACGGTGATCTTCAGCGACACCATCATGCCCTCGCCGAGCACGTGGAGGGTCGATGCGTTGATCGAGCTGAAATCGAATTCGTATGCCATGTTCCAGCTCCTTACTTGCCGCCGATGAAGCCCGGCACGCGGGTACGGCGTTCCACCCAGCGCATCAGGAACATCACCGTGAAGTTGATCAGCGCGTACAGCAGCGTGACCGCGATGAACGATTCATACGGGCGCGCGGTGTAGTCCACCAGCTGGCGGCCTTGCGCGGCCAGTTCCAGCAGGCCGATCGTCGACGCCACGGCCGAGTTCTTGAAGATGTTCAGGAATTCGGACGTGATTGGCGGCACGATGACGCGGAACGCCATCGGCAGCAGCACGTGGCGATACGTTTGCGACAGGGTGAAGCCCATGGCCAGGCCGGCGTTCTTCTGACCGCGCGGCAGCGAATTGATACCCGAGCGCACCTGTTCGCAAACCCGGGCGGCGGTAAACGTGCCCAGGCAGATCATGGCGGCCAGGAATTGCTGCGTGAACGGGTTCATCTGCTTGATGGCCTCGCCGCCGGGCAGCAGCTCCGGACCGACGAAATACCAGATGAACAGCTGCACGAGCAGCGGAATGTTCCGGAAGATCTCGACATAGGTGGCGGCGAAACCCGACAGCCACTTGTTCGGCACGGTGCGCAGCACACCGAGCACGGAGCCGATGACGAGCGCGATCACCCACGACGACAGGCCCAGCGCGATCGTCACCTTGAGACCGGAAATCATCCAGTCCAGGTACGTCTCGTTGGCGGCGGCCTGCTCGAGGAAGACTCCCCAGTGAAAAATGTAATCCATAGTGCGTCCTCAAAAAGAAACGGAAGGACTGCTCCTTCCGTTTCGCACTGCTCCAATCGCGCAGATCAGTCGAGTGCCTTGTCGTTCGGGTTCTTGAAGAGCGCCTTCATGTCTTCGGACAGCGGGAAGTCCAGGTTCAGGCCCTTCGGCGGCACCGGTTGCTGGAACCACTTGGTGTACATCTGGTTGATCGAGCCGTCCTTCATCAGGCCGGTGATCACATGGTCGGCCAGCTTCTTGAACGGCACGTCGTCCTTGCGGATCATGCAGCCGTACGATTCACGCGACTGCGGCTTGCCCACCACGATCCAGTCGTTCGGGTTCTTGGCCTTGGCGCGCTCGCCGTACAGCAGTGCGTCGTCCATCATGAACGCCACGGCACGGCCCGATTCCAGCGTCAGGAACGACTGGCCATGGTCCTTGGTGCTGATGATGTTCATGCCCAGCTTCTGGTCGTCGTTCATCTTGCGCAGCAGGCGCTCGGACGTCGTACCGGCCGTGGTCACCACGTTCTTGCCCTTGAGGTCGGCCCAGTCCTTGATGCCGCCGTCCTTCTTCACCATGATGCGCGTGCCGATGATGAAGATGCTGGTGGTGAACGAGGCCTGCTTCTGGCGCTCGAGGTTGTTCGTCGTCGAGCCGCACTCGATGTCGATCGTGCCGTTCTGCAGCAGCGTGATGCGGTTCTGCGAGGTGATCGGGATTTCCTTGACCTGCAGGTTCGGGAGCTTCAGCTGGTCCTTGATGGCTTCCACGATCTTCATATTGATATCGTAGGAATAGCCTACCTGGCGCACACCGCCCAGGTTGTAGTTGAACGGAATCGAAGAGTCCCGCACACCCAGCGTAATGACACCCGTATCCTTGATCTTCTGCAGCGTACCCGTCAGCGGCTCGGCTGCCTGTGCGCTCGCGCACAGCATGCCTGCCGCAATCATCAGGCCGGCCAACTTGGCAACATTCATAACATCTCCTTGACCATGAAGAGAGAAAGGCGCGACTGTAACAGACAGTCCCGCCGGCGAAACAGTATTGCTTAGCTCGTCACCCAAGACAACGGGTTTTTCCCCTAACTGGTGCCATTTCAGGCAGCGTTTCGCGGCAATGCGCCAAAATGAGACACGACTGCTAACGTCGGATTGCAAGTTTCCGGAAGCGGCGTCAATAGAAAAACGGCGACCGGAACAAGTCCGGTCGCCGTTTCTCAGTGAATCAGGATAAGGGCCAGATTTGCTGCGTTGCAGCAGCCCTGGCGTCCCGTTCCTTGATCCGCCTGCATCATGGATACAGACCGCGCATTTCGCGCGCCTGCAGGATCCGCGAGCAGGCGACGATGAACGCGGCCGTACGCAGCGTGACCTTGTTGTCCTGGGCAACCTGCCAGATCGCCCGGAAGGCTTCTTGCATGATTCGTACCAGGCGTTCGTTGATTTCCTCTTCGGTCCAGAAGAAGCTGGAGAAGTCCTGCACCCATTCGAAGTAGGACACCGTCACGCCGCCGGCGTTGGCGATCACGTCCGGGCAGACCAGAATATTGCGCTCGCGCAAGATGTCGTCGGCCTGCGGGGTGGTCGGGCCGTTGGCGCCCTCGATCACCAGCTTCGCCGTGATCTTCGGCGCGTTCTCGGCCGTGATCTGGCCTTCCAGCGCGGCCGGGATCAGGATGTCGCAGTCGACTTCCCAGAACTGGTCGCCCTTGATGACTTCGGCGCGATAACCCTCGATCGTGCCGCTGTGCGATGCGTATTCCATCATCGCCGGCACGTCCAGGCCAGCCGGGTCGAACAGCGTCGTGCGGTGATCCTGCACCGCCACCACCTTGGCGCCGGCCTCATGGAACAGCTTGGCGGCCACGGCGCCCACGTTGCCGAAGCCCTGCACGGCCACGCGTGCACCCTTGACGTCCATGCCCAGGTTGCGGGCAGCCTCGGAACCGACCACGAACACGCCACGGCCGGTGGCCTCGTGACGGCCCAGCGAACCGCCCAGCGAGATCGGCTTGCCGGTCACCACGCCGGTGGCGGTGCTGCCCGAATTCATCGAGTAGGTATCCATCATCCAGGCCATGACCTGGGCGTTGGTGTTCACGTCCGGCGCCGGAATGTCCTTGGTCGGCCCGATGATGAGGTTGATCTCGCTGGTGTAGCGGCGCGTCAGGCGTTCCAGCTCGCCGTGCGACAGCGTGCGCGGGTCCACGCGGATGCCGCCCTTGGCGCCGCCGTATGGCACGTTCACGGCCGCGTTCTTCACCGACATCCACGCCGACAGCGCCATCACCTCGGACAGCGTCACGTCCTGGTGAAAGCGCACGCCGCCCTTGCCCGGGCCACGCGACAGGTTGTGCTGCACCCGATAGCCCTCGAAGTGGGCGATGGTGCCGTTGTCCAGTTCGATGGGTACGTCGACGATCAGCGCACGCTTCGGGCGCTTCAGGGTTTCAACCCAGCGTGCCAGCGAGCCCAGGTAGGGCGTGACACGGTCGACTTGCTGCAGGTAGATGCCCCAGGGACCGAGATTGTCGGCGTTCAGGTACGAAGGCAGGGCGTGAGCATTGGAGACGTTTTGCGTCGGTGCTGCGGAAGACATCGTTGGTTTCCGAGTGAAGGTGACACGGAGCATATCGGCGCCCCCTTCCCCGAATCCAATGCCGTTTGCTCATTCACCACATGACGGTTATGCAAGACTTGCATAACGTTGGCGAGGCGCCCCGGCCCTTGTCAGGCGGTCGTTGACGGGGCAACCAGGGTCGCCCACACCTTGTCCACCAGCTGGCGCTTGCGCCTGAGCTGGCTGCCGCGCCGTTCGCCGCCTTCCGCCGGCCGCTCGCGGTAGAGCCGGATTTCCATGTCGATCGATTGCGTCAGGCCGCGCGCGGCCTCGGCCCGCACCAGGCGGCCGGCGGCGACGTCCTCGCGCACCGTGCTTTCTGGCAGAAATGCCATGCCGTGGCCCGCCAGCGCCATGACCTTGAGCGCCTCGGCCATATCGGTTTCGTAGCATTTGTCGAGCTTGAGCGAATCGGTGGACTCAGCCAGCAGCATGTCCACCATGCGGCCCAGAAACGCATTGGGCGTGTAACTGAGGAACGGCACCGGCTTCTTGTCGGTGCCCGGCAACCGAAACAGCGGGCGGCCCGTGGCGTCGGGCACGCTGTACGGCGACAGCCGTTCCGTGCCCAGTACCAGCATGTCGTAGTGCGCCGGATCGAGCTGGATGGCCTGACGCGGATGGTGGTAGACCATCACAAGGTCGCAGCCGCCTTCCACCAGCATCAGCACCGCATCGTGGACGTTCAGCGCGCGCAGGCGGCATGGCAGCGTGCCCAGCTTGCGCTCCACGCCTTTGAGCCATTCCGGGAAGAATGTCAGCGACAGCGTGTGGGGCACCGCGAATTCCAGCACCTGCGCGTTGGCCGACCGCTGGCCGCGCATCAGTGCGCGCGTTTCGCTGACCTGCGCCAGCATCGCCAGCGCCTGTTCGTAGAACACCTTGCCGGCCTCGGTCAGACTGGTGGGATAGCTCGACCGGTCGATCAGCTCGGTGCCCACCCAGGCCTCCAGTGACTGGATACGCCGGGAGAACGCCGGTTGCGTGACATGCCGCAGTTCCGCCGAGCGCGAGAAGCTGTGCGTCTCGGCCAGGCTGACGAAGTCTTCAAGCCATTTGATTTCCATGGCGCGGATTATCGCCTGCTGGAGCAACGCCGGCGCAGTCCGCAAAAAGATTCTCCAAAGTTGCGATTTGTTGGAATGCAATTACAATGCAGAGCAACTTGGGACGACATTTCGCATGCTGGTGCTCCGGACGCGCTTTTAAGATGAACGCTATCGCACATATCGCACATCAAGAAGAACGCGCCCGCCATGGAAGCCGCCGCATCCCCCATCCGCTCCACGCCGTCCCCGTTGTCCTCGCTGGCCTCGGGCATGGAAGCCACGCTCTCGCAGAGCGCCCGCATGGTCGCCGCGCACGTGGCGGCCAGCCTGCCCGACGCGGACACGCTGCTGGCCAGCCTGCCGCCCGGGGCGCTCGAAGGCAGCCCAGACAACTACACGCGCCATCTGGTCTATGCCGATCCCTACGAGCGTTTTTCGGTGATGGTGCTGGTCTGGCGCCCGGGCCAGCACAGCCCGGTGCACGGCCATCGCACCTGGTGCGCATACCAGGTGCTGCGCGGCACGCTGTCCGAACGGCATTACCGCTGGAATTGCGAGAATCGCACGGCCAGCCAGACCGGCGCCGCGACGCGCGAGGCAGGCGACACGTTCAGCGTGCCGGCCGGCCTGCAGCATATCCACGCGCTGGGCAACGACAGCCACGCGGTGGCCGTGTCACTGCACATCTACGGCGTGGACCAGGACCGCATTGCCACCGGCGTGAACCTGCTGGTGGATACCATCGTCAGCTGACATCCGCCCTGGCAGGGTGGCCGGCGGCTGGCGCCCACCCACCTTACCGGACCTGACAACGATGGACCGCTATGACCGCCAGATCCTGGGCATCCTGCAGGAAGATGCCTCCGTACCCGTTGCCGACATCGGCGAACGCGTCGGCCTGACCTCCACGCCCTGCTGGCGCCGCGTACAGAAGCTGGAAGAGTCCGGCGTGATCCGCAAGCGCGTGGCGCTGCTCGATGCCGCCCGGCTCAATGTGGGCGTGACCGTCTTTGTGTCGATCCGCACCAGCCAGCACAACGTGAAATGGCTGAAGACCTTCCACGACCTCGTGGCATCGATTCCGGAAGTCACCGAGTTCTACCGCATGGCGGGCGACACCGACTACCTGCTGCGCGTGGTGGTGCCCGATATCGCCGCCTATGACGCCGTGTACAAGAAGCTGATCCAGGGCGTGGAACTGGCCGATGTCAGTTCCAGCTTCGCGATGGAGCAGATCAAGTACACGACGGCGCTACCGCTGGACTACGCGTAGCGCCTGCGGGCTACTTCGGCGAATGCACGACATCGACACCGAGCCGGAACGTGCCGATCTTCGGCTGCTTCGGCAGATCGGTGCCGATGGCGTCGATGACCAGACGCATGCCCGGCTTGGTCCGGTATCGTCCGCCGGACTGCAGCCCGGGATTGTCGGCCGGGTCGTACCAGACGATCAGCGTGCCGCGACCGGCATGCCCGCCGGCGGCCTCCAGCGGGCCCAGGGTGCCTTCCTGCCCCGAGCCGCTGACATTGCGCTGCGCACGCAGCCAAAGCGGATAGACGCGGTTTCCATAGGCGTCGCCCTCCATGCTCGCCAGCACCTTCAATGCGGTATAGCCGTCCCGCGGGACCGCGACGACCTGCTTGCGCTGGGTGCCCTTGGCGACGAACTGGACGCGCGAGCCTTGCCACGGCGCCTCGGCGGTGTAGGTAAAGACCGTCGGCTGCGCAGCCGCGCCGGCGGCGACCACCACGTTCAGGTCGTCCAGCGTGTTGTCGCCGATCTTGTACCACCGCCGGTCATCGGCGCCAGGCCGTTGCCCGGCTTCGGCGTGGGCGTCATTGGCCCAGATGTACCTGCCGTAGGTCACGCAGCTTCCCAGCGGATACTCGCTCTTCTGCTGCCACCGCTCGATCGCGCTGCAATCGCCGGGGCGTTCTGGCGAATCTGCCATGGCATTCGCCGCGGATGACAGCAGCAACACCAGCGCCGCGGACGAAGCCGCCGCTCGCCGGCAAATCTGGCTTTTTCTTGGCATGGTCGAACCTTGAGATTTTGGTTGATGGACGGCCGGGGCAAGTTGCCCCGACGTCCACAACTCTAGGTATCGGCCCACGCGCCAACAATCGCCATCCGTCCAAAGATGGCGGTGGCTTGTTGCCGTCCCGGCCCGGCGGGACGGTGCGCCGCGATCAGCCCCGATGCGCCCAGCCTGTCATCCGCTTTTCCAGCACGGCAAACAGCTCGTACATGACCATCGCCATCACGGCAATCACCACCAGCCCGGCAAAGGCCAGGGGCATCTTCATCGCCGATCCGGCCGACACCAGCAGGTAGCCGATCCCTTCGTTGGCCGCGTTCATTTCCGACACCGTGGTGCCCACGAACGCCAGCGTGATGGCTACCTTGAGCGACGCGAAGAAGAACGGCAGCGCGCGCGGCAGGCCCACCTTGATGAGCACGTCGCGCCGCTTGGCACCCAGCACGCGTAGTACATCCTCCAATTCCGGTTCCAGCGTGGCCAGCCCCGTGGCGATGTTGACCATGATCGGGAAGAACGAGATCAGGAACGCGGTCAGGATGGCCGGGCCGGCCCCCAGGCCGAACCACACCACCAGGATCGGCACGAAGGCCGCCTTGGGAAGCGCGTTGAATGCCGTCATCAGCGGGTATGTTGCCGCGTAGGCCAGCCGCGACGAGCCCATCAGCATGCCCAGCACCACGCCCACCACGATGGCCACGCCGAAGCCGACCATGGTGGTCCAGAACGTACGCCACGCGTGCCCGGCGATCACGCCGGCATACTCGAACAGCGACGCCACGATCGAAGACGGGCTGGGCAGGATGAAGTCGGATACGTCGAAGACCAGGCACGCCCCCTGCCACAACAGCAGGCAGGCGCCAAGCAGGATCCACGGGGCGACGCGCTGTACGCGCTTCGCCTGGAGAGAGGACATCGTCGTCATGTTCAGGGCCGTCCCGCGTTGTCAGTGTGGTTGCCGGGCTTGTGGCCGATCTTCTCGCGCAGTTCGTGCACGCGTTCGGCAAACGGTTCGGTATAGGTAATGTCCAGCGGGCGCGGACGCGGCAGGTCGATCTCGCGGCGCAGCACAATCCGTCCCGGGCGCGCGCTCATCACATAGACCGTGTCGGCCAGGAACACGGCCTCGCGCAGGTCGTGGGTGACGAGGATCACGTTGAAGCGTTGCGCCTGCCAGAGGTCGCGCAGCACGCACCAGAGTTCCTCGCGGGTGAAGGCGTCGAGCGCGCCGAACGGCTCGTCCAGCAGCAGCATGCGCGGCTCGTGGATCAGCGCGCGGCAGATCGACGCACGCTGCTGCATGCCGCCCGACAGCTGCCACGGATACTTGTCCTCGTAGCCGGCCAGGCCCACCGTCTTCAGCAGCGCACGGGCGCGCTCCACATACTCCGAGCGCTTCTTGCGCATGGTCGACCGGTACGGCTCGACGATCTCCAGCGGCAGCATCACATTGTCGAGCGTGGTGCGCCACGGCAGCAACGTAGGGGCCTGGAAGGCCATCCCCACCTGCTTGAGCGGCCCCGTCACCTTGGCACCGTTGATGCTGACCGCGCCGCGCGTGGCCGGCCGCAGCCCGGTGGCCAGCTTCATGAACGTGGACTTGCCGCAGCCCGACGGCCCGACGATGGCGATGAATTCGCCTTCGCGCGCCTGCAGCGAGATATCCTCGACCGCGAACTCGCCGCGGCGGGCCAGTTCGTCGTCGTAGGCCAGCCAGACGCGATTGAAATCGACGAACGGCTTGGCGGGCTGCTCGCCGGCCGGCGTGCCCGAGGCGGGCATCAGGGCTTCGCGCGCCATCATCGCAATACGTCCAGTTCGGCGGCCGAAGGCAGGTAGGCGTCGGTCCACAGCGCATCGGGATTGATGCGGCCCTTGGTGCCAAACGCGTCGGCCACCTGCGAGGCCATCAGCGACAGGCGGGGCTTGCTCACGCGGCCGAACCCTTCGGCCTTGGCGTCGGGCGACTTCACCACGCTGTCCAGCGCGATCTTCAGACGGCGGAGTTCCAGCTTCTCGTCGATGATCCCGTCGCGCGCCTTGACGGCCTTGACGCCGTCTTCGGGCCGCGCGATCACGTCCTTCGCCGATTTCGCAAACGCGCGCAGGAAGGCCTTGACGGCCTCGGGGTTGCTCTTCAGGAACTGTTCGGATGCGATGACCGCGTTGCCGTAGAGCTTCACGCCGTATTGCGGGTACGGCAGCACCACGATGTCCTCGTCCTTCACGCCGCGCGCATTCAGGTTCAGGATCGACGTGAACGAGAAGCCGGTGATGGCGTCCAGATCGCCGCGCGCCAGCATGGTCTCGCGCAGCGTGGGGTCCATCGCCTGCCAGTTGAACGCCCCGGCCTGCAGGCCATTGGCCTTGGCGAAGATCGGGAAGGCGCGGCGGCCGGCGTCGAACACCGGGGCGCCGAGCTTCTTGCCGGCGAGGTCCTTCGGCGCCTTGATGCCCGATTTCTTCAGCGCCAGCACGGCGGCCGGCGTGTTGTTGTAGACCATCATCACGGCCACGGGGCGGTTCTTCGCGTCGGGGTTGTTGCCGTAGAACTCCATCACCGACGCCAGGTCGGCAAAGCCCATGTCGTACGTGCCCGAGGCCACGCGGTTGACCACGTTGCCCGACCCGTTGCCGGCGTCGATGGCCACGTCGAGCTTTTCGGCCTTGTAGTAGCCCTTCTGCTCGCCCAGCAGGAACAGCGCCGACGGGCCTTCGAAGCGCCAGTCGAGCTGGAAGCGGATCTTCGTGGGGGCCTGCGCCTGCGCGGTGCCTGCGCAGAGTGTCGACAGCACCATCGTGGTGCCCAACGCGGTGCACAGCTTCAGCAGATGACGGCGCAAGGGGGTTTGCGGCATGAACCTTCTCCAGTAGTTGATCTCTCTGGAGGGGACTTTTCGCAAGGGACGTGCCAGCTTTTCACCACCACGTCATGCACCGGCGCAAGGCGTGCGCGCGGTGCATTGACGAACCATGATTGTGCGCGGCCCGCTGTCGGCATGCGTTGCCGACAGCAATTGTCGACAATCGTCAGGCGTCCTGCGTGGCGTCGCCCACCTCGACATCGCGGGCGTCGGCATCGGGCGAACCCTGGGCGGCGTTGCGCGCCTGGATCTGCCACATCTCGGCGTAGCGGCCGTTGGCACGCATCAGGTCGGCATGGGTGCCGCGCTCGACGATGCGGCCGTGGTCCATCACCAGGATCTGGTCGGCATGGACCACGGTGGACAGCCGGTGCGCGATCAGCAGCGTGGTGCGGTTCTGCGCCAGCCGCATCAGTTCGGCCTGGATGGCCTGCTCGGTGCGCGAGTCCAGTGCCGAGGTGGCCTCGTCGAACACCAGGATCGGCGGATTCTTGAGCAGCGTGCGGGCGATGGCCACGCGCTGCTTCTCGCCGCCAGACAGCTTCAGGCCCCGCTCGCCCACGGGCGTGTCGTAGCCCTGCGGCAGTTCGCGGATGAAATGGTCGATCTGGGCAGCCTGGGCGGCGGCGATGACTTCCTCGCGCGTGGCCTCGGGCCGGCCATAGGCGATGTTGTAGTAGATGCTGTCGTTGAACAGCACCGTATCCTGCGGCACGATGCCGATCGACGCACGCAACGTGGACTGGCGCACGCGGCGGATGTCCTGGCCGTCCACCTCGATGTCGCCCTGCGTCACGTCGTAGAAGCGGAACAGCAACCGGGCCAGCGTGGACTTGCCCGATCCGCTGTGGCCGACCACGGCCGTGGTGGTGCCGGCGGCAATCGTGAAATCCACATCGTGCAGGATCACGCGATTCGATTCGTAGCCAAAGCCGACGTGGCGAAAGCGCACCTCGGCGCCGCTGACCCGCAGCGGCGGCGCGTCGGGGCTGTCGGCCACCTCCTGGTGGGTGCCCAGCAGCACGAACATGCGGTCCATGTCGGTGGTGGCCTGCTTGATCTCGCGGTAGATCACCCCGAGGAAGTTGAGCGGGATGTACAGCTGGATCATCAGCGTGTTCACCAGCACCAGGTCGCCCAGCGTGAGCTTGCCGGCCGCCACGCCTACCGTGGCGCGCCACAGGATCAGGATCAGGCCCGTGGCGATGATGGCCTGCTGGCCGAAGTTCAGGAACGACAGCGAGTTCTGCGAGCGGATGGCCGCGGTGCGATACGTGCGCAGGTTCTCGTCGTAGCGGCGCGCCTCGTATTCCTCGTTGCCGAAGTACTTGACCGTCTCGAAGTTCAGCAGCGAGTCGATGGCCTTCTGGTTGGCGCGCGAATCCAGTTCGTTCATCTTGCGCCGGAAGTGCGTGCGCCACTCGGTCACGACGATCGTGAACGCGATGTAGCCCACCAGCGCGCACAGCGTGATGGCCGCGAACCAGATGTCGTAATGCAGGAAGAAGAAGCCGATGACCAGCGACATTTCCACCAGCGTCGGCAGGATGCTGTACAGCGAGTACGAAATCAGCGACTGGATGCCACGGGTGCCGCGCTCGATGTCGCGGCTCATGCCGCCGGTCTGCCGCTCCAGGTGGAACCGCAGCGACAGCGCGTGCAGGTGCCGGAAAACTTGCAGCGCGATCTCCCGGACCGCGCTTTGCGTCACCTTCGAAAAGAGGATTTCACGCAACTCCGTGAACAGTGAGCCCGACAGCCGCAGCACTCCGTAGGCGATGATCAGGCCCACCGGCACCACCAGCAGCGCCGTGGCGTCGCCCGGCTTGATGTCCATGGCGTCGACGAGCTTCTTCATCAGCACCGGCACGCCCAGATTGGCCACCTTGGCGGCCACCAGGCAGGTCAGCGCCAGCATCACGCGCCACTTGTAGTGCCAGACGTAGGGCAGCAGGTTGCGGACGGTCTGCCAGTCGCTGCGGGGCGCACCGGCGCCCTTGAACAGTGCATTGGCCGGCTCCGTGGGGGCGGGCTCGGCGGTCGTGGAATAGCGGCGCATACGTTAGAATTCGTGCCAATGCCGCGATTGTCGCAGAGATCGCCACGGCCGGCAGACCACCGTCCTGTTGCCTTATGAATTCCCCGTATTTCCCGCTCTCATCGATCGCCCACATGTCCACTTCCGCCCCCCTCTCCGAACTGCCAGCCGGCAAGAACCCGGCCCTGCGTGTCGTGCCGATGCCCGCCGACGCCAACGTGCACGGCGACGTGTTCGGCGGCTGGATCATGGCCCAGGTGGACATCGCCGGGTCGATCCCGGCGGTGGAGCGCGCCCAGGGCCGCGTGGCCACGGTGGCGGTGAACTCGTTCCTGTTCAAGCACCCGGTGTTCGTCGGCGACCTGGTCAGTTTCTACGCGGATATCGTCAAGACGGGCCGCACCTCGATCACGGTGTCCGTGGAGGTCTACGCGCAACGGATGCGCCACAGCCACGAGATCGTCAAGGTGACGGAAGCCACGCTGACGTACGTGGCCACCGACGAAAGCCGGCAGCCGCGCGTGTTGCCGGCCTGATTGCTTGCCTGACATCGGTTTCTGCCTGCCGGTCCTGGCATGCTGAACCGGCGTTCCCTCTCGCCCGCCCCTCTCCCGCGAGCGGGAGAGGGGCGCAGACCCAGACAGCCGCCTCAGTCGAACTTCGAGAAATCCGGCTTGCGCTTCTCGAAGAACGCCGTGAACGCTTCCTTCGCTTCGGGCGCCACCAGCATGCGGCGGAACATCTCGCCTTCCTCGGCCATCTTCCTCTCGATGGTCGCCACATCATCCCCCTTCATCAGCCGCTTGGTCTCGCGCAGCGACGACGCCGGCAGCGCCGCCAGCTTCGCCGCCTGCTGGCGCACGTAGTCCGACAGCTCCGCCACGGGCAGCACCTTCGTCACCAGCCCGATCGCGAATGCTTCCTGCGCACTGAACGCTTCGCCCAGCAGCAGCTTCTCGGCGGCCCGCTGATAGCCCACCAGGCGCGGCAGCAGCAGGCTCGACGCCGCCTCCGGGCACAGGCCCAGTTGCGCGAACGGCAGCGACAGCTTGGCGGTGTCCGATGCGTAGACCAGATCGCAATGCAGCAGCAGCGTGGTGCCGATGCCCACCGCCGCGCCACTGACCGACGCCACCACGGGCTTGGTGGCATGGCTGATGGCGTGCAGGAACTGGAACACCGGCGGCTCGGCGCCGTCGCTGCCCTGCGTCGGCGGACGCTTCATGAAGTCCTCCAGGTCGTTGCCGGCCGTGAAGATCTCAGGCTTGCCCTCGATCACGATCACGCGCACGGCGTGATCGGATTCGGCGGCGCGCAACGCGTCGGCCATGGTCTGGTACATGGCGGCCGTAATGGCGTTCTTCTTGTCGATGCGATCGAAACCAATGGTCAGGATGCCCTGGTCGATGCGGGTGGCAATGCTCATGTCTTCCTCGTCTCGGTCGTGATGCAGACTGCCGCTCACACAAACGGTGGCGGCATGTCGGAAAGATAACTGAGGCCGAACGCGCCCGCGCCCACGTTGAGCGCGACGGTCAGGCTCATCGGCGCGAGCATCAGCTCCACGCCATACTTCGCGGCGGTCTCGGCCAGCGACTGCCATGCCGGCCACGATTCCACCTCGTCCAGATCGCCCGCATAGGCGGCGGCCACGGCGGGCGTCAGCAGGCACCTGGCCCGGATACAGGCTTCCGCATGGCCCAGCAGGCGGCGCACGCCGTCCTCGGCCCCGCGCACCTTGGCAATCGCCTCGGTGTCACCCTGGTGCATGCGGATCACCGGGCGGATATTGAACGCGCTGCCCAGCATGTAGCGGCTCCAGGTGATGCTGTTCTCGCCCTTGTGCCTGGCGCGCGTGTACATGTACAGCAGTTCGTCGGGAATCAGGAACATGTGCGCGGCGTCGCGCAGGCGGTTCTCCACGGCGTCCACCACTTCGGAGGCCTTCGCGCCATTGGCCAGCATGCGGGCCGCCTCGCGCACGATCAGCGCCTGGCCGGGGCCGATGGCGCCGGTGTCGATCACGGTCAGGTCGAACAGTCCGCTGCGCCCGGCGTCCTTGCGCAGCTTGAAGCTGCGGGCAACCGTGCCCACCACGGCGCCCGTGGCATTCGCGTAGAGCTTGCTGCGGCTGCTGGCGATGGTCAGCAGGATGGCGCGGTCGCAGCCAGCCACGACGTTCTTCAGCAGATGGTCTTCCAGCTCGCGTTCGAGCAGCGGGATCGATTCGGCATAGTGGTCCTGCTTGCCGACCAGGTACTGGTGATAGAGGTCCGGCAGCGCGGCCTCGTCGCGCGTATCGACCACGAAGCGGTCGCCGGCGCGGATGCGGAACGGGATGGTGCGGACGCCCAGCGCGTCCATCATCGAACGCGGCATGTCGCATGCCGCGTCGGCCAGAATGGCGGTCTCCTGCATATTGTTGTTCTCCTCCGGGTCAGTGCGTCAACGTGTTGGCATCTTCGTGTCCATACATTTCTTCATCTGATCGAAGGTTGGGACAGCCCTGCCCCGGGCTGTCCCTGCGGCGCGTTCAGACGCGCTCGAAGATTCCTGCGGCGCCCATGCCGGTGCCCACGCACATGGTGACCATGCCGTACTTCAGGTCGTGGCGACGCAGCGCATGCACCACGGTGGCCGAACGGATCGCACCGGTCGCGCCAAGCGGATGGCCCAGCGCAATGGCGCCGCCCATGCGGTTCACGCGGGCCGGATCGAGTTCCAGGTCGCGCATCACCGCCAGCGACTGCGCGGCGAACGCCTCGTTCAGCTCGATCCACTCGATCTGGTCCTGCGTCAGGCCGCCGGCCTTCAGCGCGGCCGGAATCGCGGCCTTCGGGCCGATCCCCATGATCTCCGGCGGCACGCCCCGCACCGCGAACGATACGAAACGGGCCAGCGGCACCAGGTTGAACTGCTTGAGGATCTTTTCCGAGACCAGAATCAGCGCGCCGGCGCCATCCGACGTCTGCGAGCTGTTGCCGGCCGTCACGCTGCCCTTGTTGGCGAACACCGGGCGCAGCTTGGCCAGGCCTTCCACCGACGTGTCCGGGCGCGGACCTTCGTCCAGCGAGATAGTACGCGTCTTGACGCTGACCTGGCCAGTGGCGAGGTCCGGAAACTTCTCGACTACCTCGATCGGGGTAATCTCGTCGTTGAATTCGCCAGCCTGCTGCGCGGCGATGGCCTTCTGGTGCGACGCCAGCGCGAACGCGTCCTGGTCTTCGCGGCTCACCTGCCATTGCGAGGCCACCTTCTCGGCGGTCAGGCCCATGCCGTAGGCAATGCCGACGTTCTCGTCGCGCGCGAAGATCGACGGCGACATCGACGGCGAGTTGCCCATCATCGGCACCATGCTCATCGATTCCACGCCGGCGGCAATCATTACGTCCGATTCGCCCACGCGGATGCGGTCGGCCGCCATCGCCACGGCCGACAGGCCCGAGGCGCAGAAGCGGTTCACCGTAATGCCGCCCACCGTATTGGGCAGGCCGGACAGCAGCGCGCCGATACGCGCCACGTTCAGGCCCTGCTGGGCTTCGGGAATGGCGCAGCCAACAATGGCGTCTTCGATCAGCGCCGGGTCCAGGCCCGGCACCTGGGCCACCGCGGCCTTCAGGATCGAGGCCAGCAGGTCGTCGGGGCGGGTGTTCTTGAATGCGCCCTTCGGGGCCTTGCCAATCGGCGAACGGGTAGCCGCAACGATGTAGGCGTCTTGCAGTTGTTTCATGATGTCGGTTCCTCGTTGGCGGATTAGTTGCGCACCGGCTTGCCCGTCTGCAGCATGCCCATGATGCGCTCCTGCGTCTTGCCGTTGCCCAGCAGGTCGATGAACGCCTTGCGTTCCAGCGCCAGCAGCCAGTCTTCGCTGACCAGCGAGCCCGCCTCCACGTCCCCGCCGCACACCACTTCGGCAATGCGCGACGCGATCAGGAAATCGTGCGCCGAGATGAAATTGCCATCGCGCATGTTGACGAGCGACGCCTGGATCGTGGCGATGCCCGAGCGGCCAGCCACCGGAATCAGCTGGCCCGGCAGCGGCGCGCGGTAGCCGGCATTGGCCAGCGCGCGCACTTCACCCTGCGCCACGTACAGCAGTTCGTGCACGTTGTAGACGATGGTGTCGGTCGGCTGCACGTAGCCCATCTTCTGCGCATCGAGTGCCGACGTCGACACCTTGGCCATCGCCGCCGCCTGGAAACGGCTGGTGACGAAGTTCAGGTAGTTCGTGCTGCCGGCAGCCTGCGCCGCCTTGGCTGCCGCAATCGCGGCTTCCTTCAGGCCGCCGCCGGCCGGCACCAGGCCCACGCCGACTTCGACCAGGCCCACGTAGCTTTCCATCGCCACCACGCGTTTGGCCGAATGCAGCATCAGTTCGCAGCCGCCGCCCAGCGCGATACCCGACACGGCCGGCACCACCGGCACCGCCGCGTATTTCACGCGCATCATCGTGTCCTGGAACTTCTTCACGAACGGCTCGATGCCCTTGGCGCCGCCCATCATGAAGGCCGGCATGGCGGCTTCCAGGTTGGCACCGGCCGAGAACGGACCGCCCGGCGCGCCCAGCTGCAGCGACGTCGGCTGCCAGACGACCAGGCCCTTGTACCCGGCTTCGGCCAGGTCCACGGCGCGCACGATGGTGTCGAGCACGTCCGGGCCAATCGTGTTCATCTTGCTCTTGAACGAGATGACCAGCACATCGTCGGCCCCTTCGCTGGTCCAGATGCGCGCACCGTCGTTCTCTTCGATGGTCTTGCCGGCGCGGCGCGGATCTGCCGCGTCGGTGCCCTTGATGGCGGCACGGAACACCTGGCGCTCGTACACCGGCAGCGCGGCACGCTTGACGAAGCTGCTGGTCGCCGGCGACCAAGAGCCCTGTGCCGTATGCACGCCGCCGTTGTCGGCCACCGGGCCTTGCAGCACCCAGGCCGGCAGCGGCACGTTGGCCAGCGCCTTGCCTGCGTCGATGTCTTCCTTGACCCACTGCGCCACCTGCGTCCAGCCGGCGGCCTGCCAGTCCTCGAACGGACCCGAGTTCCAGCCGAAGCCCCAGCGAATCGCCAGGTCGATGTCGGCAGCCGAACCGGCGATCTGCTCCAGATAGACGCCGATGTAGTGGAACACGTCGCGGAACACGGCCCACAGGAACTGTGCCTGCGGGTTGGTCGATTCGCGCAGCAGCCTGATGCGCTCGGCCGGGTCCTTCTTGAGCATGCGCACGACGATCTCGTCGGCCTTCTTGCCCGAATCCACGTACTGGCCGGTCTTGGCGTCCAGCACCTTGATGGCCTTGCCTTCCTTCTTGTAGAAGCCCGCGCCGGTCTTCTGGCCCAGCGCGCCGGCATCCACCAGGCCCTTGAGCACGGCCGGCGTCTTGTAGACGGCCGCGAACGGGTCGCCGCCCAGGCCGTCCTGCATGGTCTTGATCACGTGGGCCATCGTGTCCAGGCCCACCACGTCGGCGGTGCGGAACGTGGCCGACTTGGCGCGGCCCAGCTTGGTGCCGGTCAGGTCATCGACGATATCGAACGGAATGCCGTACTTTTCGGCTTCGGCAAACACGGCCAGGATCGAGAAGATCCCCACGCGGTTGGCGATGAAGTTCGGCGTGTCCTTGGCACGCACCACGCCCTTGCCGAGCGTGGTGGTCAGGAAGGCCTCCAGGCGGTCCAGGATCTCGGGCTTCGTGGTGGCGGTCGGGATCAGTTCCACCAGGTGCATGTAGCGCGGCGGATTGAAGAAGTGCACGCCGCAGAAGCGCGCCTTCAGGTCGGCGTCGAAGCCGTCGGACAGCGACGTGATCGACAAGCCCGAGGTATTCGTCGCGAAGATCGCGTTCGGCGCCAGGTGCGGCGCCACCATCTTGTAGAGATCGTGCTTCCAGTCCATGCGTTCGGCGATCGCCTCGATCACCACGTCGCATTCCTTGAGCAGTTCCAGATTGTCCTCGTAGTTGGCCGCGCGGATCAGGCCGGCTTCGTCCTTGATGCCCAGCGGCGCCGGCGACAGCTTCTTGAGGTTTTCGATGGCACGCATGGCGATGCCGTTCTTGGGGCCTTCCTTGGCCGGCAGGTCGAACAGCACCACCGGCACGCGGGCGTTGACCAGGTGGGCGGCAATCTGCGCCCCCATGACGCCGGCACCGAGCACGGCGACTTTCTTGACGATGAAATTGGACATGCGCGCTCCTAGAGTCGTGAGCGTTTGAGGAGAGAGAAATTCAGTGCTGTCTGGGTCGGCTCCGCCTCTCCCGCCTTGCGGGAGAGGGGAGCCACCCCCGATCAGAACAGATCGGCGTCCAGCGCCATCAGCGTGGCCGAACCGGCGCGCGCCTTGCGGATCTCGGCGGCGGTTTCGGGCAGCAGCTTGGCAAAGTAGAAGCGCGCCGTGGCCAGCTTGCTGACGTAGAACTTGTCGCCGCTGTCCTGCTTCTCCAGCGCGATCTTGGCCATGCGGGCCCAGAAGTACGAGAACACCAGGTGGCCCACCACGCGCAGGTACGGCACGGCGGCGGCGCCCACCTCGTCGGGGTTGCCCATCGCCTTCATGCCGATTTCCATCGTGAGCTTCTGCACCTTGTCGCCGATGTCGGCCAGCGGGTTCACGAATTCCTGCATGGCTTCGTTGGTGCCCTCTTCCTCGACGAACTGCTGCACGATCTTGCCGAAGGCCTTCAGCTTGGCGCCCATGTCGCCCAGGATCTTGCGGCCCAGCAGGTCCAGCGACTGGATCGTGTTGGTGCCTTCGTAGATCATGTTGATGCGCGCGTCGCGCACGTACTGCTCCATGCCCCATTCGGCGATGTAGCCGTGGCCGCCGAACACCTGCATGCCCTCGTTGGTCGACGTGAACGCGTTGTCGGTCAGGAAGGCCTTGATCACCGGCGTCAGCAGCGCCACCAGGTCGGCGGCTTCCTTGCGCACGGACGCGTCGGGGTGTGACAGTTCGCGGTCGATCTGCAGCGCGGTCCAGTAGCTGAACGCGCGGCCGCCTTCGGCGTAGGCCTTCTGCGTGAGCAGCATGCGGCGCACGTCCGGATGGACGATGATCGGGTCGGCCGCCTTCTCGGGCGCCTTCGGGCCGGTCAGCGCGCGCATCTGCAGGCGGTCCTTGGCGTAGGCCAGCGAGTTCTGGTAGGCCACTTCGGTCAGGCCCAGGCCTTGCGCGCCCACACCGAGGCGGGCCGCGTTCATCATCACGAACATGGCGTTGAGGCCCTTGTTGGCCTCGCCCACCAGCCAGCCGCGCGCGCCGTCCAGGTTCATCACGCAGGTGGCGTTGCCGTGGATGCCCATCTTGTGCTCGATCGAGCCGCACTTGATGCCGTTGCGCTCGCCCGGGTTGCCGTTGGCGTCCGGGATGAACTTCGGTACGACGAACAGCGAGATGCCCTTGGTGCCTTGCGGGGCGTCCGGCAGGCGCGCCAGCACCAGGTGGATGATGTTCTCGGCCAGGTCGTGCTCGCCGGCCGAGATGAAGATCTTGGTGCCCGTGATGGCGTACGAGCCGTCGCCCTGCGGTTCGGCCTTCGAGCGCAGGATGCCCAGGTCGGTGCCGCAGTGGGGCTCGGTCAGGCACATCGTGCCCGTCCACACGCCCGACACCAGCTTGGGCAGGTAGGTCTGCTTCAGTTCCGGCGTGCCGTGCGCGTGCAGCGCCTCGTAGGCGCCGTGCGACAGGCCCGGGTACATCGTCCATGCCTGGCCGGCCGAGTTCAGCATCTCGTACAGCGCGTTGTTGACCACGATCGGCAGGCCCTGGCCGCCGAATTCGGGGTCGCAGGCCAGCGCGGGCCAGCCGGCCTCGACATACTGCTGGTAGGCTTCCTTGAAGCCCTTGGGTGCGCGCACCACGCCGTCGCCGACGTAGGTGCAGCCTTCGCGGTCGCCGGGCTGGTTCAGCGGAAACACCACGTCCGCGCAGAACTTGCCGGCTTCTTCGATCACCTGGTTGATGGTGTCCGCGTCGATGTCCGCGTGTTGCGGCATCGCCTTGAGTTCGGCTTCTGCGCCGAGCAGTTCGTGGAGCACGAACTGCATGTCGCGCAACGGTGCGGTGTACTGGCCCATCAAAGACTCCTTGGAGGTTTGCCCGGTGCCGCCACACGCGCATGCCGCACGCCCTGGAGGGGACGCGTGCGACCGTTGCCGGGGGCGGCTCAGGTACGGTAAGACTGAATCAGTTTGTTGAGCGCGACCATGGCAAGTTCGGCACTGTCCGGCAGGCGCAGAAATCGGGCGTCATGATGCAAGCCTAGTTCAAGGCTGTACATCTCGAACAGCATCAGGCGCGGATCGCAATCCGCGCGCAGGTGCCCCTCCTCCTTGGCCTGGTCGATGGCACGCAACAGCGCGGCCCGCCAGATCGTGACGCTCTTGACCAGCTCGTCACGCACCGGGCTTTCCGCGCGGTCGTCGTACTCGACCGCACCGCTGATGTAGATGCAACCCGTGGTCACTTCCTGGATGCGCTTTTCCATCCAGCGCCGCACCATCGACCACAGGCGAGGCAGACCGCGCGGCTCCTGCAGCGAGGGGTAGAACACCTCCTGCTCGAACCGCCGGTGATACTCGCGCACCACTTCCACCTGCAGGTCTTCGCGCGAACCGAAATGCGCGAACACGCCGCTCTTGCTCATCTGCATGCGTTCCGCGAGCAGGCCGATGGTCAGACCTTCCAGCCCGTCGCGGGACGACAGTTCCAGTGCGGCATCGAGAATCGCCACGCGCGTCATCTCACCCTTTCGCAAGGGCGTGGGCGCGGCGGCGGATTCAAGACGAACTGACTGGTGTCGCATGGTTTTCTCTCCGTTCTCTGCAGCATCCCGCGGATGCTGTTTCCTGGCTTGACGCTGCTTTCGGCAGGCGCCGCGACAGCAAACCGCCATCGCAAATGCACGAAGTCTAAGCCAAAAAAGAACGGTCGTTCAGATTATTCTGGCGGGGCCGACTGGCATCAAGTATTTAATTAGACCCGTGTTTCTAAACAGGCGGCCCCGATGGGGCCGGCCGCGGCGTCCATTCGGCGCATTGCAGCAACGGCTTAAAAACCGCACCGAATCGCGGCCTGCGCGCAACGGGGTATGGCAGCACTGCGGCAAGGCACCATGTTACCGTGTGGCGCCGCGTCGGCGCCTCGTCGGCGTCTCAGTAGCGGCCCGTCACGCCCGCGATGACGACGCCGAGACGCAACACGTAGTAGGCCGCCCAATTGGCAAAGCGCCGCAAACGCGGCAGCCGGGCATGCACCTCGGGCATCACCCGCGCGCTGCGCTGGACCATGGCGCGCTCCAGCCGGAGCCGCAGCGTATTGGCGAATGCGGCGTCATAGACCGCCACATTCGCCTCGCGTGCCAGCAGCAGGCTGAACGGGTCCATATTGCTCGACCCCACCGTGGCCCAGGTATCGTCCACCACCGCCACCTTGGCGTGCAGGAAGCTTTCCTCGTACTCATAGATCTCGACGCCGGCCTCCAGCAGCCGCGCGTAGAGCGCGTGGGTGGCGTAGTGCTGGAGCCGGTATTCGACCATGCCCTGCAGCAGCAGCCGCACCCGCACGCCGCGCTCGCGGCAGGCCAGCAGCGCGCGCCGCATCTTGTGGCCGGGCAGGAAGTAGGCGTTGGCCAGGATGACGTCGCGGCGCGCCGAGCCCAGCGCGTACAGGTATTCGCGTTCGATGGTGCGGCGATTGCGCAGGTTGTCGCGCAGCAGCAAGGCGGCCGGCACCCCATCAGGCTGGACGTCATTGCGCGCCTGCCGCGCGCCGCGCGTCAGCGCCTCCACTTCGGCAAACGCGTTCGCCGTTTCACGCAGGCCGCGCCGTTGTGCGATGCGGAACCAGAGCCGGGCCGATGCCAGCGCGATCTGCGCCACCAGCGGACCGCGCACGCGTACGGCGAAGTCGTATCGCGGCCCCAGTTCCGGCAGGTCGATCGGCCCGTGGTTATGGTCGTCGATGATATTGATGCCGCCGACGAACGCCACCTTGCCGTCGATCACGGCGATCTTGCGATGGAGCCGCCGCAGGTGGCGCCGCGCAAACTTGAATCCGCGCAGCGGCCGGTAAATTTCCACATTGACGCCGCCGGCACGCAGGCGATCCAGCAGCGCGGCGGGCATGTCGCCGGCGCCAAACCCGTCCACCACCAGCCGCACATCGACGCCACGCCGGGCGGCCGCGATCAGCGCATCGCCCACGCGCGCGCCCACGGCATCGTCGGCGTAGATATAGGTCTCCACCACCACGTGCCCCTGCGCCGCATCGATGGCGGCGATCAGCGCCGGAAAGAACTCCTGGCCGTTACGGAGGAGATCGACGAGATTGCCCGGCACCGGGCTGCCCCGGCGGCGCACCCAGCGCATCAGCCGGGCCCTGGCATGGGCCCCGGCGCTGCGCAACTCGTGGACGGGCCCGCTCGGGCCAGTCCCGGGCGTCGGCGGCGCGGCGGCGTCCACTGGCGCCGGGCGCCCGTCGGGTGCCTGGGTCACCTCGGGCACCTCGGGGGTCCGGGGCAATTCGGGTTCGGCGCGATCGTAAGTCCGTGACATGGCTCGATTATCGGGCAACGGGCGGCTCCTGCACATGGCCCGGCCGAACTCTGCTATTGTCAGGCCATTGTGACGCCCAACAGGGAAAGCATTGTGAAGGTATTCGGTATCGCCGGTTCTTCGGGCAGCGGCAAGACGACGCTGCTGGACCAGTTGATCCCCCGCTTCGTGGCCGGCGGCCTGCGCGTCGCCGGCATCAAGCACACGCACCACGGTTTCGATCCGGACACGCCTGGCAAGGATTCGTGGCGCATGCGCCAGGGTGGTTGCGAGAACGTCGTGCTGGTGGGCGCCCGCCACCTGACGCTGATGCGCCACTATCCGGAAGACAAGCCGTCCCCGGAAATCGGCGAAGCCCTGGCCGTGCTGCCGCCCGACACCGACCTGGTCATGGTCGAGGGCTACAAATGGAGCGATTTCCCCAAGCTGGAAATCTATCGTCCGGCCAACGGCAAGGCGCCGCTCTGGACCGAAGTGCCGGGCGTGGTGGCGGTGGCCACCGATGCAATGGAACAGGTAACCGGACAGACGACGCTGCCGGTGATCGACCTGGCCGACGCGGACGCCATCTACCGCTGGATCCGCGACTACCTGGCTTCGCACTGACGCCAGATTCAGCGGGGGTACCGGCCCCTGCGCTGTCTTTCCGCCTTACGCTTCCGGGATCGCCACGCGATGCGCCAGCTCGGCCATCAGCGGCACATGATCCGATCGCTGCGCCCACTCACGGCCAGTCAGCGCCTGCGTGCGTTCGATATCGAAGCCGCGCACGTAGATGCGGTCGAGCTGCCACCACGGCATATGGCTCGGAAAGGTATGAATGCGTCCGTTCTTGGCGTGGGCCGATTCCACGGCATTCAGCGTGTTGCAGATGCGGGTATCGAGCTTGTGGTTCCAGTCGTTGAAGTCGCCCGCGATCACCAGCGGCGCGTGGTCGGGCACCACTGATCGCACCCGGTCCACCAGCGCACTGGCCTGCCGCACCCGGCTGCGCGCGAACAGCCCGAAATGCACGCAGATCAGATGCGCCTCCACGCCGTGGATGTCCGCCACGGCGTGCAGCAGCCCGCGCTGTTCGAAGCGATGATCCGAAATATCAAGATTTTCCGACATCAGGATCGGATGCCGCGACAGGATCGCGTTGCCGTGGTGCCCGTGTTCGTACACGGCGTTGCGCCCGTAGACCGAATGTGGATAGGCGTCGGTGGCCAGGTAGTTAAGCTGGGTGTGATCGGGGTCGAACAGTTCGGCGGCGATCAGGCGGTCATTGCGATCCTGCACTTCCTGCAGGAACACGATATCGGCGTCCATCGACTGCAGGCCCGTGCGCACGCTCTGGATGCGCGGCTTGCCCGAAAACCCCTTCACACCCTTGTGGATGTTGTAGGTCACGACGCGAAGTTTCATCGCGCCTCTCCACGTACGGCCCCGGCTTCCACGCCCTGCGCCCCGGCCATACGCCAGGCCAGCTGGCGCACCGCCTCCGCGTTGCTGCTGGAAAAACAGCGTTCGGCGGCTGCCTGCCATGACAGCCACTCGAACCGCAGGTGTTCACGCGGCGCCAGCGTCACAGGCAGCGGCTCCGGTACACACAGGCCGAACCAGTGCTCGGTATTGCGGGTGACGCCGGGCGCATAGCGATGACGCCACTGGGGGTAGATTTCGTAGTCGATCGTATGCCGCCAGTCGGTCAACTGGTAGTGGCTGGCCACGATGCCGGTTTCCTCGGCAACTTCGCGGGCGGCGGTCGCCATCAGCGGCTCGTCGACGGCATCGAGGCTGCCCGTCACCGATTGCCAGAAGCCTGGCCGGTCGGCACGCTCGATCAACAGGACTTGCAGGTCTGGCGTATGAATGACGACCAGTACCGATTCGGGGATCTTGTAGCGCATGGGGCGGTGAAAGCAACAGAACCCAAGCATAGCGCAGCGGCGCCCCCTTCGGCGTCATCCGCTGTCTGAATACCGCGATGTGGAATCACGCGACGGTCTGCTCGCCCGCCGCCCTCGGCGTCAGGTAGTGCGCGCCGGGCACAGGGCTGGCCACGCCGTCCGGCCCCGTGCCGGGCATGCTGCCCAGCCAGGTATCGAAGACCTCGGGCGAATCGCCGTGCCCCCAGGCGGCGCGCAGTTGCTGCATCAGCGGCGCCAGCGCCTGGGTATAACGCTGGGACGCCACATGGGCATGTTCGGCCAGCGCATCGGTGCTTTCACGCACCTGGGCGGCCAGATCCGCGCGTTCCTGGCCGATTTCCTTCTCGCGCATGCCGAGCTGGTTGTATTTCTGGATCAGGAACCGCTGGTAATCCCCCGCCTCCACCCCTTGCGCGGCCTGGGCATTGACCTGTTCGAAGCGCAGCACGATGCTGGCCGTTTCCTGCTCGACATGGGCGGCCTCGGCGTTCACCTGCTGCAGGGCTTCCTGCAGGCGGAGGGCCTCGCGCCGATGGGTCTGCAGGCGCGTCGCTTCGTCGTCAAACGTACGCTGGGCGGTCAGGTAGGCCTGCACCACGGGTTGCGGCGCCACCACGAGCAGCGGGTCGGCGCCCCCGGCACGCCGGCCCGACAGCAACGCGTCCTCGGCCAGCCGCAGGTTGCCGACATCCTCCAGCCAACGACCGCGGGCCATCACGGTAGCCACGGTGTCCAGCGCCAGCTTGCGCAGGGCGTCGGCACGCTGCGCGGCCACGGGGCCTTCGCCCTGCACGGGCTGGGCGTAGTCGGAGAGCGGCTGCGCGCTCTGCACGGCATGCGCGATATCGGGCACGCAGGCCGCCACGGTGGTCGCCACCGATTCCGACATGGCCTGGGCCGACTTGCGCACTGCGCGGCGCAGCTCGAAGCGCGCCAGCAGCATCATGAGCAGCCCGGCCACCAGCCAGGTCAGGATGGTTTCCGCATGGGCCAGCACGAAGGCCCGGATCGTTTCCGTATCGAGTTGCAGCATCTGGTTTGTCCTCCCACGTCACGACCGGCCTTTCGGGTGGGCCGGCTTCGCGCGCATCAGGCAGAAAGACATCATCCGTGGTGCCTTCGTTCCGAGTGGTAACAAATGGAAACGCATCCTTGCGCCGAAAACAAAAAAGCCGCGCGGGTGCGCGGCTTTTCGTACCGGAACCGGAATGATCCGGTCTCGGGTCGGGCGATCAGGCAGTCGTCTTCGGCTCTTGCGCGCGCAGGCGGATATGCAGTTCGCGCAGTTGCTTCTCGTCGACCGAGCTCGGGGCCTGCGTCAGCAGATCCTGGGCGCGTTGCGTCTTCGGGAAGGCGATCACGTCGCGGATCGAATCGGCACCGGCCATCATCGTCACGATGCGGTCCAGGCCGAAGGCCAGGCCGCCGTGCGGCGGCGCACCATATTGCAGCGCGTCGAGCAGGTAGCCGAACTTGGCACGGGCTTCCTCGTCGCCGATCTTCAGCGCGCGGAACACCTTGCTCTGCACGTCCTCGCGGTAGATACGGACCGAGCCGCCGCCCATTTCCCAGCCGTTCAGCACCATGTCGTAGGCCTTGGCGATGCACTTGCCCGGGTCGGTTTCCAGGTACTGCAGGTGCTCGTCCTTGGGGCTCGTGAACGGATGGTGCATGGCCACCCAGCGGGCATCTTCCTCGTCGTACTCGAACATCGGGAAGTCGATCACCCACAGCGGCTTCCAGGTGTCCTCGAACAGGCCGGTGCTCTTGCCGAATTCCGAATGGCCGATCTTCAGGCGCAGCGCGCCGATGGCGTCGTTGACCACCTTGGCCTTGTCGGCCCCGAAGAAGATGATGTCGCCGTCCTTGGCTTCGGTGCGCTTCAGGATTTCGGCAATCGATGCGTCGTGCAGGTTCTTCACGATCGGCGACTGCAGGCCATCACGGCCCTTGGCCACTTCGTTGACCTTGATCCAGGCCAGGCCCTTGGCGCCGTAGATCGCCACGAACTGGGTGTAGGCATCGATCTCGCCGCGCGAGATGGCGCTGCCGCCCGGCACGCGCAGGCCCACCACACGACCGTTGTCGCTGTTGGCCGGGCCCGAGAACACCTTGAAATCGACGTCCTTCATGACGTCGGTCAACTCGGTAAATTCCAGCTTGACGCGCAGGTCGGGCTTGTCCGAGCCAAAGCGGGCCATGGCTTCGCGGAATTCCATCACCGGGAACTTGGAGACCAGGTCCACGTCGATGGCGTTCTTGAACACGGTGCGCATCATGTCCTCGAACAGGTCACGGATCTCCTGTTCGGTCAGGAACGACGTTTCGCAGTCGATCTGGGTGAATTCGGGCTGGCGGTCGGCGCGCAGGTCCTCGTCACGGAAGCACTTGGTGATCTGGTAGTAGCGGTCGAAGCCCGAGACCATCAGCATCTGCTTGAAGATCTGCGGCGACTGCGGCAGCGCGAAGAAGTGGCCCGGGTTCACGCGCGACGGCACCAGGTAGTCGCGGGCGCCTTCGGGCGTGCTCTTGCCCAGCATCGGGGTCTCGATGTCGATGAAACCCTGTGCATCCAGGTACTTGCGCACTTCCATGGCCACCTTGTAGCGCAGGCGCAGGTTGTATTGCATCTGCGGACGGCGCAGGTCCAGCACGCGGTGCGTGAGGCGCGTGGTTTCCGACAGGTTGTCGTCGTCCAGCTGGAACGGCGGCGTGACCGACGGGTTCAGCACGGTCAGCTCGTGGCACAGCACCTCGATCTTGCCCGAGGTCAGGTTGCTGTTCTCGGTACCGGCCGGACGCGGGCGCACCTTGCCGACCACGCGGATGCAGAATTCGTTGCGGATCTCTTCCGCGGCCTTGAACATCTCCGGACGGTCCGGATCGCACACCACCTGCACCAGGCCTTCACGGTCGCGCAGATCGACGAAGATCACGCCGCCATGGTCGCGACGGCGCTGCACCCAGCCCGTCAGGGCCACTTCCTGGCCGGTCAGTTGTTCGGTCACCAGACCGCAGTAATGTGTACGCATGGAAGACATAGGAGAAAGTCCCTGTAATGCACGGCCGCCAGGCAGCCGCGCGCAAATTCAGTTGGTATGGGTGTCGGCGACTTCGTCGGCAACCAGCGCGCCGTCGTCCGCGCGGGCATCGCCGCCGGCGCGGCGCGGCAGTTCGGTCGGCGCCACCACGCCCATCGACACGATGTACTTCAGCGCCGCGTCAACGGTCATGTCGAGCTCGATGGTGTCTGCCTTCGGCATCATCAGGAAGAAGCCCGACGTGGGGTTCGGCGTCGTCGGCACGTACACGCTGACGTATTCGCCCTGCAGGTGATTTTGCACGTCGCCGCCCGGACGTCCAGTCAGAAACGCAATCGTCCATGACCCTTCGCGCGGATACTGCACCAGCAGCGCCTTGCGGAACGCGTTGCCGGACGACGACAGCAGCGTGTCCGACACCTGCTTCACGCTGGTATAGATCGGCCCCACCACCGGGATATGGCCCAGCAACGCTTCCCACCAGCGCACCAGGCGCTGGCCAATGAAGTTGTGCGCCAGCACGCCCACCAGCAGGATGAACAGCAGGGTCAGGATGGCGCCCAGCCCCGGGATGCGGCGCCCGAAGATGTTCTCGGGCTGCCACGCCAGCGGCAGCAGCGCCATGCTCTGGTCCATCGTGCCGATGATCAGGTTGAGCACCCACAGCGTGATGCCCAGCGGCACGAGCACGAGCAGACCGGTCAGGAACCAGGTCTTGATGGCGGACGTTTTCTTGGTAGCCACGGCTTGCCGGCGCTCAGTTGCTGCCGGCGGCCGGCGTGGCCGGTGCCGCAGGCGCGGCAGCCGGGGCGGCCGGCGCGGCATCGGCTGCCGGCGAACCGGCCGGGGCGCTGGCCGGGGCGCTGGTGCCGCCGCTGCCGCCACGGAAATCCGTCACGTACCAGCCCGAGCCCTTGAGCTGGAAGCCGGCTGCGGTTAGCTGTTTCTTGAAGGTCTCCGCGGTGCCGCAGGATGGGCAGTCCGTAAGCGGGGCATCGCTCATCTTCTGCAGCACATCGCGCCCGTGGCCGCAGGCGTCGCAACGGTAGGCATAGATCGGCATGGTTCTTTCGTGGAATCTGAAACGTAAAGCAGGTAAGTGGCTGCGCCCCGTCGGATCGACAAGGGCCTGCGCACGAAAATACCCGCGCGGCGGTGCAAAGCCGTTGATTATAAACCGTCGGCGGGGCGTCTACGGGCAGGAAATGCGGGCTTTCGGGGGCGTAATCGTCACGATATCGCCCCGGCGCTTAAAAGTTAAGCAATATGCACTTCGCGGACCGGCGGCCGGTCGCTGATCCATTGCGGCAGCAGCGAGCCGAACACCATGCCGCCAATCGAGCACAGCAGGCCCACCATCTGCGGCGGCACGGTAGCGTCGGCAAACGCCACCTCGCAGGTGAGCCACGAACTCAGGCCCAGCACGATGGCCAGCAGGCCGCCCTGGCGCGTGGCCGGCTTCCAGAACAGGCCGAACGCCAGCGGCACGAACGCCGACACCAGCGTCACCTTGTAGGCGTTTTCCACCATGTGGAAAATCGACAGGTGCGAATTCAGCGCGAACAACGTCACCAGCGTGGTGAAGACCAGCACCACCGCCTGCATCACGCGCAGGAACTGCTTGTCGCTCAAATGGCGGAAATACGGGCGCAGGATGTTCTCCGCGAACGTCACGGACGGCGCCAGCAGCGTGGCCGACGCGCAGCTCTTGATGGCGGACAGCAGCGCGCCGAAGAACATCACCTGCGCGAACATCGGCGCGTGGTTCAGGATCAGTTGCGGCAGGATCAGCTGCGAATCCGCATGGATGTACTTCTCGACCATCTGCGGGTCGATCAGCGTGGCCGAATAGGCCAGGAACATCGGGATGAAGGCAAAGAAGAAGTACAGCACGCCGCCCAGGACCGACGCGCGGCCGGCGATCTGTTCGGTTTTCGACGAGGTCACGCGCTGGAACACGTCCTGCTGCGGGATCGATCCGAGCATCATGGTGAACAGCGCCGCCGCAAACCCGATGATCTGCACCAGATCCAGCGACGGCAGGAACTCGAACTTGCCCGCCGCCGCCGCGTGCGACACCACGGCCGTCACGCCGCCGGCCTGGCCGCTGACCTCGTAGCCGATATAGAGCATGCCGACCACGATGATGATCATCTGGATGAAGTCGGTCACCGCCACCGACCACATACCGCCGAACAGCGTATAGACCAGCACGCTGGCCGCGCCGATCATCATCCCGGCTTCCTGCGACAGCGCGCCGTCCGACACGGTATAGAACACCAGGCCCAGCGCCTTGATCTGCGCCGCCACCCAGCCCAGGTACGACACGACGATGCACAGCGTGGTCAGCACTTCGGCCAGCCGGCCGTAGCGGTTGTGATAGTAGTCGCCGATGGTCAGCAGGTTCATCCGGTACAGCGGCCGGGCGAAGAACAGACCGACGAGGATCAGGCAGAGCGACGAGCCGAAGGGGTCGGACACCACCCCCGACAGGCCTTCCTTCAGGAAGACCGCCGGGATGCCGAGCACGGTTTCAGAGCCGAACCATGTGGCAAACACCGTGGCGGTGACGATGTAGAACGGCAGGCTGCGGCCCGCGACGGCGAAGTCGGCGGTGCCCTTGACGCGCAGTGCCGCCCACAGGCCGATGCCGACCGAGATAACCCAATAGATGATGACGAACCAGATCAGCATGCCGCTGCCCTATCCCAAATAGCCAGAAATGCCCTGGTGGCGAAAAACCGAATGCCGGCCGGATGCCTTGGAACATGCCAGGCTGACTCCGCCCGGAGTCCAATTCATCGGTCGGGGCCGCTGGCGCCCGGGAGGGGGCATAGGCGGTCGTAGCCGAATCAAAACGCGGATTATAGCGACGCAGACCCCCCGGAATGAAAAAAATTCCCCGGGGCGCGGTCAAATCCCCACACTCGCACCGGCACGGTGCAGCGTGGGGCGCACGGCATCTGGCGCAGCCTTACCAGTAGCCCGCCCAGGCCAGCGCCTGGACGATCACGATGCCCGCCAGGAAGCCGCCCATCAGCATCAGCGCGGTGGAAAGCCGGCGGTTGGTACGGCGCTGCTCGTGCACCAGCTGGGTCAGCAGGCGCTCCTGCTCGCCGTTGTTCAGCAGCGCACGGCGCTCCAGGAACTGGTGCGCCAGCCGGGGGAAGTCGGGCAGCATCTTGGCCCATTGCGGCGCCTCGACCTTGACGCGCTCCCAGGCGCCCTGCCAGCCGACCTGCTCGTACATCCAGCGTTCCAGGAACGGCTTCGCGGTCTTCCAGAGGTCCAGATCGGGGTCCAGCTGGCGGCCCAGGCCTTCGATATTGAGCAGCGTCTTCTGCAGCAGCACCAGCTGTGGCTGGATTTCGACGTTGAACCGGCGTGACGTCTGGAACAGGCGCATCAGCACCATGCCCAGCGAGATTTCGCGCAGCGGCTTGTCGAAATACGGCTCGCAGCAGGCGCGCACCGCCGATTCCAGTTCCTCGACGCGTGTCTCCGGCGGCACCCAGCCCGACTCCACGTGCAGCAGTGCCACCCGGTGGTAGTCGCGGCGGAAGAAGGCAATGAAGTTCTGCGCCAGGTAGTTCTTGTCGAACTCGGACAGCGCGCCAACGATGCCGAAGTCCAGCGCGATATACCGGCCGAAGGTCTCCGGCTGCACCGACACCAGGATGTTGCCCGGGTGCATGTCGGCATGGAAGAAACCGTCGCGGAACACCTGCGTGAAGAAGATCTCCACGCCTTCCTCGGCCAGCTTGTGCATGTCGACGCCGGCCGCCTTCAGCGATTCGGTGCGCGAGATCGGGATGCCGTGCATCCGCTCCATCGTGAAGACGGTGCTGGTACACCAGTCCCAGTACACCTCGGGCACGCACAGCAGGTCGCTGTCGGCAAAGTTGCGGCGCAGCTGGCTGGCGTTGGCCGCCTCGATCATCAGGTCCAGTTCGTCGTGCAGGTACTTGTCGAACTCGGCCACCACCTCGCGCGGCTTCAGGCGGCGGCCGTCGACCCACACGCGCTCCAGCCACGTGGCCATGTCGCGCATCAGCGCCAGGTCGCTGTCGATCACGGGCAGCATGCCGGGGCGCAGCACCTTCACGGCCACCTCGCGGCCATGGTTCGGGCCGCCGCGCAGCGTGGCGAAGTGAACCTGCGCAATCGACGCGCTGGCCACTGGCTGGTGCTCGAAGTTCTCGTACAGCTGCGCCAGCGGCCGGCCCAGCGACTTCTCGATGATCTTCACGGCCACCGCCGAATCGAACGGCGGCACCTGGTCCTGCAGCTTGGCCAGTTCGTCGGCGATATCGGGCGGCATCAGGTCGCGCCGGGTAGACAGCACCTGGCCGAACTTGACGAAAATCGGCCCCAGGGTCGTCAGCGCCAGGCGCAGGCGCTCGCCGCGCGGCTGTTCGAGCTTGCGGCCGATAGTGATCACGCGCACCAGGAACTTGATGCGCCGACTCTTGAAGCCGGACAGCACAAGCTCGTCGAGCCCGTAGTACAGGATGACGAAAATAATCTTGCAGAGACGCAGCAGGCGGGTCATGCGGGGATTTTCAAAAGACGGCGCCGCGCGATGCGGCAGCGAAGAGTGACATGGCGATTAACGGTGGGCCGACGGAAGCTGGCCCGAAGCCCCCTCCCCCTGTCCACCCGTGCGTTCCAGGCGTTCGAGCCGCTTTTCCAGCCGCGCCAGGTCGTCCCGCACACGCGCCACGTCGGCACCGAACCCATCCAGCGCGGCATGGCGCACGAGGGTCGGCTGCTCGTCGAGCAGGTATTCGGTCACATTGTCCAGCAGTGCCCGGCCCACGCGCGTGGCGCTTTCATGCACCTGGCGCGCGCCGTCCACCATGCGCTGGGCCACGCTGTCGCTGACCGGGCCGCCCATCACGCCACGCAGCGCCCGCGACAGGTCTTCGGCCGCGTCCCAGCGCAGGTTGCGCGCCAGCGTCGACACCGCATTGGCCAGTTCCGCATCGCCTTCGATCCGGACATGCCGCATGGCGGCAGCCTGGCCGCCCTCGGCCACGTCGGCCACCACCAGCGGCCACTGCTGCAACGGCACCCGCAGCGTCACGGCGGGCGTATCGGCGTCGGCCGCCTGCTCGATGCCGCCCCGGTCCGTGATCCGCAGGGACAGCGCGAATGCCGCGGCATCGAACCGGATGACACGGCCGGCAAATGGCGCCAGCAGGCCGCAGGCCCAGGGCTCCTGTTCGATCAGGTGATTCAGTGCGGCGACGATCGGCGCGGCCAGGGGTGTCGGCAAGGCGTTCATGGCGTCCGGTTCCGGGCAATCTGCCCAATAAAAAAGGCCCACGCGTACGTGGGCCTCCATTCTAAGCTACTCGGCCGCCGCTTCATGTCATCCATGCGGCGGCGGTCGCGCCGCTCAGGCTTCCTGCTGGATGCCAGCCAGCAGCCAGCCGCCGCCGGACGCCGACTTGGCAAGGTTCCAGACCTCACCGAACGGTTGCGCCGCTTCGCCGGCCGTCTCGCGGATCATGCCCGAGAAACGCACGCTGGCAATATGCTGGACCGGCGTGGTCTCGATGCCCAGCAGCTGGGCGTCCAGCGTGACAACGTCGGTCTTGTTGACGGACTCGCCGCGCTCGGACAGGTCCATCTTGATCTCGGCAAACATTTCCGGCGTGGTGAATTCGCGGATGTCGTCCAGGTTGCCGGCATCCCAGGCAGCCTGGAGGCGCACGTAATGTACCTTGGCGTTGCGCAGGAAGGCTTCGGTGTCGAAGTCGGCCGGCACGCCCCATGGCTGCTGCACTGCAGCGGCGGCGGCACCGGCGGCCGCGCCGCCCATGACCGGGTTGGCTGCGGCGCCGTTGTAGCCGGCCGGCTGCACCGGTTCGGCCTGACGCAGCGTCGGCTCGGCATTGCGTGCCGCGCCGCCGAACGGCGAGTTGTTGCCGTTGCCGCCCATGCCGGCGTAGGCCGGCGTCTGCGTACGGGCCGAGCCGCCACGGAACTTGCGGAACAGCCACAGGGCGAGCATCGCGATCACGGCAAAGATGATCACGTTGGCCAGGAAGCTGGCTGCCGCGCCACCGAGACCGAAGTGCGACAGCAGGTAGCCCAGGCCCAGCCCAGCCGCCAGGCCGCCGAGCATGCCACCCCAGTTACGCTTGGGCGCCGCAGCCGCTGCGCCACCCGCGGCACCGGCGGTCGCCGGCGCAGCCTGCTGCTGCGCGGGCTGCTGCTGGGCCGGCGCATTCTGCTGCGGCGGCGTGGCCTGACGCTGCTGCGTCACGTTCGACGATTGCTTGCCGACGCTGCGCGACCCGCCGAGGCGTTTCGCATTGGCGTCGAGTGCGGCCCCCATGGCTACCGTCATGATCAGCGCGGCGGCCAGGAATTTTCCACGAAAAGAAGACATTTGAGCTTTTCCCCTGTCATTTTCGGCCATTAGCGGCCGAACATGGCGAATTAGTACTTTCTCCCGACGTGGAGCGCCACGACTCCGGCCGTCAGGTTGAAGTATTCGACTTGTTCCAGTCCAACTTGTTCCATCAAGCGTACAAGTGAACCCTGGTCCGGATGCATTCTGATGGATTCCGCGAGATAGCGATAGCTCGGGGCATCCCCAGCCACGCGCTCGCCCAGCCAGGGGAGCACCTTGAAAGAATAGACGTCGTAGAACTTCTCGAGCGGCTTCCAGACCTTGGAAAACTCCAGCACCATCACCTTGCCGCCCGGCTTGACCACACGGCGCATCTCGGCCAGGGCGCGGTCCTTGTGCGTCATGTTGCGCAGGCCGAAGGCGACCGTGACCAGGTCGAAATAGTTGTCCGGGAACGGGATCTTTTCGGCGTCGCACAGCGCCACCGGCGTGACGATGCCCTTGTCCAGCAGGCGGTCGCGGCCGACGCGCAGCATGGATTCGTTGATATCGGTCAGCCAGACCTCGCCCTTCGGGCCGGCCTGCTTCGCGAAGGCCTTGGCCAGGTCGCCCGTGCCGCCGGCGATGTCCAGTACCTTGTGGCCCGGCCGCACATTGGCCTGGGCGATCGTGAACATCTTCCAGACGCGGTGCATGCCACCGGACATCAGGTCGTTCATCACGTCGTATTTGCTGGCCACCGAGTGGAACACGCCGGCAACCTTGCCGGCCTTTTCCGATTCGTCGACCTTGTCGAACCCGAAGTGGGTTTCGCTCATTCTCAGACTCCAGGTACTAGATTCAGTGATGATGGCCGCATGCGTGGCCGCCGGCCGCCGGCATCGGCGCATCGCGGTCCAGCCCGGCCGCTTCCAGCCGCTTCAGGTAGCCGTCCCACAGCGTGTCCTGCTGGTCGCCCAGGCGGTACAGCAGTTCCCACGTGTAGATGCCCGTGTCGTGGCCATCGTCGAAGCGGATCTGGATCGCATAGTTGCCCACCGGCTCCACCGCCGCTACGCCTACGTTGCGCTTGCCGGTCTGCAGCGTTTCCTGGCCCGGGCCGTGGCCCTGGACTTCGGCGGACGGCGAGTATACGCGCAGCAACTCGAATGGCAGCCGCCAGGTGCGGCCATTGTCGAAGCCGATTTCCAGCACGCGCGACTGCGTGTGGACGGTCAGCGCCGTGGGGTGAGGAGTATCTTTGTCGAGGCCTGCCATGGTCGATGGTCGCGGCGCCAGCCTGGGCGGCCCCAAAAGGGCCGTTACAGCGGCGCCGTCATGCGTCTTGTACGACCCGATAGCTTACTCCACCCCCCTCGGCTTGCCCATCCCGCGGGCCGCCGCCGCTTTCGTCGTTGCCCCGGTTCACCGGTACGTAGCGCAGGCGCCGGCCATGGAAGGCAGCCACGGTGCTGCGGTGCGCGATGCTGACGATGGCCGCCCCGGGCAGTTCGTCCACCATCAGCTGGTACATCGCGCTTTCGGTTTCCTCGTCCAGCGCGCTGGTGGCCTCGTCCAGGAACAGGTAATCCGGCTTCTGCAGCAGGGCCCGGGCAAAGGCCAGGCGCTGCTGCTCGCCGGGCGACAGGCGCAGCGACCAGTTGTCGAATACGTCCAGATGCTTCGTCAGCATGCCCAGCCGCGCCTTGCGCAGCACGGCCACCAGCGTCTCGCGCGAATGGCTGTTGCCGGCGTCGGGGTACGACAGCGCGTCGGCCAGCGTGCCGATCGGCAGGTAGCTGCGCTGCGGCAGGAACAGCATGCGCCGGTGCGGCACCGTGATACGGCCGCTGCCATAGGGCCAGATGCCGGCCAGCGCACGGAACAGCACGCTCTTGCCGCAGCCCGACGGCCCGTGCACCAGCCAGCGTTCGCCCGGCGCAATCGACAGCGAGAACGGCGCCACCAGCGGGCGCTGCCCCGGATGGCTGTCGGGATCGACACCTTCGTCGTCCACGCCGAGCCCGCCGCGCACCGGCAGCGCCAGGGCCAGGCCGCTGATCGAGATATCGCCGTCGGCCGGGCTGGCGGACTGCACCACCTCGATATCGCCCGGGCCTTCGTGCGTCAGGTCCTGGCGCTCGGCCACCCGCATGGCGTCCTGGAAATCGATCAGACGGTTGGCGGCGGCCTTCCAGCCCACCAGCGTCGAATAGCTGTCGACGAACCAGGACAGCGCGCCCTGTACCTGGCCGAACGCGGAGTTGATCTGCATGAGGCCGCCCAGCGTGAGCTTGCCCGAGAAATAGCGCGGCGCGGCCACCAGCAGCGGGAAGATGATCGCAAACTGGCCGTAACCCGAGTTCACGAACGTCAGGCGCCGGGTGTAGCGCATGAGCTGGTTCCAGTTTGCCCGGATGCGCTCGAAACGGGCGCGCAGGCCCGCCTGCTCGGTCGGCTCGCCGCGATACAGCGCCACGGGCTCGCTGTTTTCGCGCAGGCGCACCAGCATGAAACGGAAGTTTGCCTCGTACTGTTCCTGCTGGAACGACAGGCCGATCAGCGGTCGCCCCACGAAGTGGGCAATCAGCGAGCCCACCACCGCGTAACCGATGGCAAACCAGACCATGTAGCCCGGGATCGTCAGGTCCGTGCCGCCCAGCGCCAGCGTGATCGGGCCCGACACCACCCACAGGATGCCGATGAACGACACCAGCGTCACCGCCGAATTGAGCAGCCCCATCGACAGCGTCAGCGCGCCGTCGGTGAACTGGCGCAGGTCATCGGCCAGCCGCTGGTCGGGGTTGTCTGTGGCATGGGTCTGCTCGATGCGGTAGTAGGCCTGGTGCCCGAGCCAACGCTGCATGAAGGTGCCCGTCATCCACGTGCGCCAGCGCATCTGCAGCATCATCTGGTAGTACTGGCGCGAGATCGCCAGCACGATGAAGCAGGCCGCGATCCACGAAAAACGCAGCAGCAGCGCCTTGAACGAGACGAAGTCGCGCTGCTCGATGGCGTTGTAGAACACGCGGTTCCACTCGTTGAGCAGCACGTTGATGTAGACGATGCCCAGGTTCAGCGCCACGACCAGCGTCAGCAGCCCCAGGCCGGCCTTGCGGTCTTCCGAGCTCCAGTACGGCTTGATCAGCGCCCAGGTGGCGGCCAGGCGCAGCCGGCTCTGGTTCTTGAGGGCCTCGGCGGGTACGGCAGGACCGGGCACGATAACGGACGACGGTGTGGATGACATGGCGCCAGCGGTTGGCCCGCCGCGCAAGGCCGGCGGGCATGTTGTTGTTCGACCGGAGTCAGACGCACCGCCCGGCGGGCGGGTTCCGTACCAGACTGCTACGGCACTTTACAAGGGGATGGGAAGGATTGCAGCGGAACCGGTCAATAACGGCCGCAAGTCGCCGGCAGCGGGCTGCCGGTTGCCGACCGCACGCCGCACCGGCGTCAGTCCGGATCGGACAGCATCGAAAGTGCCGTGCGCAGCGCCGGCAGCCGGCTGCCCAGTTCGGCAATGCGCGCGGCATCGGCGGCCCGCTGGGGCGCAGCCCACACAGACTCGGGGAAATGGGTGTCCCAGCGGTAGCGCGGAATGATGTGCCAGTGCAGGTGCGGCACCATGTTGCCGAACGCGGCCAGGTTGACCTTGTCCGGTGTCATGACTTCGCGCACCACGCGCTCGACGCGTGCCACCAGCCGCATCAGCCACGCCTGGTCGGCATCGTCCAGGTCGGTCAGCTCCGCCACATGGTCGTTCCAGACCACGCGGCAGAACCCCGGAAAGCGGTCGCGCTCGACCAGGATCACGCGCGCGCGGCCGCCCATCCAGGCCAGCTCGCCGCCATCGGCTTCGCACAGGGGGCAGTTCGGAACCCGGCTCATGGCAATGGCTTACACCAGCACGCGTTCGATACCACCCGCGTTCGCCCTGGCCACGTACTCGGGCATCCAGTTGTCGCCCAGCAGGTGCTTGGCCATTTCCACGACGATGTAATCGGCCGTGACCGATGCATCCTCGTTGTACCGCGACAGGCCCTGCAGGCACGACGGGCAGCTGGTCAGGATCTTGACGTCGCCGTTGAAGTCGTCGGTGCGCAGCTTGTCCGCACCCTTGCGCATCTCCTCTTCCTTGCGGAAACGGATCTGCGTCGACACATCCGGGCGCGTCACGGCCAGCGTGCCCGATTCCCCGCAACAACGCTCGTTCTTCTCGATCTTGCCGCCGCCCTCGTTGCCGCCCATGAGGTCGTTCACCAGCCTGGTCGGGTCCATCGTCTTGATCGGGGTGTGGCAGGGGTCGTGGTACATGTAGCGCGTACCCGTCACGCCTTCCAGCTTGACGCCCTTCTCCAGCAGATACTCGTGGATGTCGATGATGCGGCAGCCCGGGAAGATCTTGTCGAACTCATACCCGGCCAGCTGGTCGTAGCACGTGCCGCAGCTGACCACCACGGTCTTGATGTCGAGGTAGTTCAGCGTATTGGCCACGCGGTGGAACAGCACGCGGTTGTCGCTGACCATCTTTTCGGCGCGGTCATACTGGCCGGCGCCGCGCTGCGGATAGCCGCAGCACAGGTAACCCGGCGGCAGCACGGTCTGCACGCCCACGTGCCACAGCATGGCCTGCGTGGCCAGCCCCACCTGCGAGAACAGGCGCTCCGACCCGCAGCCCGGGAAGTAGAACACGGCTTCGGTCTCGGCCGTGGTCGTCTTCGGGTTGCGGATGATCGGCACGATCTCGTTGTCTTCGATATCGAGCAGCGCGCGCGCCGTCTTCTTGGGCAGGTTGCCCGGCATCTTCTTGTTGATGAAGTGGATCACCTGCTCCTGCACCGGCGGCTTGCCAACCGTGGCGGGCGGATGCTGGGTCTGCTTCTTCGCGAACTTCTTGAGCACCTCGTTGCCCAGGCGCTGCGCCTTGTAGCCCCAGCCGATCATGGCCGCGCGGGTCATGTTGATGGTCTGCGGATTGGTCGCGTTCAGGAAGAACATCGACGCGGCGGTGCCCGGGTTGAACTTCTTCTGGCCCATCTTGCGCAGCAGGTTGCGCATGTTCATCGACACGTCGCCGAAGTCGATCTTGACCGGGCAAGGCGTCACGCACTTGTGGCAGACGGTGCAGTGGTCGGCCACGTCCGAGAACTCGTCCCAATGCTTGATCGACACGCCGCGGCGCGTCTGTTCCTCGTACAGGAACGCCTCCACCAGCAGCGACGTGGCCAGGATCTTGTTGCGCGGGCTGTACAGCAGGTTGGCGCGCGGCACGTGCGTGGCGCACACCGGCTTGCACTTGCCACAGCGCAGGCAGTCCTTGACGCTGTCGGCAATGGCGCCGATGTCGCTCTGCTGCATGATGATGGACTCATGTCCCATCAGGCCGAACGACGGCGTGTACGCATTGCGCAGGTCGGCGCCCGGCAGCAGCTTGCCCTTGTTGAAGCGGCCCTGCGGGTCCACGCGCTGCTTGTAGGCGCGGAATTCCCCGATCTCTTCCTCGGTCAGGAATTCGAGCTTGGTGATGCCGATGCCGTGCTCGCCCGAAATCACGCCGTCCAGCGAACGCGCCAGGTCCATGATGCGGGCCACCGCGCGGTGCGCGTCCTGCAGCATGTCGTAGTCGTCCGAGTTGACGGGGATGTTGGTGTGGACGTTGCCGTCGCCGGCGTGCATGTGCAGCGCCACGAACACGCGGCCGCGCAGCACCTGCTTGTGGATCTTCTGCGCCTCGTCCAGGATCGGCTTGAATTCGCCGCCGTTGAAGATCTTGCGCAGTTCGGCGCGGATCTCGTGCTTCCAGCTCACGCGGATCGTGCGGTCCTGCATCAGGTGGAACACCGTGGCGTCCGGCTGTGTCTGCAGGCGCTGCTCGAAGGCCGGGCCCAGCAGGCCCAGGCCGTGGCCAATCAGCGATGCGCGGGCGGTCTGCAGCGGCGTATCGAGGTGATCCTGCAGATAGCGCCAGCGCGCGCGGATCTCGCGCAGCAGCGTCAGCGCATGCTGCACGCGGTCTTCCAGCAGTTCGGCGCTCGGAATCTCGTTGGCGTCGTCGCTGCGGCCCAGCGGCAGGTTGCCGCGCGCGAAGAATGCTTCCAGCTCGTCCAGCAGCTTGAGCTTGTTCTTGGTCGACAGTTCGATGTTGATGCGCTCGATGCCGTCCGTGTACTCGCCCATGCGGGGCAGCGGAATCACCACGTCCTCGTTGATCTTGAAGGCGTTGGTGTGGCGCGCGATGGCGGCGGTGCGCGAGCGATCGAGCCAGAACTTCTTGCGGGCCTCGGGGCTCACGGCGATAAAGCCTTCGCCGCTCTTGCCGTTGGCCATGCGGATCACTTCCGAGGTGGCGCGCGCCACGGCGTCTTCGTCGTCACCGACGATATCGCCGATCAGCACCATCTTCGGGAAGGCATTGCGCTTGCTCTTGGTGGCGTAGCCGACCGCGCGCAGATAGCGTTCGTCCAGATGCTCCAGGCCCGCCAGGATGGCGCCGCCCTCGCGCCGGGACTCGGCATCGAGGAAATCCTTGATCTCGACGATGCTGGGAATGGCGTCGCGCGGCTGGCCGAAGAACTCCAGGCAGACCGTGCGGATGTGCTTCGGCATGCGGTGCAAGATCCAGCGCGCGCTGGTGATGATGCCGTCGCAGCCTTCCTTCTGCACGCCGGGCAGGCCGGCCAGGAACTTGTCGGTGACATCCTTGCCCAGGCCTTCCTTGCGGAACTTGCGGCCTTCGATGGCCAGCGTCTCGGTGCGCAGCACCTTCTCGCCGGGGCGGCGGTTGCCGTCCGACCACTTCAGCTCGAACGTGGCCACCGGCACGTCGTGGATCTTGCCCAGGTTGTGGTCCATGCGGGTGATCTCGAGCCAGTTGCCCTCGGGATCGACCATGCGCCACCACGCCAGGTTGTCCAGCGCCGTGCCCCACAGCACGGCCTTCTTGCCGCCCGCGTTCATCGCCACGTTGCCGCCGATGCACGATGCATCGATCGACGTCGGGTCCACCGCGAACACCAGGCCGGCGCGGTCGGCGGCATCGGCCACGCGGCGCGTCACCACGCCGGCGCCCGAGAAGATCGTCGCCACCTTGTGCGGCACGTTGGGCAGGTCGGACATCTCCACCGCGTCCAGCTGTTCCAGCTTTTCGGTGTTGATGACGGCCGAGAACGGCGTCAGCGGCACGGCGCCGCCGGTGTAGCCGGTGCCGCCCCCGCGCGGAATGATGGTCAGGCCCAGCTCGAAGCAGCCCTTCACCAGGCCGGCGATTTCTTCCTCGGTGTCCGGGGTCAGCACCACGAACGGGTATTCCACGCGCCAGTCGGTGGCGTCGGTCACGTGCGACACGCGCGACAGGCCGTCGAACTTGATGTTGTCCTTCTGGGTCACCTTGCCCAGCACGCGCTGGGTGCGCTTGCGCAGCGCGTAGGCGTCGGCGAATTCCTGCTGGAACGACTCGATCGCCTGCTTGGCGAACGCGACCAGCTGCTCCACGCGGTGAGAACGGTCTTCCGCGGCGGGCTCGGCGTGCTCGGCACGATCGGCGGCGCGGCGCTTCTCGATTTCGTTCAGGCGGTGGTGCAGCGCGCTGACCAGCATCTGGCGGCGCTTGGGATTTTCCAGCAGGTCGTCCTGCAGGTAGGGATTGCGGCGGACCACCCAGATATCGCCCAGCACCTCGTAGAGCATGCGGGCCGACCGGCCGGTACGGCGTTCGCCGCGCAGTTCGTCGAGGATGCGCCAGGCTTCTTCGCCCAGCAGACGGATGACAATCTCGCGATCCGAAAACGACGTGTAGTTATAGGGGATCTCACGCAGGCGCGGCGGGGCGTCCTGCGTGGCGAGCTTGGCATCGAGCACGAGTGGGGCGTTCATGGGCGGGACCGCTTCGAAGCTGCGCACGGGGACGGTGCGCGATTTTCGTCATTAAAGGGCGATTGTACTGCAACGCCCAGTTTCGCCGCACCGCAGCAAGCCCGTTTTGGGGGAATAACCCCTGAAAGTGTCCGGGATCGGCATCGATTGCATGCAATTTTGCGCATTTCGGGCATTTCCCGGCGCCTGCCCGGCCCCGCCTAGAACCACTGCCGGATCGCCTCGCCCACGCCGTGCCAGAAAGAGTTGGGAATCCAGAGCAGGCTGGCCGTCATGGCCAGGTAGCGCAGGAACTTGCCGATCGCCATATAGGACAGGCTGCGCCAGAACGGCAGCCGCAGCCAGCCGGCCAAAGTGCACAATGGATCACCAATGCCGGGCAGCCACGACAACAGCATCGTCGGCGGCCCGTAACGGCGCATCCATCGGAAATATCTGGCGTCCAGCCGGGGCTTGTGCCGCTTGCGAGGGTGTTTGCGGTGCTCGGCATGTTCGCGCTCATGCTCGTGGTGCTGGCGCCGCTGGCGGTAGCGCACCACCGCCAGCTTGGCGGCGTACCCGAGCCACCAGTCGATGGCGCCGCCCAGCGTGTTGCCGGCCGTTGCCACCAGAATCGCCGGCCAGAACATGCCCGGATTGAGCTTCACGTAGCCGAAGACGGCGGGCTCCGACCCCAGCGGCAGCAGCGTGGCCGACACCAGGCTGACCACGAAAATGGCCGGCAGCCCGACCTTGGGCAGGGCTACGGTCTCGAACAGCCAGTCGATGAAGGCTTCCATGCGTGGGGACGTTGGACAGGCCGCTCAGGGCAGGGGAACCCGCATGGCAGCACCGAAGGTTTTGTGATTTACTTTTAGAGCCTGTGGCGGCGGATCGTTCATTCCGCCGCAAGACCGGGCAAACCCGGCAGCACCAATATCACGAAATAGCCGTCTCAACCAAGCGGCAGTACCGCGTCGTGGCCCGTCCCGCGCAGTCTTTCATTCGGGGATCGGCGGAGCTGGCCATGCGCGCACCACCCCACATGGAGACAAGCATGGCGATTCCGATCCGCCTGACGGTCAACGGCAAGCCCGTTGACGCGCAGGTCGAACCCAATACCCTTCTGGTCCAGTTCCTGCGCGAGCAGCTTCGCCTGACCGGCACCCACGTGGGCTGCGACACCGCCCAGTGCGGCGCCTGCACCGTCCACCTGGACGGCCGTGCCGTGAAGTCCTGCAACATGCTGGCAGTCCAGGCGGACGGGGCCAGCGTGACCACCATCGAAGGTCTGGCGGCCAACGGCGAGATGCATCCGATGCAGCAGGCGTTCCGCGAATGCCACGGCCTGCAATGCGGCTTCTGCACGCCCGGCATGGTGATGGCGGCCACGTCGCTGCTTCAGCAGCAGCCGCATGCCGATGCCCAGGCCATCCGCGAGCAGCTCGAAGGCAATCTGTGCCGCTGCACCGGCTACCACAACATCGTGCGTGCGGTGCAGCAGGGGCAGGCCGCCATGCAGGGCGACCGCGCCACGGTCAGCGCCGAATAAGGGAGGCCCGTCATGAACGCACCCGAAAAGCACCCGTTCATCGGCACGCCCGTGCGCCGCAAGGAGGACTACCGCTTCCTGACCGGCAATGGCCAGTACACCGACGACGTCACGCTGGCGCACCAGAGCTACGGCTACTTCGTACGCTCGCCGCACGCGCATGCGCGCATCCAGTCCATCGACACGGCGCAAGCCCTGGCGTCGCCCGGCGTGATCGCCGTGCTGACCGGCGACGACATGGCAGGCGACAAGGTGGGCGGCCTGCCCTGCGGCTGGCTGATCCACAGCATCGATGGCTCGCCGATGAAAGAGCCGCCCCACCCCGCCCTGGCGCACGGCAAGGTCCGCCACGTGGGCGACCAGGTGGCGCTGGTCATCGCCGAGTCGCTGCAGCAGGCACGCGATGCAGCCGAGCAGGTCGTGGTCGATTACGACGAGCTGCCCGCCGTGGTCAACCCGGCCGATGCCGCCGCGGCAACCACGCTGGTCCACGACGACGTGCCGGCCAACACCTGCTACACCTGGGGCCACGGCGACCGCGCCGCCACCGATGCCGCGTTCGCCAGGGCTGCCCATGTGACCACGCTGGAGATCGTCAACAACCGGCTGATCCCGAACGCCATCGAGCCGCGCGCGGTCAACGCCAGCTACACCCGCCAGGACGACAGCTACACGGTCTACGTGTCCAACCAGAACCCGCACGTGGAACGGCTGCTGATGGGCGCCTTCGTGCTGGGGCTGCCCGAATCGCGCCTGCGCATCATCGCGCCCGACGTGGGCGGCGGCTTTGGCTCGAAGATCTTCCTGTATCCGGAGGACGTGGCGCTGACCTGGGCGTCGAAGAAGGTCGGCCGCCCGGTCAAGTGGACGGCAGAGCGGTCGGAATCGTTCCTGACCGACGCACACGGCCGGGACCACGTGACCAGGGCCGAACTGGCGCTCGATGCCGATGGCAAGTTCCTGGCCATGCGCGTGCACACGGTGGCCAACATGGGCGCGTACCTGTCCACGTTCGCCAGCAGCGTGCCGACGATCCTCTACGCCACGCTGCTGGCCGGCCAGTACGCCACCCCGGCCATCTACGCCGAGGTGCAGGCGGTGTTCACCAACACGTCGCCCGTCGATGCCTATCGCGGCGCGGGCCGGCCCGAAGCCACCTACGTGGTGGAGCGCCTGGTCGAAGCCGCCGCGCGCGAGACCGGCACCGACCCCGCCACGCTGCGCCGCAAGAACTTCATCCGCACCTTCCCGTACGCCACGCCCGTGGGCCTGACCTACGACACCGGCGACTACGAACCCTGCCTGGCGCGGGCCCAGGAACTGGCCGACGTGGCCGGCTTCCCGGCGCGCCGCGACGCCGCAAAGCAGCGCGGCAAGCTGCGCGGGCTTGGCTATTCCTGCTACATCGAGGCCTGCGGGCTGGCCCCCTCGAACATCGCCGGGGCGCTTGGCGCGCGTGCGGGCCTGTTTGAAGTCGGCGAGATCCGCGTCCACCCGACCGGCACGGTGACCGTGTTCACCGGGTCGCACAGCCACGGGCAGGGCCACGAGACCACCTTCGCGCAGATCGTGGCAGACCGGCTCGGCATTGCGATGGATGCCGTGGAGATCGTGCATGGCGACACCGGCCGCGTGCCGTTCGGCATGGGCACCTACGGCTCGCGGTCGCTGGCCGTGGGCGGATCGGCCATCATGAAGGCGCTGGACAAGATCGAGGCCAAGGCCAAGAAGATTGCCGCGCACCTGCTGGAGGCCTCCGACGCCGACATCGATTTCCAGGACGGCGTGTTCCGCGTAGCGGGCACCGATCGCACCAAGACCTTCGGCGAGGTGGCGCTGACCGCCTACGTGCCGCACAACTACCCGCTGGACAAGCTCGAGCCGGGCCTGAACGAAAACGCGTTCTACGACCCGACCAACTTCACGTATCCGTCGGGCGCCTATATCTGCGAGGTCGAGGTCGATCCCGACACGGGCGAGTCGCACGTCGTCAAGTTCACGGCGGTGGACGACTTCGGCAACGTCATCAATCCGATGATCGTCGAGGGCCAGGTACACGGCGGCATCGGCCAGGGGCTGGGCCAGGCCATGCTGGAACAGTGCATCTACGACCCCGACAGCGGCCAGTTGCTGACCGGCTCCTATATGGACTACGCCATGCCGCGCGCCGCCGACCTGCCCGATTTCACGGTGGAAACCGCCAGCGGCACGCCCTGCACGCACAACCCGCTGGGCGTGAAGGGCTGCGGCGAGGCCGGTGCCATCGGGTCACCGCCGGCGTTCATCAACGCGCTGGTCGACGCGCTATCGCCGCTGGGCGTGCGCGACGTGCAGATGCCCGCCACGCCGCATCGCGTGTGGCAGGCCATCCAGGCTGCCCAGGGCAGCGCCGCATAACGGAGGAGACGACCATGTACGCATTCCAGTATGAACGCGCCACGGACGCCGGCGCCGCCGTAGCCAGGCTCAAGGCCGATGGCGAGGCCAAGTTCCTGGCCGGCGGCCAAAGCCTGCTGGCGGCCATGAAACTGCGCCTGGCGGCCCCGTCGACACTGGTCGACGTGACACGCATACCGGGCATCGCCGACATCACGGTGCAGGGCAACGAACTGGTGGTCGGCGCCGCCGCGCGCCACGCCGACGTGGCCGCCAACGCCGAGGTCATGCGCCGCATCCCGGCGCTGGCCGCGCTGGCGTTCGGCATCGGCGACCGCCAGGTGCGCGCGATGGGCACGATCGGCGGATCGCTGGCCAACGACGATCCCGCCGCCGACTACCCGGCGGCAGTGCTCGGCCTGAACGCCACCGTCGTCACCGACCGCCGCAGCATTGCCGCCGACGACTTCTTCAAGGGCCTCTACGAGACCGCGCTGGCGCCTGACGAGCTGATCACGGCCGTACGGTTCCCCGTGCCCGATCGCGCTGCATACGTCAAGTTCCGCAACCCGGCGTCGCGCTTTGCGCTGGTGGGCGTGATGGTGTCGCGCACCGGCCAGGCCGTACGCGTGGCCGTGACCGGCGCGGCCGACAGCGTGTTCCGCGCCCCGGCGCTGGAGCAGGCGCTGACGGCCAGCTTCACCGTGGCCGCGGCACGCGCGGTGAAGGTCGATCCATCCGGCCTCAACGGCGACCTGCATGCCTCGCCCGAGTACCGCGCGCACCTGATTCCGGTGCTGACGGCCCGGGCGGTGGAGCAAGCGCTGAAGGGATAGTGTCGCCTGCGGAGTGGGTTTGCTCCCCTCTCCCGCAGGCGGGAGAGGGGCCGGGGGAGAGGGCACGGCATATCAGGCGCCACCATGCTGGACCACACCGACGGCTTCGCCCGCCGCGTTGGTTTGCTCCCCTCTCCCGCAGGCGGGAGAGGGGCCGGGGGAGAGGGCACGGCATGTCAGGCATCACCATGCTGGATCACACCGACGGCTTCGCCCGCCGCGTTGGTTTGCTCCCCTCTCCCGCAAGGCGGGAGAGGGGTCGGGGGAGAGGGCACGGCATATCAGGCGCCACCATGCTGGACCACACCGACGGCTTCGCTGGATGTGGCCGCTTGCTGTACCACCCCTCTCCCCTGCCCTCTCCCCATGAGGGGAGAGGGAGCCGAGACACTACGATCTGCGTCCACCTGGGCGTGGCTTGCGGCGGTGGCTGTTAAACAACCGTCGGCTTCGTTGAACTGGCTTCGTTGAACTGGCTTCGTTAACCCGTTTGCTGCCGTGACAATGCTCCCGACCTCCATCGACCAGACCCTGACCCAGCTCGAAGCCCAGCAGTACTTCGCCGATCGCGAAGCCGCCACCGTGCTGTACCTGGCCCTGCGCATGCAGCGGCCGCTGTTCCTGGAGGGCGAGCCCGGCGTGGGCAAGACGGCGCTGGCGCAGGCCATGGCCGGCATGCTCGGCACGCGGCTGCTGCGGCTGCAGTGCTATGAGGGGCTCGATGCCGCCAGCGCGCTCTACGAGTGGGACTACCCACGCCAGATCATGGCGCTGCGCCTGGCCGAAGCGCGCGGCGAGCGGCCCGAGCAGCAATCGCTCTACCACGACGACTACCTGCTCAAGCGGCCGCTGCTCGAATCGCTGCTGCCGGACCCTGCCCGGCCCGATGTGCCGCGCGTGCTGCTGATCGACGAGATCGACCGCGCCGACGAGCCGTTCGAGGCGTTCCTGCTCGAAGTGCTGTCCGAGTATCAGGTATCGATCCCCGAGATCGGCGTGATCCGCGCCGAGCGCCCGCCGCTGATCGTCATCACGTCGAACCGCACCCGCGAGGTACACGACGCGCTCAAGCGCCGCTGCCTGTACCAGTGGATGGGCTACCCGGGCCGCGACCGCGAACTGCAGATCGTGGCCGCCCGCGCGCCCGAAGCCGCGGCGGCGCTGCAGCACCAGGCGGTGGACTTCATCCACCGACTGCGCGGCATCGACCTGTTCAAGGCACCCGGCATTGCCGAAGCCATCGACTGGTGCCGCGCGCTGGCCGCGCTGGGCGTGACCGAACTCGATCCGCAGTCGGTACGCGACACGCTGGGCGTGCTGCTCAAGTACCAGGACGACCTGGCGCGCGCCGATGGCCCGACCATCGCAGAACTGCTGGCCGGCGCCGCCCCGGCCGCCTGATATGCCGCCCGACATGGCGCCCCGCCCCGTCGCCTTGCCGATGCTGGCACGCAACGTCACCCATTTCACGCGGCTGCTGCGCGATGCCGGCTTTGGCCTGTCGCCCGCCCATGCCGTCGATGCGCTGGAAGCCTTGCGCCACATCGACATCGGCGCGCGCAGCGAAGTCCGTGCCGCGCTGGCCGCGCTGATGCTGTCCGGGCCCGACCAGCGGCCGCTGTTCGATGCCGCCTTCGACCTGTTCTGGCGCGATCCCGACTGGGAAGGCAAGCTGCGCGCGATGCTGCTGCCGCGCGTGGATGCCGGCGCGCCGCCGCCCAAACGCAGCAATCGCCTGGCCGATGCGCTGGCGGCGCGCCAGCCGGCCGCCGCCCAGCCCGCCCCGCCGATGCGCGAGGAACGCTTCACGGCGCCGCTGACCTTTTCCGGCCGCGAGCGGCTGGCCAGCCGCGACTTCGAAACGCTGTCGGCCGACGAATGGCGGGCGCTGCAGCATCTGGTGCGCACGCGCCGCGCCCATCTGGCACTGCAACGCACGCGCCGGCTGCGGGCCGCCGCCTGCGGCACCCATGCCGACCTGCGCGCCAGCGCGCGGCTGGCCGTGCGCCAGCATGGCGAATGGCTGCGCTGGAAATACCGCAAACAGGCCGAGCGCAAGCCGCCCGTGGTGCTGCTGCTCGACATCTCGGGCTCGATGAGCCAGTACTCGCGCGCGGTGCTGTACTTCTGCCATGCGCTGATGCAGTCCCGCGAACGCATGCACGTGTTCCTGTTCGGCACGCGGCTGACCAACGTCACCCGGGCGCTGCGCGAACGCGACCCCGACGACGCCGTGGCGCTGATCACCGAACAGGTGCGCGACTGGGCCGGCGGCACCCGCATCGGCGCCGCGCTGGCCGCCTTCAACCGGCAGTGGGCACGGCGCACGCTGAGCGGGCGCGCCACCGTGCTGTTCGTCAGCGACGGCATCGACCTGGAACACATCGACCTGCTGGAACGGGAAATGGCCCGGCTGCGGCGCTTCGCGCACCGCATCGTATGGCTCAATCCGCTGCTGCGCTACGCGGCATTCACGCCCCAGGCGCGCGGCATCCAGGCCATCCTGCCGCATGTGGACGCACTGCGCCCGGCGCACAACCTCGACAGCCTGCTGGCACTGGAAACGCTGCTGGCGGACACCGGCCGGCCACCGGACAGACCAACCGCCCCCCGACAAGGAAATCCGCCATGGAAATGAACCAGACCCAGCGCCTGCCCGTGCCGCAACAGGTGGCATGGGAGGCGCTGAACGACATCGCCCTGCTCAAGCAATGTATTCCCGGATGTGAGAGCATCGAGCCCGATGGCGAAAACGCCTACCAGCTTGCGCTGACCGCAGCCGTGGGGCCAGTCAAGGCGCGCTTCAAGGGACGCATGGCTTTGCAGGACATCCAGGCGCCGGACAGCTACACGATCCAGTTCGACGGACAGGGCGGGGCGGCTGGCTTCGGCAAGGGGTCCGCCAAGGTCACGCTGACGCCCGAAGGCGACGAGACACTGCTGACGTATGCGGTGCAGGCGCAGGTGGGTGGCAAGATCGCCCAGATCGGCTCGCGGCTGGTGGATGCCGCCGCGCGCAAGATGGCCGATGCGTTTTTCGCGCGCTTCACCGAGGCCGTGGGCGCCAGCCCCGGCGACGATGACGCGCCGGACAGTGACAACAACGACAACACCCAGAGCAACGGGGCCGCCGGGGCTGGCAACGGCGACGGCGGCGAGGAACAGACGAAGCAGCGGAAACGATCATGGACAGCGTGGATCTCGAAGTCCTGAAAAGCAGCGTGAAGTGGCAGCAGGAAGGACACGGCGTGTTGCTGGTGACGGTGGTCAGGACATGGGGCTCGTCGCCCCGGCCTGAAGGCGCGATGCTGGCGGTGCGCGACGACGGCCTGGTGGTCGGCTCGGTCTCGGGCGGATGCATCGAGGACGACATCATTTATCGCGTACACAAGGAAGGCATCCGGGCCACGCGCCCCGAAGCCATGAAGTACGGCATCAGCGCCGAGGAAGCCCATCGCTTCGGCCTGCCCTGCGGCGGCACCATCGAACTGGTAGCCGAACCGCTGGCACCCCACAGCGGCCTTGCCGAACTGCTGCAGGCAGTGGAAGGCGGCCGGCTGGTGGCGCGATCGCTGGACATGGCCACCGGCCGCGCCACGCTGGGCCACGCCTTGGCGACCGACGGCCTGGCGTTCGACGGCCAGACGCTGGTGACCATCCACGGGCCCCGCTATCGCATGCTGGTGATCGGCGCGGGCCAGCTGTCAAAGTACCTGTGCCAGATCGCCGTCGGCCTGGGCTTCCAGGTCACCGTCTGCGACCCGCGCGAGGAATACACCGAGACCTGGGACATCCCCGGCGTCACGATGGTGCGCACGATGCCCGACGACACCGTCGAGGCGATGCAGCTCGACGAACGCTGCGCGGTGATCGCGCTGACGCACGACCCGAAGCTGGACGACCTGGCGCTGATGGAGGCCCTGCGCACTCCCGCGTTCTACGTGGGCGCGCTGGGTTCGCGCCGCAACAACCAGGCGCGGCGCGAGCGGCTCAAGGAATTCGACCTGACCGATCAGCAGCTGGCCCGGCTGCACGGGCCGGTGGGCATCTATATCGGCAGCCGCACGCCGCCCGAGATCGCGATCTCGATCCTGGCCGAGGTGGTGGCCGCCAAGAACCACGTATCGCTGCCCGACATCCTCCAGGTGGAAGGCGCCAAGGCCGCCCGCGAAATCGCGGCCGGCGAGGCCGAGTGCCCGATCCTGCCCGGCGGCGTTTCCGCCGCACAGCCATGAGCAAACCCGCCCGTGCCCCGCTGACGCAGACCGACCTGCCGACCGGCATCCTGCTGGCCGCCGGCTTCGGCCGGCGTTTCGATCCCGCCGGCCTGCGCAACAAGCTGCTCGAAAAGCTGCCCGATGGCCGTACCGTGGCGTGGCGCAGTGCGCGCACGCTGGCGGCCGGTCTGCCCAACTCGATTGCCGTGGTGCGCCCCGGCATGCCGGACCTGGCCGAGGAATTGCGCCGCGGCGGCTGCAAGGTGATCGAGGCCCCCGAAGCCGAAGCCGGCATGGGCGCGGCACTGCGCGCGGGCGTGGCAGCCTGCGCCGATGCGCGCGGCTGGGTGGTGGCCCTGGCCGACATGCCCTGGCTGTCGATGGAACTGGTGCGCGCGGTGGCCCTCACGATCACATCGCGCGACACCATTGCCGCGCCGTGGCGCGACGGGCAGCGCGGCCACCCCGTGGGTTTTGGCGCGGCCTGGAAAGACGAACTGCTGAAGCTCGATGGCGACGAAGGCGCGCGCGCGCTGCTGAAGTCGCATCCGGTCACGCGCATCCTGACCGAGGACGACGGTGCGTTCCGGGATATCGACCTGCCGGGGGATCTGGTCTAGCGGGCGACGTACCGCCCGCTGCCTTCTGGCTCCCCTCTCCCATGCAATGGGAGAGGGGTTGGGGGAGAGGGCCTTGAGGTTCTGCTTGCCGATCCGTCGCATCTGGGACGGCCCGCCCTCTCCCCCGCCCCTCTCCCGCCGGCGGGAGAGGGGAGAAAACCCTCGACGTTCCGGGCCATCAGCCCCCCTCGGTCTCCATCAGCGCCCGCAGATACTCGCTGCTCCACCAGTGCACGTCCTGCTGGCGGATGCGTTCGAGCAGCTTCTGGTGCCGGGCACGGCGTTCCGACAGTGGCATGTGCAGCGCCTGCTGGATCGCCTGCGCCGTGGCGCGGGTATCGTAGGGGTTCACCAGCAGCGCCTCTTTCAGCTGCTCGGCGGCGCCGGCAAAGCGCGACAGCACCAGCACGCCCGGATCGTCGGGGTCCTGCGCGGCGATGTATTCCTTGGCCACGAGGTTCATGCCATCGCGCAACGGGGTGACCAGCGCCACGCAACTGGCGCGGCACAGGCCCGGCAAGCGGCGGCGCGACGTGGACCGATGGATGTAGCGCACCGGCATCCAGTCCAGCTCGCCGTATTCGCTGTTGATGGCGCCGGTGATGCCTTCCATCTCTCGGCGCAGGTCGGCATAGGCGTCCACCGATTCGCGCGACGGCGCGGCAATCTGGATCAGCGTGGCACTCGACCGGTTCTCGGGGTACTCGGCCAGCAGCGTCTGGTACGCCTTGAGCCGCTGCGGCAGACCCTTCGAATAGTCGAGCCGGTCGATACCGAGCAGCAGCCGGCGCCGCGCATACTGGCCGCGCATCATCTCGTAGGTTTCCACGGCCTCATGGCCGCGACCGAGTTCGGCAAATTCGTCGACATCGATGCCAATCGGGAACGCCTGCGCGCGCACGGTGCGGTGGAACGCGCGGAAGCGGTATTCGCCCATCGGCTCCGCGCCGGCCTCGCCCTGCACGTAGCGCGAGAAATGGTCCAGGTCCGCCTGGCTCTGGAAGCCGAGCAGGTCGTAGGCGAACAGCGCGCGCATCAGCCATTCGTGCTGCGGGATGGCGGCCAGGATCAGCGGCGGCGGCAGCGGCACGTGCAGGAAGAACCCGATGCGCTGGCCGCAGCCGATGGCGCGCAGCTCGGCCGCCAGCGGGATCAGGTGGTAGTCGTGGATCCAGATCACGTCGTCGGGCTTCAGCATGGGCGCCAGCTTGCGCGCGAACAGCTGGTTCACGCGGCGGTAGGCGTTGAGATTACCGCCGGCGTCGAAGTCCGCCAGGTCCACGCGGTAGTGCAGCACCGGCCACAGCACGCCGTTGCTGTAGCCGAGGTAGTACGCGTCATGATCTTCGCGGCACAGGTCCACGGTGGCCAGCGTCACGTTGCCCGCCTGCACCTGGTGCACCTCGCCTTCGCCGGGCGTGCCGCCCTGCGCGGTTTCCAGCACCTTGCCGCTCCAGCCGAACCAGAGGCCGCCCGTCTTGTTGAGCGCCTCGGAAAGCGCCACGGCCAGGCCGCCCGCCGCATGGTTGCGGGGGTCCGCGACCCGGTTCGATACCGCTACTAGTCTGCCCATATATCGTTTCTTGTTGTTGCCAATCCTTTCTTCAGATCACGGTGTCCCAGGGTGCCGACAACCGCATGGCACCGTTGATCAGGCCGACCATCGAATAGGTCTGCGGGAAGTTGCCCCACATCTCTCCGGTGACCGGGTGTGTGTCTTCCGACAGCAATCCCAGCGGATTGCGTGCGGCCAGCATGGCCTCGAAAATTTCGCGCGCCTCCTCGCGCCGCCCGATGCGCGCCAGCGCGTCGATGCGCCAGAAGGTGCAGATGTTGAAAGCGGTCTCGGGCTTGCCGAAATCGTCGGGTGCCTCGTAGCGCCGCATGTACGGCCCGTCGCACAGCGATTCCTCCAGCGCCTTGACCGTCGACACGAAGCGCGGGTCCTTCGGATCGATGAAATTGACTTCGGCCATCAGCAGCACGCTGGCGTCCAGCTCCTTGCCGCCGAAGCTCTCCGCGAACGCCTGGCGCTTTTCGTTCCACGATTCGTCCAGGATGCGCTGCTTCATGCGGCCGGCATGGTCGTGCCAGTAGGCAGCCCGCGCGGGCTGTTCGAGCTTCACGGCGATCTTGGCCAGGCGGTCGCACGCCACCCAGCTCATCAGCGCCGACGACGTGTGGATGCGGGCGCGCGTGCGCAGTTCCCACATGCCCGCGTCGGGGGTGCCGAACACGCGCACGGCCTGCTCGCCCACATCTTCGAGCCGCCGGAATTCGGCGGGCCCGCCGCGATAGAGCAGGCGGTGGTCGTGAAAAGCCTGCGCGGCGGCCAGCACCACGTTGCCATAGACATCGTGCTGGAAGTGCTCCTGCGCCTGGTTGCCCACGCGCACCGGCCCCATGCCGCGGTAGCCGCCCAGGTGATCGAGGATGCTTTCCGGCAGCTCGCGTTCGAGCCCGATGCCGTAGAGCGGCTGGATATGCCCGTCCTGCGACTGCATCACCACGTTGGACAGCCAGCGCAGGTAGTCTTCCATCGTGCCGACTTCGGACAGGCTGTTCAGCGCCCGCACCACGAAGAACGCGTCGCGCAGCCAGCAGAAGCGGTAGTCCCAGTTGCGGCCGCTGCCGGGCGCCTCCGGGATGCTGGTGGTCATCGCCGCCACGATCGCGCCGGTTTCCTCGTAGAGCGACATCTTCAGCGTGATGGCCGCGCGGATCACCGCGTCCTGCCATTCGCGCGGCACGGCCAGCCGGCGGCTCCACAGCCGCCAGTACGAGGTGGTTTCCTGCTCGAAGTCGCGGGCGATGTCGTCCACGCCGTGCGTGAGCGTTTCATCGGGCCCGAGGATGAAGTTGTAGCCGCGCGTGACGAGGAAGGGCGTTTTTGACAGCACATAGGCCAGCGGCGCGTCGGTGGTCAGGCGCAGCGTCATGTCGTCGCCGACAAACCGCGCGTGGCTGCTGCCGCGCGTGACCTGCGGCTGGATGCGGCCCCAGTTGAAACGCGGCGCCACCGTCACGCGCACGCGCGGCGCGCCCCGGATCGGGCGGATGCGCCGCACCAGCGTCAACGGCCGGAAGTAACGGCCCAGCCGGAAGAAGCGCGGGCAGAAATCGGTGATTTCCAGGCAGCTGCCATGCTGGTCGATCAGCCGGGTGCGCAGGACAGCCGTGTTCGGCTCGTACCACTGCGTGGCCTCCTTGAAGTCCTCGATCTCGATATTGAAGTGGCCGGCGTTCTCGCTGGTATCGAGCAACGCGTTGAAGACGGGATCGCCGTCGAAGCGCGGCATGCAGCACCAGACGATGCGGCCGCGGCCATCGACCAGCGCCGAGAACGCGCAGTTGCCGATCATGCCGAGCGACAGCGACGGATCGGCCTGGCGGCAGGAGCTGTCCGAATCCGTATTGACCGCCGGCGCCTCGGTGGCAATGGCGGGGTTCAGGTTGGCAGGGTCACTCACAACGGTTCCTCCCTTGCAGGCGATGGGGGTGAGAGGGGGTCGGCGGGTGCCTCGCGGCGCGCCATCAGATGGGTCAGCGCGTGCGCGGAACGATGCAGCCAATCGCGCAGGACGGCGGGCGCAGGCACGCTGACCGACGCCGCCGTGGCCCGCTGGCCCACCAGCAGGCCCACGCCGCCCAGTTCGCGCACCACCGTAAAACCGGCCTCGTCGGTCACGTCGTCACCGGCAAATAGCGGCATGCGGCCGGCAAATGGCGCCGAGCGCATGAACGTGGCAATCGCCCCGCCCTTGTCCACGCCGGCCGGCTTGATCTCGATGACCATCTTGCCGGGCAGCGCATCGAGCCCCACCGCATCGCGCAGCACATCGGCCACGGCGGCGCGCACCAGCGGCTCCAGCTCCGGCACCTGGCGGTAGTGGATGGCCACGGCCACCGACTTGCGCTCCAGTTGCAGGCCCGGGTGCCTCAGTACCAGCGCCTCGAGCTGCGGCAGCAGCGGGCCGATGCCCGGCGCGGGCGGCCGCACGATGCTTTCGGCGCCATGGCGGAATTCCGCGCCATGCACGCCGGCGGCCGGCAGGCGCAACGGTTGCAGGAAATAGTCGAGTTCGTCCACGGGACGGCCCGAGACGATGGCCAGCGCGCCGTCCAGGCAGGTGTGCAGCGCACGCAGCGTGCCAACCAGCTCGGGCTCCACCTGCACCAGGTCGGGGCGTGGCGCAAGGTCGGCCAGCGTCCCGTCGAAGTCCAGGAACAGCGCGGTGTTGGGTTCGATGAGAGGTAGGGGGGGCATCGCGTGAAACCGTAGCACGCCGATTTGACGAGCGTCCACCGGGCGCTGTCCTACAACAGTGGCCCTTGCGGCACCTGGGGCGCCACCACACGGTACCGGGGCCCGCATGTGCGCCATCCATTATCATTGGCGGTTTCCGCCGATTTTTCCGGCTTTTTTTGCCACGGCCAGCGTGGCGTCCGCAGACCATGACCCGCACCCCCGCCAAGCCCGACTATTTGAAGAAGATCCTGACCGCCAAGGTCTACGACGTGGCCCAGGAAACCGAACTGACCTACGCCCCCGCGCTGTCGGCGCGCACGCACAATGCGGTCTGGTTCAAGCGCGAGGACACCCAGCCGGTGTTCTCGTTCAAGTTGCGCGGGGCGTACAACAAGATGGCGTCGCTGCGCCCCGAGGATCTCAAGCGCGGCGTGATTGCCGCGTCGGCCGGCAACCATGCCCAGGGCGTGGCGCTGTCCGCCGCCCGGCTGCAGTGCAAGGCCATGATCTGCATGCCGACCACCACGCCGCAGGTGAAGATCGATGCCGTGCGCGAGCGCGGCGGCGAATGGGTGCAGATCGTGCTGCATGGCGATTCCTACAGCGACGCCTACCTGCACGCGGCCGAACTGGAAAAGAAGCACAAGCTCACCTTCATCCACCCGTTCGACGACCCCGAGGTCATCGCCGGCCAGGGCACCATCGCCATGGAGATCCTGCGCCAGCACCCGGGCCCGATCCACGCGATCTTCGTCGCCATCGGCGGCGGCGGGTTGATTTCGGGCATTGCCAGCTACGTGAAGGCCGTGCGTCCGGACATCAAGGTGATCGGCGTGCAGACGCTTGATTCCGACGCGATGAAGCGTTCGGTGGACGCCGGCAAGCGCGTGGAGCTGAAGGACGTGGGGCTGTTCTCGGACGGTACGGCCGTGAAGCTGGTCGGCAAGGAGACGTTCCGCATCACGCGCGAGCTGGTGGACGACATCATCCTGGTGGATACCGACGCGATCTGCGCCGGCCTGAAGGATGTGTTCCAGGACACGCGCAGCATCCTGGAGCCGGCCGGCGCGCTGGCCGTGGCCGGCCTGAAGGCCTACGCCGAGCGCGAGAAGCTCAAGGGCCAGCACCTGGTGGCCATCGCCTGCGGCGCCAACATGAACTTCGACCGCCTGCGCTTCGTGGCCGAGCGTGCCGAAGTGGGCGAGGCCCGCGAGGCCATCTTCGCGGTCACCATCCCCGAGGAACGCGGCAGCTTCAAACGCTTCTGCGAACAGGTCGGCACCCGCAGCGTGACCGAATTCAACTACCGGATCGCCGATACCGGCGTGGCGCATATCTTCGTGGGCGTGCAGATCGCCAGCCGGGCGGAAAGCGACAAGATCGCCGCCAACTTCCGCCGCCATGGCTTCGACACGCTGGACCTGTCCAACGACGAACTGGCCAAGCAGCACATCCGCTACATGGTGGGCGGCCATTCGCCGCTGGCGCAGGACGAACTGCTGTACCGCTTCGAATTCCCCGAGCGCCCGGGCGCGCTGATGCGGTTCCTGTCAAGCATGAGCCCGAACTGGAACATCAGCCTGTTCCACTACCGGAACCAGGGGGCGGACACGTCGAACATCCTGGTCGGCATCCAGGTGCCCCGGAACGAAAAACGCGAATTCCGCACGTTCCTTTCCACGCTCGGTTACGTACACTGGGACGAGACCGACAACCCCGTCTACAAGCTGTTCCTGTCCTGAGACCGATCATGACGCTTCCTGAGCACTCGCCGCTGGGCAAGCCCTCGGCCTACAAGACCGAATACGACCCGACGCTGCTGTTCCCGATTCCGCGCCAGCCCAAGCGCACCGAGATCGGCCTGCCCGAAGGCAAGGCCTTGCCGTTCTTCGGCGTCGATATCTGGAATGCCTACGAGGTGTCGTGGCTGAACCTGAAGGGCAAGCCGCAGGTGGCGCTGGCCACCTTCATCATTCCCGCCGATACGCCGAACATCGTCGAATCGAAATCGTTCAAGCTGTACCTGAACTCGTTCAACCAGAGCAAGCTCGCGTCGGCCGAGGCGCTGCAGCAGTTGCTGCACCACGACCTGTCCGACGCCACGGGCGGCACGGTGCAGGTGCGGCTGGTGACCGAATCGGACCTGGGCACCCAGAAGATGGGCGAACTCGACGGCCTGCTGCTGGACCGCCTGGACATCGAGACCGACGTCTACGAACCCGATCCGACGCTGCTCAAGGCCGACCAGGACGAATCGCCGGTGGAGGAATCGCTGGTGTCTCACCTGCTGAAGTCGAACTGCCTGGTGACCGGGCAGCCCGACTGGGGCAGCGTGCAGATCCGCTACGTGGGCGCACCGATCGACCAGGAAGGGCTGCTCAAGTACCTGATCTCGTTTCGCAATCACAACGAATTTCACGAGCAGTGCGTGGAGCGGATCTTTACCGACGTGATGCGCATGTGCAAGCCGGTGAAGCTGGCCGTCTACGCCCGCTATACGCGCCGTGGGGGCCTGGACATCAACCCGTTCCGCACCAACTTCAACACGCCGTGGCCGGACAACCGGCGCAACGCGCGGCAGTAAGGCCACCCGCCAGAAGCCGGCCGGGCCGGTTCGTCAGAACTCCGCGTGCGCGCGGATGCCGATGAATTTGGCCGGCCCGCGGTCGCGGTTGTAGCCCGGATTGCGCACGTACTGGAAATCCGGGCTCAGCGTCAGCGTCTTCCATACCGCCACGCTGTAGTAGATCTCGACGATCTGCTCGGGCCCGTAGCGCAGCGCGCCATCGCCCAGGAAGGCACCCAGGCCGCCGGCGGCCAGGTAGTTGCGGTGCCCCGATCCCAGCATGTTCACGGCCACGGCCAGGCCCACCTCGTCCTTGGGGCGGCCCCAGCGCGCGCCCTTCATCGTGCCGCCGGCCGATACTTGCCGGCCGATTTCGGTAAAGGCATAGGTCTCGGTCTTGTCGTCGGACCAGTTGGCACGCAGGAACACGCCGGCGTCGTCGGCCACTTCCTGCAGGAAGGCCAGCCCGACGCCCCACTTGCTGTGCTCGCGGCGCACATCGGCCACATCGGGCGTCACGCCGTTGGCCTGGCCGAACGCGAGGGCGTCATTGAACGCACCCATGCGCGCCTTGTTCCGCCATAGCAGCAGGCGCGCCTGGCCGGGCCGCTCCGCGATGGTGTAACGCTTTTCCAGCTCCAGCATCTGGCCATAGTGCTGGAACAGCCGGGTATCCAGCTCACGCCCGTTCGATTCGACCGGCTGCAGGAAATGGCCCACGCGGGCCGACCAGCCATCGCCGATGTATTCGAGTGCCGCACCCCAGTTATAGCCGCGCGAGTCGGCGGGATAGTCCCAGGAGCCGTGCGTCATGAACGACCAGTTCATGAACTGCGTGCGGGGATCGGACCCATACGGGTTCTGGTCGAACACGTCGATCACGCCGAAGTTGCCGGCGGTCAGCACCACGCGCTGCTTGTCCACCGTGCGGGCGAACTGGTTGAAGTCCGAGTCCAGCGTTTCATCGCCGCCGCCCAGGCCCCAGTACTGCCGGATAAAGGCGCGGGCCCGGTAGACCTTCGGGCTCGTGCTGGCCGTCTTGGCCAGTTCGCCGTTGGACAGGCCGCCCATGCCGTGCAGGTCGGAAAACGGCACGCCCTGCGCCAGCTCGGGGTTCAGGTGGAATTCGGCCCCCTTCCACAGCCGCAGGCCCAGGTCGAGGGTGGCCGTCCACGAATAGCTCTTGGCGCGGTTCGGCGTCAGGCTGTTCTCGCCCGAATAGGGCGCGCTGAACGCGGGCTTGCGCTGCCAGATATAGGTGGTCTGCCCGTGGAACGCGAACGGGCTCTCCATATCGTTGACGAGCGGCACGCTGGCGGCGGGCGCGGCGGGCGCAGTGGCGGCCGGGATGTCCGCGGGCGGCGTTTCCTGCGCGTGCGCCGCCCACGGCAACGCCGTACTCGCCACCATCCAGGCGGCAAGCTGACGGACAAAGCGCGGGCGTGGCCGCAGCACGGCGGCCAGGAAACGGAAGCACTGCATAGGAAAACCCGGGATGCGGATGCACCACCGACGGGCACCCTTCTGGACAGGCGCGAGCATAGCCAAGCCGACATGACATGTCTACCTCGTTTTGCTGCGACGCAGCATTCGCGCGACGCTTGTGTTGTCAAGCCTTGCGGTGGCGCAAAGCCGACGTTGTAACCGCCCTTGTATTAATTAATCCGAAAATTAATATGGATCGGAACCTGCCATGTTGTGGCGCTTCCGAAGTCTCTCACTGGCTCGATGCCCTCCCGCCCACCGACCGATCCCCCGCGCCGTCCCGGCCGGCCCGCTGCGCAGGCATCCGATGCCGGCCAGCGCGACCGCCTGATCGATGCCGCCGTCACGCTGTTCGCCCGCCATGGCGTGGCGGCCACCTCGACCAAGGCCATCGCCGCGGAAGCCGGCGTGACGCCGGCCCTGGTGCATTACTACTTTGGCGACCGCGACACGCTGCTTGACGCGATCTTCGAGGAACGGCTCCAACCGCTGATCGAACACGTGTTCGGCGCGCTGCAGGCTGGCCCGCCCGACCCCATCGCCCGCATCCAGGCGCTGGCGGAGCAACTGATCCGCACGGCATCGGCCACGCCATGGTTTCCGGGGTTGTGGATTCGCGAGATTGTCGGCACCGACGGCCAGCTGCGCGAGCGCCTGCTGCAGCGGGTGGCCCTGCAGCGCGCGCATCTGATCGCCAGCCCGCTGGCGGCCGCGCATGCGCAGGGCCAGCTGAACCCCGGCCTGGCGCCCGCGCTGGTGATGGTGTCGCTGATCGGCCTGACACTGCTGCCGCTGGCCACCACGCATATCTGGCGCGCGCTGCCCGGCGCCGCCGACATCGACACCGACACGCTGGTGCGCCACGTCACCGCCATGCTGGGTCATGGGCTGTCCGTGCCGCCCCAAGCCCCTGCCTGAACCTGGTATCCCGGAGCCCGCATGATGCTTCCCGTCCCGCACCACACCTGGCCCCTGCTGCTGGCCGCCCTGTCTTTGCCGCTGCTGGCTGCCTGCGGCAACGACAAGCCCCCCACCTGGCAGGGCTACGTCGAAGGCGAATTCGTCGCCGTGGCCTCGCCATTCGCGGGCCGGCTCGAAACGCTGTCGGTCGATCGCGGCCAGCAGGTCAGCAACGGTGCGCCGCTGTTCGTGCTGGAATCCGATGACGAGCGCGCCGCGCGCCAGCAGGCCGTCGAACAGGTGCGCGTGGCCGAGGCCCAGCTGGCCGACATCCAGACTGGCAAGCGCCCCGTGGAAGTGGCGGTCAACCAGGCGCAACTGGTGCAGGCCCAGGCGCAGGCCGGCCGCAGTGCCGCCCAGCGCAAGCGCGACGAGGCGCAGTTCGACATCGGCGGCATCTCGAAGGCGCAGCTTGACGAAAGCCGCGCCACGGCCGACGCCGATGCCGCCCGCGTGCGCGAACTGCAGCGCGATATCGACGTGGCCCGCCTGCCCGGTCGCAAGGACCAGCTGGCCGCCCAGTCGGCCCAGGTGGACGCCGCGCGCGCCGCGCTGGCCCAGGCCGAGTGGAAGCTGTCGCGCAAATCGGTCAATGCCACGGTGGCCGGAGTGGTCTACGACGTGCCGTTCCGCCCCGGCGAATGGGTGCCGGCGGGCAGTGCCGTGGTGCGCATGCTGCCGCCGGGCAACGTCAAGGTGCGCTTCTACGTGCCCGAGGCCGTGGTCGGATCGCTGAAGAACGGCCAGGCCATCACGATCCATTGCGATGGCTGTGCGGCTCCGGTGGCCGCCAAGGTCACCTATGTGTCGAACCAGGCCGAATACACGCCGCCCGTCATCTACAGCAACGACACCCGCCGCAAGCTCGTGTTCCTGATCGAGGCCAGACCCAGCGCCGCCGACGCGCCGAAGCTGCGCCCCGGCCAGCCGGTGGAGGTGACGCAATCATGAGCACCCAGTCCGGAAGCCGGCCGGAACCGGGCCAAGGCGACGGCAATGCCACCGCCAACGGCCACCGCAACGGGGAACTGGTCATCGACGTGCACGACCTGAACAAGCACTTCGGCGACAAGCACGTGGTCAACAACCTGACCATGCAGGTGGCGCGCGGCGAGATCTTCGGCTTCCTGGGCCCGAACGGCAGCGGCAAGACCACCTCCATCCGCATGATGTGCGGGCTGCTGACGCCCGATTCCGGCTCCGGCACCTGCCTGGGCTACGACATCCTCAAGCAGGCCGCCGACATCAAGCGCAATGTGGGCTACATGACGCAGCGGTTCTCGTACTGGGAAGACCTGTCGATCCGCGAGAACCTCGACTTCGTCGCCCGCGTCTACGACATGCCCAACCGCAAGGACGTGGTGGCGCGCGCGCTGGAAGACCTGGGCCTGCAATCGCGCGCCGAGCAGCTGGCCGGTTCGTTGTCCGGCGGCTGGAAGCAGCGGCTGGCGCTGGCCGCGTGCCTGCTGCACGAGCCGCAACTGCTGCTGCTCGACGAACCGACTGCCGGCGTCGATCCCAAGGCGCGCCGCGATTTCTGGGAACAGCTGCACCAGCTGGCGGCGCGCGGCATCTCGGTGCTGGTCAGCACGCACTACATGGACGAGGCCGAGCGCTGCCACAAGCTGGCCTATATCGCCTACGGCACGCTGCTGGCGCAGGGCACGTCGGACGAAGTGGTCGCCAGCCAGCACCTGAGCACGTGGAGCGTCGAGGGCGACAACCTGGCCAAGCTATCCGCGCAGTTGCAGGGCAAGCCTGGCGTGGACCAGACCGTGGCATTCGGCACCGCGCTGCATGTGACGGGCAAGGACGCCGCGCAGCTCGAACAGACGCTCCGGCAATACGCGGGCGCCCACCACCGCCTGGTGCAGACCAAGACCAGCCTCGAAGACGTGTTTATCCACATGATGGGCGGCGCACAGGACAACATGGCCGCCCCGCCGCAAAAGAAGGCCGCGCACGGGCGCAGGGAGGCATCATGAGCGCCGCGCGCCCGTCCGCCCGCAATGCTTCGCGGCCGACGCACACGTCGTTCTCGCTGCAGCGATGGTGGAGCATCGTGCTGAAGGAATTCCTGCAGCTGCGCCGCGACCGCATCACGTTCGGCATGATCGTGGCCCTGCCGATCGTGCAACTGCTGCTGTTCGGCTTTGCCATCAACAGCGATCCGCGCCACATGCCCACGGCGGTGATCGTGGCCGAGCACAGCGATTTCTCGCGCACGTTCATCGCGGCGATGGAAAACACCACGTACTTCCGGGTGGTGCGCACGATGCCCGACGAGACCGCGGGGCGCGAGGCGCTGCTGCGGGGCGACGTGCAGTTCGTGGTCAATATCCCGCACGACTTCTCGCGGCGGCTGCTGCATGGCGACCGCCCCCAGATCCTGGTGGAAGCCGATGCCACCGACCCGTCCGCCACGGGCCAGGCCATCGCGGCGCTGGCGCAGTTGCCGGACACCGTCGCGCGCATCGACCTCAAGGGCGCGCTGGCGCCGCTGGCCGGCGGCAAACCGGCCTTCGACGTCAACGTGCACCGCCTGTACAACCCCGAAGGCATCACCCAGTACAACATCGTCCCGGGGCTGATGGGCACCATCCTGACGATGACGATGGTCATGATGACGGGCCTGGCCATGACCCGCGAACGCGAGCGCGGCACGATGGAAAACCTGCTGGCCACGCCGGTGCAGCCCATCGAGGTGATCTCGGGCAAGATCGTCCCGTACATCTTCATCGGCCTGATCCAGGCCACCATCATCGTGCTGGCCGCGCACTACGTGTTCTCGGTGCCGTTCCTGGGGTCGGTGCTGGCGGTGTACCTGGCCACGCTGCTGTTCATCGCGGCCAACCTGACGGTGGGCATCACGCTGTCGTCGCTGGCCAGCAACCAGCTGCAGGCGGTGCAGCTCACGTTCTTCTACTTCCTGCCGAACATCCTGCTGTCCGGCTTCATGTTCCCGTTCGCCGGCATGCCGACATGGGCGCAGTGGATCGGCAACGTGCTGCCGATGACCTATTTCAACCGGATGGTCCGCAGCATCATGCTCAAGGGCAGCGGCTGGACCGAACTCTGGCCCAACGTCTGGCCCGTGGCGCTGTTCACGGTCATCGTCATGGGTATCGCCGTGCGCTTCTACAAGCGCACGCTGGACTGACAAGCGGAGCCTTGCCATGCGTACGTTCCCCCCCTTGCTGGCCCCGGTCGCCGCGCTTTGCGCGCTGCTGGCCGCCGGCTGCGCGGTCGGCCCGGACTTCCACAGCCCCGACGCGCCTGCCGACGCACGATACACGGCCGGCCCGCAGCCGCTGCAGATGCCGGCCCAGGGCTTCCCGACGCAAACGCTGCAGCCCGGCGATGTGCCCGCGCAATGGTGGACGCTGTTCGGCAATCCGCGGCTCGACGAGACAATACGCCTGGCGCTGGCCAGCAGCCCCACGCTGACGCAGGCGCGCGCCCGCCTGCGCGAAGCCCAGGAGAACCTGGCCGCGCGCACCGGGGCCACGCAATTTCCGCAGGTCGATGCCAAGTTCAACGCCACCCGCCAGCAGGTGGACCTGACCTCCGTCGGCATCACCCAGTTTCCGAGCCCCGGCCCGTTCACGCTCTACAACGCCAGCGTGCAGGTGTCCTACGCGCTGGATCTGTTTGGCGGGCAGCGGCGCGAACTCGAAGGCCTGCGCGCCGCGGTCGACTATCAACGCTACGAACTGGAGGCGGCCCGCCTGTCGCTGGCGGCCAACGTGGCCACCACGGCGATCCGCGAAGCCGGGCTGCGCGCGCAGCTGGCCGATACGGTGGCCATCGCCGAAGCGCAGCAGCGCCAGCTTGGCATCATGCAGCAGCGACTGCAGGCAGGCGGTGTGGCCCGTGTGGACGTACAGCGGCAGCAATCCGAACTGGCGCAGACGCAGGCGCTGCTGCCAGGGTTGTCGCAACAGCTCGATGCCGCACGCCATCAGCTTGCCGTCTACACCGGACAGACGCCGGCCAGCGCGCAACTGCCCGAGTTCCGGCTTGACGATCTGCACCTGCCCGAAACGCTGCCGGTCAGCCTGCCCGGCGAACTGGCACGGCGCCGCCCCGACATCCGCGCGGCCGAGGCGCTGCTGCACCAGGCCTCGGCCGACATCGGCGTGGCCACCGCCAACCTCTATCCGCAGATCACGCTGACGGCCAGCGGCGGCACCCAGCAGATGCGCGCCCGCGACCTGTTCAGCAGCATGAACGTCTGGAGCCTGGCCGCCGGCGTGGTGCAGCCGGTGTTCCACGGCGGCGAACTACGCGCGCAGAAGCGCGCCAAGGAAGCGGCGTACGAACAGTCGCTGGGCGCCTACCAGCAGGCCGTGCTACAGGGGCTGCAAAACGTGGCGGACACCCTGCGCGCCCTCGACGCCGACGCCGGCACCCTGCAGGCCCGCGCCGACAATGCCCGGCAAACGCGCGCCACGCTGGCCATCGTCAGTGAGCAATACCGGCTGGGCGGCGTGAGCCAGTTCACGGTGATCGACGCCGAACGCCAGGCCCGCCAGGCCGCGCTGGATCTGTCGCAGGCCCGCGCGGCCAGGCTGGCCGACTCGGCGGCGCTGATGCAGGCCTTGGGGGGTGGGTGGTGGGGGGAAGAGGCGACGGTGGGGAGCCTGAAATAGAGGGTGTCGGTACCGGAAACGCCCGCCCTCTCCCCCAACCCCTCTCCCGCTCGCGGGAGAGGGGAGCGAACCGACCGTGCTTGTCATGCGGTGGCTCGCGGGTCAGCGAAGCGAACCGACAGTCCGTCATGCGGTGGGTGTTCTCCCCTCTCCCGCATGCGGGAGAGGGGCGGGGGAGAGGGCAAGCGCATCAAGTGCTATGACCGTAGATACGCGCGCAACCGCCTCACCCCCTCGTCCAGCCGCGTCACGTCGCACGCGTAGCACCATCTGACAAAGCCCTCGCCCTCGTCGCCGAACGCGCTGCCGGGTGCCAGCCCAAGGTGCGCCTCGCGCACCAGGCGTTTGCAGAGCGCCAGGCTGTCCGCGGCGCCGGCCAGCCGGAAGAACACGTACATGGCGCCGTCGGGCGCGTGGGCTTCCACGCCTGGCAGGGCAGATAGCGCGCCGACCAGATGATCGCGCGACGTGCGCAGCCGCTGAACCAGGTCCTGGGTGAACGCCTCGCCCTGCTGCACGGCCACGATGCCCGCCTCCTGCACGAACGAGGGCGCGCAGGACGTGTTGTATTCGATCAGCTTGCCAAGGTCGTCCATCAGCGATGCGGGCAGCACCATCCAGCCCAGCCGCCAGCCTGTCATCAGCCAGGCCTTCGAAAACGAGTTCACCGCGATCACACGTTCGTCGCGGCTGGCGATATCGAGGAACGACGGCGCGTTGCCCCCTTCGCTGCCGTAGTAGAGCCGTTCGTAGACCTCGTCGGCGATGATCCAGATGCCGTGGCGGCGGCAGTGGTCCAGCACGGCCTGCTGCTGGGCGCGCGGCATGACCCAGCCCGTGGGATTGTTGGGCGAGTTGATCATCACCGCCCGCGTACCAGGGGTCAGGGCGCGCAGCAGGCGGTCGATATCGAGGGTCCAGCCTTTGTCGCCGAAGTCGAGCGATACGGTGTCCACGGTGGCGCCGAGGATGCGCGGGATTTCCACCAGGTTGGGCCAGAGCGGCGTGACGCAGACCACGCGGTCCCCCGGGCCGGCCACCAGCTGGGCGGCCAGCATCAGCGCATTGACGCCGGCGCTGGTCACGGCGATGTTGTCGACCGGCGTGGCGCCATGCAGCCGGGTCACATAGTCGGACAGCGCGGCCCGCAGCGGCGCGATGCCCAGGTTGTGCGTGTAGAACGTGGCCCCGCTGGCCAGCGCCTGCGCGGCGGCGTCGCGGATGAAGGCCGGGGTCACCTGATCCGACTCGCCGAACCAGAACGGCATGACATCGGGCAGGCCGATGCCCGCGTTGGCCACCTCACGGATGCGCGAGGCGCGCAGGCCGTGGACGATGTCCCGCGCCAGCGGCACGGCTTCGTTGGAAGAAGGCAGGCGAGACGGACTGGCGGACATCGGCACTCCTGGAACGAAAAGCGGATGAAGCGCCTAGCGTACCGGAATCCCGCCGGGCCTGCCGGCGGGACTGCACTGGGGATTACGCGAAGCGGGCGCGCAGGTCGTCGGCCGTCATCGCCGCATAGCCCAGGCCGCTCAGCGGCGTACGCACGGCACGCAGCAGGCCGGCGTTGTCGGGCGCCGTGCTGCCGTCGGGCAATGTCATGTTGTTCTCGAAACCAATGCGCGCATGCCCGCCCAGCATCACGGCCGCCGCCGCGCAATCGGCTTCCTGCTTGCCGAACGCACAAACCGCCCATTCGACGCCGCTCTGGTCCAGTCCCACGTCGTGCCATGCGGCCAGGAACGGCAGCAGGTCCGTGGGCGACGATTTCTGGCCGGCCGCGTAGCGGCCCAGGACGAACAGCACCCAGTGCCGCCCGGCAGGAATGGCGCCGCTGGCCCGCAACGCGGCATAGCGGCGGACATCGTTGGCATCGTAGAGGATGTACTGCGCCACCACGTGCTCGCGATGCATCCACTGGAAGAACGACTCGGCTGCCGGCAGCGCCGCATCGTCGGGCACCAGTTCGCGCACCGCCACCGACGCAGCCTCTGGCCGCAGCGCCTGCACCATCGCGATCTGCTGGGCCGGCTGGTAGATGCCCACCGCTTCGGTGGTCAACTGCAGCACCAGTTGCTGGCCGACGGCCTTGCGCACGGCCGCGATGGCCGGCTCGTAATCGGCGACTTCGAGGCTGTGCGTGGCGTCCGCCTTGCGGACGTGCAGGTGGATCATCGCCGCACCGGCCTCCACGCAATCGCGCGCGCACTGCGCCAGTTCGTCGGGGGCGATAGGCAGCCGGGCGTGGTCGGCGTGGGTCTTGCGCGCGCCGTTGGGGGCCACGGCCAGGGCGAAGGGACGGCGCAGGGTATCGATCGTCATGGGTCGTTCCTCAGGCCGGCAGCACGGTGTTCACCGACTGCACGAAGCGGTCGACGATATTGTCGATATCGGCCGGCGTGCAGATGAACGGCGGCGCGAACAGCACGTGGTCGCCATGGATGCCATCGACCGTGCCGCCCATCGGGTAGACCAGCAGGCCATTCTCCATGCAGGTGCGCTTGAGCACCGCGTGAGTCTTCTTCGCCGGATCGAGCGTAGCCTTGGTGGCGCGGTCGGCCACGAACTCCACGCCGACGAACAGGCCGCGGCCGCGCACGTCACCCAGGTTCGGATGGCTGCCCAGCGCCTCGCGCAGCCGTGCACGCAGCTGGTCGCCACGGGCAAGCACGTTGTCGAGCAGCTTGTCCTCGGCAATCGTGCGCTGCACGGCCAGCGCAGCCGCGCATGCGGTGGCGTGGCCGATATAGGTATGGCCGTGCTGGAAGAAGCCGCTGCCGCCGACGATGGCATCGTAGATGCGCGCGGTGGACATCATCGCGCCGATCGGCTGGTAGCCCGCGCCCAGCCCCTTGGCGATGGTCACGATGTCGGGCACCACGCCGTCTTCCTCGCAGGCGAACAGATAGCCGGTGCGGCCCATGCCGGACATCACTTCGTCCAGGATCAGCAGCACGCCGTACTTGTCGCACACCGCGCGGATGCGCTTGAGGTAGTCCGCCACCGGCGGCACCGCGCCGGCCGTGGCCCCGACCACGGTTTCGGCGACGAAGCCGGCCACCGAATCGGGCCCCAGTTCCAGGATCTTGGCTTCCAGCTCGTCGGCCAGGCGCTGTGCATATTGCACATCGGTCTCGCCGGCAGCCTGGTCACGATAGGCATAGCACGGCGACACATGGTGCGCGGGCACCAGCAGCGGCAGGAACGGCTCGCGGCGCCAGGCGTTGCCGCCAATGGCCAGCGCGCCCAGCGTGTTGCCGTGATAGCTCTGGCGACGCGCGATGAAATGGCGGCGCTGCGTCTGGCCCGTCTCGACGAAATACTGCCGCGCCAGCTTCAGCGCGGCTTCCACGGCCTCGGAGCCGCCCGACACGAAGTACACGTGGTTCAGGTCGCCCGGTGCGGCATCGGCCAGCGTCTGGGCCAGCGTTTCCGACACCTCGGTGGTAAAGAACGACGTGTGGGCGTAGGCCAGCGTATCCACCTGCTGCTTGATCGCCGCGATCACGCGCGGATGGCCGTGGCCCAGGCACGACACCGCCGCACCGCCCGAGGCATCCAGGTAGGCGCGGCCGTTGCTGTCGAACAGCTCGATACCCTTGCCGCCAACGGCGACAGGCAAGGTTTGCTTGGGATTGCGATGGAAGACGTGCGTCATGGTCGGCGTGCAAGAAAGCGCATGGGGCGCGAAACAGGTAGCCAGTATAGGAACAACACACCAGCTACGCAACAACTGTTTCACGTATGCGACTCGACGAAACATACGGTTCCCGCAATTCCGCCGACCCCGGCCGGCGACCTATGCAACAATCGTTGCAAATCCCGCTTTTTCATCACATCGATGTCCGACGACCAGCCCAGCCCTCCCGAATCGCTCGACGCGCTGCTTGAACGACTGCGCACGGAATTTCCGCATCTCAGCGTCCAGTTCCAGGGCGGCGCGCGCTATCTGCTGGACCATCCGCGCGACATCGCCATTCAGTCGATGCGCAAGGTGGCCGCCAATGCCGGCGTGCAGCCGGCGACACTGGTGCGCCTGTCGCAGTCATTGGGATTCGACGGATGGCAGGGTCTGCGCGAGCTGTTCGTGACGGCCGTGCGCGAGGGCGGCAGCCAGCCTTACGCGCGCCGCGCGCGCAAGGTGGTCAAGGATTCGGACAAGCCCAGCGGCCCGGGCAAGATGCTGGCCGAGATGATCGAAGTGCAGCACCACAACCTCGACGCGCTGCTGGCCAACAATGCCGACACCCTGCCCCGCGCCGCCGACCTGCTGGCCGCCGCGCCCATCGTGCACGTGGCCGGCTTCCGCTCGTGCTTTCCGATCGCGTTCACGTTCCACTACATCTACGGGCTGTTCCGCAGCTCGGTGCGACTGATCCGCGGCGACGCCGGCACGCTGGAAATGGAACTGCGCGCGCTCAACGCCCGCGACGCCGTGCTGGTCGCCGGCTTCGCGCCCTACTCCCACGAAAGCCTGCGCGTGGCCCAGGCGGCGCGCGAGGCCGGCTGCAAGGTCATCGCCCTGACCGACAGCACCGTGGCCCCGATTGCCCTGGAGGCCGACTGCACGCTGCTGTTCGCCATCGACAGCCCATCGTTCTTCCCGTCGATTACATCCGGCGTGACGATGGTGGAGGCGCTGGTCGAGCAACTGCTGGCCCGCAAGGGCAAGGGGGCAATCCGGGCGCTGGAGCAGACCGAGGGGCAGCTTCATCGTACGGGGGCATATTTGCCATAGCCGCTTTGGGCAGCGCCATGACGGCGAAGCGAAGCGGTTCCGGCCAGGGGCGTGGCCGTCAGACAGTACGAGTGGTGCGGTCAGGGCACGCCCAACGCCAGAATCGTCTGGGTAGCCGCGCTTACTCGAACGCCTCGTCATTCGGATTCGCATACGCCTTCTTGATCTGCTCGCTCTGCGGCAGGTCGAACGAGATGTTCTTCGGCGGCACCGGCTTCTGGAACCACTTGGCGTAGAGCGTGTTGATCTCGCCGCTGCGCATCAGGCCGGTCATGGCGTTGTCCACCACCTGTTTGAAGCCGGGGTCGTCGCGGCGCATCATGAAGCCGTAGGCTTCGAAGGACTGCGGCGTGCCCACCACGGCCCAGTCGTCGGGCCGGGGCGCCAGCGTGCGGGCGCCGGACAGCAGCACGTCGTCCATCATGAATGCCGCCACGCGGCCCGACTGCAGGATCAGGAACGATTCGCCGTAGTCCTTGGCGCTCTGGATCGTCATGTTGGCGCCCTTTTCGTCGTTGAGCTTGCGCAGGATGCGCTCCGACGTCGTGCCCGCATTCGTCACCACGGACTTGCCGGCCAGGTCCGCGAAGTCGTGAACGGGGCTACCCTTCTTGACCAGCAGCCGGGTGCCGGCCACGAAGTATGTGGTCGAGAACGCCACCTGCTGCTGGCGCGACTTCAGGTTGGTCGTGACGCCGCACTCCAGGTCCACCGTGCCGTTTTGCACCAGCGATTGGCGATTTTGCGATGTCACGGGGACCATGCGCACCTGCAGGTTCGGCGACCCGGTTTCCTTCTTGACGGCATCGACAACGCGGTCGCAGATGTCCTGGGCAAACCCGATCACTTTCTGGTTGGCGTCGTAATACGAGAACGGAATCGACGACGTCCGGTGCCCGATCGCGATCGTGTTGGACGACTTGATCTTGCTGAGCGTCGGGCTGGCGGCCACCGCCGCTGCGTCGGCGGCCAGCGCCGAACCGGCGCCACTGAACGCGGCCAGCAGCACCGCGGCACGGATCGGGAAGGACTGGGTCATGGAAACACTCCTGTTGAATGAAAGCGTCAGCTGTTGCAATGCTAGTCATTGAGCAACAAGTGTTCCATCATGGATAACCATGAAACAAATGGATTTTCCCCGACGTCGGGCATGCGGCGCCCGGCTTTGGGGAAATGTGGCGGTGCCGCCGGGCGGTCAGTGCGCTGCCTGGGTGCGTGGGATGCCCTGCCACATGGCCAGTCCGCTTGCCAGCAGCAGGCCCGCCAGCAGGTACAGCGCGTTGTCCATGCTGCCCGTGTGCGTCTTGATCTGGCCGATCACCCAGGGGCTGACGATGCCGCTGGTGATGCCGATACTGGAGATGAACGCGATACCGGTGGCGGCGGTCTGGGCCGGCAGGTGGCTGGGCGGCAGCGACCAGAAGATCGGCAAGGCGGCGAAGATCAGCACGGCCGCCACCGAGAGCATCGCCAGCGACACGCTCAGGCTCGGCACGTGCAGCGTCAGCGCCGCCAGGGCCAGCGCGCCGCCGGCGGTGCAGCACAGGAAGTGCCCATGGCGCTCGCCCAGCCGGTCGGAGCGGCGCGCGATCAGGATCAGCCCAACCGCGCCGATCGCATTCGGGATCACCGAGTACAGGCTGATCGCCATCACGTCGCGGATGCCGAAGTCCCGGATCATCAGCGGCATCCAGAACGACAGCGTCAGCGATCCGCAGGTCAGCGCGAAGTAGATGAACGCGAACAGATACAGGCGCGGATTGCGCAGCGCCTGACCCAGCGCCTGCAGCGAATGGGCGTGGCCGCCCCCGCCTTGCGTCTCTGCCGCGCGCTGGGCCACCAGGTAGTCCTGCTCGGCAGGCGTCAGCCAGCGCGCCTGGCGCGGGCCATCGACCAGACAGAACGCCGCCACCAGCCCCAGCAGCACGGCCGGTGCGCCTTCGATGGCGAACATCCATTGCCAGCCGTGCATGCCCAGCACGCCGGCCATGTCGCGCATGATCCAGCCGGACACCAGCCCGCCCAGCACCCCGGCCACCGCCACGCCGGCAAAGAAGATCGCCATCACCGCGGCACGGCGGCGCGCCGGAAACCAGTAGGTCAGGTACAGCACGATGCCCGGGAAGAAGCCCGCCTCGAACACGCCCAGCAGGAAGCGCAGCAAATAGAAGTGAGACGGCTGCGACACCAGCATCATGCCGACCGACGCCACGCCCCACAGCACCATGATGCGCGTGAACGTCCGGCGCGCCCCGAAACGCGCCAGCAGCATGTTGCTGGGCACCTCGCAGAGCACGTAGCCCACGTAGAACACGGCGGCGCCCAGGCCGTACATCGCGTCGCTGAAGCCCAGGTCCTGCTTCATCTGCAACTGCGCGAAACCGATGTTGATGCGGTCCAGGAACGACACCACGTAGCAGACGAACAGGAACGGGATGATGCGCAGCCAGACCTTGCGGTACAGCGCGTCTTCCTGCGGCAGCGGCAGGCTCTGTGGCAAGGGGTCGGACGAGATGTCGGGCACGGCGGGGGCGGCGCCCAAGCTGTGGGTGTGCATGGTTGTCTCCGGATTCAGTGGGGTGGCAGGCGCGAGTCGCCCCCGGGGCGTCGGATTGCGCCCCTGCGGAGGTCGATCGCGGGTCGGGTGGTGGCTAGGCGGAACTAGGCCGGCGTGGGCGCTTCGGCTGCCGCACGGGCCAGCTGCATGGCCTCGACCAGTGTGTCGTGGTCGCCGATATGGTTGGCCAGCAGCAGGATCAGCCGCGCGTTGACGGCCTGGCTGGCGGCGTCGTCGAGGCCGCGGTGCATGTCGATCAGCGCCTCGTAGAAGTCGTCGGGGCGCGCAAGGTTGGGGGCGGTATTGAGCGGCATGGGGCCTGTCTCCTTCGGTTGGCTGGGTTCAGGGCTTCAGGCCAGGGCCGCTGCCTGCACCGGGGCGGAGGGCGTCAGGGTCCGGGATACCGGCGCATTGCCGGTGGCACGGGCCAGTGCAGCGGCGATGCCAGCCACATCGACACCGCGCCAGCGCGCGCAAACGTGCTGGTCCGGCCGGATCAGGTAGCAGGTGCCGGCACGCGCGTCGTAGCGGCTGGCGGCCAGGCCTTCGGCATCGCGCAGCACCGTGGCGCCGGGCCACGCCTGTGCCGATGCCGAAATGGCCGGGTCGGTGACAAACACCACGCGCAGCGGAATGCCGCCCTGCTGCAGCGTGCGCAGCGCCTCGGCCTGCGCGGCATCGAGCCCGGCCGGCGGGCCGAACACCAGCACCACGAACGCGTTGCCCAGGTGCTGCAGCAGCCACGGCTTGCCGGCCGCATCGGCAACCGGTGCGTCCACGCATGCCGCCCCCGGCGCCATGGCGCCGCCGAATGCATCGGCATCGGCCGTGTTGAGCGTCGAATCGTGCAGCACCGCCGGCACCGACAGACGACCGCTGTTGACCAGCTGCCGCGCGAACGCGTGATCGCGCGCGAGCGTCAGCACGGCATCGCGGAACACCCGGCTGACCGCGCTCTTCGGCGTGATGAAATCGGTGGCGCGCGTGGAATTGCGAATGTTCTCGTCGGCCGCGTATTCGCGTTCGCTGGCGTAGGTGTCCAGCAGGCTGTCGGGCGCCTTGCCCTGCAGCACATAGGCCAGTTTCCAGGCCAGGTTCTCGGCGTCCTGCACGCCGCTGTTGGCGCCACGCGCGCCGAACGGGGACACCCCGTGCGCGGCATCGCCGGCAAACAGCACGCGGCCATGGCGGAAGCTGTCCATGCGCACGCAGGCAAACGTGTAGACGCTGACCCATTCGAGTTCGAACTTCGCGTCGGGGCCCAGCAGCGCCTGCACGCGGGGGATCACGCGCTCGGGCGCCTTCTCGGCCACGGGGTCGGCATCCCAGCCCAGCTGGAAGTCGATGCGCCAGACGTTGTCGGGCTGGCGGTGCAGCAGCACCGACTGGTTCGGATGGAACGGCGGATCGAACCAGAACCAGCGTTCGGCCGGAAACGGCGCCTCCATCTTCACATCGGCAATCAGGAAGCGGTCGCGGAACGTGTGGCCATGGCTTTCCTGCCCCAGCATCTTGCGCAGCGGGCTGCGCGAGCCGTCGGCCGCCACCACGTAGCGGCCGCACAGCGTGTAGCAGCCGTCGGGGGTCTCGATGGTCAGCGCCACGTGGTCCGGGTGCTGCGCCACGGCCACGGCGCGGCTCTTCCAGCGGATGTCGATATTGGGCATCGCCCGCGCGCAATCGAGCAGGTAGCCCTCGACGTAATACTGCTGCAGGTTGATGAATGCCGGACGACGATGGCCGGCCTCGGGCAGCAGGTCGAACGCGTAGATCTGGCGGTCCTGCAGGAACACCTTGCCCACATGCCAGCGCACGCCCTTGTCGACCATGCGGTCGCCGCAGCCCAGGCGGTCGAAGATGTCCAGCGTGCGCTTGGCAAAGCAGATCGCCCGCGAGCCGGTGGACAGCGTGCAGTCGTCATCGACCAGCACCACCGGCACGTCGTGGCGCGCCAGGTCGATCGCGGTGGCCAGCCCCACCGGCCCCGCGCCCACCACGATCACGGGATGCGGGCCCTCGGCCCGGTGGCCCGGCTGCTGCTCGGCACAGGGCATGTAGGCATACGTCTGCTTCTGGTAGTCGATGTCGACTTCGGTACTGCTCATGGTGTCTCCGTCCACTTGTATGTGGTTGCGTTCTTTTGCTCCGCTGTCCCGCGACGTGGAAGAGCGGTTGGGGGAGAGGGGCTGGCGGTTCCGCCTGCTACCCGTGGCCAAGGGAACTGCCCTGCCCTCTCCCCCGCCCCTCTCCCGCCGTGCGGGAGAGGGGAGAAAACCATCGCACCGGCTTGCACCGGCTTATGCCGGCTTACGCCTGCAACGCCGCCCACATCTCCTGATCGCGCTGCGCCGTCCAGATGCGCGGATGCGTGATGCCGGACGCCTCGTCGAACGCGCGCGACACGTCGAACGGCAGGCAGTGCTCGTAGATGAATACGTGGCCGAACTTCGGGTCCATCAACTTGCGCGTATGCGCCATGGCGGCCTTCAGGTCGAGCTTGTCGGCCACGGCTTCGCGGCCGGCCTGCAGCAGTGTGGAGACGAAATCCTTGGTGTAGGCCAGACCCTTGGCCACGTCGGCCGGGGTGGTCAGCGCGGGGCCGCGGCCCGGCACCAGCTTTTCGGGCTGCAGCGCGGCCAGCGCGTCCAGCGTGGCCGGCCATTGTTCGAGCTGGGCGTCGCCGCAGTAGCAGGCGGCGTCGTACTCCACCAGGTCGCCCGAGAACAGCACCTTCTGCTGCGGCAGCCACACCACGGTGTCGCCCTTGGTGTGGCCGGCGCCCAGGTGGGCGATGCGCACTTCGAGCTTGCCCATGAACAGCGTGATCTCGCGCTCGAAGACCAGCGTCGGCCAGGTCAGGCCCGGCACGGTTTCCACGCCGGCGAACAGGCGCGGAAAGCGTTCGATCTCGGATTTCATGTCGGCCTCGCCGCGCTCCACGATCATCTCGTAGGTGCCCCGGCTGGCCATGACCTGCTGCGCGCCCTCGGCAAAGTAGGCCGACGCGCCCAGCACGCGCACCGCGTGGTAGTGCGACAGCACCACGTACTTGATCGGCTTGTCGGTGATCTCGCGGATGCGGGCAATCAGGTCCTGCGCCATGGCCGGCGTGGCGGTGGTGTCCACGATCATCACGCCGTCGTCGCCAATGATCACGCCCGAATTGGGATCGCCCTCGGCCGTATAGGCCCAGGCGTTTTCCGAAAGCTGGGTGAAGGTGATCTGCTTGGCTTCCAGGTCGGCCTGGGATGCGAATGCTTTTGCCATGTCTGCCTCGTTGTCTTGTGTAGGGGGATGGGTCGGGCGATCACGCGGGGGATCGGCGTGAATGAATCTTAGGAAGACGGCTATTTTTAGTCAATGGCAAATACGATTGCTATTTGCTAAATTACCCGCCAAGCCTTGTCGCAGCGTAGGGGACGCGGGAAAACCCCGATGCCGAGGCGCCGCGACAAGCGCCTGACAGGCCGCCCGCTGGCGATGCATCGCGTACCATTGGGCTCTTTCCGACAGACAGGCAGCACGCAGGCATGGCAAGACCCCCGGGCGAATCCGCCGGCAAGACACAACGCGGCATCCAGAGCGTGGAGGTGGGCGGCCGCCTGCTGCAGGCGCTGGCCGATGCGCGCCGGCCGCTGGCCCTGGCCGAACTGGCCGCCGCCGCGCAACTGGCGCCGGCGCAGGCGCATACCTATCTGGTCAGCCTGACGCGCCTGGGGCTCATCAAGCGCGATCATCTCGACGGCAGCTACGAACCGGGGCCGCTGGCCTTGCGCCTGGGCATGCTGCATCTGGACCACACGCCGGCGTACCGGGCGGCCGTGCCGCCCGTGCAGGCGCTGGCCTCGGCCATCGGCTGGAACGTGGCCGTCAGCCTGCCCACGCCGCAGGGGCCGACCATCGTCCATTACGCGTCCGCCGGGTCGCCGCTGCACGTCAACCTGCACGTGGGTACGGTCATGGCCCTGGCCACCACGGCCACCGGCCGCACGTACTGCGCGTTCCAGCCGCCAGCGCACTGGCAGCCGATCTGGCGCCAGCAAGAGGCTGGTGCGTCTTCCGCGGATGCCCTGCCCGCCTTCATGGATCAACTGGCCGCCGTGCGCCAGCGCGGCATGGAACGCAGCATCGATACGCCCAGCCCGGCAGTCAGCAGCCTGGCGATGCCGCTGGTCGATGCCGACGGCACGCTGCGCCTGGTACTGACCGCCATCGGCTCCACGGGCGCCATCGACGTCGACTGGCAAGGCCCGGTGGCACGCATGCTGCGCGGGGCCATCGACGACATCGCGCGGGCAATGGAGGCGACATGACCGAACTGGAAGAGAGCAAACCCCAGCGCGGCATCCAGTCGCTCGACAATACCGGCCAGTTGCTCAATGCGCTGGCCGACGCCGGCCGTCCGCTATCGCTGGGCGAACTGGCGCGCGCCGCCGGCATGGCGCCGGCCAAGGCGTTCCCGCATCTGGTCAGCCTGCAGAAGATCGGCCTGCTGACGCGCAATGCCGACGGCGACTTCGAGGCCGGCATGCTGGCGCTGGAAATGGGCCTGGTGGCGCTGCAGCGCCTGTCGCCCACGCGCGAGGCCGAGCCCGAGGTGGTGGCGCTGGCGCATGCCACGGGCCTGTCGGTGGCGATGGCGGTGTTCGGCCCTCTGGGGCCCACGGTGATCCGGCTGGAAGAAGCGTTGCGTCCGCAGCACGTCAGCCTGCGCGTGGGCACGGTGCTGTCGATGGTCAACACGGCCATCGGCCGCACGTTTGCCGCCCATCTGCCCGATGACGTATTGACCCAGGCGCTGGCGCAGGATGCGATCCGCATGGCGGGTGTGCCCGTGGATGCGGCGATCCGGCAGGCCGCCATCCCGCGCTGGCGCCAGATCCGCGACGACGGCATCGACAACGCCGTCAGCCGCCCCGTGCCCGGCATCGACACCCTGGCCGCCCCGGTGTTCGACCACACCGGCGCGCTGGCGCTGGTCATCGCCGTGATGGGCAGCAGCGGCAGCTTCGACAGCGCGCTGGACAGCGAGGTGGCCCAGCTGGTCAGGCAGGCGGCGCGGCGGTTGTCGTGGCGGTTCGGGGCGATGGGCGCCAGCGGGGGCTGACGCGGCGTACCCCCCAGCCGCTGGCCGTGCCTCGCCCCATCGTCATTCGTCCAGTTTCCGTGCGCCGATGCTGGCCAGATAGTCGTCCACGGCGCTGCCCACGGTGGGATGGAAACAGGCGTTGGAGAATGTCTCCGTCAGCTCGAAGCGCCGCAGCTTGTCTCGGACAGGGTCCTTCATTTCCGCGAAATGCAGGGCCACGCCGTCCTGGGCCAGGTTCTGGCTCAGTTCGCGCAGCATGTCGGCCGACGTGACGTCCACGCTGGTGACCGGCTCGGCCGCCACCACCACCCAGCGCACCGGCTTCGGCGCCGCCTCCACGGCCTCCGTCAGGCGCTGCTGGAACAGTTCGGCATTGGCAAAGAACAGCGGCGCGTCCCACCGGAACAGCACCAGCCCGTCGATCAGCGCCGCATGGGGATAGCGTTTCAGGTCGTGGTAGCCGCGCAGGCCCGGCACCCGGCCCAGTACCGCGAAATGCGGCCGCCAGCCGTCCCACAGGAATTCGATCACGGCCAGGACCACGGCCAGGCAGATGCCGGGAATCGTGCCGAATACGGCCACGGCGGCAAAGCACAGCATCGACAGCCAGAACTCCCACTGCTGGATGCGATAGATGCGCTGCAGATCCTTGAACTCGAACAGCCCGCTGGCCGCCGCGATCACCACGGCGGCCAGCGCGCTGTTGGGCAGGTAGCGCAGCAGATTGGGCGCCACCAGCAGCAGGGCCGCCACGGCAATGGCGCCGACCACGCCAGTCAGCTGCGTGCGGGCGCCGGCTGCCTCGGCCACCGGCGTGCGCGACGCGCTGCTGCTGATCGGAAACCCCTGGAACAGCCCGGTCGCCAGGTTGGCCACGCCCAGGCCCACCATCTCCTGATTCGGGTCCACCCGCGTATGGGTGCGCGCGGCATAGGTGCGCGACAGCACGCTAGTATCGGCAAAGGCGATCAGCGCCACGGCACAGCCGCCCAGTGCGATGCGGACGATATCCACGCCGCTGAACCACGGTAGCGCGAAGGTCGGCAACCCCTGCGGGATTTCGCCCAGCACCTTCACGCCGTGGTGATCGAGCCGGAACACACTGACCGCCAGCGTGGCCAGCACCACGGCGATCAGGATGCCCGGCACGCGCTCGAATCGCTTCAGGAACAGGATCAGCACCAGGCTGGCCGCGCCCACGGCAAAGCTGTACCAGTTGGCCTTGCCATCGGCGATGGCCTGCGCCAGCCACCACAGCTCGCGCAGCGGCCCGGCATCGTCGACCTTGATGGCGAACAGCTTTGGCAACTGGCTGACCAGCACCGTCAGGGCGATGCCATTCATATAGCCGTAGCGGATCGGCTTGGACAGCAGTTCGGTAATGAACCCCAGCCGCAGCAGGCCCAGCACGATGCAGAACAGGCCGGCCACGATGGCCATCAGGCTGGCGGTGGCCACGGCGCGCATCGGGTCGCCGCCGGACATGCCAACCACCACCGCCAGGATCGGCGCGGCCAGCGCGGAATCGGGCCCCAGCACCAGGATGCGGCTCGGCCCGAACAGCGCGTAGGCCAGCAGCGGGATGATCGTCGCGTAGAGCCCGTACACGCCCGGCACGCCCGACGCCTCGGCATAGGCGATACCCACCGGCACCAGCATCGTCGTCAGCACGAGCCCCGCCGCCAGGTCACGCGGCAGCCAGGCTGCCTCGTAGGTGCGCAGCATGGCCAGGCCGGGCAGCCAGCGCAGCCAGTGGGGGGCCGGCGGGTGGGCGGGCGTTGGAGTAGGCGCGGTGGATGCCATGGGACCCTTTTTTGTGGTGGTGACACGCCGGAGATCGGTGTGATTCAGCATAGGTCCCGCATGCGCCAAAGCAAGCGCACGAATGTGGCGCATGACACACCCCCTCAACTCGCGGACGGCCCTGCCCCTTGGGCGGGCCGGGCGATCACGCCGTCAATCGCGGCGATCCGGTATCCGGGACGAAGGAAGACGCCAGGTGAGTCGGCGGTGCCGGTGGCTCAGCACAGGTGCAGCGCCACGCCGGCGCGCTCGCACAGGCCCGGCAACGTTGGCAGCGCGTCGGTGGCTTCGGCGTCCGTGAACAGGTGGTCGATCTGGTCCAGGCCAGCCACGCGGCACGGCGCGTGGCGCAGGCACTTGCTGCTGTCGGCCAGCAGCACGCGCAGATGGCTGTGCGACAGCAACACCTGGCTAAATTCGGCCTCCTCCGGCTGGAATTCGTAGAACGTGCCGTCCGCGTCAATGCCGGCGGCGCTGCAGATCGCCACATGCGCACGAAAACGTCGTACAAAATCCAGGGTGGCACTGCCCATTACATCGAAATCGCCGGCACGCAGCCGTCCGCCCGTGACCCAGGTTTCGATGCGGGGCTTGTCGGCCAAGGCATGCACGGCACCCAGGTTGTTGGTGATCACGCGCAGCGGCAGGTCGTCCGGCAGGGCGCGGGCAAAGTCGGCCACCGTGGTGCCATAGCCCAGGAACACCGTGGCATCGGCCTCGACGATGCCAATGGCCGCCTCGGCAATGCGCCGCTTGCGCTCCACATGCGCGGTACTGCGTTGCAGGTAGCTGATGTTGTGCTGGCTGGCCGGCAAGCTCAGCCCGCCGTGCATGCGTCGCGCCAGCCCCTGCACGCTCAGTTCGTTGATGTCGCGCCGGATGGTCTGGCTGCTGACGCCAAAGCGGCTGGCCAGTTGTTCGGTACTGAGGTAGCCGGCATCATTCAGCCAGCCGAAGATTTCACGTTGCCGCAGGGTCAGGCTCATCGACGCTCATTCGCTCACGTTGCATGGTCGAACGAAAATGTAAGCGCGCGATATGACACTTCCGTGACAGTCTTGCCCTCCCGGCCTTTGAAGGGCGAGGCTGGGCGGCCACCGACCGCCCGACGCCACTCAGAAGTAGAAGTTTGCCGACAGTTCCGCCGAGCGCGGACGGCCCAGCAGCCACTGCTGGCCGCCGTTCGAGAACGATTCGGCGTAGTCGCGGTTGAACACGTTGTAGACGCGCAGCGTCAGCGCCGCCTGCCTGGTCACGCGCCACGACAGTGCGGTATCGACCGTCGTATAGCTCGGCACGCGCACCTTGTTCGCGGTGTCCGCGTAACGGCCGCCCACGTAGCGCAGGCCCGTGGCGAACGTCCACTGCGGCATGAAGTTCCAGCTCAGCCAGGCGTTGGCCGCCTGCTGCGGCACGCTGGTCGGCACATTGCCGGCACGCGACACCGCCACGCCTCCCACTGACTCGGTGAAGTCGTCGTAGCGTGCCCGCAGCACCGTGCCGTTGATGTCCAGGCGCAGGCCGCGCAGCACTTCCACGCTGGCCGATGCCTCCAGCCCGCGCGACGACTGCTCGCCCACCTGCTGGGTGATCGTCGGGTTGACCGGGTCGCGCGACAGCAGGTTGTTCTTGCGGATCTCGTAGGCCGCAACCGTCCATTCGCCGCGATGGCCCCAGAACGCCTGCTTCACCCCCACTTCCACCTGCTTGCCGGTAGCCAGCTCGAAATTGCGCTGTGCGTCGCTGGTCGTCACCAGCGAGCCAAGCGGATCGGTGGCCGTGGCGTACTGCGCGTAGACCGACAGCGCCGGCGTGAACTGGTACACCGTGCCCACGCGCCACGTGGTATTGGCGAAGGTTTTCTCCCAGCCCGTGTTGGCGACCAGATCGGTGCGATACAGCCGGGCGTGGTCGAAGCGCACGCCGCCGATCACCGACCACTGCGGCGTAAAGGAAATACGATGCTCGCCGAACAGCGCGTACTGCGTGGTGTGGGTCCGCAGGCGCGGCGAGGTGACGATGCCCGGCGGGCTGAAGAACATCCCCGGATCGAAGTCGTACGCATTGACCGTCGACGATCCGCCATACGGCGAATTGTTCGAATGCGTGAAGTTGATCTTGTTGATGTCGAAGCCGACCGTCGTGGCGTTCTCCAGCCCGAACAGCCGGCTCTTGACTGTCAGGTCCGCGCGATTGCCCACCTGCTCCTGGTCGTGCAGGATTTCCAGATAGTCGGTGCGGCGCACCTGCGAGGTTGCCGGCAGGAACGCGTAGGTCTCGCTATCGCGCCAATGCCGATGGCTGGTCAGGTAATAGAACTGGTTACGCACGGTGACGCGGTCGTTGGGCGTCCATTCGGCGTTCAGGCGCGTCCAGCGGTCGCGGTAGCTGATCTGGGCATCGCCGACGTTGTAGTTCTTCTTGCGCAGCGACGTGTCCAGGCTGCCGTTCACCAGCGGCACGCCGAAGTACTGCTGCGGATGCTGGGTGCCGTCGTCATAGGACAGCGTCAGGTTGAAGTCCGGATTGACGTCCAGCCGCACCGACGCCGACACCATCAGGTTGTTCGAATCCCCGCGATCGACCCAGCCGGCCGAGCGGTTGTACGCGGTGGCGAAGCGGTACGACAGGTTGTCGTTGACCTTGCCGCCGCTGTCGAACGCCACGCGCGCGGTCTTCCCGGTGCCGCCCGCGATCTGGAGTTCGTTCTCGATGGGCGCGCGGATCGGCTTCTTCTGCACCACGTTGACCACGCCACCGATGGCACCTTCGCCATACATGACCGATGCAGGCCCGCGCAGCACTTCGATGCGATCCACCGACCAGGTATCGAACGGAAACGTGACCGTGCCCGAGGCCACGTACATGCGCGTGCCGTCGAGCAGTTGCATGACCGAGCCCTGGCCGGCAAAGCCACGGGCCGCCAGCGACGTGCCGCCGTTGCCGGGCGCCGGGTTGCCCGTGATGCCGGTGGCGCGCGTCACCGCTTCCCGCACGGACTGGTCGCCACGTGCCCGGATCGTTTCGCCGCCGAGCACTTCGACGCTGGCCGGTGTTTCCAGCGGGGTCAGGCCCAGGCGGCTGCCCGTGTATTCGGGCGCGGACAGGGCCAGCCCGGGCGGGTCAAGCTGAGCCGCCCCGCTGACCGTGACGGCCGGCAGCGTGCCCGCCTTACGGTCGGAAGCGGCCTCCTGGGCCCATGCACCGGGGAAATTGAGGCTGGCGACGGTGCCAAGCGAGGCAGCCAGCAGATGTGGCCGGCGCGCACGCGCGGAGCCAGGGCGAAACGGAGCCGAGCGCAAGCGGCCGGCGGAATGCGCGGACAGATTGTGTGTCATCGTGAAGCCAGGCGACCCCGCCCGGGCAATGGATTTCGATGATGACAACAGGCCGGTATCCGGGCTTGCAGGGCGGCGCGTCTCGCGCCGGGATGCCATCGCCTTCCCGCGCCATGTGCTGGCGCAGTGACCGCCGACCCGGATGGATCGGCCTGACGGTTCCCAACCTGCTTACCGTTGCGGGGGCAGCACAGGCATGGCCGCTCTCGTCGAAATCTGGACGATCGGCGACGCACCTGTTTCCCGTTTAACCGGCGAATGGCTCGCCGGCACCTGCAGTCACGGTCGGCACACGAGGACCGTGTGCCGCGGTGCGCATTCTACCTGCAACAGTCTTGATACAAACGCGACAAAACGACACGCGCCAGGTGCGCCGGCCGCGGGGGCCGGCCCACGCCTCAGAACACGCGCGTCAGGAATTCCCGCGTCCGCGCCTGAACGGGCGCCCCGAACAGCTGCGCCGGCGGGCCCTCCTCGACCACCTTGCCGCCGTCCATGAAGACCACATGGCTGGCCACCTCGCGCGCGAAACCCATTTCGTGCGTGACCACCAGCATCGTCATGTGCTCGTCGGCCAGCTGGCGCATGGTGCGCAGCACTTCGCCGGTCAGTTCGGGGTCGAGCGCCGACGTGGGCTCGTCGAACAGCATGATGTCCGGCTCCATGGCCAGCGCGCGGGCAATCGCCACGCGCTGCTTCTGGCCGCCCGACAGACGCGACGGATAGCTGTCGCGCTTGTCGAACAGGCCGACCTTGCGCAGCAGATCCTCGGCCAGCGGCACGATGCGGTCGCGCGGCATGCCCTTGACCGTCATCGGGGCCTCGATCAGGTTCTGCAGCACGGTCAGGTGCGGGAACAGGTTGAACGACTGGAACACCATGCCCATCCTGGCGCAAATACGACGCAGATCGGCACCCTTGGCGTAGCGCACACCGCTGGCGTCGGTGGCCGCCAGCACTTCGCCCTCGATTTCCAGCGTGCCGCGGTCGATCAGTTCCAGATGGTTCATGCACCGCAGCAGCGTGCTCTTGCCCGAGCCCGACGGGCCGATGACGGCGGTCACGTCGCCCTTGCGCAGCGACAGCGACACGCCCTTCAGCACCTCCAGCGCGCCGAAGGACTTGTGAATGTCGCGGGCCGACACCATCAATGGGCGCTCGCGCACGCCGGCGTTCTCATTGATCGTATCTTGCATAGCGTTTTTCGAGGCGTTGGAAGAGCCACGTCAGAACCAGCGTCATCACCAGGTAAAACAGTGCGGCCACCAGGAACGGGGTTGTCGTGAAATCGCGCTGCACGATGCTGCGCGCCGTGCGCAGGACGTCATTGAGCGCCAGCACGTAGATCAGCGAGGTGTCCTTGACCAGCGTGATGGTCTCGTTGCTCACCGGGGGCAGCACGCGGCCGATCATCTGGGGCAGCACGATCCGGCGCATGGTCTGGAAGTAGCTCAGGCCCAGCGTCTTGCTGGCCTCGTACTGGCCGCGCTCCACCGACTGGATGCCGGCCCGGAAGATCTCGGCGAAGTACGCCGCGTAGTTCAGCGCGAACGCGACCACCGCAGCGGGGAAATCGGGCAGCCGGATGCCGACATACGGCACGAACGGCAGCGCGAAATAGATGAAAAGCATCTGCAGCATCAGCGGCGTGCCGCGCATCAGCCAGATATAGCCATTCACCAGGCCGCTGACCGGCGCCCACGCCGAAATCCGCAGCAGGGCCAGCGCCAGGCCCAGCGGCACCGACAGCCCGAGCGTGATGGCGAACAGGGTCAAGGTGACCTTGGCCCCTTCCATCATCGGAGGCAGGAGAGAAAGAACGTAGTCCATGCTGAAACATTACGATGCAGGTGCAACAGGGCCGGTGCAATTTGCTTGCTTTCCCGAACCCTGCGCCCCCTGCAAGGTGGCTGTCCTTACTTCGTGATGTCCGCGCCGAACCACTGGGTGGCGATGCGTGCGGCCGTGCCGTCCTGCTTCATCGCGGCCAGCGTCTTGTTCAGCTTGTCCAGCAGTTCGCCGTCGTCCTTGCGCACGCCCACGCCGTAGTCTTCGGTGCCGAAGTTCTCGGCCAGGATGCGGTATTCGCCGGCGCGCTTGCTGGCCAGGTAGCGGCCCACCACTTCGTCGACCACCACGGCGTCGAGGCGGCCTGCCGACAGGTCCATCAGCGCCGTCACATTGTCGCCAAACGACTTCAGTTCCTTCAGGCTGGCGGCCACGGCTGCCTCTTTCTTGATCGCGTCCACGGCGCTGCTGCCGTCCTGCGCGCCAACGATGCGGCCGGCCAGGTCGGCCTTGGTCTGGATCGGCGACTTTTCGGTCACGATGACGATCTGGTGGTTCGTCATGTACGGCGCGGTGAAGCTGATGTTCTTCTTGCGGTCCTCGGTGATCGTCAGGCCGTTCCACAGCACGTCAACGCGCTTGCCGTTCAGTTCGGCTTCCTTGGCGCTCCAGTCGATCGGCTTGAAATCCACCGTCATGCCAAGGCGCTGCGCCGCTTCCTTCGCCATGTCGATGTCGAAGCCGACCAGCTGGTTGTTGGCATCGCGGAAACCCATCGGCGGGAAGTTGTCGTCCAGGCCGACGACGATGCTGGTGCCCGCGCTGGCAGGCTTTGCCGCCGGCGTCGGGTCGCTCTTGCCGCAGGCGGCCAGCAACGAAAGACCGGAGATCAGGAGAACGGCTGCTATTTTTTTCATGATGTCGAGGAGAGATTAAGGGTGCGGCAACGCGTGCCGCCGCACCGATGGCAGGATCGCCGCCACCGGCACCATTCGCGCCCGTTGGCGCCGCTGGCGCTCACAGCCAGGCAAGGCCCGGGCGCCGCGCACAATTGCCCCGCCGCGCCGGGTTGTGGGCCGGCATGGTGTGAACATCGGGAAGTGGGCGCGGAATCCAGGCGATTCGGCAAGGCGATCCGCAGAGGTCGCTGAACGCGTGAGCTATCGGCCATCTGGCGTCCTGGCCCACCGGGTTGACCGATGGGCAGCGCCGGGTGGCCAGCCAACAGGCCGACATTCTACAGGGACGCACGGCGCGGCAGGCCGTGATCGGCGCCGCGCCTGATGTCATCCGTATTGTGATTGATACCTGAAAGGCACTTTTTGCGGGGATCGTTCAGGCCGGCAGGATCGGCGGCCAGTTGTGCGTCTCGGCCTGGCAGTGCTTGCACCAGGCGTACAGGGCGTCGTACATCACCATGCCCTGCCGCAGCATGTCATGGTCGTCGGCAAAGGTCTGCGACAGGCCCAGCGATATGGCATAGAGGCCGCCGGACTCGCGGGTGAGGTCCAGCCGCGACGTGTCGGCACCCCGGACGATGGCGGCAAGCTGGGCGAGCGAAGGGTCGGCCAGGCCGTACTTCTTGAGGAAGGCGTCGAAACTGCACAGGTCGCCTTCGTGCGACAGCTCGACGCCGGGTATGTCGTAGGGAATCGCCCCGCTGCGCTGCGCTTCGGCCAGTACGTCGCCGGCGGGTACATATAGAAACTCCGGCGAAGGATCGATAAACCGGGCCACCAGCCAGGGACAGGCAATCCGGTCGATCTTGGGGCGTTCTCGCGTGATCCATTTCATGATTGGCTCCTGAACATCCGCCGACGCCGGCTGACATCAGCCGCGCAGCAGCGGATAGACGATCAGCCCGATGACGGCCGCACCGAGCACGATCACCGGCTCTGGCAGTTTCTTGAAACGCCAGAGCAACAGCACGGTCACCACGGCCAGCGCCACGGTCGGGACATCGACCAGCGAGCGCCGGGCCAGCACGATCACGGCGCCCGTGATGGCGCCGACGGCCGCGGCCGTCACGCCGTCCACGAAGGCAATGATGGCCGGCCGCTTGCCGTACTTCTTGAAGTAAGGCGCCGGGATGACGGTAAACAGATAGCAGGGCAGGAACGTGGCCAGCGCGGCCACCACCGCGCCGGGCAGGCCGGCCACCAGATAGCCGATAAAGCCCACGGTAATCACCACGGGGCCGGGCGTGATCATGGCCACGGCCACGGCATCGACAAACTGCTTGTCATTGAGCCAGTGGTGCTCGGTCACCACGCCGCCGTACAGGAACGGCACGATGGCCAGCCCCGAGCCGAATACGAACGCCCCGGCCTTGGCGAAGAACACGCCGATCTGCATCAGCAGCGGCCAGTCCAGGCTGCTGGCGAACCCGCCGGCCATCGGCAACTGCGCGGCGGCGACGGCATTGACGCCCCGTTCGCGCAGCCACTTCGGCGGCGCGCGCCAGAACCACACCAGCAGCCCGGCGGCCAGGAACAGCCAGGCGATTTCGGATTCGGTAATCACCGTGACCGCGCCCAGCACCAGATAGATGCCCCACAGCAACGGGTCACGTCCCACGCTCTTGTTGGTCAGCTTGTACGCGCTGAGCGTGATGATGCCGATCACCGCCGCGCCGACGCCGTAGAACACCGACTGCATCCACGTCAGGCCGCCGAACTTCGTATAGGCCCAGCCCAGCGCCAGCACCATCAGGAACGACGGCAGCACAAAGGCAATGCCGACCAGCGTGGCGCCGACGATGCGGTAGTGGACATAGCCCAGATAGATGGCAAGCTGCGCGGCCATTGGCCCAGGCGCCAGTTGCGCCAGCGCGATGCCCTCCTTGTAGTCCCCATCGGTAATCCATTGCCTGCGCTCGACCAGATCGCGATGCATGTAGCCGGCCAGCGCCACCGGCCCGCCAAAGCCGAGCGTGCCCAGGCGCAGCATGTAGCAGACCAGCTGCCAGAGGCCATAGCGGGGGCCGTCCTGGCCGATGTCCCCAGTGGGGGTCGTGTCTTGCGGATTCATGTGCATCGTCCCCAGGGTGCTAACGTTTGCGGCGGCTGGCGCTGCCGTAGTGGGTGTAGAGGGAGTCCAGTACCGGGCTCATATCGCGCAGCAACGCGTCGTCGTCCGGCATACGGGTGCGTGCCCCGGTCAGCACGGCCTCGAAGCCGCTGGCCTCCGCGACCGGCGCCCCACCGACATCGAGCACGTGGATCAGCTGCGCCAGCTTGGCCAGCCCCTTGTCCTCGTCCAGCCCGAAGCTCGCCATCAGCACCTCGAACGACACGCGGTCGCCGATATGCGTGAACGTCGCGCCGTCGAAATCGAATCCGAGCGCATCGGCCGGGCACTGCCGCACGTCATCGAGCCACAGGAACCTGGCATGGGGGTCGATAAAACGCTGGATCAGCCAGGCGCACGCGACGCGGTCTACCCAGAGGTGCTTGCGCGTGGCCCAGCAGCGCCCCTGGTATTGCGTGGGATCGCGCCTGGCGATGGCACCGGAGACGCCGTGCGGCTCGCCGGGAGACAGCGCGGCATCCACGGCGGCATTGAAATCGCGCCACTTTGCCTCGGCAATCGCCGCGGGCTCGCCGGGGAAGAAGTCGATCTTCCGGATCGCGTCATAGCCACGTCCCAATCGGCGCGCGACGCGCAACAGCTCGGCTTCGCCCAGGCCCGTGATGGCCTCGCGGGCGGCTGCCAGTTCAGCGGTCCAGTCGGCATATTCGGCCGAACGATCGAACAGGCGCCGATAGTCGGCTTCCTGTTCCTGCGTGGCCACGACCGATAGCAGCCAGACCTTGCCATCCTGGTCCGCCGCATCGTCGGCAAGTGCCTGCAGCGGCGGCTGCAGTTCAGCCCGGTCGGGAACCAGGTAGACGCCATCGCGCAGCGCCGCGCCGCCCAGCGCCTTGATCGCGCGCCAGAACCGCATGCGGGCCGTGGCTGCCGACGTCGGCAGGCTGATGACCAGGAGCCGCCAGGTGGCGGAGTGAAAAGTGTCCATGCCGGGCATCGTAGATGGCCGCAACATGCACTTCAAGTCTGTCACAAGCTCTACAACGGGGGTACGCTCCCGGCCATGCGATCAATGCGCTACCCAGGCCAGTCCCGTCGGGGCGGGGCGCTTGCCGAGCGCGCTGCGGGCGACCAGGGCACACACCGCCAGCGTCCCGGCCAACATGCCAAGGGACGACGAGGTGTGCCCATGCGACGAGAATCCCGTCGCAAAGGCGACGGCGGCCATTTCCAGCTTGCGACCGATTTGTTGAGGGTGTGTCATGGCGGTTGCGCCTTTTGCCTATGCGCTTGTTCCGGGTGGCCCGGCTCCGATGCCGCGCCACCCATCGTAGGATTTCAGTACTCGATCACCGGCGCATGCACCGGCGCGATCGACGGATGAGCGCTTTGCGTGCGCTG